>CAVSIO010000006.1:0-143747 GCA_963728095.1 uncultured Thermoleophilia bacterium | reverse complement strand
CTCGCAGGACGGCGGCGAGGGATCCGGCGAGGGGCTCGTCGCCTACGGCCCCGACGGCGCCGAGCGCTGGCGGCTCTTCCCCGGCACCCGGCCGTGGGTGATCGGCGTCGCCGGGCGCCTCGCCCTCGTCCAGGAGGACGGCACGAGCGAGTACGCCGTCGTCGACGTCTCGACCGGCGCCGTCGTCCGCACCGGCTCGGCCGACGCGTGGCCGCGGCTCCTCGTCGGCGCAGGCTCGGGGTCGTAACCACCACAATGCGGAGGTGCGCGTCTCCGCGAAGGTCGACTACGCCCTGCGCGCGCTGCTCGAGCTCGCCGCGGCGCCGGAAGGGCCGGTGAAGGCGGAGCGGCTCGCGACGGCGCAGGAGATCCCGCCGAAGTTCCTCGAGACGATCCTCGGCGAGCTGCGGCACGCCGAGCTCGTCGTCAGCCGGCGCGGCGCCGAGGGCGGCTACCGGCTCGCGCGGCCAGCGGACGAGATCAGCGTCGGCGACGTGATCCGCGCGCTCGAGGGGCCGGTCGCGAGCGTCGGCGGCGTGCTGCCCGAGCAGCTCGAGTACGCCGGCCCGGCACAGGGCCTCCAGGGCCTCTGGACCGGGCTGCGCGCCAGCATGCGCGCCGTGCTCGACGGTACGACGCTCGCCGACCTCGTCGAGCGCTCGCGGAGCTAGTGATGTAACCGGCAACCTTTACCGGAAACGGGGCAACGGCACCCGCCACATCACGAGTCCGCCGCGGGGGCCCGCGCGGTCGCGGGCCCCCGCGTGGCGGTCACGTCTTGCAGAACGTCAGCGGGTACGTGCGGCCGCTGTCGTCGTAGTGCCCGTCCGTCAGACGCAGGTGGGTGGTGATGCTCGCCGTGTACGAGCACTTCGCCCAACCCGACGTGTCCTCGTGCACGGTGCCGAACCCGCCGCGCGGCCCCGTGCCGCTCGGCAGCGGCGAGGAGAGCGGCTGCGGCCAGGCGGAGGAGCCGATCCCGACCGCGTAGTCCCGCAGCAGCTCGTGGTCGACCGTCCACTCGATGTCGAGCGCCGAGCCGATCCCGCTGCAGCCGCTCGACCCGAGCTGAGTGATCCCGAGCGCGTGCGCCTCGACCCAGTTGTTCACGTGCAGGGCGTCCAGCTGGTTGGTGAACACGACGTCCGGCGGAGAGCTGCCGACCGTTGCCGCCTCGAACACGATCACGAGCGACGTGCCGTTCTCCGGGGTGGGGACGGCCGCGCCGGCTGCGCCGACGGGGGCCGCACCGCCCGGCACCGCAGCGGTCGTCTTGAACCCGAGCAGGTCGAAGAAGCCGTCGTCGATCGCCCGCTGGTCGACCTCGACCCAGCCGTCGGAGTCGGCGACGATCACGTGCACGGGCACCGGGCCCCAGCTCGTCCCCGACGGCGGCAGCGGCGACGGCGTCGGGTCGTCCGGCGACGAGGTTCCCGTCCCCTGCACCACGATCGGCTGCCACACCCACACGAGGCCCGCGCCGAAGTCCCACTGCACGGGCCGCGAGCCGGCCGAGATCGGCGCGATCAGCGCGCCGGCGATCGGCGCCGGACCGCTCCCGTCGTCGTAGAGGAAGCGGTAGCGCATGGTCTCGTGCGCGCCGCCGGGGTTCTGCTTCGGGCAGAAGCCCCGGAAGAGCACGGAGCCCCAGAAGCCGTAGTCCGGGCCGCCGTGGCCGAGCACCGCCTTGTTCGTGAGCCCCGAGACCGGGTCGATGTCGAAGTCGACGTCGAAGTCGCCCACGTGCGTGAAGTGCGCGTCCTTCACCGGCGGCCCGAGCGTGACGTCCAGCTCGAGCTCGACGCAGAAGACGGCGCCGACGTCCTCCCGGTCGGGAGCGCGGCCCCGCGAGCGAGGCTCGTCGAGCACCGTCGCCGTGCCCAGCAGCGCCTTGAAGTAGACGTCCGGCCCCGGCTGCGTCAGCTCGAAGGGGATCCCGAGCGGCGTCTGCTCGAAGTCCGCGGTCGAGTAGTCGATCCGGAAGTGGCCGGACCCGTCCGTCGTGTCCGTGCCGAGCGCGTCGTCCTGGATCCAGTCGACGTCGAACGCCGAGACCTGGACGCCCGGCACCGGCAGGTGGGTCGTCTTCGCGTGGCAGTGGCCGCAGATCGTCCAGGCGCCGAAGCTCTTGCGGAACGCGGACCAGAACTGGCTCGGTAGGCAGATCTCCCACGACGCCACCTGCGCCCGCTTCTGCTCCCGCCACTCCGGCTCGAGCGTCGTGACGACGAACTGAGCCGGCTCCGAACGGGGCGGGCCCTTCAGGTGCGGCACGGTGCCGCAGTAGACGTCGATCTCGAACGCGCCGCCGTCGTAGTCCTTGCCGAGCTCGAGGCTGAAGCGGCCGTCGTCGCCCAGCGTCGCCTCGGCGAGCAGCAGCTCCTGCTTCGCCTCGACCTGGACCGGCGAGAGGATCGCGAGCGTCTGCTTGACGCTCGTCGCGACCGCGGCTCCGGCCGCGCCCACGGCGACCCGCTCTCCCTCGGGCCGGTACAGCCGGATGACGGCGCCGCTCAGCGGCTCGTCGCACTCCGGGCACAGGCGCCCACAGATCTCGCCCGTGAAGAGGTAGGACATGTGCGCTCCCTTCTCTCGGGCCGCAGACGTCCTTGCAGAGGGCGATTCCCCTGCCTCCGCGCGACCTTACGACGCCTGGGACGTCGTGTCAATCGCCACGAATATCGCGGCGCAGCCGTTTCGTCTCGCCGCGCCGCTTCTTCGCCTGGATGCGCCGCTCGCGCGCGGCCGCCGACGGCTTGGTCGGCACCCGCTTCCGCGGCACGCGCAGCGCCTCGCGCAGCGCAGCGACGAGCCGCTCGACCGCCAGCTCGCGGTTGCGCAGCTGGCTGCGCTCGTCCTGCGCGATCGCCCGCAGCACCGGGCCCGCCTTCGCGACGACGCGCCGCTTCTGCGCCGCCGAGAGCGCCGAGGAGGCCTCGACGTCGAAGACCGCCTCGACGCGCGTCTCGGACTTCTGCGCGTGCTGGCCGCCGGGACCGCTCGAGCGCGAGGTGCGAAGCTCGATCTCCGCCGGCGGCAGCTTCACCGAGCGGGTGACGTGGATCGCCGCGTCGCTCATGGCGCGCGAACGAGCGCGCGGCGGCGGCGGGACTCCCGCGCCGGGATGAGCCGGCGGTGGGCGACGTCCCGCGGCGCGAAGCCGTGGCATCGGAGCTCGAAGGTCGCGATCGTCTCGCGCCATACGCTACCCGCGGCCCCGGCGGTGGCCTGCACGCCGTCCGCGGCGCGAAACGCACTAGAGTCGAGGCGAATGGCGGCGATCCTCCTGGACGTTGACGGCGTGCTGCACGTCTCCGGCGAGCCCCTGCCCGGGGCGGCGGAGGCCGTGCGCCGGCTCAGGGACAACGGCCACCGGCTCCGTTTCGTCACGAACACCACGACGCGCTCGCGGCTCCAGCTCGCCGCCGAGCTGCGCGCGCACGGGATCGACGTCGCGGACGGCGAGGTGCAGACGATCGCCGACGCGGCCGTCCTCGCGCTGCGCGGCAAGCGCGTGCTCGCGCTCGTGATGCACGCGCTCGTCGGCGACCTCGAGGGAATCGAGCTCGTCGGCGAGGGCGCGGACGCCGTCCTGATCGGCGGCGCCGACGAGACGCCCGAGACCAACCTCGTCTTCTCGTACATGAACCTCGCGCGGGCGTTCGCCGAGCTCGAGATGGGCGCCGCGCTCTACTGCCTGCACCGCAACCGCTGGTGGCAGACGAAGCGCGGCCCGCTGCTCGACTCCGGCGCCTTCGTGGCCGGGCTCGAGTACGCGGCCGAGACGGAGGCGGTCGTGCTCGGCAAGCCGAACCCGGCCTACTTCGCCGCCGCCTGCGAGGCGCTCGACGCCGACCCGCGCATGACGTGGATGGTCGGCGACGACCTCGAGGCGGACGTCGCCGGCGCCCAGGGGATCGGCATGCGCACGATCCTCGTCCGCACCGGCAAGTTCCGGCCCGATCCCGTCGAGCTCGCCGAGCGCAAGCCCGACGGCATCATCTCCTCGATCTCGCACCTGCCCGAGTGGCTGGAGGAGCACCTGTGATCCGCGTCGGCACCGACCTGATCGAGATCGAGCGCATCCGCCGCTCGCTCGCCCGCTACGAGCGCTTCCGCGAGCGCTGCTTCACCGAGGCCGAGCGCGCCTACTGCGACTCGCGCCCCAACCCGGCCGAGAGCTACGCCGGCCGCTTCGCCGGCAAGGAGGCGGTCGGAAAGGCGCTCGGCTTCGGCGTCGCGCGCGCCTTCGCCTGGACGGAGATCGAGATCGTCGGGCGGCCGAAGCCGTCCGTCCGCCTCTCCGGCCGCGTCGCCACGTGGGCGGCCAGGGCCGGCGCGACGGAGATCGACCTGTCGATGACGCACTCGCGCGAGCTCGCGCAGGCCGTCGCCGTCGTCGAGGCGTGACCGTGGCCGCCGAGCTCGAACCGCTCTACACCGCCGAGGAGATGCGCGCGGCCGAGGCGCGCCACCCCGGCTACCCCGACTCCGTGCCGGAGCTGATGGAGCTGGCGGGCGCCGCCGCGGCGCGGGTCGGGCTCGAGCGCTTCCCGGATGCGCGCCGCTGGACGGTCGTCTGCGGCGGCGGCTCGAACGGCGGCGACGGGCGCGTGATGGCCCGCCACCTGGAACGGGAGGGCCGCGAGGTCCGGATCGTCGACGGAAAGGCGGGAGCGGGCGACCTCGGCGAGCCGGACGTCGTCGTCGACGCGCTCTTCGGCACCGGCTTCTCCGGCGAGCCGCGCCCCGCCGCGGCCGCGCTGATCGAGCAGATGAACGGCGCCGGCGTTCCCGTCCTCGCGATCGACCTGCCCTCCGGTGTGGACGCCTCCACGGGCGAGATCGCCGGCGCGGCGGTGCGCGCCGCTGCGACCGTGACCTTCCACGGCCGCAAGGTCGGGCTCGCCGTCGCGCCGGGCCGCTTCCACGCGGGCGCCGTCCACGTCGCCGACATCGGGCTCGAGCCGCTCGAGACCGAGCACCGGCTCGTCACCCGGGCGATCCTCGCCTCGGTGCCGCGCCGCGGCTCCGAGGACAACAAGTACACCGCGGGCCACGTCCTCGTCGTCGGCGGCTCGCGCGGGCTCACCGGCGCCCCCTCGCTCACGGCCATGGCCGCGATGCGGGCCGACGCCGGCTACGTGACGGTGGCGGCGCCGGAGTCGACGCTGCCCGTCTTCGAGCAGCGGCTGCTCGAGGCGGTGAAGCGGCCGCTGCCGGACGACGGCGGCGAGGTCGCGGACGGCGCGGCGGAGACGGTGCTCGAGCTGGCCGGCAAGGCGCACGCGCTCGCGATCGGGCCCGGGCTCGGGCGCGGCGAGGCGGTGCGGGAGCTCGTCCGTCGCGTGCTCGCCGGGGTGGAGCTGCCGGCCGTCGTGGACGCCGACGCCCTGCACGGGCTCGAGCCGGGCGACTGGCCTGCGCCGCGGGTGCTGACCCCGCACGAGGGCGAGCTGGGCCGGCTGCTCGGGCGCGAGTCGAAGGAGATAGCCATGCACAGGCTCGCCTCGGTGCGGGAGGCGGCGGAGCGCTTCGGCTGCGTGGTCGTCCTCAAGGGCGAGGACACGCTCGTGGCGGCGCCGGGCCGCGGCGTGCTCGTCTCGGCGCTCGGCCTGCCCTCGCTCGCCACCGCCGGCACCGGCGACGTCCTGACCGGGATCGCGGCCGCGTTCCTCGCCAAGGGCCTGGAGCCCCAGTGGGCGGCCGCCGCCGCCGCCGCCGCGCAGCAGATCGCGTCCGTCGAGGCGCCCCAGCGCGCAGGGCTCGTCGCCGGCGACGTGATCGAGGCGCTTCCGCGCGCGCTCGGCTGATCTACGCTCTGCGCACGGTGCGCACGCTTCCGATTGCACCAGGATCCCTGCCCGCGACCGGCGCCGCGGTGCTCGCCCTCGCCGTCGATGTGCTCTACCTCGCCGTGATCCGCGGCGAAGGGGAGCCTGTCGGCAGCCGCGTCGGCTTTGTCGCCGCCTCGCTCGCCGCGGCCGCGGTCGCCGTTCTCGGGGCGGCGCTGCTCCCTCCGACCGTCCGGCTCGGGTTTCTCGGTTGGGCTGCCGCGACGCTCGGCGCGTGGGCCTTCCTCGGCGGCTTCTCGATCGGGCTCCTGCTCGTGCCCTCGCTCGTGCTCACCGTCGTCGCCGCCGACCGGGCCGCCGCCGGCGCCCCTCGTGCCGGCCGCGCTGCGCTCACCGGCGTCGCCGCCGCCGTCGCCGTCGTCGTCCTCGGCCTGTACGTGACCGCGTAGTGCACCGGAGCGAGCTCACCATCGACCTCGGCGCCGTCCGGCGAAACGCGCAGACGCTGCTGCGCGCGCTCGACGGCTCCGGGCTGTGGGCGGTCGTGAAGGCGGACGGCTACGGCCACGGCGCCGCCGACGTCGCCGGCGCCGCTCTCGGAGCGGGCGCGAGCGGGCTCTGCGTCGCCACCGTGGCGGAGGGGCTCGCGCTGCGGGACGACTTCCCCGTCGCGCGAATCCTCGTCATGGGCCCGACCGCCTCGAACCGCGAGGTGGCGCTCGCGCGCGATGCGCGGCTCGACCTCGTCGTCTCCGGCGGCGAGATCCCGGAGGGTGTCCGGGTGCACCTGAAGCTCGACACGGGCATGGGCCGCTGGGGTCTCTCGGAGCTGCCCGAGCCGCCGGCGGAGGTGGTCGGGCTGATGAGCCACCTCGCCACCGCGGACAGCGACTCGGCGTTCGCGGAGTGGCAGATCGAGCGCTTCGCCGAGGCGACGAGGGCGTACGCGCACCTCACGCGTCACCTCGCGAACAGCGCCGCCGCCCTCCGCTATCCCTCGGCCCACTTCGACGTCGCCCGTTGCGGGATCGCGCTCTACGGGCTGTCGCCGTTCGGCACCGATCCCGCCGAGGACGGGCTCGAGCCGGCGCTGACCTGGACGAGCCACGTCGCGCAGACGCGGCTGCTCCCGCGGGGGCACAGCACCGGCTACGGCCGCCGCTTCGTCGCGGAGCGGGACACGTGGATCGGGATCGTGCCTGTCGGCTACGCGGACGGCTTCCGGCGCGACATGACCGGGACGCAGGTGCGGGTCGGGGGCGAGCTGCGGCCCGTCGTCGGCACGGTCTCGATGGACGCGCTCGCGGTCGAGCTCGAGCGAGACATGCCCGTCGGGACGCCGGTCGTGCTCCTCGGTCGCGGCGTCCTCGCCGAGCACCACGCCCGCGTCGCGGACACGATCACGTACGAGCTCGTCTGCGGCATCAACCCCGACCCCTCGCGCGCACGCCGTGTCGTCGTCGACGCCTGAGCACCCCGACCGCTTCGCGCGGACGGCGGACCAGGTCGCCGCGCGGCAGGACGCGCGCGCCGCGGAGCTCTCCCGGCAGGTCGAGGACTTCGTGCTTCCCGGCGGCGACGAGCGGGTGCTCGACGTCGGCACGGGCGCGGGCGCGCTCGCCCTCGCGCTCGCGCCGTTCGTGGGCGAGGTCGTGGGGGTCGACCGCGTCCCGGAGCTGCTCGCGCTCGCGCGCGAGCGCGCCGCCGGGCTCGGGAACGTCGAGTTCGTGGAGGGCGACGCGACGGCGCTCCCCTTCGCCGACTTCTCCTTCGACCTGGCGGGGACGCTGCGGACGCTCCACCACGTCCACCGGCCCGAGCTCGTCGTCGCGGAGCTCACGCGCGTGACTCGCCCGGGCGGGCACGTGCTCGTCGTCGACCAGATCGCGTCCTCGGACCCGCTCGACGCGGTCATGGTCGACCGCTTCGAGCGCGCCCGCGACCCCGGGCACGAGCGGCTGCTGCCGGAGAGCGACCTGCGCCAGCTGTTCGAGGCGAACGGGCTCGTGCTGCTCCGCGACCGGCACGTGGCGGAGGAGCGCGACCTGGAGTCCTATCTCGACCTCGCCGGCTGCGAGGGGGAGAGCCGTGAGCGCGCGCTCGGGATGGCGCCGCACGGCGACGACGCCTACACCGCCGTGCTCGGCTGGTATCTGCTGGAGCGCCGGTAGGGGTGGCGGATACTGGTTCCAACCGATACAACGTGGCTGTGCTCAGGTCGCCCGCGCCTCGCCCTCGCCCTCCTCGCGGGGCTCGTCGTCGTGCTGCTCCCGCTCCGCGGGACGGCGCATGCCGCGTTCTTCGGGGCGAACGGGCTCGTCGCCTACACGTGCGGCGCGAACGTCTGCGTCGTCAACCCGGGCGCGACTGCGGCGACCCTGATCACGGGCGCGAGCGACCCCGTGTGGTCGCCGAACGGCTCGAAGCTCGCGTACGTGACCTCGGGCGGTGCGATCGACGTGGACACGGTCGTCAACGGCGTGGTGAGCGGCTCTCCGGTCACCGTCGTCGCCGGCCCCGCCACGCAGCCGACGTGGTCGGGCAACGGCCTCCTGATCGCGTATGTGAACACCACGGACGACAAGATCCACGTGTCGAACGCCGACGGGTCGGGGACGAACGCCTCACCCGTCCTCGCCACGTCCGCCGCGTCCGACCCGGCGTGGGCGCCAAACGGGACGCAGCTCGCCTTCGTCCGCTCCGTGAGCGGTCACGACGAGATCTTCACGGTCACGCTCGGCTCCGACGGCATCGCGACCGGCAGCGAGCAGCAGCTCACGAGCTCGACGGTCGGGGCCCGGGCCCATCCGAGCTGGTCGCCGAGCAGCTCCACGATCGTCTACTCGTCCACCCAGGACGGCGGCTCGGCGCTCCTCTACAAGATGGACGCCGACGGCGGGAACCAGACGAAGGTCGGCTCGGGAATCTCGGGCGACATGCCCGCGTACTCGCCCGACGCGACGAAGCTCGTCTTCAAGAGCGGCTCGGGCACGCTCCAGACGGTCGCTTCGGACGGCTCCGGCTCGGTCGCGACGATCGACTCGGGCACGACGAACGCCGATCCGGACTGGCAGGCGACGACCTCCGCCGGCGGCTCGGCGGGGCCGCCCACGAACGTCGCCTACCCGACGATCGTGCTCGGCTTCGGCTCGTCGGGCGCGCCTTCGGTCGGCCGCACCGTCGCGGCGACGATCGGCTCGTGGACGGGCACGTTCCCGATCTCCTACGCGTTCCAGTGGAAGCGGTGCGAGGCGGGCGACCCGCTCAACGGGGCCTGCTACGACATCCCGAACGCCCACTCGAGCGTGCTCGTCGTCACATCCGACCTGAACGGGATGCGCCTCCGCGTCCAGGTCACGGCCACCAACAGCCTCGGCTCCACGTCCCAGAACTCGGAGTCGAGCGCGGTGGTCACGGCCGACGCGCCCGAGCTGCGGACGACGCCGCCGATCTTCGGCAGCAACGTCGTCGACCAGAAGCTCAGCGTCACGACCGGGACGTGGACGGGCTCCCAGCCGATCACCTTCACGTACCAGTGGAAGCGCTGCGACGCCGCGGGGGCGATCGACTCCTGCGTCCCCATCCCGGGTGCGACCGCGACCACCTACGTGGCGACGACCGACGACATCGGCTTCACGCTCCGCGTGTTCATCACGGGCGAGAACGTCGCCGGCTCGCAGACGAACTTCACGAACCACACCTTCCCGATCGTGGACAAGCAGCACTTCGCGCCGAGCTCGATCAGCGACCCGGAGATCGCCGGCACGGTCCGGCTCGGCCGCCAGCTCACCGCGGGCGTCGGCACCTTCGCCGGCGACGAGCCGGTCTCGACGAGCTTCCGCTGGCAGCGCTGCGACGCCACCGGCGGCGCCTGCCACGACATCGCGCTCGCGACGAAGGTCGTCTACTTCCCCACGACGAGCGACCTCGGCTCCACGCTCCGCCTCGCGGTCACCGCCGCCAACGCCTACGGGACGATCCTCGCCTTCTCGCAGCCCACGGAGCCCGTGATGGCCGAGCCGCCGCATCGCAAGGGCCGGCGGATCGTCGGCACGCGCACGAGCGACTACCTCGGCGGCAGCGGCTGGGACGACCTGATCATCGGGCTCGCCGGCAACGACACGCTGCTCGGCGGGAACGGCGACGACCGGGTCTGGGGCGGCCCGGGCAACGACATCCTCATCGGCGGCGCGGGCGCGGACCGCCTCTCCGGCGGGCCGGGCTCCGACACGATCTATGCCCAGGACGACGAGCGGGACGTCGTCGACTGCGGGGCCGGACGCGACCGCGCGATCGTCGACACCGTGGACATCGTCCGCAAGAACTGCGAGGTCGTCGTGCGCGGCGTGAGCCCCGGCGTCGGCCCCGGGGGCAGCAGCGGCTCGGGCGGATCGAGCGGTTCCGGCAGCTCCGGCGGCGGCTAGTCCGCCGACTCGTCGAGCTGGGCGAAGGCGTCGCGCAGCTGCTCCCGCTCGGTCGCGAGCCCGGTGAAGGAGAGGTGGAGCCGGCGCTCGCCCTCGCGCGTCAGCCGGAGGTGCGCGACCCGCGCGTCCCGCTGCGACTGCTCGCGCTCGACCAGCCCCACCTCCTCGGCCCGCCGGACGAGCTCCGTCACCGTGCTCTGCGCGAGCTGGAGCCGGTGCGAGAGCTCGGTCACCGTCGACTGCTCGTCGCCGGCGGGCGCACCCTTGATCATCATCAGCAGCAGGTGGCGCTGAGGCGTCAGCCCCGACTGGCGCGCGATCCGCTCGCTGCGGCGCAGGAACCTGCGCAGCGCGGCGCGGAACTCGGCCACGGCCATGACGTCCTCGACGGGGACGTGCTCGTCGTTGTCCGCGCTGCTCACGATTCGCTCACGCAACGATTCTAGAGGTCCGTCGCGCGCGCGACAGGACCCGGGCGAAGACGTTCGGCATCAACGCTTGGAGAACGCCGGCGGGGGCGTACCAGCGGGGGACGGTCGTCTCGCCGCGCCCGTGCTCGAGCGAGGCCAGGACGTGCGCCGCGATCCGGTCGGGCTCGAGCACGAGCCGGCGCACAGGCGCCGGCAGCCAGCCCTGCGGGAAGCCCTCGGTCTCGACGAAGCCGGGCTTGACCGTGTGGACGCGGACGCCGAGGCCGCGGAGCTGCGCCGCCGTCGCCCGCGAGAACGCGAGCTGCGCGTGCTTCGAGGCGGAGTAGGGGCCTGAGGGCGGGAACGCGACGACGCCGGCGACCGAGACGACGTTGACGACGTCGGACGGCGCGCCCTCCTCCAGCCCGGGCAGGAACGCCCGCAGGCACCAGACGGCGCCGAGGTAGTTGACGCGCACGACGTTCTCGATCGTCTCGGGATCTCCGTCGAGGAAGGTCGCCCGGCCCGGGATGCCCGCGTTGTTGACCAGCACGTGCAGCGCCGGATGGCGCTCGAGCACACGGGCCGCGGTCGCCTCGACGGCCTCCCGGTCGGAGACGTCGCAGACCTCGACCTCGCCGTCGATCTCGCCGGCGAGCTCCCGGAGCCGCTCCTCGCGGCGTGCCAGCAGGACGCAGCGGTGGCCGCGCGCCGCGAGCCCGCGCGCGATCTCGGCGCCGATCCCGGAGGAGGCGCCCGTGACGACCGCGATGCGCTGGCCCGCTACCGGCACACGCGCACGATACGCCGTACCCGCGTCGTGCTGCCGGAGCCGTCCCGCACGACGGCCTCCAGCGTGTGCCGCCCGGCGGCGGCGGAGCCGCTGCGCCAGACGGCGGCCCAGATGCCCGACGAGCCCTTCGCGGCGGCGATCTTGCGGCCGTCCACCAGGAACCGGACGCCCTTGACGCTGCGCGGCGAGCCGGCCTCGACGACGAGCCGCTGCTGCCTCGCGACGCAGGCGTTCACCGCGGGCTCCACCCAGGTCGCGGTGGTGGCGGCGACGACGCGCAGGCGGACGGTCGCCGTCCGGGTGTTGGGCATGATCGAGTTGCCGGTCGTGTTGACGTTCTTCGCCTCCTCGAAGTCGGAGGAGAGCATGGTCAGCTTGGTGCTCCCCGCCTTGAGGGCGGGTGCGGTCGTCGGCAGCGCGAAGACGGCGATCCCGGTCAGCGGGTCGTAGGCGTTCGCGCCGACGAGGATTCCCCCGTACCCGACGACGAGCGAGAGCGGATCGACTCCGGACTGCGAGTCTCGCGTGCGCAGGACGAGCGTCGGGCGCCCCGCCGTGACGCGCGTCGTCAGCAGCTGCAGCGACGGCGGCGTCAGGTCGTTGACCCAGGAGCGGAGCAGGAAGCCGCCGGCGGCGCTGCGGTCGGTGAAGCGGATGCGGCCGGAGTCGACGACCACGTAGAAGGTCCCGGGGCGCGGGAAGGAGGCGCCGGCGGCGCCGACCGGCACGAGGTAGTCGTACGTGAGCGAGTTCACGTCCACCGGCGTCCCGGCGAAGCCCTGGACGGTGTTCTCGTCGGGCGCGCCGAGGTAGAACGGGTCGATCTGCGCGCCGCTCGTCGCGACGACGACCGACACGCCCGCGTTCGCGACCGGCTCCTCGATCAGCGTCCGGTAGAGCACCTCCGCGCCGTCCTCGACCATCGGCGGCGTGTCCGGCTGGTTCCCGAACGGCGCGACCGGATAGCGGTAGGCCTGCACGCGGCTCGTGCCCTTGCGCGTGTCGCCCGCGACCTCGGTCGCGAGCGCGTGCACCGGCGTCGTCGCCAGCGCCGGGCGCTCGACGAGGAAGAAGTAGGGCACCCGCTGCGTCGTCTCGCCGCGGCGCAGGACGACGAAGCCGTAGTCCTCGCCCTCCGCGGCGTCCGCGGAGGCGCGCGCGACGACGGCGAGGTCGGCCTCGCCGCCGGGCGCGACCGAGATCGCGCCGGGCAGGTCGAGTGACGACCCGGCCGTGGCCGCCTGCGCGTGCAGCTCCACCTGCCAGGCGCCCGCGCCGCCGCCCGCGTCGGTCAGCCTCACGAGCAGCGCCCTGCTCGCGGCGCCGCGCGTGACGTCGAGGTTCTCGAAGGAGAGCGAGACCGGAGCGGTGAACAGCTTCGGGTCGGCGGCCCGCGGCAGGGCGACGAGTCCGCCGCCCTCGAGCGGGACGGGCGCCTCCTGTGTGCGTGCCGTGTCTCCCCAGGCGGGGCCGGCGGTCGAGACGAGCGCCGACTTCACCTGCGCGGGCGTCCACCAGGGGTGGAGCTCGAGCAGCAGCGCGGCCGCGCCGGTGACGTGCGGCGTCGCCATCGAGGTGCCGTCGAAGACGGCGAAGCGAGACTCGCTCGTGTTCGGCAGCGTCGAGGAGAGGATCTGGCCGCCCGGCGCGGAGACGTCCGGCTTCAGATCGTGCCCGAACGGGGTCGGCCCCGAGGACGAGAAGCTCGTGATCACGCCGCTGCGGCCGGTCTCCAGCTCGAGCGGGTCGCGGCCGACGCGGATCGTCGTCTGCCCGCTGCCGGCGTCCATGTAGGCGCGAAGCCGGTCGCCGTCGAGGTTCGAGACCATCCCGGCCGGGACAGAGAGCTGGATCGGGATCGCGTTTGCCTCGCCCTCGCGGTTGTCGGAGAGGATCAGCCCCACCGCGCCGGCGGCCTGCGCCTGCGCCGCCTTCGTCACGAACGGGCAGAGCCCGCGCTTCGCGAGCGCGATCTTGCCGTCGAGCGAGTGCGCCGGCAGCGTCCCCTGCGTCGAGGCGAGGTCGGGCTCCGCCCCGCAGAGGTGGCGCTCGACCGGCTTGCCGTCCGTGCCGGCGATCGTCCCCACGTCCACGAGCGCCTGGTCGGCGGCGCCCCATGACTGGGGCGCCTTCGTGCCGGCTGCGCCGCTGAACGGGATCCCCTTCAGGACGCCGGGCGCGCCGGGCGCGACGACGTCGAGCGCGGGAGAGAAGACGTGCGTGTTGGAGACGGCCGCGACCGCGATCGCGTCGGGCGCCGTCCCCGGCGAGCCGGCCGAGCCGTTGCCGAAGTCCTCGCGGTCGTTGCCGGCGGCGATCACCGGCACGACGCCGGCCGCGGCGACGTTGTGGACGGCCTCGACGAGCGCGTCGTTCGCCGGGTCGGTCTGCGGGCCGCCGCCGGAGAAGTTGATCACGTCCATGCCGTCGCGCACGGCGGCCTCGAAGGCGGCGACGATCTCCGGCGTGTTGGCGACGTGGCCGATCGGCGTCGGCACCGTGAAGACGCGGTAGTTGCCGAGCCACGCCTTCGGCGCGACGCCGCTGAGCCCCGTCACCTCCGGGTGGTCCGCGCCGGCGGGCGCGGTCGTGCCCTCGTCGCCGGCGGCGATCCCGGCCACGTGGGTGCCGTGGAAGGAGGCGTTCGGGTCGACGGCGAGGCGGCCGGGCCGTGCCCGCGCCGGGGCCGGGGAAGACGCGCGCGACGATCACCTTCGGCGTCGTCCAGTGCGTGCCGCCCTTGGGGAAGCCGGCCGGGTACGAGTAGCCCGTCGGGTCGAAGAAGGCGTTCGTCTGGTCGATCCCGTCGTCGACGACGCCGATCTTCATCCCGGTCCCGTCGGCGCCGAGCTCGCGCCGGATCGTGTCCGCGCCGATCACCGACGGCGAGCGGTCGAGCGCGAGCGTGTAGCGGAGACTGGGGTAGACCTTCGTCACGCCCGGCAGGCGCATCAGCGCCGGCAGCCGCGTCGCCGGCAGGTCGACGGTCAGCCCGTCGAGCAGGATCCGGAACCGGCTCTGGACCCGGGCCTGCGGGATCGCGGCGCGAAGCTGCGCGACGGCGCGCGCCTGGGCGCGCGCGAGCTGCGCCAGGTAGGCCTGCGAGGCGCTGCGACGAGACGGCGAGCTTCCGCCGGGCGCCGGAGGCGTAGAGGCCGCGTCCGTACCGGGCGGCGAGCGGCGGCGCGCCCAGCTCGGCGATCACGCGGACCCGCGCGGCGCCGCGCGCCAGCAGCGGGATCGCGCCCGCGCGCACCTGCGGCAGCGTCCGCTCGCCGAAGTGCCGGCGCACCGGGACCAGCTCGGCTGCGGCAGGGAGGGCGACGACGAGCGCCGCGCAACAGGCGAGGAAGGGGATGGCGCGGCGCACGTGCAGCAGCAGGCTAGCCGTTGCGGGGTAGGATCGCGCGGTGGCCGGAGCATTCGCCGGAAAGCGCGCCCTGATCCTCGGCGTCGCCAACAAGCGCTCGATCGCCTGGGCGATCGCGCAGCAGCTCGCCGACGGCGGCGCGAGGCTCGCCTTCACCTACCAGGGCGAGCGGATCGAGAAGAACGTCCGCGAGCTCGCGGAGTCCGTGGACGCGGCGCTCGTGACCGAGTGCGACGTGCGCTCGGACGAGGACGTCGCCCGCGTCTTCGCCGAGGTCGGCGAGGCGTTCGGCGGCGAGCTGGACATCCTCGTCCACTCGGTCGCCTTCGCGGCCGCGGAGGATCTCGAGGGCCGCTTCACCGACACGCCGCGCGACCGCTTCTGGCTCGCGCGTGGACGTGAGCGCGTACTCGCTCGTCGCCTGCGCCCGCGCCGCCGAGCCGCTGATGGAGGCCGCCGGCGGCGGCGCGATCGTGACGATGACCTACCTCGGCGGCGAGCGCGCCGTGCCGCACTACAACGTGATGGGCGTCGCCAAGGCGACCCTCGACTCGTGCGTGAAGTACCTCGCCTGGGACCTCGGCGAGAAGAACATCCGCGTGAACGCGATCTCGGCCGGCCCCGTGCGCACCCTCGCGGCCCGGTCGATCGCCGGCTTCACGACGATGGAGGACATCGTCGGCGAGCGCGCCCCGCTCCGCCGGCACATCTCGGCCGAGGACGTCGGCTCGGCCGCGGCGTATCTCCTCGGCGACGGGGCGAAGAACGTCACGGGTACCACGCTGTACGTGGACAGCGGGTACCACGCGATGGGCATGTAGAGGCATGGGGGAAACCGGGTTTCCCCCATGAGCCCCCTTCTTCGGCTCGCGTGGCGGGAGCGGTCGTCTGGCTGCGGCGGGAGCGCGGTCCCGCCTTCGCCGCCGGAGCGCACTCGCCCAAGAGCGATCTGGACGGGATCGCCGTGTCGGCGCTCGCGGACGCGCCTGCGGCAGGTCCGCAGTCGCTCGGTCGCGTTCGCGTTACGCGGCTGCGCCTGCGTTACGCGAACGCCTTGCCGTTCCGTCAGCCGCAGCGGCGGAAGGCTGGAGCGTAAGCCTGGGCGTTAGCCCGGCTTGCGTGGAGGCCGAACGAGCGTCTGGTCCCGGCCGTAGGCCGCGACCGGACGGGGCGGGGCCAGGCAGATCGCCCAGACTCGTTCTTGGGTGCGCTCGGCTCTCCGGCGGAGGCGGGACCGCGCTCCCGCCGTAGCCACATTTCCATGGGCGACGCGTGCCGGAGGGAGGGGAGCCCTGAGGGGAACCAGTGGTTCCCCTCAGCCGCGCGTGAGAAGCGAAGCTTCTCACGCCGGGCATCAGCCGCCGGAGATCGCGGCGATCACGTCCATCCGCGAGCGCGGCTCGAGCGCTGCCGTCGAGCCCGGCGCGCTCCTTGTCGACGTAGACGTGGATGTGCGGGCGCAGCGACGGGCCCTCCGCGACCAGGCGGTCGCGGAGGCCGGGCCACTGCTCCTCGAGCCCGTCGATCGCTTCGGCGACCGTCGCCGCCTCGACGTCCAGGCGGCGCGGCAGGCCCGCGAAGAGCGGCGTCAGCGTCGTGGGGAGGTGCAGCCCGGCGCTCAGTTGTCGACCACCGCGACGTCGACCGACGAGATCGCGGGCAGGTAGCTCCGCGATCTCGCTTCCAGGTCTCGCCCTCGTCGGCGCTCGCGAACACCTGGCCGGTGCTCGTGCCGAAGTAGAGGCCAGGCGACGTCGTGGCGTGTCGACCGCCATCCCCTGAGCGGAGCACGCCGAGGTGCGCGTCCGTCCTGCGGCAGGCCCGTCGCGCAGCGGCCGCCAGCTCGAGCCGCCGTCGCTCGTCCGCCAGACGGCCGCCTTGCCCTCGGGCATGATCCGGCCGTGGCCCGCGTCGAGCGGGATCACGTAGAAGGTGTCCCGGTCGTGCGGGTGGGCCGCCGCCGCGAAGCCGAACTCGCTCGGCAGCCCCTCGGTGATCTCCTTCCACGACCTGCCCTCGTCGTCGCTGCGGTGCATGCCGACGTGGTTCTGCTGGTACATCCGCTCCCCGTCGCTCGGCGAGCGGACGAGCTTGTGGACGCAGAAGCCGACCTCCTCGTGCTCGGCCGGCCAGTCGCGGCGGAGGCCGCGGTTGCGCGGCGTCCAGCTCGTCGCCCTCGTCGGTCGTCTCGAAGGCGCCGACGCCCTGCACGACCGCCAAGAACTGCTCGCCGTCGTCGCGGTCGGTGACGAACGCCGGAGATGCCGAGGTGGCCCGGCGGCTGGTTGGACGGGTCGTCCCACGCCTCGCTGCCCGGCTGGCCCGACGAGCGTCGACAGGAGCGACCACGTCTCGCCGCCGTCGCGGCTCTCGAAGATCCCCGGGCGCCTCGACGCCGACGAGCAGCCGCCCGCCCGCGAGCGGCGAGCGTCGACACCTTCGACACCTTGCGGCCCTCGTCGTCGCCGTAGGAGAGCCCCTCGCTCGACATCTCCCAGCTCTCGCCGAGGTCGCGGCTGCGCCAGACCGCCGAGCCGTGCCACTCGCTCGCCGCGGCGGCGAAGATCGTGCCCGAGCCGGCGTCGAAGACGGCGTGGTAGACCGGCCAGCCCTCGCAGAACGGGCCGCGCAGCCGCCCAGTCTCGCCGGTCGCCGTCGCTCTCGAGGAGGAAGGCTCCCTTGCGTGTCCCGACCACCAGCAGGGTCGTGCCATCGCTTCACCTCTCGGTTCGGTTCTACGGTCGCAGCCTACCAAGTCGTGGCGTCCGGCGCGGTCGCGGGATAGGCGTCGCGGCGACGCAGGGCCTGCGCGGCCGCGAGCAGCAGGTCGAAGTCGGGCACGCCCGAGGTCTCGTACTCCCAGGCGCCGCGCACGCTCCCGCCGCCGTCGACGAGGAACGCCGTCCGCCGCGAGACGTCTCTCCGCCCGCCGTGCTCGTGGGCGACGCCGAAGCCGCGCGTCGCCTCCGCGTTCCAGTCCGAGAGCAGCGGGAAGTTCAGGTCGAGCGCCTGCGTCCACGCGACGTGCGTGTAGGGCGAGTCGCGCGAGATCGCGTACGGCTGCACGCCCGCCGCCCGGAACTCCTCGCTCCTGTCACGCAGGAGCTCCATCTCGTTCGTTCAGGTCGACGACCAGTCGTAGAGGTGGAAGACGAGCAGGATCGGCCCCTCGGCGACGAGCTCGTCGAGCGTCGCGCTCTCCTGCGGTGTCGTCCAGACGCGCGCCTCGCCCGGGATGCCCTCGCCGACGGCCAGCACTGCGCCGAGTCTACGTGGGCGCGGGCTGCGCGGCGACCTCCGTCAGGTCGGCGATCTCGTGCACGACCTCGACGATGTCGCGGTTCGCGTTGAAGACGCGCAGCTGCCGGTCGGCGCCGTTGCCGCGGCCGAGGATCTGCTCGATCCCCGCCAGCTCCGCCTCCGCGCCCAGCTCGCGCGCGTGCGGCGCGACCGTCTTCACCGTCCGCCGGATCAGCTGCGCGATCGGCTGCCGGTTCCGCCGCCCGGTCAGCAGGTCCATCACCGGCGCCTCCAGCCCGTAGCGGGCCGCGAGCCACTTGTTCTCGGTCGTGAGGATCCGGTGGAAGGACGGCACCTCCTCGCCCGCGTCGAAGCGCTCGCTGTAGTGCTTGACGAGCGCCTGGCAGAGGGCGGCGATCGCGACGACGTCCTCGAGCTGGGTGACCGCGTCGCAGATCCGGATCTCGACCGTCCCCAGCCGCGGGTGCAGGCGGATGTCCCACCAGATGTGCGTGTAGTCGGCGATGCAGCCCGTGCGCTCGAGCTGCCCGACGACCCCCGCGTAGTCGGCGTAGTCGCGGAAGCGGGGCGGCGGGCCGGAACGCGGGAACGCGGCGAAGACCATGTGACGCGACGAGTGCAGGCCGGTCGGCTCGCCCCGCCAGAACGGCGAGCTCGCCGACAGCGCCACGAGCTCCGGCAGGTGCGTGATCAGCGCGTTCACGACCTGGATCGCCTTCTCCGCGCCGTCCACGGCGACGTGGACGTGCATCCCGAAGATCAGCTCGCGCCGCGCGATGTACTGCATCTGGTCGACGAGCGAGCGGTAGCGGTCCTTCGCGGTGATCCGCTGGCGCTCGAAGAGGGAGAAGGGGTGCGTCCCGGCCGAGCCGACCCGCAGACCCTCGCCGCGCGCGACCGCGCAGACGAAGCCTCGGATCTGGCGGAGCTGCGCCGCGACGTCGGCCGGCGTGTGGCAGACGGGCGTCGCCACCTCGAGCACGGACTGCATCAGCTCGGCGTTGATCCGCGGCTCGAGCTCGTGCCCCGCGACCGCCGCGAGCACGGTGTCGACGTGCTGGACGAGGTCGAAGGTCTCGCCGTCGAGGAGCATGTACTCCTCCTCGACGCCCAGCGTATACGGGTCGCTCTGCCCGAACGCGTGGTCGAGCACGCTGCCGCCAGGCGGGAAGCGGGATCCCTTGCCGGTGATCGAGTCCGGGAAGAGCTGGTCGCCACCGCTCATGCAGCGACGATATGCCCCTCCCCGCGCAGAAGAAAGCTCGCCGCGGCGGCGCGGGTCACTCCGGCGGGGGCCCGGCAAAGGTTGCCGGTTACATCACTACTATCCACCGCCGTGGACGCGCTGCGGCAGATCGACGGCTGGGGCGCCCGAACCGCCGCGGCCGGCGTCGTGCGGGCGGACGCCGAGCTCGGCGTGCACGGGCCGCGCGACCACGTCTTCCGCTGGGCGTCCGTGACGAAGCTCGTGACCGGGCTCGCCGTGCTGGTCGCCGTGGAGGAGGGGACCGTCGATCTCGACGAGCCGGCCGGCCCGCCCGGCTCGACGCTCCGGCACCTGCTCGCGCACGCCTCGGGGCTGCCGCCGGACGGCGAGGGCACGCTGGCCGAGCCCGGCCGGCGCCGCATCTACTCGAACACCGGCATCGAGGCGGCGGCCGCTCTCGTCGCCGAGCGCGCCGCGATGCCGTTTCCCGACTACCTCCGCCGCGCGGTCGTCGAGCCGCTCGGGCTCTCGCAGCAGCTCGCGAGCTCGCCCGCCTGGGGCTACCGCGGCACGCTCGACGACCTGCTCGCGCTCGGCCGCGAGCTGCTGGCGCCGAGGCTCCTCGCGCCGGAGACGCTCGCCGAGGCGACCGCGACACAGTTCCCGGGCCTCGTCGGCGTGCTCCCGGGCTGGGGGCGGATGGAGCCGAACGACTGGGGGCTCGCCTTCGAGCTGCGCGACGGCAAGGCGCCGCACTGGACGGCGCCGGAGGGCTCGCCGCGCACCTTCGGCCACTTCGGGGCGGCCGGCACGTTCCTGTGGGTCGACCCGGACGCGGGCCTCGCCTGCGCCGTCCTCTCGGACCGCGAGTTCGGCGACTGGGCGAAGGAGGCCTGGCCGTCCTTCAGCGCCGCGGTGCTCTCCTCCGCGGCCTGACGCCTCGGCGCGCGAGCGCGACCTCAGTCGTCGGCGAAGAGCGGCCGCAGGATCTCGTCGAACGTCTCGCGGTCGCAGCTCGCGACGACGGCCGGCGTGATCGCCGTGACGGTGGCCGTGCGCGGCACGTTCATCGCGAGCGCCACCTCGCCGAAGTACTCGCCCGGCCGGAGCACTCCCTTGTTGCCGAGGTCGCGCTGGCTCACCGCGAGCATGCCCGCGAAGACCACGTAGAAGCGCTCGCCGGGCTCGCCCTCGCGCACGAGCGTCGTGCCGGGCGCGACCTCGTGGCGCTCCATGCGCTTCGCGAGCTTCGCGAGCGTCTCGCCCGGAAGGCCGGCGAGGAGCTCGACCCGCGCGAGCTCGTGCGAGGTGGCGGAGGACCGGGGCAGACGCTACCGGCCTTCGTCGCCGGCGGCGTGGTGCTCGGCCGGACAGGGGTCGTCGTCCATCACGCCTTCAATCCTGCCCGTTTCCGTCCGCTCGGCGCAGGCCCTCGGCGCGAGCGCCCGCAACGCGCCCCGGGAATGGGTCCCTGGGGCCCGAAAGTTGAGCCGAACGGCCCATGGCGGTCCTGCCCCTTCGTGCCGATCATGGCGCCATGAGCGAACGCGGCCTCCATCGCATCGAGGACGACCTCGCGGAGACCTGGCTCGAGGACTGGGCCGGGGCGGGAGTCGCCGAGATCGAGGACTACCTCGCCAAGCACGCGGCCTTCCTGAGCTTCCTGGAAAGCCGGGAGGCGGCCTAGAGGGAGGCAAGGGCAGAGGGCGCCCGGCGCCCCCTGCCGCGAAACCTCCGGGCTACTCGGCGAGCCCGAGCGAGCGCTCGAGCATCCCCTTCGGCATCGCGCCCACGGCAGAGGCCTTCGGGGCGCCGTTCTCGAAGAGGACCATGTTCGGAATCGACTGGATCCCGTAGCGCATCGCGAGATCCTGGTTCTCGTCGATGTTCACCTTCACGAGCTTCAGGTTGCGCTCGTCGGCGATCTTCTCGAGCACGGGCGCGACGGCGTGGCACGGGCCGCACCACTCCGCCCAGAAGTCGACGAGCACGGGCTCGTCGCTCTCGAGCACCTCGCTCTCGAACGTCGCGTCGGTCACGTTGTCGGCCATTACGTCCTTTCGTCGCGTGAGACGGGAGACCGATACCCGATCTCCCACTGGTGAGAACGCCTCTCTCTAGACTTGCCTTCCCGATGCGAGAGCAGATCTTCCAGTCCCTGCCGGACAAACCGGATCATCCTGCGCTCGAGGAGGACGTGCTCGCGCTGTGGGAGCGGGAGCAGACGTTCGAGCGGCTGCGCGAACGGAACCGGGGCGGCCCGATCTTCTCGTTCTTCGACGGGCCCGTCACCGCGAACAAGGAGCTCGGCGTCCACACCGCGTGGGGCCGGACGCTGAAGGACGTCTTCCAGCGCTACAAGGCGCTGCGCGGGCACGACCAGCGCTACCAGAACGGCTTCGACTGCCAGGGGCTCTGGATCGAGGTGGGCGTCGAGCACGATCTCGGGCTGAACTCGAAGCGCGAGATCGAGGAGTACGGGCTCGAGAACTTCGCGCGCCGCTGCCGCGAGGCGGTCGTCTGGTCGGCGAACGAGCTGTGGAAGGGCTCGAAGCGGCTCGGCATGTGGATGGACTGGGGCAACGACTACTTCACCTTCAGCGACACGAACATCGAGTACGTGTGGCGGATGCTGAAGTCCGTCCACGAGCGGGACTGGCTCTACACGGGCCACCGCTCGACCGAGTGGTGCCCCCGCTGCGGCACCTCGATCTCCCAGCACGAGCTGATCGGCTCCTACGTCGAGCGGGCCGACCCCTCGCTCTACGTCCGCTTCCCGCTGCTCGACCGGCCGGGCGAGTTCGTCGTGATCTGGACGACGACGCCGTGGACGCTGCCGGCCAACGTCGCCGCCGCCGTCAACCCGGAGGCGCAGTACGGCCGGCGCGCGAACGGCGAGTGGGTCGCGACCGCGCTCTACCCCGACGAGCGGTTCGAGGAGACGAAACGCGGCGCCGACCTCGTCGGCTGGCGCTACCGCGGCCCCTTCGACGAGCTCGCGCCCGGCGACGTCGAGCACCGCGTGATCCCGTGGGACGAGGTCTCGCTCGACGACGGCACGGGCATCGTCCACATCGCGCCCGGCTGCGGCGCCGAGGACTTCGAGCTCTCGCGCGTGCACGACCTGCCGGTGCTCGCGCCGGTGGACGAGTCGGGCCGCTTCTACGACGACTACGGCTGGCTGCACGGGCTCTCGACCGTCGAGGCGGCCGAGCAGATCATCGGCGACCTCGAGCAGAAGGGCGTCCTCGTCGAGTCCGGCCTGCACGAGCACCGCTATCCCGAGTGCTGGCGCTGCCACACGCCGCTGATCTTCCGGCTCGCCGACGACTGGTTCATCTCCGTCCGCGACCTGCGGCAGCCGATGCTCGACGCGAACGCGACGGTCGAGTGGACGCCCGAGTACATGGGCAAGCGCATGGACGACTGGCTGCTGAACATGGGCGACTGGAACATCTCGCGCCGCCGCTACTACGGGCTGCCGCTGCCGTTCTACCCGTGCTCGTGCGGCCATCTGACCGTGATCGGCTCGCGCGCGGAGCTCGAGGAGCGGGCGCTCGACGGGCTCGACCAGCTCGAGGAGCTGCGCCGTCCCTGGATCGACCGCGTGCGCGTCCGCTGCGAGGCGTGCGGCGAGCCGGTCGAGCGGATCATGGAGGTCGGCGACGTCTGGCTCGATGCGGGAATCGTCCCCTTCTCGACCCTCGGCTGGGGGAACCCCGAGTGGATCCCCGAGGGCTACGCGACCGGCGCGGCGAAGGGGCTGACCCGCGCCGACCTGCCCGACCATGCGTACTGGGAGCGGTGGTTCCCGGCCGACTGGGTCTCGGAGATGCGCGAGCAGATCCGGCTCTGGTTCTACTCGCAGCTCTTCATGTCGGTGGTGCTGACCGGGCGCGCCCCGTTCCGGCAGGTGCTCGGCTACGAGAAGATGCTCGACGAGACCGGTCGCGAGATGCACGGCTCGTGGGGGAACACGATCACCGCCGACGAGGCGTTCTCCCGCATGGGTGCGGATGTGATGCGCTGGCAGTACTGCGCGCAGCCGCCCGACCGGAACCTGCTCTTCGGGTTCGGGCCGGCGGACGAGATCAAGCGCAAGCTGCTCACGCTGTGGCACTCCGTCAAGTTCCTCGTGGACTACGCGAACGTCGAGGGCTTCCGGCCCTCGTGGCAGGAGCTGGAGCCGTCCGGCGACCTGCGCCCGCTCGACCGCTGGCTCGTCGAGCGCACGCACGCGTTCGTCGCCGACGCCGAGGAGGGCTACGAGACGTGGCTCACGGTCGAGGTGATGCGCCGCTTCGAGGAGTACCTCGACGACCTCTCCAACTGGTACATCCGCCGTTCGCGCCGCCGCTTCTACGACGGGGACGAGGCGGCGTTCCGGACGCTCTGGTACGCGCTCGTGCAGTCGCTGCGCGTGCTCGCCCCGATCCTCCCGTTCCTCGCGGAGCACCTGTGGCAGCTCCTCGTCGCCGGGCCGTGCGCCGAGGCGCCGGACTCGGTGCACCTCGCGCCCTGGCCGGAGACGGACGCGCCCGACCGCGAGCTGCTCGCGGAGATCGCGGAGGTGCGGCAGGTCGTCGCGCTGGGGCGCCAGGCGCGCTCGGCGTCGGGGCTGAAGCACCGGCAGCCGCTGCGGCGCCTCGTGGTCGAGGGCGCGCCGCGGGCGGCGGCGCACGTGGAGGAGATCGGCGACGAGCTGCGCGTGAAGGAGGTGGAGTTCGGCCGCGTCGAGGCGGTCGAGCTGCGCGTGAAGCCGAACCTGCCGGTGCTCGGGCCGAAGCTCGGCAAGGAGCTGGCGACCGTGCGCGCCGCGCTCCAGGCGGGCGAGTTCGAGCAGCTGCCGGACGGCGGCTTCCGCGCGGCCGGCCACGATCTCGGCCCGGACGAGGTGCTCGTCGAGCGCGGCGGCCGCGAGGGCTGGGCCGTCGCGGGCTCGGACGGCATGACCGTGGCGCTCCTGACCGCGCTCGACGACGAGCTGCGCCTCGAGGCGGACGCGTACGACCTCATCCACCGCGTCAACTCGATGCGGAAGGAGCAGGGTCTCGAGCTGACCGACCGCATCGTCCTGACGGTGCCGGAGCCGCTGCGCGCGCTCGTCGAGCGCCACGGCGACTGGATCAGGGCCGAGGTGCTCGCGGTCGAGATCCGCGTCCTCGCGGCCGCCGCCGACGTCACGCTCGACCGCGCGGCGTAACGGTCACACGACCGGCCCCGGACACCGGTACGACGGTCACCCGGTGCGGAGTGCGGACGCGAGCCGCTCGAGCCCGAGCTCGAGCTGCTCGTCGGGCACCGCGAGCGACAGGCGCGCCCAGCCGCGGCCGCGCGTGCCGAAGCCCTCGCCGGGGGCGAGGGCGACTCGGTGCTCCGCCAGCAGCCGCTCGCACGTGACGCCGTCCGGCAGCCGGAACCAGACGAAGAACGTGCCCTCGCCGCGCGCGTCCAGCCCCGCGAGCGCCGCGACAGCGCGGTCGCGGCGCGCCTCGTAGAGCGCCCGCCGCTCCTCGACGGTCTCCTGCGGGCCGGTCAGCGCCGCGACGCCCGCCTCCTGCACCGGCAGGAAGACGCCGGCGAAGACGTGGCTCTGGAGGTCCTCGATCCGCGCCACGAGGTCCGCGTTCCCGAGCGCGAAGCCGAGCCGCCAGCCCGCCATCCCGTACGACTTCGACATCGAAAAGAGCTCCACCCCGACCTCCCGGGCGCCGTCGGCGGCGAGGAAGCTCGCGGGCGCGGCGGCGGTCGAAGACGAGGTCGCCGTAGGCGAAGTCGTGCAGCACCCAGGCGCCCGCCCGGTGCGCCCACTCGACCGCCTCCGCGAAGACGCCGTCGGCGGCGGCCGCCGCGACCGGGTTGGACGGGTAGTTCAGGTAGAGCGCGGCCGCCTTCGCCGGGGCTGCGTCCCAGTCCGGCCGCCCGTCCGCGAGCAGCGGCAGCGGGACGCGCGCGGCCGCGACGAGCGCGACGGCCGAGCGGTAGTCCGGATAGCCGGGATCCGGGAGGACGACCGCGCCGCCCCGCTCGACCGCCACCTGCGCGAACTCGATCAGGCCGGTCTTCGAGCCCGGCAGCACCGCGACCTCGCGGGCCGGGTCGAGCTCGACGCCGTAGACGTCGCGATAGCGCGCTGCGATCGCCTCCTTCAACGACGGGAGCCCCGCGAACGGCGCGTAGCCGTGCGTCTCCGGGCGGGCCGCCGCCCGCGCCAGCGCCTCGACGACGTGCGGCGGCGCCGGCACGTCGGGATTGCCGCGGCCGAGGTCGACGAGCGGCTCGCCGCCCTCGCCGGCCGCCGCCGCCACGCGCGCGAGCAGCCGCGCGAAGTACTGCTCGGGCAGCCGCTCGAGCCGGTGCGGACGCGCCTTCATGGCGCCGGAGACTACGCGGCGGACGGCTGGGCGGTCGCGACTCGGCGCGCCGCAGCTCGGCCGGCAACCGGAAGACGACGTCCTCGTAGGTCGGCGTCTCCTGCTCACGGACGAGCGTCGACGCCCCGCGCCCGGAACCAGTCGCAGACTCGCTCCGACGAGCTCGCTCCGGCGCCGACGCGCCCGACGTGAGCCCGACCGACTCGCGGCCCTCGAGCCAGCGCTCGTCGATCTCGGTCTCGTCGTCCACGAGGTACGCGTCCACTCCGGCCGCGCTGCGCGGCCTCGACGAGCCGGTTCGAGTTCGACGAGTTGCGGCTAGCCGATCACGAGCAGCAGGTCGATCTCCGTCGAGCAGCTCCTTCACCGCCGCCTGGCGGTTGGTGGTCGCGTAGCAGATGTCCTCCTTCTCGCGGCCCCTCGATCGCGCGGGAAGCGGCGGCGAAGGACGGCGACGATCTCGTGCGTCTCGTCGACCGAGAGCGTGGTCTGCGTGATGTAGGCGAGCGGCCGCCCCGCCGGCAGCTCGATCGCGCTCCGCGTCGGCGACCGACTCGACGAGCACGATCGCCTCGGGCGCCTCGCCCGATCGTCCCGTCGACCTCCTCGTGGCCGGCGTGGCCGACAGGACGATCGCGTAGCCGCACTCGGCGTAGCGCCGCGCCTGCGCGTGCACCTTCGTCACGAGCGGGCAGGTCGCGTCGATCGCGGTCAGCCGGCGCGCCTCGGCGCCTCGTGCGCACGGCCGGGGCGATCCCGTGCGCGGAGAAGACGACCACGTCGCGCCCGCGGGCACGTCCGCGACCGAGTCGACGAAGACCGCGCCGCGCTCGCTCGAGGTCGCGCACGACGTGGGAGTTGTGGACGATCTGCTTGCGGACGAAGACGGGCGCGCCGTAGAGCGCGAGGGCCCGCTCGACCGTCTCGACCGCCCGCTCGACACCGGCGCAGTAGCCGCGCGGCGAGGCGAGGAGAAGCCGTTTCACCAAACCGGGCGCCACGATAGCCGCGGCTGCGTGAGATCCGGGTTAAGAATGTCGCGCCGGCCGGCCTCGGGCATGAAAAAGCCCGCCGCTCGGGGGGGTCGGTGCGGCGGGCTCTCCCAAGTTGCTCGCCGCGGACAGCCGGAGCGCCGCGGTTCGCATCGCCCAGTGAGCGGGACCTAGAGTGCGCCTCCGAAGCCGACAATGGGCCGGTACGGCCCATCTTTGCAACGAGCAGAGATCCGCCTCGACGGCAGGAAATCGGGCTCGCGCCCTCGCCTGGCGGGTGCGCGCTCCCTATGATCTGAGCGCCCAGTGATCCGCACAATCGAGTCGATCTGCGCCGTCCTCGTCGGGTCGGCGTTCGTGTGGGAGACGGCCGTCGCCGCGGGCGCGGCGCTCCTGCTCGGAGGCCTGGCGGGCGCCGCCCTGCGCGGCCGCTCTCGCAGCGTGGCCGCGCCGGAGGCAGGGGGCGGCCCGCTCCGGCAGGAGAGCCTGCGCCGGATCGCCGCGGAGCTCGCCGCGGACGCACGACGTCGAGGGCGTCGCGACGAGCGCTGCTCGACGAGATCGGCGCCCTGTTCGGGGTCGGCTTCGCCGCGCTCACCTTCGTCTCCGACGACGAGCGCGAGGCGTCGGGCTTCCTCGCCCGCTCGGAGGGTTGCGACATCGAGCTGGTGGCGCGACGTCCGCCTCGACCTCGAGCAGCGAGCCGTCCGGGATCGCGAGCGCGGCCTTCGAGGCGCGCGGCTTCGCCGTCTACGACGTCACGACGTCGAGCCGTGACCAGCGCGCGTCTCGTCGAGGCGGTCGGCGCGAAGAGCGCGGCCTACGTCCCGCTGCTCGCAGGCGACCGCGTGATCGCGGTGATCTCGGTCGCGACGACCGACGCGCACCGCGCCTTCTCGGCCGACGACCTGCGGTGATGCAGACGTTCGCCTCGGAGGCGGCGATCGCGCTCGAGCGGACGCGCTCGGCGATCGCGCTCCGCGAGGCGCTCGAGCGGGAGCGCGCTGCTCGCCTCGATCGCGCCGGCGGCTGCGCACGCGAGCTCGATCTCGACGCGGCGCTCCAGGCCGCGGTCGAGGAGACCGCGCGCGCCCTCGGGGCGACCCGCTGCTTCGTCCGCCTCGGCGAGCGCGGGCGAGGAGCTGCCGGTCGCCGCCGAGTGGCACGAATCCGGAGCTCGCGCCCGGTCGGCGACGCCGCCGACGCGGCTGCCGGTCTCCAACCTCGCCGCCCGCGACCAGCGCACCGTGGCGATCGCCGCGCCGGAGGACGTGCCCGAGCTCGACCAGCCGGCCCCCGGCGAGCTCGGGCGATGAAGGAGCTCGGCTCGGGCGCGTCGCGGCGACGCCCGGTGCTCGTCTTCGACCAGTCCCGTCGGCGTGCTGAGCGTCGCACCGCGCGGTCGGCGCGCAACTGGAGCCAGGGCGACCTCCCGCTGCTCGAGGCGGTCGCCGCCGAGATCGGGCTCGCGATCCGCCTCGGGCGGCTGCTCGAGGAGAATCGCGAGCAGCTCGGCGCGGCAGGGCGCGCTGCTGCGCGCGGCCCAGGTGCTGAGCGGCGAGCTCGATCTCGACGCCGTCCTCCAGCGGCTCGCCGACCAGGTGGCGGAGCTGCTGCACGCCGACGCCGCGGACTGCTACCTGCACGAGCGGGAGCGCGGTGTCCTCCGCTGCGCCGCCGTCCACGGCTTCGACAGCTCGCTGCTCGGCTTCGAGCTCGCCGGCTGGGCCGCGGGCTCGCCGGGCGTCGCCATCCGCGAGGGCCGGCCGCTGTCGCGAGCGCCTACGGCGAGGCCTACGACCCGGTGCCGCACCCCGCCTACGACGGCTTCACGGACGTGATCGCCGCGCCGATGCGCTGGAGCGGCGACGTGCAGGGCGTCCTCGGCGTCGGCCGTCGCGACGGCCGGCCCTTCGGCTCCCGCGACGCCGACGTGCTCGACGCCTTCGCGGGCCTCGCCTCGCTCGCGCTCCGGAACGCGGAGACCTACGCGTCGAGCTCGCGGCAGGCGCGGATCCAGCGCGGCTTCTACCGGATCGCCTCGGTGCTCGGCCAGTCGCTCTCGCGCTCGGCGACGCTCGAGGCGGTCGCGCAGGCGGCGACCGAGGCTCTCGGCGGCGCCTCCGCGGCGGTGCTCGATCGCCGCGGGCGGGCGCCTCGAGCTGCTGCGGCGTCGCACGAGCTGCCGGCCCTCGTTCGCCGAGCTGCTCGGCAGGGCGTCGACGAGCGGCGACGGCGCGCTCGTGCGGGCGGCGTCGCACGGGCCGCGATCGCTCGCCGCGCCGCTCGCTGGCCGAGCGACGACCGGCTCCCGGGCGACTGGCGCTGCGTCGGCCGCCGCGCACGGCTACGGCGCGCTCCTCTCCGTGCCCGGTCGAGGCGCCGCGGCAGGCAGGCGGCGGCCTCGTCGCTGTCTTCTTCGCCGAGGAGCGCACCTTCACCGAGGACGACCTCGAGCTCGCGCGCCATCTCGCCGACGCCGACGCGCGGCGCGCTCGAGCGCAGCGAGCTGTTCGAGGCGGAGCGGAGCGCCCGCGCGCTCGCGCAGCAGCTCAGCGCGCACGGGCCGCCTGCTGACGAGCGAGCTCGATCCGGCGGCCGTGCTCGACGAGGTCGTCCAGCAGGCGCCGGAGCTCGTCAACGCCGAGGCGTGCCGCGTTCCGCCTGCTCGAGGCGACGATCTCGTCGTCACGCGCCGCGGAGGGCGCGGGCGCGGAGGACGCGCTCGGCTCGCGCAGTCCGGCTCGAGCGCCTGGCTCTCCGGCGACGTCTTCCAGTCCGGCTCGCCGGTCGCGCTGGCGGACGTCGCGCGAGGACGTGCGGCCGCGCTGCGCTCGACCCGATGCTCGCGGCCGGCCACCGCGCCTATCTCGGCGTCCCGCTCGCCGGCCCGGAGGGCGCGCCGCTCGGCGGTGCTCTCGGTCTACGCCGTCGCGCCCGCGCGCCTGGCGCGAGGAGGAGATCGAGGCGCTGCTCGCGCTTCGCCGGCAGCACGTCGGCCGCGCTCTCGAACGCGGAGCTCTACCAGCGCGTCGCGCTCGAGAAGGAGCGGAGCGTCGCGATCCTCGCCAACATCGCCGACGGGATCGTCGCCGTCGACCGCGACGGCGAGGTCGTGCTCTGGAACGCGGCCGCCGAGCGGATCACCGGCATCGCCGGCCGCCGACGCGCTCGGCCGCACCGCCGGCCGAGGTGCTCCACCGGAACCTCGAGTCGGAGGAGCGGACGCGCCATCGGGCGACCGGCTCGTCCCGATCATGCGCGGCCGCGAGGAGGTCTGGCTCTCGGTCACCGAGGCGGTCATGCGCGACCCCGCGGGTGCGGTCGCCGGCCGCATCTTCGCCTTCCGCGACATCTCCGGCGACCGGCTCGTCGAGCAGGTCAAGTCCGACTTCGTCTCGACCGTCTCGCACGAGCTGCGAACGCCGCTGACCTCGATCTACGGCTTCGCCGAGACGCTGCTGCGCCAGGACGTCATGTTCGGCGAGGACGAGCGGAAGACGTTCCTCGGCTACATCGCCTCGGAGTCGCAGCGGCTGACCTCGATCGTCGACGCGCTCCTCAACGTCGCGCGGCTCGACACCGGCGACCTGCAGGTCAACTCTCGCCGACGGACGTGCGCGACGTCGTCGGCCGCGTCGTCGCGGACGTGGAGGACCTGGAGGACGCGGCCGCGAACGGCCACCGCTTCGTCCTCGACCTCCCCGAGGAGCCGCTCGCCGCGACGCGCCGACGCCGAGAAGCTGCGCCAGGTCTTCTCGATCCTCGCTCGACAACGCGCTCAAGCTACTCGCCGGACGGCGGCACCGTCACCGTCGGCGCCGCAGCGCAAGCGCGATCTCGGTCGAGGTGAGCGTGGCCGACGAGGGGATCGGCATCCCGCAGGCCGACCAGCAGCAGATCTTCCGGAAGTTCTACCGGGGCGCCGACGCCGACGTCCGCAGCAGCGCGGGCGGTACCGGGCTCGGGCTCTTCATCGCCCGCGGGCTCGTGACGGCGATGGGAGGAAGGATCTGGGTGAGCTCCCGGGAAGGAGAGGGATCGACGTTCGCATTCGAGCTCCCGGCCGCCGCGGTGCGGCCCGCGGATCGCGACTGAGGCCGGGTCCGGCAGGGTATAGCGGCCCGCGATGACTGCAATGACGGAAACGACGCGCGTACTGGTGATCGACGACGAGGCCCCGATCCGGCTGCTCTGCCGCGTGAACCTCGAGGCGGAGGGGATGGAGGTGATCGAGGCGCCCGACGGCCCCGTGCGGGCTCGAGCTGGCGCGCGAGGAGCGGCCGGACATCGTGCTCCTCGACGTGATGATGCCCGGGCTCGACGGCTGGCGGGTCGCCGAGCACCTGCTCGAGGACGAGCGGACGAACGAGATCCCGATCATCTTCCTCACCGCCCGCGCCGAGTTCCGCGACCGCGCCCGTGGCCTCGACATCGGCGGGGTCGACTACGTCACGAAGCCGTTCAACCCGCTCGAGCTCGCGCCGCTCGTGCGCGAGCTGCTCGCCCGCATCGACCGAGGCGAGCGGGACGACCTGCGCGGCGAGAAGCTCGCCGCGCTGCGCTCGCTGATGGACCCGGACTAGTCCCGCCGACCTGCGGTCTCAGCGCGCGGTCTGCGCCAGGAGGATCCCGCAGAGGACGACGGCGGCCCCCGCGATCTGCGCCGGCGCGAGCGACTCCTGGAGCCAGAGCCAGGCGACCGCGGTCGCGACCACCGGCTCGAGCATCGCGACGATCCCGGTGCGCGTCGCCGTCACGTGGCGCAGCGCCGCCACGAGCAGCGCGAACGGCACGATCGTCCCGAGCACGATCACCCACAGCACGAGCGCCCACACCGGCAGGTGCCAGCTCGCGAGGTGCCCCTGCAGCGTCACCGTCCGCGCCGCCGCCGCCGCGGGGAAGCTCCACCACGGCTGCACCACCGACCAGAACAGGGTGGCGAAGAGGAAGCCCCACGCGAGCAGCGAGACCGAGTCGCGCTCGGCCACCTGGCGCTCCGCGAGCAGCAGGTACGCCGCGAACACGACGGCGGCGGCGAGCGCGAAGGCGATCCCGAGCCCGTCGAGGGTGACGCCGCTCCAGAGCTGCACCATCAGCGTCAGCCCGGCGAGCGAGAGCCCGAGCGCAACCCAGATCCTGCGGCGGACCCGCTCGTGACCGAACGTCTGCGCCCAGAGCGCGACGAGCGGCACGCCGAGGTACTGGATCAGCAGGGCGATGCCGATCGCGAGCCGGTGGATGGAGAGGAAGTAGAAGAGCTGCACCCACGCGACGCCGACGACCCCGAAGACCGCGAGCCGGCGCCACTCGCCGGGCCGCGGCCGGAGCGAGGCGGGGGAGCGGAGGAGCGCGATCAGCGTCAGCCCGACGAACGCGCCGGCGCAGCGCACCTCTGTCAGCCGCAGCGAGGAGAGCCCCGAGGAGAGCGCGACCTTCGCGACGGCGCCGTTGACGCCGAAGAGCGCCGCCGCGACGAGCACCATCAGGTAGCCCGCGACCGGCCGGCGCACGCGCGCCTCGGCCGCGGCGAGGACCCCTGACGCTGCTGTCACGGCGCGAACCTATCTCACGCTGCGGCGAGGTCGGGACGGGTGGATTCGAACCACCGGCCTTCGCCTCCCAAAGGCGACGCTCTAACCAGGCTGAGCTACGTCCCGACTGCAGCAGTGTAGGCCGTGCGCGGCTCGGTCCTCGCCACTGCCAGCGCAGCCGCGACCTTCGCTGCCGCGACGCTTCCCTCGCGCAGCTGGCCGCCGAGCGTCGGCACGAAGCCGACGAACCAGAGCCCGGGCAGCGCCGCCTCGCCGTCGGTTCTCGCCGGCAGGCCGCGCGGCGTCGAGGATCCCGAGGTGGCCGACGAGCGGCTCGAGCCCGGCGCGAAAGCCGGTCGCCGCGATCACCGCCTCTGGGGCGATCCGGGAGCCGTCCGCGAGCAGCACCTCGCCGCCCTCGAAGCCCTCGACCGCGGCGACCACCTCCACGGCGCCGCGGCGGATCGCGTCCACGATCCCCACGTCGAGGATCGGCGTCGTGCCCGTGGCGATGAAGGCGCTGCGCAGCCCCTGCTCCGGCCGCGGCAGCCCCCACGGCGCCAGATCCGGGATCGCCGCGCGCCGCATCGCCTTCGACACCGGGTCGACCCAGTCGGGCGGCAGCCTGCGGATCGCCATCCCGATCGCCTGCGCCGGGATGCCCGCCGTCGCGCGGCGGACGATCTGCGGCGGCGTCCGCACCGACAGCCGCGCCCGCGACGCGCCGCCCTCGGCGAGGTCGGTGGCGATCTCCGCCCCGGAGTTCCCGGCGCCGACGACCAGCACGTCGCGGCCGCGGTAGCGCTCCGGGCTCCGGTAGGCGGACGAGTGGACGACCTCGCCGCCGAATCCCTCCCGCCCGGGCCAGTCGGGGATCCGGGGCACGCCGTTGTACCCGGTGGCCACGACGGCGTCGGCGGCGCGCAGCGGCCCGGCGGAGGTCGCCAGCAGCCAGCCGTCGCCGTCCGGGTCGAGCCGCTCGACGCGGACGCCCGTTCGCAGCTCGAGCCGCTCGCCCTCGGCGTAGTCGCGGAGGTAGGCGAGCAGGTCGTCCCGCCGCACCCAGCGCCCGTAGCGGCGCGGGATGCGGCGGCCGGGCAGCCCCGAGAGGAGCCGCGGCGTGTGCAGCCGCAGCCGGTCGTAGCGCTCCCGCCACGCCGCTCCGGGCTCCGGCCCCGCCTCGAGCACGAGCGGCTCGATCCCTCGCCTCCGCAGCAGCGCCGCCGTGGCGAGGCCCGCCGAGCCGCCGCCGACGATCACGACCTCCCGCGTCTCCACGCGCGGGGTCCTATCACGCCTCCCGTAACGGATCGGGCGGGTCGCCCGTTGTCCCACCATGAGCGCACGCCAACAGCGCGAGCGCGAGGCGGCGCGGCTGGGCGGCCGCGGCGGGGGCAGGCCCGAGCCCGACGAGGCACGGCTCGACGACGAGCTCACGCACCAGCCCGAGCGGCGCGAGCCCCGGCCGGGCGACCTGACCGACCTGCGCCGGCTCTCTCGCAGGGACTGGCAGGCGATCCTCGGGCGGGCGGGGAAGCGCTCGCTCTCCGACACGATCACGGACCTGTCGGCGGCGCTGTCCTACTACTCGTTCCTGGCGATCCCGTCGGTGCTGCTCGTCGCCTTCGGCCTGCTCGGCCTGATCGCGCCGGCGAGCACGCTCCACAGTCTCGCCGCGAAGCTCGCGAGCATCGGCCCCGGCCAGGCGAACCAGTTCCTCGGCGGCAGCGTCGAGCGGCTGCACGGGAGCCCCGGCCAGACGATCACCATGACCGTCGTCGGCTTCGTGCTCGCCCTCTGGACGACCACCGGCGCGATGACCGCCTTCACGCGCGCGCTCAACCGGATCTACGGTGTCGAGGAGACGCGGAGCTTCGTCGCCCAGCGCGTGACTGCCGTGAAGATGGTCGGGATCATGTGCGGCGCCTTCGCGCTCGTGTTCGTCCTGATGATCGTCGGCCCGGGCATCGCGGGCCGGCTCGGCTCGACGCTCGGCATCGGCGGCTGGATGCAGCTGATCTGGTGGGTCGCGCAGTGGCCGATCCTGCTCTCCGGCCTGTTCGCCGCCTTCGGGACGGTGCTCTGGCTCGGCCCGAACGTCGAGCATCCGCGCCTCCGCTTCCTGACGCCGGGCTCGCTCGTCGCCGCCCTCGGCTGGGTGGTCGCCTCCGGTCTGTTTGCGCTCTACACGGCGAACTTCGGCTCCTACAACCAGACGTGGGGCTCGCTGTCGGCGGTGATCGTCATGCTCACCTGGCTCTGGATCTCCGGCCTCGCGCTGCTCTTCGGCGCCGAGGTGAACGCCGAGGCCGAGCGCAGCCGCGGCGCCGCCTAGCCGCCCGGGGTGCGCGGCTGGATCAGCCCGGCCGCCTGCTCGTCCTGGAGGAAGCGCAGCAGGTAGGCCGTGAAGACGGCGAAGAAGACGACGGCCTCCTCCGCGGCCATCGTCACGCCGGCGATCTGCTGGTCGGTGAGCGGCGCGGGGCCCCAGGTGCGCGGCGCGTCCACGTAGAACGGGTAGATCGCACGCGGGATCAGCGCGAGCAGCAGCCCGAGCGGCGAGGAGAGCACGAACGCCGCGAAGAGGTAGGCGGCCTTGGCCCCGGCGGAGTGGGGGCCGTGGATCACCGGCCACCACAGGCACGCGCCCGCGAGGAGGTAGCTCAGGTGCTCCACGTGGAGGAGCGAGTGCGGGTGGCGCAGCGCGAGGTCGTAGACGACCGGCAGGTGCCAGACGTAGTAGGTGCAAAGCCAGAGCGGCAGCGCGACGAGCGGGCGGAAGAGCGGGAAGCGCGCCGCGCGCGCGCCGAGCGCCGCCGGCACGGCGAGCACGAGCAGGCCGGGCACCCACTCGGCGAGGACGACGTTCTGGAGCAGGTGCGCCCAGAGGAACGTGTGATTCGCGAGCGGCTCGAGCTCCGTCCCGAACGCGGCCGCGACGAGCGCGACGCCGAGCGCCGCGGCGAGCGCCTGCACCCGGGTCGGCCGCTCCGCCCGCGCGGCGGCGAGCCAGCCGAGCGCGAGCGCCGGCGCAAGCCCGACGGCCTCCGCGGAGGGGTGCATGACGTTAACCTAGTGATGTGGCCGGTAACGTTGGCCGGGGACTCGGCGAGGGTTGCCGGTTACATCACCGGCCCTCGCCGCGCGGGTGTAGCTCAATGGTAGAGCTCCAGCCTTCCAAGCTGGCTACGCGGGTTCGATTCCCGCCACCCGCTTGCCTGAGCGGGGCCGGCGTTGCCGGCCCCGTCCTGTTCCCTTCGCACCGCTCCGCTTTCCTGCTCGGGAACGGCGTCCGGCGCGGACGGCGGTCCGCGGGCGTGGCCGCGCGAGCCGCGCCCGCGCGGGCCGGGCGCGGCGGCGGGCCGGTGGATCCAGCCGTCGTGTGCGCGGGCTCGCCGCCGGGCTCTCCCACTGAGCTCGGCGTCAGATCGCGAGCGGCAGGTGCTCGGGCAGGTGCGCGATGTCGCTCCGGCTGCCGCGCACGCGGACGACGCGGGCGTGCGGGTCGACCTCCTCGACGAGCGCCGCGGGCAGCACCGGCTGCCGGGGGTGGAGCCGTCCGCCGACGCGCAGGACGAGGAAGTCGGGTGTCGTCTCGTCCGGCGGGAAGAGCGGCGTCTCGACCACGCCGGCGGCGCCGTCGCGCGCCTCGACGCGCGAAGCCGCTGCAGAGCGCGAGCAGGACGTCGCATGTCGGTGTCGGTCGCCTGGGTCACCTCTCCGACGCTAGGGCCTTTGCGTCAAGGAGGTGGCAGCGCCGTGTCAAGGTCCGCTCACACGGGGACGAGCTTGTACCCGGCCTCGCGGACGGTGACGATCCGCTGCGGCCGCGACGGGTCGTCCTCGATCTTCCGCCGCAGGTTCGAGATGTGGACGTCGGCGGCGCGCGCGGTGCCGACGTAGGTCGCCTCCCAGAGGCTCTCCATGATCTGCCAGCGGCTGAAGACGCGGTTCGGCTCGCGCGGCGAGCAGGGCCAGCACCTTGAACTCGGACGGGGTCAGGCGCACGTCCCGCCCGGAGACCGTGACGCGGTGCGAGGCGAGGTCGACCGCGACGTCGCCCGCGTGCAGCAGGTGTCGCCCGCGGCGGAGCGCTCGAGGTCGCGCCGGCGCAGGACGGCGCGGATCCGGCTCGAGAGCTCGCGCGTCGAGAACGGCTTCGTGACGTAGTCGTCGGCGCCGAGCTCGAGCCCGAGCACGCGGTCGATCTCCGCGTCGCTTCGCCGTCAGCATGATGATCGGGACGATGCTCTCGGCGCGCAGCCGCTTGCAGACCTCGGTGCCCTGGAGCTTCGGCATCATCACGTCGAGGATCACGAGGTCGTAGTCGCCCGCGCGCGCCGTCTGCGAGCGCCTGCTCGCCGTCGGTCACGGCGTCCACCTCGAAGCCGTCGGCGCGCAGCGCGTAGCTGACCGGCGTGACGATGTCCGGCTCGTCGTCGGCGAGGAGGATCCGCGGGCTCATGCGACGCGAACCTCCGCCTGCGCGAGGGTGATCCGGACGGCCGTGCCGCCCTCCGCGGGCGAGTCGATCTCGATGACGCCGCCGAGCGCGCGCACCGCCTCGCGGACGATCGCGAGCCCGAGGCCGAAGCCGGCGCCGTCCCGGTGCGCCGGAGCCGCGGTAGAAGCGGTCGAAGAGCCGGTCGCGGTCGGCGGCGGGGATGCCGGCGCCGTCGTCCCGGCACCTCGATCGCCGCGAGTCGCCCGTCGAGCGTCCGCGCGACCAGCTCGACCCGGGTGGCAGACCCGTGCCGGAGCGCGTTCTCGGCGAGGTTCAGCACCACCTGCTCGAGCAGCTCCGGGTGGCCGAGCACGGCGAGGTCGTCGGGCGCCTCGACGGTCACCTCTGCGCCGAGCCCGGCCGCCGGAGCTCCTCCGCGGCGGCCTCGAGCAGCGGCCGCTGCCGTCACCGGCTCGAGCTGGAGCGCCTCCTGCCGGGTCTGCGCCCGGGCGAGCGTGAGGAGCGCGCGGCGCAGCCGGCCGAGCCGCGACGTCTGCCGCTCGATCAGCTCGAGGAAGCGGTCGCGCTCGGCGGGGTCGTTCTTCGCGCCCGCGCGGAGCACCTCGAGCGAGGTCGCGATCGCGGTCAGCGGCGTTCCCAGCTCGTGCGCCGCGTTGGCCACGAACTCGCGCTCTGCCCGCTCGCGCCGCTCGCGCTCGGAGATGTCGGTCAGAACGAGGATCGCGTCGGCGCCTGCGCGCGCGGGGACGCCGATCAGCGAGAAGGTGCGCCCATGGTCGATGACCCGGGCCTGAACGAGATGGTCGCCGCCGCCGAAGAGCTGCGCGGCGAAGGTGCGCAGCGGGAAGTCGGGCCAGACGTCGGGCAGCGGCTCCTCCGCCGGCAGGGCGTTCCCGGGCAGGAGCGTCCGCGCGGCCTGGTTGGCGAAGGCGATACGCAGCTCGCCGTCGACGGCGACGACGCCGTCGTGGAGCCCCTCGAGCAGCTGGCGGAGCCGGTCGCGCTCACCGCCCAGGCGGCCGAACGAGTCGCGCAGGCGCTCGCGCATCTGGTCGATCGTCCGGGCGAGCGCGCCCACCTCGTCGTCGAACGAGGACTCGAGCGGCTCGTCGAACGCGCCGGCCTCGATCCGCGCCGCGGCGAGGCCGATCCGCCGCAGCCGCGCCGCGATCAGCATCGCGACGAGCAGCCCGACGAGGCCGCCGACGGCGACGGCGATCAGCGCGGAGTACAGGATCTGGTCGTGCACGATCCCGAGCTCGCGCAGGAGCTCCGGCCGGCGCGCATACGTGACGATCACGCCCGTCCTCGACTCGAGCGGCAGCGACACGACGAAGGAGCTGCCGTCGTCCAGGCTCGAGGCGTACCGCTCGCCGCCGAGCGCGGCGCGGAGCGCGCGCCGCCCGTCCGGGACGTCGGAGAACGTGATCGCCCCGCGAGAGCTCCGGCGTCAGCAGCGTGCCGTCGGGCGAGAAGACGTAGAGCGAGAAGCGCCGCCGCTCGGCGATCACCGGGGCCGCGTCCGGGAGGATCCCCTGCCTCAGCGCCTTCGAGGTGGCGCCGGCCGCGGAGACGGTCTGGCCGATCGCGAGCTCCTCGCCGCGGCCGTGCAGCGCCGTCGCGGCGCGGTGGTTGAAGACCTGCGCCACCGAGAACGCGGTGACGGCCGCGATCGCGGCGAAGGTCAGTCCGAGCCACCAGCGCATGCTCATCCGGACGCGGGGCACGGCGACAGTATCGCGCCCCACCTGACGGGTCTCCGGCGCGTTAGCGAACCTTCACACGCATCTGACGGCTCGCTGACGCCGGCAGGCGAGGCTTCGGCCATGCCGCTCCTCATCGCCGGGCGTCTGACCCCGCCGAACGTCGGCCTGCTCGCCGCCGCCCGCGAGCTGGGCGTCGAGGCGCGCCTCCTGCCGCCGGAGCTCGCCGCACGGCGGGCGCGCGCCAACGAGATCGTGCTCGGCCGCGTCGACGTGCTCTCGAGCCTCGACGGCGTCGAGCCGGGCCTCGACTCGCTGCGGCGTCTCGAGGAGCTGGGCTTCTGCGTCCTCAACCCGGCCGATGCGATTCTCGCCGCCCACGACAAGCTCGTGACGGCGGAGCGGCTGCGGCGCCACGGGCTGCCGCACCCGCACACGGTCCACGTGCCGCCGGGCGGCCGCCTGCCCGAGGTGGAGCCGCCGGTCGTGCTGAAGCCGCGCTTCGGCAGCTGGGGGACGGACGTCGTTCGCTGCGACACCGACGCGGAGCTGCGGTGCGAGTTCGCCCGCCTGACGGGCCGCCACTGGTTCGCCGAGCACGGCATCCTCGTCCAGGAGCTGCTCCCGCCGCCGCGGGCCGACCTGCGCGTCCTCGTCGCGTGCGGCGAGGTCGCCGGCGCGATCAGCCGGGTGGCCGCCCCGGGCGAGTGGCGCACGAACGTGGCGCTCGGCGGAACCCGGCGACAGGTCGTCCCCTCCACGGACGCGCGAGAGCTAGCGGTCGCGGCCGCCCGGGCGATCGGCGCGGATCTCGTGGGCGTCGACCTGCTCCCGACGGCCGACGGCTACGTCGTCATCGAGCTCAACGGCTGCGTCGACTTCAACGCCGACTACTCGCTCCCCGGGCAGGACGTCTTCGACTCCGTGGTCGAGCCGATCGTCTTCCCCTACGTCGCCGAGCTGGCGCAGCAGCTGCGCCGGCGCGAGGACGAGCTGCCCGTCCTGTCCTAGGCCGCTCCGGACAGCGCGTAGCGCATGAACAGGTGGGCGCCGCTCCGCCGCACGGAGCGGAGCGAGCCGGCGACGCGGTGCTCGGGGAGCAGCTCGACGCCCTCGACGAGCGAGAGCCGCGGGCTCCCGGCCCGGCCGGCCAGGAGCGGGGAGACGGTCAGGAACAGCTCGTCCACGAGCCGCGCGGCGAGGAGCGAGGCGAGCAGTCTCGGCCCGCCCTCGGAGAGCACGAGCCCGTGGCCTCGCTCCCGCAGCAGCGCGAGCGCCGCCCGCGCGTCCACGGCGTCCCCCTCGCTCACGGCGACGACCTCGGTCGCGGCCGGAACGGACGCCGCCAGGGCCGGCGCCGCGGCGGCGCTCGTCAGCACGAGCGCGCCGCGCTCGAGCACGGGGTGCGAGGGGTCGAACGAGCGGCCTCCGGTGACGATCGCGACCGTCGGCTGCTCGGGCAGCCCGCGGCTGCGCCGCAGCTCCTGCAGCGCGTCCGCGGCGGGCGGGTACGGGCGGTCGGCGCGCCACGTGCCCTTCGGCGAGGCGAGCAGCGTCCCCGAGCCGATCAGGACGACGTCGGCGCAGGCGCGCAGCAGCGCCAGCACGAACCGGTCGGCCTCGCTCTCGTCGGCGATCAGCGCGTTCGAGCGGGGCAGCTCGGGGATCGCGACGACGCCGTCGATCGTCTGCACGAGGTTCGCGACCGTGCACGGCCCGTCGAAGCCGAGCGGCCCTCCGTAGAGCCGCCGCAGCTCGGCGGGCAGCTCCCATGTCGGCAGCCCGGCCTCCTCCGCCAGGGCCTCGAGCGGCTCCATCAGCGGCGCCGGCCCCGCACCTCGTCGAGGAACTCCCGGCGAAGCGCGTCGTCGCGCTCGTACAGCCCGCGCCAGAACGTCGTCACGGTGCGCGAGGCCTCCTCGTGCACGCCGCGCATCTGCGTGCACAGGTGCGCCGCCTCGAGGTGGACGGCGACGGCGCGCGCGCCGACGAGCTCGACCAGACCGTCCGCAACCTGCTCGCCGAGGCGCTCCTGCACGGTGAAGCGCCGGGCGTACAGCCGCACGAGCCGCGTCAGCTTCGAGATGCCGAGGATCTCGTCCCCGGCGACGTACGCGACGTGCGCGACGCCGTGGAACGGGAGCGCGTGGTGCTCGCAGAGCGCGAAGAAGGCGATCGGCCCCTCGACGATCTGCCCGTGCCCGCCCTCCACGCCGGCCGGCCGCTCGGACGGGAACGCCGTGTGCAGCTTCGGGTCGCCGTCGTAGCCCGCGGTCGAGTCGTAGAGCGCCGCGCAGGAACCGCGCCGGCGTCTCGCGCGTGCCCGGCGTGTCCAGGTCCATCCCGAACGCGGCCAGGATCTCGGCGACGTGGCGCTCGAAGCGCTCCCACTGCTCGGGCGCGATCGCGCGCGCGACGTCCTGTTCCTCCTCGCGGGCGGCGAGCTCGACGACGTTTCTCATGTGACCTCCTGGTGGGGGGTGACGAGGGCGCGCAGGAGCGCCTCGCGGCGGACGGCGAGGGCGGCGACGAGGACGAGCTCGCCGCCGAGGAGCCAGACGAACGCGAGCGGGTGTCCGAGCGCGCTGAGCGCGCCGAACGCCGCGAGCTGGGTCGAGAGGCCGAGGTTCGCGAGCGCCGAGACGGTGGCGCGGTCGTGGTAGGCGAGCCGCTCCGCCGGCCCGCGGCCGCTCAGGCGCTGCTCGACGAAGCCCTCGACGAGGCGGTCCTGCCAGCCGTAGAGGAGCGCGTAGGCACGGCGTGCGACCGCCGTCGCCCGCGTCCCGGTCTCCGCCGCGGCCGCCGGCGGCGCCCTCGTGCTCGGCTCGGGAGAGCCGCTCGGCGTTGAAGTTGACGCTCAGCACCGCCGTCAGGGCGAGGAAGCCGAGCAGCGCCGCCGCGGCCCCGGCGCCGTCTGCCACGCGAGCGCGGCGAAGAGCGCCGCGTTCACGAGCAGGTCGAGCTCCGAGTCGAGATAGCGGCCGAAGGCGGTGACGCGGCCGGTGAGCCGCGCGAGCTGCCCGTCCGCGTTGTCGAGCACCGTCTTCAGCTGGAGCGAGCGCGGCCGCAACGACGAGCTGCCCGCGCGCGAGCTCGACCGCCGCCGCGAGGCCCGCCGTCCCCGCGGCCGCGACCACGAGCGGCGGCGGGACGCGCAGCCGTGCGCAGCGGTGCCACGACGAGGTGCGCGAGCGGCCGGAAGACCGTCTCGCACAGGAGCTCGGTTCCGTGCCGCGGCTTGCGCGAGCGGCGCAGCGCCTCAGACAAGAGCGGCCTCGTCCACGGGCTCGCCGGCGCGGATCCGCTCGCGCGCGGCGTCCGACGGTGTCCCAGACGTTCCAGAGCAGGTAGCCGCGCGGCCGCCGCTCCGCGTCGACGTAGGCGATCACGCCCTTGCGGTTCGGCTCCTCCCAGCTGCGCGACCGTCTCGAGCCGCGAGTCGACCTCGCCGACCGCCTCGTAGCCGAGGTCGAACAGGTCGGAGTAGAAGAACGGCAGGTGGTCGTAGGAGGCTCCGGCGCCGGCCATGTTGGCGCCGACGGCGCTGCCCGTGCGTGTTCGCGTGATCCTCGTGCTCGACGCGGCAGCGCGCGCCGCCGAGCGCGGGGACGGGGAAGCTCGCGACGTCGCCGGCCGCGAAGACGTCCTCGCGGCCGCCGGCGCGGCCGAGCTCGTCGACGACGATGCCGTTGTCCACCTGCAGGCCCGCCGCCTCCGCCAGCTCCGTGCCGGGGCACGACGCCGAGCCCGGCGACGACGAGGTCGGCCTCGAGCTCCCGGCCCGAGCCGGTGCGGACGACGCCGTCCGCCGACGGACGCGACGCGCTCCCCGGCGAGCACCTCGACGCCGCGCTCGCGGTAGTAGTCGGTGACGAAGGCGGAGAGCTCCTCCGGGAAGAGGCGCGCCGCGATCCCCGGCTCCGGGAAGACCATCGTCACGCTGGACGCCCGGCGCCGGCCAGCGCGGCGGCGAGCTCGGAGCCGATGAAGCCGCCGCCGATGACGACGGCGCGGGCGCCGGGCACGGCGCGCTCGCGCGCCAGCGCGGTAGTCGTCGAGCGTGCGGAAGTAGACGACGCCCTCCGGCGTCCGGGGATCTCGCGCGGGCGGGCGCCGGTGGCGAGCAGGAGCCGCTCCCACGCGTACTCCTCGCCCTGGTCGTCGGTCGCCCGGTGCGCGTCGAGGTCGATCGAGACGATCCGGCGGCCGGTCACGAGCTCGACGCCCTCGGCCGGCGTGCGCCAGACCTTCTCCTCGGGTGCGCCCTTCCAGAGCCCCTTCGAGAGCAGCGGCCGCTTGTACGGCGGGTGCGGCTCCGCGCCGACGACGCGTCACCGTGCCGTCGGCGTCGTGCTCGCGGATCCCCTTGGCGGCCGCGTCGCCGGTCATGCCGCCGCCGACGATCAGATAGCGCGTGGAGTGCATGTCGCCTCGCTTCCGGTGTGTGGAGGGTCAGGTGACGGCGTCGAGCTCGAGCAGTGCGCGCAGGCTCTCGTGCTCCTCGGCGCAGGCCGGGCACCCGGCGAGGTGCGCGCGCAGCCCCGGCACGAGCGCGTCGGCGGGCGCGTCGGCCAGCTCCAGCTCGACGTAGCGGTCGAGCAGCTCGAAGCACTCGTCGCAGCCGACCTCCGGCTCGGCGGGGCCGAGCAGGCGCAGCAGCGTCAGGTCGAGATCCGGGATCAGTCATCGCACACCCTCCGCGAGACCTTCGGTCCTCCAGGTGCGCCCGGAGCTTGCGCCGGGCGTCGTGGAGCGTCTTGTAGAGCGCGTTTCGGGTGCTGCCGAGCCGCTCGGCGAGCACGTCGATCGGGACGCCGTTCAGCGCGAGCGCGACCAGCACCTCGCGCTGGTGCGGCGTCAGCGCCGAGCGGATGCCCTCCTGGATCGCGGCGAGCAGCGCCGCCCGCTCCGCGCTCGCCGGCGGGCCGGGCGCGGGATGCTCGAACTGCGACCACGTCTCCGGCTCGAGCTCCACCTCCCGGTCGCGCCACGCCCGCCGCCGGACCTTCACCGCCGCCTCCAGGAGGGCGAACTTGTACGCCCACGTCGTGAACCGGCTCTCGCCGCGGAAGTCGTCGAGGCGGCGCAGGACGGACACCGCCGCGTCGTCGGCCGCCTCCTGCGCGAGCTCGTCGAGGTCGCCGCCGCGCAGCTGCGGCAGCGCCTGCCGTCGCCGTCCGACCTCGAAGCGCGCCGCCCGCAGCAGCAGCGCGTGCAGGCGCGCGACCGCCGCCTCGCGCGCGGGGCCGCTCGCGCGCAGGTCGCGAACCCACTCGGCCTCGAGCAACCGCTCTCGGGGCCAGGGCTCGACGTTCGCGATCGAGGGCGCGGCGCTCATCGGATCTCTTGGTGTCGGCTCGGGCACGGTTCTTACCTCCCGGGGCCGGTGACCTCAGGCGATCGCGTCGGTCAGCCGGGCGAGCTCGCGGTCGCGGTCGGTCACGCACCCCGCCGAGTGCGTCGTCCACCGTACGACGACGCGGCGGTAGCGGATGTCGATGTCCGGATGGTGGCTCTCCGCCTCGGCGAGCTCCGCGAGGCGGCCGACGAACGCGATCGCCTCGGGGAAGCTCTCGAGCTCGAACTCCCGCACGAGCGCGTTCTCCTTCTCCCGCCAGAGATCCGACGCGGCCACGCCGTCAACTATGCATGCTCGGTCCGGGTCTACGGGGCGGACGCATCTGAGAGGCTCGTTCCGTACGGAGCGCGGCGGGAAGATGAGACTCGATGCTCCTCTCGATCTTCGGCTGGCTGACGGACCTCGTCTCGGGCCACTGGTGGACGTACGCGCTCGTCTTCGGGCTCGCCGCGCTCGACGTCGACTTCCCCGTGCTCCCGTCGGAGACCGTGGTCGTCCTCGCGGCGATCGTCGCCGCGAACGGGAGGCTCTCGATCTGGATCGTCGTCGTCTGCGCCTGGGCGGGCGCGGTGCTCGGCGACAACGTCACGTACTGGCTCGGCCGGAAGGTGGGCGAGCGCGCCTACCGCCGGCTCTTCCGCGGCGAGACGGCGCTCCGCCGCTACGAGTGGGCGAAGCGCGTCCTCGACCAGCACGGCATCTGGATCGTGCCGGCGGCCCGGTTCGTCCCCGGCGGCCGCACCGCGACGACGTTCGCGGCCGGCGCGGTGGAGATGCGCTACGGGCTCTTCGTCGCCGCCGACGTCTCGACCGCCCTCGTCTGGTCCGTCTACGCGAGCGCGGCCGGCTACCTCGGCGGCAGCACGTTCGCCGAGTCGAGCTGGAAGGCGTTCGCGCTCGCCTTCGGCATCGCGGGGACGATCGCGCTCGCCGGGATCGTCTACTGGCAGATCCAGGCGCGCCGCGGCGAGTAGCTCGAGGCCGCTACAGCTCGACGCGCTCGATCACGACGTCCTCGCGCGGGCGGTCGCGCGCGTCGGTCTCGAGAGCGGAGATCGTGTCGATGACGTGCATCCCGTCGCGCACCTCGCCGAAGACGGTGTGCTTGCCGTCGAGCCACGGGCACGCGTCGGCGGTGACGACGAAGAACTGGCTGCCGTTCGTGTTCGGGCCGGCGTTCGCCATCGCGAGCGCGCCGCGGACGATCTTGCGGTCGTTGATCTCGTCCTCGAACGTGTAGCCGGGGCCGCCCGCGCCGGTGCCGGTCGGGTCGCCGCCCTGGATCATGAAGTCCGGGATCACGCGGTGGAAGACGACGCCGTCGTAGAAGCCGTCGGCGGCGAGCGTGCGGAAGTTCTCGACGGTCTTCGGCGCGTCCTCGTCGAAGAGCTCGACGGCGATCGCGCCGTGGCTGGTGTGGAGCGTGGCGGCGGACATCTCGCCTGACCTTAGCGGCACCGGGACTCTCGGGCGCCGGGCATGGGACCCAGCGCGCGCGAAGTTGCGCCGTTCGGCCGATTGACCTCCGGTCGCGTTCTGCCGATGCTGTTCTCATCGTGCTCTCTGGGCAAAAGCTCGCGCGCGCGGTCGCCGGCGTGGTCGCCGTCTTCCTCGTGGCGGTGTTCGCAGCGTCGGCGCTCGCGTCGCCGGGGAGGCACGGCGCGCACGACCGCGCGACGGTCACGCTGAGCGGGCTCGAGCGCGGCGTGCTCTCGCAGATCAACGCATTCCGTGTCGCGCACGATCTCGCTCCGATGCGGCTCTCCGCGCGGCTCACCTCGGCGGCGCAGCAGCACTCGCGTCAGATGGCCGCGGACGGGTACTTCGAGCACGAGTCGGCCGACGGCTCGGCGTTCTGGAAGCGCATCGAGCGCTTCTACGGCTCGAGCTCGTGGCGCTACTGGTCGGTCGGCGAGAACCTGCTCTGGTCCTCACCCGACGTGAGCCCGCCGGAAGCCCTCGCATCTCTGGCTCGCGAGCCCGGAGCACCGGCAGAACCTGCTCACGGCCCGCTGGCGCGAGATCGGCGTCTCAGCGGTGCACGCGGCGGCGGCGCCCGGGGCGTTCCACGGGCTCGACGTCACGATCGTGACGACGGACTTCGGCGTCCGCCGGTAGCACCGCCGCGAGGCTCCCGCCGGCGCTGCGGCGCTGGAGCGCGACGAGCCCCGCCACGGCCGGACCGACCGGCAGCCAGACGTTGAAGACCCGGTACGCGAAGACCGCGAGCACGGACGGCGCGAGCGGCGAGCCCGACCCAGGTCAGCGCGAACGGCAGCACGGCCTCGACGGCGCCGGCGCCCGCGAGCGGCAGCGTCCGCCGGGTGAGCGCGTAGCCGGTCGCGTACCCGAGCACGAGCGCCGGCACCGAGGGCGCGTGGCGCGCGAAGGTCGCGTAGCAGGCCCAGAGCACGAACACCTCGCCCGCCCAGTAGGCCGACATCCCGGCGAGCGCGAGGGCGGCGTGCTTGCGCGGCCGCGTGAGGATCTTCCCGACGACGTCGAGCGCGTCGAGCGCCGGCCCGAGCAGAGCGCCCGCGCGCCCGCGGCTGATCCGCTCGCGAGAGCGGAGCGCCAGGAGCGCGAGCAGCGTGCCCGCCGGCACGCCGATCGTCCACGAGAGCGTCAAAGCGGACTCCACGTGGCTGTGCCGGAGGAGCAGCAGCACCGAGCAGACGAAGGCGCCGGTGGCGAGCACGACGTACTCCAGCGAGCCGAGCCCGAGGACGCGGATGCGGGCCTCGCGCGGCGGGACGCCGAGGTCGCGCAGCGCCTCCAGGTCGAGCGCGAAGCCCCCCCGCGGCACGAACGCCCCGAAGCCCGTCGCGACGATTGCGCCGGCGCGCGGGAACCCGATCGTCGGCCCGGACTCGACGTACGCCACCTCGCGGTAGGCGAGCACGTAACCGAGGTGCGCCGCGACCGCGCCCCCGAGCGCGATCGGCAGCCAGAGCAGATTCGGGTTGCGCAGGTGAGCCGCCACCCGGTCGAAGCCGGCCGCCCACGCGACGCCGACGCTCGCCGTGAGCGCGAGCGCCGCGCCGAGCGCGAGCAGGAGGATCACGTCGGCGGGTGCGTGCTCCAGGTGGTGCGTGCCCAGGAGCGTCCAGATCCGGCGGGGGCGTGGCCGGCGCGGGGCCGTGCGCGGCATCGAGGGGGAATCCCCGTACGCGCTCCGGTGGAAACGACGCGCCCGGCAGGATTCGAACCTGCGACCCGCGGATTAGAAGTCCGCCGCTCTGTCCACTGAGCTACGGGCGCACGGGTCGAAGGGTACCCGGGTGGCAGGCACGGGTAGGCTCGGGCTCATGGACGCGCTCGCCCGCCTGAAGGAGCGGATGACCCGGGTCACCGACCTGCAGCGGGTCGCGCGGCTGCTCTCCTGGGACCAGCAGACGATGATGCCGCCGGCCGGCGTGACGCACCGCGCCGACCACCTCGCGACGCTGCAGCAGCTCGCGCACGAGCTGCTCGCGGACGGCGAGACCGGGCGGCTGCTCGACGAGCTGCGGCCACTCGAGGACTCGCTCGACCCGGAGTCCGACGACGCGGCCCTGCTGCGGCTCGTACGGCGCGACTTCGAGAAGGCGGTGCGCGTGCCGGGCTCGCTGCGCGCCGAGATGGCGCGCGCGGCCGCCGAGGCGCGGCCGGTCTGGGCGAAGGCGAAGGCCGAGTCGGATTTCGCCTCGTTCCTGCCGGCGCTCGAGCGGAACGTCGAGCTGCGGCTCCGCTACGTCGAGTGCTTCGGCGAGGTGGAGGAGCCCTACGACGTGCTGCTGGACGACTTCGAGCCCGAGACGACGACGGCGGACGTGAACGCGCGTCTTCGACGAGCTGAGGCCGCGCCTCACCGAGCTGGTCGCCGAGCTCGGCCACCGCGACGTCGACGACTCGTTCCTCACCGGCGACTACCCGGTCGAGCGCCAGGTCGCGCTCGCCCACGAGGTCGTGGACCTCTTCGGGCACCGGCCGGACAGCTGGCGGATCGACCCGACCGAGCACCCCTTCGCCTCGGGGCCCGGCGTGGACGACGTGCGGATCACGACCCACTACTACCCGGACACGCCCAAGGCGCTCTTCTCGACGATGCACGAGTACGGGCACGGGCTCTACAACCACCAGCTGCCGCGGGAGATCGCGCGCCTGCCGACCGGCGCGCCGTGCTCGCTCGGCATCCACGAGTCGCAGAGCCGCCTCTGGGAGAACCTCGTCGGCCGCAGCCTCCCGTTCTGGCGCTTCTTCTACCCGCGACTGCAGCAGGTCTTCCCCGAGGCGCTCGGCGGCGTCGAGCTCGATCGCTTCCACGCGGGGATCAACCGGGTGCGGCCGTCGCTGATCCGGATCGAGGCCGACGAGGTCACCTACGGGATGCACGTGATGCTGCGCTTCGAGCTGGAGCAGGAGATCGTGAACGGGCGGCTCGAGCTGCGCGACCTGCCCGAGGCGTGGAACCGGAAGATGCACGACTACCTCGGTGTCGAGGTGCCCGACGACGCGCACGGCGTGCTGCAGGACGTCCACTGGTCGGGCGGGCAGATCGGCTACTTCTCGACCTACCTGCTCGGGAGCGTGATGTCGGTGCAGATCTGGGAGGCCGCCGCGGCGGCGATCGGCGACCTCGAGGAGCAGGTGGGACGGGGCGAGTTCGGCGCGCTGCGGGAGTGGCTGGGCGAGCACGTGCACGCGCTCGGCCGCCGCTGGCCGTCCCAGGAGACGCTGCGCCGCGCCACTGGCTCGACGATCTCGGCCGAGCCGTATCTGGCCTATCTCCGGGCGAAGTTCGGCCCCGCCTGAGTCGGCCGCGCGGCCGCGTACGGCCCCGAGCCGTGTCCGGGGGTCTGACCCGGGGCCTGGCCGCTCGAGACAGCGGTGCCGGGACGAAGTCTGCCGCCGCGCCCGACCCGCGCGGGCGCGGCCCACCGCGGCTCCGCCGACAGCATGGCGCGAGCCGGCGATGCCGGCTCGCAGCCGAGCGAGCGGAAAGCGAAGCGCCGGGCGCGCGGCCGCGCGGCGGGCGCCCGCCCAGCGCGAAGCGGGCGAAGCGGGAAGAGGTGGCGGAGGGGACTCGAACCCCCGACCACCGGGACCACAACCCGGGGCTCTACCAACTGAGCTACCGCCACCGCGAAGCCGCTACAGGGTAGCGGAGCGCGGGTCGCGAAACCCGCCTGTCTGCGCAGGCTCCGCGTGGCTAGGATCGCGCCGGGTCTCCCTTGAGCGGCACCGACATCACCGCGGCGGAACCTTCGCCCTCCAGCGACCGGGTTCGCACGCGCGGACCGTGGCTCCAGGCGCTCGCCCGGTTCCGGCGGCAACCGCTCGGCGTGCTCGCGCTGCTCGTGGTCGTCGCCTTCGCGGTGGTCGCGATCGTCGCCGACGCGATCGCGCCCTACCCGGCGTCGCGCCTGTTCGTCGAGTACCTGAACGACCCGCAGGCGCCGTCGCTCCACCACGGGCACCTGCTCGGGACGGACGTGCTCGGGCACGACTACCTCTCGCAGCTCCTGGCGGCGATCCACGAGTCGATGACGGCGGCGCTGATCTGCGCCGCGGGCGCGACCGCGATCGGCATCGTCGTCGGCGCGCTCGGCGGCTACTACGGCGGCGTGGTCGACGCCCTGATCGGCTGGGTCACCGGTGTCGTCGTGACGATGCCCGCGCTCGCGGTCGTCGTGCTCGTCGTCGTCTACAACGCGCCGTCGCCCCGGTCTGGCTCGGCGTCACGCTGATGCTCTATCTGTGGACGGGCATCGCGCGCGTCGTACGCACGAGCTTCGTCTCGCTGCGCGCGCGCGAGTTCGTCGAGGCCGCGCACGCGGCCGGCGCCTCGGGGCTGCGCGTGATCCTGCGCCACCTGCTCCCGAACACCGCGGGGGAGGTGCTCGTGGGCGCGACCGCGGTGATCGGCCAGTCGATCGTGGTCATCGCCACCGTGGACTTCTTCAACTACGGCTCCCAGAACTCCGACACGCCGACGCTCGGCGGGCTCGTCGCCGACGCGACGCGCGGTGTCGGCCTCGCGGCGACGCCCTGGTGGCTGTACGCGATCCCGGCGGTCGCACTCGGGCTCCTGCTCGTCTCGGTCAACTTCGCCGCCGACACGCTGGACGACGCGCTCAACCCGGGGAAGGCGCCGTGATCGCGTACGTCCTCCGCCGGCTCGCGCTCGCCGTCTCGATGGTCTGGGCGATCTCCTTCGGGGCCTTCTTCGCGTTCGGGCTCTCCTTCGACCCGACCTACCAGTTCAACCTCTGCACGACCGCGGGCTGCCGGGAGCAGCGGCAGGCGCTGATCGACGCAGTTCCACCTCCACGACCCGATCCTCGAGCGGTACTGGCTCTGGCTCAAGGGGCTGTTCACGGACGGCTTCGGACGCACGGCGCCGGCCACTTCAGCGGCGGCGACCCGAGGATCGGCCCGGCGCTCTGGTCGGCCGCCGCGGTGACGGCGCAGTTGATCGCCGTCTCGCTCGTGCTCGTCGTCGTGCTGAGCGTCGTCGTCGGGGTCGTCTCGGCGCGCTGGCAGGGGAGCCCGCTGGACATGCTGCTGCGGCTGCTCGCCTACGTGACGTGGTCGCTGCCCGCGTTCCTGGTCGGGCGCTTCCTCTGGCGCTGGCTCGAGCCGACCGGCTGGTTCTACGGCGGCCGTCCGGGCGGCGGCCTCGCCCACTGGATCCGGACGATGACCCTGCCGGCGGTGACGCTCGCGCTCGGGCTGATCGGCGTCTACAGCCGCTACGTGCGCACCGCGATGGCCGACGCGCTCCGCCAGCCGTACGCGGTCGTGGCGCGCGCGAAGGGCCTCACGGAGCGGCGGGTCGTCCTCCGGCACGCGCTCCGGAACTCGCTGATCCCGTTCGTGAGCGTCCTCTCGCTCGAGTTCGCGGCCGTGGTCGGGGCCTCGCTCGCCGTCGACTACGTCTTCGGGATGGGCGGGCTCGCGCTCCTCTTCCTGCACTCGCTCGGCGAGGCCGACCCGTTCGCGATGACGGCGATACTCGTCGTGATCGGCGGGATCGTCGCCGTCTTCATGTTCCTCAGCGACCTCGCGGTCGGCTGGCTCGACCCGCGCGCGCGGGTCGCGGCGGCGGCCAGGTAGGCTCGTTCCCGTGGCAGACGCGCTCGGGCGGCTCACGGAACGGCTCGAACAGGTCCACGAGCTGGAGATGCTGACGATGCTCCTGGCGTGGGACCACCGGACGATGATGCCGCCGGCCGGGGCGGCCACCCGCGGCGGGCACATGGCGCTCCTGCAGCGCATCGGCCACGAGAAGCTGATCGACCCCGAGGTCGGCCGGCTGCTGGACGAGCTGCGCCCGGTCGAGGACTCGCTCGACCCGGACTCGGACGACGCCGCGCTGATCCGGCTGGGCCGGCGCCTCTACGAGAAGGCCGTCCGCGTCCCGCCCGCGCTGAGCTCCGAGATGGCGCGCGCCGCCGCCGAGGGGGCGCCGGTGTGGCTCGAGGCGAAGGAGACCTCGAACTTCGAGCTCTTCCTGCCCGCGCTCGAGCGGAACGTCGAGCTGCGCCACCGCTACGTCGAGTGCTTCGAGCCGCGCGAGGAGCCGTACGACATCCTCCTCGACGACTTCGAGCCCGACATGGAGACGGCCGAGGTGCGCCGCATCTTCGCCGAGATCAAGCCGGAGCTCGTCGCGCTGGTGGCCGAGCTGGCCGAGCACGAGGTCGACGACTCCTTCCTGCACGGCGACTTCCCGCTCGACCGCCAGCAGGCGCTCTCGAACGAGATCGTCGACCTGTTCGGCCACCGCCCGGACACGTGGCGCATCGACCCGACGGAGCACCCGTTCTCCGCGGGCGCCGGCATCGACGACGTCCGCATCACGACGCACTACTACGCCGACCAGCTCGAGTCCGTCTTCTCGACGATGCACGAGTACGGGCACGGCCTCTACCAGCACCAGATTCCGCGCAGGTTCGCGCACCTGCCGATCGGAAGCGGGGCCTCGCTCGGGCTGCACGAGTCGCAGAGCCGCCTCTGGGAGAACCTCGTCGGCCGCAGCCTGCCGTTCTGGCGCTTCTTCTACCCGCGCCTGCAGGAGGTGTTCCCCGAGCAGCTCCGCGGCGTCGAGCTCGACCGCTTCTACGCGGGCGTCAACAAGGTGCAGCCGTCCCTGATCCGCATCCGCGCCGACGAGGTCACCTACGGGATGCACGTGATCCTCCGCTTCGAGCTGGAGCAGGACATCGTCAACGGTCGCATCGAGCTCCGCGACCTGCCGCAGGCCTGGAACGAGAAGATGCACGCCTACCTCGGCGTCGAGGTGCCCGACGACGCGCACGGCGTCCTCCAGGACATGCACTGGTCGTCCGGCCTGATCGGCTACTTCTCCACGTACCTGCTCGGGACGGTCATGTCCGTCCAGATCTGGGAGAAAGCGGCGGCCGACCTCGGCGACCTCGACGAGCGGCTGGAGCGCGGCGAGTTCGGCGCGCTGCGCGAGTGGCTCGGCGAGCACGTCCACGCCTACGGCCGCAAGTTCACGCCGCAGGAGACGCTGCGGCGGGCAACGGGCTCGACGATCGACGCGAAGCCGTACCTCGCGTACCTGAAGCGGAAGTACGGCACGGTCACATCGCCCGTCGCCTGAGGCGGCGCGATACACCGCCAGGGCCGCGGCTACGCTTTGCCTGCCCGGCCCCGTAGCTCAGCGGATAGAGCGGCAGCCTTCGAAGCTGCGTGCGGTGGTTCGACTCCACCCGGGGCCACTCGCTTGAGAAGTTGCCGCAAATCCGGCGATCGGCCGGAAGCCGTCTGCACGGTGGTCGAACCGGAGTATTGCCGCTGGCTATACTGCGGCTGTGGCAAAGGTGATGGTTTCTCTCCCCGATGACGTGCTCGCCCGTATCGACGATGAGGCCGAGCGGCGTGGGACGACCCGCAGCGCGTTGCTACGAGAAGCGGCGCTGCGTGAGCTCGGACGGCCCGACCCCGTGACGCTCGAGGCCGCGCTCGCACGCTCGCGCTCGCGCTTCGCCTCCTCGGGCCGCTTCGACGCGACGGCTCTCATCCGCGCCGAACGGGACGCCCGTGACCGACGTCGTATGTGACGCATCCGTCGTTCTCAAGTGGTTCCACGACGAAGGCGAGCCCGATGTCGACGACGCCAGACGCTTGCTCGCAGCGCATCGGTCGGGCTCGATTACAGCCTGGGTGCTCGACCTGACGTTCTACGAGGTGGGCAACGTCCTCCTGCGCGCACTGCGTTGGCCGGCCGCAGACGTGGCCGACCAGCTCGACGACCTGCGCGTGATCTGCAGCGTCCTGGCGCCGAGCGCAGCCGAGCAGCGACTGGCTGCACAGCTTGCCGAGGAGCACGCGCTGACGTTCTACGACGCGGTCTACGCGGCTGCCGCGCGTTCGCGCGGCTCGATGCTCGCCACCGCGGACAAGGCTCTGGTGAATGCCGGAGCCGGCGAGTCGCCTGCCGCCGTGGCCGCGCGGTGCGGGATCTCCGAGACGCTTTAGCGCCGCCGCGGTTTCGCGTACCGAACGCTCAACCGCAGCGGTTCGCCCGCGACGATTGCGGCGTGGTCCGGCTCACGGATTAGGGAGGGCTGGGACCGCTCGTGTTCCGAGCACGGCGTTTCCTCCGGGCTGAGCCGGCGGCGGGCAGGGTTTACTCGCGGGCCGTGCGGGTGTAGGTTGGCCCTTCCAACCCGAGCGGAGCGCTCTGGATGACGTGTTGCGATGATGGTGCTCCTCGGGCAGGCGATGTCGGCGCCGTCTGGCGTACGCGCCGGGCGGGCGAGGCACGCCGTCCAGGAGAGAGTCCGGCCGGCCGGGCGAGACGACCCGGGCGGGCGGATGTCGGCGTGCCCCCGGCCGACGCTGGAGCCCGCCGCCGCGCGACGGCGGCCGAGGCGTCAGGCGGCGTGCTCCGCGGCGCGGGCGACCGAGGTGTCTTCCACTGGGAGGTTCGACGATGGCGGTAGACGAGGGTGCTCAGGTTTCCGAGTCGCAGATCGCGGTTCACTGGCGCGAGGAGGAGTACTACCAGCCTCCGGCGCGGTTCATCGGGCAGGCGAACGCAAACGATCCGTCGATACGCGATCGGTTCGTCGAGGAGCGGTTCCCCGAGTGCTTCAAGGAGTACGCAGATCTGCTCACGTGGGATCAGTACTGGCAGACCACGCTGGATACGAGCAACCCGCCGTTCTGGAAGTGGTTCGTCGGCGGTCGGCTGAACGCCAGCTTCAACTGCGTCGACAGGCACCTCGCGACGAGCCGGAACAAGGCGGCGCTGATCTGGGTGCCCGAGCTGGAGGCCGACGAGACGAAGGCGGTCACCTACCAGGAGCTGTACAGGCAGGTCAACGAGTTCGCGGCGCTCCTGCGCGACTTCTGCAACCTCGAGGTCGGCGACCGCGTGACCTTCCACCTGCCGATGGTGCCGGAGCTGCCGGTGTCGATGCTCGCGTGCGCCCGCCTCGGCGTCATCCACTCGCAGGTGTTCGGCGGGTTCAGCGGCGCGGCGTGCGGAGGCAGGATCGCCGACTCCGCGAGCAACGTGCTCGTGACGATGGACGGCTACTACCGCAACGGTGAGCTGGTCGACCACAAGGCCAAGGCCGACGAGGCGGTGGCGAGGGCCCGCGAGGAAGGGTTCGAGGTGGACAAGGTGCTCGTCTGGCGGCGGCACCCGGGACAGTACGCATCGGAGTACCCGATGGTCGCCGGGCGCGACTTCTTCGTCGACGAGCTGCTCGAGGAGTACCGCGACCGCGTGGTCGAGCCGGTCTCGATGCCCGCCGAAGCGCCGCTGTTCATCATGTACTCGAGCGGCACGACCGGTCGCCCGAAGGGGTGCCAGCACAGCACGGGCGGCTACCTGGCCTACGTCGCCGGCACGTCGAAGTACTACCAGGACATCCACCCGGAGGACACCTACTGGTGCGCGGCCGACATCGGCTGGATCACCGGCCACTCCTACATCGTCTACGGGCCGTTGGCGCTCGGCACGACGAGCGTGATGTACGAAGGCGTGCCCACCTATCCCGACGCGGGTCGCCCCTGGCGCATCGCCGAGCGGCTCGGCGTGAATATCTTCCACACGGCGCCGACCACGATCCGGATGCTCCGCAAGCTCGGGCCGGACGAGCCTCGCAAGTACGACTACCACTTCAAGCACATGACGACGGTGGGCGAGCCGATCGAGCCGGAGGTCTGGCGCTGGTACCACGACGTCGTCGGAAAGGGCGAGGCGGTCGTCGTCGACACCTGGTGGCAGACCGAGAACGGCGGCTTCCTGGGCAGCACCCTGCCCGCCCTCGAGCCGATGAAGCCCGGCAGCTGCGGTCCCGGCGTGCTCGGGATCTACCCGGTGATCTACGACGAGGAGGGCAACGTGGTCGAGGCGGGAAGCGGCCGCGCCGGCAACATCTGCATCCGCAACCCGTGGCCGGGCATCTTCCAGACCATCTGGGGGGATCCCGACCGGTTCGTCCAGACCTACTACGAGAAGTACTGCCGGGACACGACGAGCACGGACTGGCGCGACTGGCCGTACTTCGCCAACGACGGCGCCGTCCAGGCCGCCGACGGCTACTTCCGGATCCTCGGCCGGGTCGACGACGTCATCAACGTGGCCGGCCACCGGCTCGGCACCAAGGAGCTCGAGTCGGCGACCATGACCGTCGAGGAGATCGCCGAGGCCGCCGCGGTTCCGGTCGTCGACGACCTGCGTGGCCGGGCGGTCGAGATGTACGTCGCGCTGAAGCCCGGGCTCTCTTGCCCGACAAGGACATCGAGCAGAAGGTGATCGGGGCGATCGAGGAGGAGATCGGGAAGATCGCCCGGCCGAAGAACGTCTGGATCGTCGCGGACATGCCCAAGACGCGCTCGGGCAAGATCATGCGCAGGGTCATCGCCTGCGATCTCGAACTTCACCGACGTCGGGGACATGACCACGTTGGCCAACCCCGAGATCGTCGAGGACATCCTGCACCACGTCCACACCGAGAAGATGACCCGCGGGGACACCCCGCGCGAGCTGACCGAACAGGAGAGGGAGGAGATCAAGGCGTTCGGCAACGAGTAGCCGGTGCACGCGACGCCCCGCGTCGTGAGACAGAACGGAGTTCGAACGGCGCGAGGGCGCGGGCGGCCGGGCGATGCCGTGACTGACCGAGGTTCCGATGACCCAGCAGTACATCGCCGGGGAGTTCTCGTCCCTGCTCGCCGAGTTGCGGCCGGCGCCGAGCGAGCCCCTGGCGACCGCGCTCGACGACCTGCGGCAAGCGGTCGAGGCCGGCCCGCTCGGGTGCCTCCCCCGGCTCGCCCGTGAGGCGATCACCCTCACCGACGTGATCTGCTGGGCCGCCCTCGAGGCGGGAGATCCGGGGAGCTTCCACCGTTACGCCGACGGCGCCGCCATGCTTCAGGAGTTCACGTCGAGCGCCAACCTCCAGAGCTGATCGCTCCGCTCGCGGGCGCGCGAAGGTCGGACGCGCCCGACCGGCCCCGGCGACGGCCCCGCCGCGCTACGTGCGGCGCGTGCGCCAGGCTGCGACGGCCGCGACCACGGCTGCGGCGACGAGCACCGCGACAAAGGTCTGCACGTCCACCTTGCCGAGCTGCCCCACCGCGGCGAGGAGCACGACGAGCACGCCCAGGAAGACGCCGGCGAAGGCTGCCAGGGAGCGGAGCACACGCGGATTATCGCTGCCGCTGTCGCCCCGCTCTGACAGAATCGACCAGTGATCCTCGACCTGACGCCCGACGAGCTGCTCTCGACCACGCGCGCCGTCCGCAAGCGGCTCGACCTGACGCGCGCGGTCGAGCGCGACGTGCTCGAGGACTGCCTGCGGCTCGCGCAGCAGGCGCCGACGGCGAGCTACTCGCAGAACTGGCACTTCGTCGTCGTCACCGAGCCGGAGAAGCGGGCCGCTCTCGCCGACCTCTGGCGCGACGTCGCAGGGCCCTACCTCGAGCGGCGCCCGGCCGAGAACGCGCAGTTCGTGCGGATCGGCCAGGCCGTCCGCCACCTCGCCGAGCACCTGCACGAGGTGCCGGTGCACGTGATCCCGTGCGTCGAGGGCCGCACCGAGGACAAGCCGGTCGCCTGGCAGGCCTCGATCTTCGGCTCGATCGTCCCGGCCGCGTGGAGCTTCATGCTCGCCGCGCGCTCGCGCGGGCTCGGCACCGTCTGGACGACCTTCCACCTCATGCACGAGCGCGAGGCCGCCGAGATCCTCGGCATCCCCTACGAGCAGGTGACGCAGGTCGCGCTGATCCCGGTCGCCTACACGATCGGCACCGAGTTCAAGCCGGGCACGCAAGCCGCTCGACACGATGGTCCACTGGGACGCCTGGTAGCGGCGCGGCTCAGGTGCCGGGCGCGAGGTAGCGGCCGAACCACTCGAGGATCGCCTCGAAGCGCTGCACGCGGTGGAGCGGCGAGCCGCCGCGCGAGAGCTCGTGGCTCTCGGCCGGGAAGCGCAGCATCTCCACCTCCTTGCCGAGCAGGCGCAGGAGCGGGAACAGGTGCTCGCCCTGCTCGATGTTGCAGCGCAGGTCGTTCTCCGAGTGGAGGATCGAGCACGCGGCGTCTCGATGCTCGTCGCGTAGCGTCGAGGGCGACGATGCGCAGGCAGGCCTCGACGTTGCTCCCACATCGGGCCGCCGAACTGCCTCTCGAAGACCCAGAAGACGTCGCTCGAGCCGAACATGCTCACGAGGTTGTTGACGGCGCGCTCGGAGACGGCCGCCTTGAAGCGGTTCGTGTGCCCGATCGATCCACGAGGTCATGTAGCCGCCGTACGAGCCGCCGAGCACGCCGAGCCGCTCCGGGTCGAGGAAGTCCCAGCGCTCGAGCGCGGTGTCGACGACGCCGATCACGTCCTCGTAGTCGACGGTGCCCCAGCCGGGCCGCCGCTCGCCGATCGGGCCCGCGGATCGCGCGGCCCCACTCCTCCGAGTAGCCGGAGCCGCCGCGCGGGTTCGCGAAGAGCACGGCGTAGCCGCCGCCCGCGTAGACCTGGAACTCGTCGAAGAAGCCGGTGCCGTACTGCGTGAACGGGCCGCCGTGGATCGCTCAGCAGCACCGGGTAGCGCGTCGCCCTCCTCGAAGCCGGCAGGCCGGACGAGCCAGGCGTCCACCTCGCTGCCGTCCTTCGAGACGCGCCGTGAAGCGCTCGGCGTCGACGAGCTCGCGGCCGTCGACGAAGGCCTGGCGACACGTCGGTCAGGCTGCCGGCCTCGCGCCGGCGTACAGCTCCATCGGCTCGGTCGGCGTGCTCGCGGAGTGTATGCGAGCTCGCCCCTCGCGGGCGTCGTACAGCCCGAGCACCCGCTCGCCGCCGACGAGCAGCTCCGGCTCCGAGGAGCCGTCGGCGGCCACGGCGTAGAGGTGGACGTTGCCGCCGTCCTCGACCGTGAAGACGAGCCGCCCGCCGTCCCAGATCGGCTCGCGGATCGCGGGTACGCCGCTGACCTGCCGGTCGAGCGAGGTCGTGAGCAGCCGCGCGCTCGCTCCCGTCCGGCGTTCATCACGCCGATCTGCCCGTGGCGCGGGTACGTGCCGTCCTCGAACCCGAAGCGGTACGCGATCCGCGAGCCGTCGGGCGAGAAGGAGGGCGCGCCGTAGGAGCCGTCGTCGCCGGTGAGCCGCTGCGGCTCGCCGCCGGTCGGCGTCCACGATCGTAGAGCCGGCTGATCAGCTCGGTGTCCCAGCGCTCGCCGCGCAGCTGCTGAAGACGATCGCGCGCGCCGTCCGGCGACCAGGCGGGGCTCGTCGTCCTCGCAGTCGCCGTCGGTGAGCTGGCGCGGCTCGCCGCCCTCGGCCTCGACGACGAAGACGTGCCTGCGGCGGTCGGCCGTCCAGCCGACGCTGTCGAGCTTGTAGAAGATCGCGCGTCAAGCGGCGCGGGGCGCGCTTGCGCGTCTTCCTCCTCCTCGTAGGCCTCGTCCCGGACGCGGCATCGTGAAGGCGATCCGCGTCGAGTCCGGCGACCACTCGAGCGATTCGACGCCCTCCTTCGAGTCGGTCAGCCGGCGGGCCTCGCCGCCGTCGGCAGGCATGACGTAGAGCTGCGGCGGCGTCTTGTCCTCGCCTCGGTTCGAGGTGAACGCGAGCCAGCGGCCGTCCGGCGACCAGCGCGGCGACCCGTCGGAGCTCTCGCCGGAGGTGAAGCGGCGCGGCTCCTCCGAGCCGTCGAGCGGCGTCACCCAGATCGCGCCGCGGTACTCGCTCGCCTCGCGGTCGACCGACGAGACCTGGTAGGCGACGCGCCGTCCGTCGGGCGCGATCCGAGGGTCGGAGGCCCCCGTCAGCTCGTAGACGTCCTCCGGCCGCATTCCCCCCACAGACGTTGACTATACGCATGACGCGGCCGGGCGAAAGGGGGGACGCGTACCGGCACGCGCCGGATCTATCCTCCGTGGTCCGCGGGTGTGGCGGAACTGGCAGACGCGGCGGGTTTAGGTCCCGCTGGGCCGGAAGGCCCTTGGAGGTTCGAATCCTCTCGCCCGCACTCGGAGAGCTGGGCCCCACGAGGGCGGGCGCGGAAGAGGTCAGCTTTCGGCGCTGCTTTCAGGAGTCGCGCACCGGAGGCGTAGACGAGCCCGTGGTAGACGAGCGAGAGCGCGGCGAGGGCGATCCCGAGTCCCTGACGCCCGGCCGCATACCAGGCGACCGCCGCCAGACCGGAGATGGCGAGCTCCTGGATCAGGCGCGCAGGCTCAGCGAAGCGGCCCGCCTGGTGGAAGTCGATCGCGCCCCAGAAGCCGAACCCGATCGCCGGCGCGGCGATCCCAGAGAGGATCTTCGTCCGCCGTGCTGCCGCCGGTGTGCGACGCCCCAGTAGGCGAGGGCGGCGACGACGCCGACTTCCATCAGGACGCGCAGGAACAGGTTGAGCGACTCGCGCTTGCTCACCGACGCCGCCTCGCTGCTCGGGGCCGGGCGAGGCTCCAGGCCGAGCCAGCCACAGCCGACCAGCATCAGCAGGCCGTGGGCGACACGGACGGACTGCGGCCCGGTGAACTGTGGGATGTAGAGCACGAGCCCGACCGCCAGCGGCACGCCCCCCAGCGGTTGAGCGAGCCGGAGCGCCAGACGGCCGTGGCGAGGATGATCGCGCCGACGGCGAGTAGGAGCAGGCCGATGATGATGAACCAGATCCCGGCCTCCCAGCGGATCGCGTGGATGAGCGGCTTGACGAGTGCCGGGTCGTTCTGGGCGATCGCGCGCTGGCCGACGGCATGCAGGCCGAAGACCTCGGCACCGTAGTACGGCACCGTCAGCCCGATGCCGACCCAGAGCAGCACGAGCGCCTTCAGGCTGCGCCCGGCCGACGGCGGTTTCGCGCAGACGCTGATGGAGGCCGAGCGCGCCGAGCCCGAGCAGGACAAAGCCGAGGATGCCGAGCGTGTGCGCGACGATCCAGGACGAGGAGGCGAAGGCGCGCGCCCCGTCCATGCCGACCTCGCTGGAGAAGGGGCGGATCGCCGGGTAGAGGAGGAAGAAGAGTCCCGGACAGCGTGAACGCCGCCGCGAAGAGCGTCGAGGCCTCGGTCGCGGATCGCTCCCGCGGAACCGCATCGGCAGAAGCGAGCGGTGCGGTATCGGTCATGAACCTCCCCGGTCTTGGCGCCGGCGACGCCGTTCCTGACGATGGGTCATGTCGAGATCCGGAACACGGGATGGTCGGGCGCGATGCGCGCGAACTCCTCGGCAGACGAGTCGGGGCCGACGCCGTCGAAGAACTGGCCGACCTCCCACCTCCAGCGGCGCAGATACGCGCGCATCACGGGCTCCTTGTCGCCGTCGTCGAGCTCGACGGCCGTGAAACGCTCGCGGCGCGGCCCGAGCAGCAGGTGCCCTTCGCCCGCCGCGCGGAGGTTGCGGACCCACTGCGTGTGGCCACGTGGCGCGACCAGGTAGCGGCTGCCCTCGAAGGGCAGCGGGTTGACCGGCACCCGGCGCGGCGCGCCGCTCTTGCGTCCGCGCACCTCCAAGATCCGCGAGCCCCAGAAGCTGACGCCCAGCCTCGTGAGACCCGCGACCAGCGGGTTCATGACCTTCCGGTCGAGCCACGTCGGAGCGCGGTAATGGGTCCCCCGGTCTGCCGCCACCAGATTTCAATCGTATGACGATAGATCCGTCGGTGTCAAGACCGCAACCCCCGCCGCGGGTCAGTCGGCCGCGCCCGGCGCCTCGCGCAGCGCAGCGGGAGCGGGCTCCTCCAAGCGGCGGCTCGGCACGGAGCCGGCAAGGTACGCGACCGCGCCGACCATGCCGGCCCAGAGACCGGTGACGCTCAGGATCATGAACCAGTTCCAGGCGCTCATTCGAGGGACACCTCTGTTCGCTGTCTGCGGCTTGCACCCTTCTCTCGTTCGAACGCGGCGGTCGCGCCTGAGGTTTCGGCCGTTCGGCGACCGGGCTCGAGGGCCGCGTCACCCGTCGGGCCCGCCGCCCGAGGCGGAAAGGGTCCTGCTTGAATGGCTGGGTGCAGTCCGAGGTCGAGGAGCTCCCCGAGAATCGCGTGCGACTGACGGTGCAGGTGCCGTCGCACGACGTCCACCACGCCGTCGAGCACGCGGCCTCGGACCTCGCCGCGAGCGTCAAGATCCCAGGCTTCCGCAAGGGCAAGGTGCCGCGCCAGGTGCTGCTCCAGCGCGTCGGCAAGGAGCGCCTGATGACCGAGGCGGTCGAGAGCCACATCAGCGGCTGGTTCTGGAACGCCGCAGCGCGGACGCGCGTCCGTCCGGTCGAGCAGCCGCAGTACGACTTCGAGCTGCCGGACTCCGCCGAGGACGACTGGCAGTTCACGGCCACCGTCGCCGTCCAGGCGAAGCCCGAGCTGCCCGACTGGAGCGGGCTCGAGGTCGGCGCGTTCGAGCCGGATGTGCCCGAGGAGCTCGTGCAGGGCGAGCTCGACGCGCTGCGCGCGACGGTCGCCGAGCTCGTCCCCGTGGACGGCCGCCCGGTCGGCGCCGCAGGACACCGTCGTGCTCGACCTCGTCTCGCCGCAGGGAGAGACGCGGCGCGACTACGTCGTCGAGCTGGGTCGCGGCGCCGTGGTCGAGGAGATCGAGCAGGGCATCGTCGGCATGGGCGCCGGCGACACGAAGGAGATCGAGTTCGAGCTCGGCGACGACTCGAAGCAGGCCGTCGACGGTCACCGTGAAGGAGATCAAGGAGAAGGTGCTGCCGCGAGCTCGACGACGAGCTGGCGCGCGCCGCGAGCGAGTTCGAGACGCTCGGAGAGCTGCGTGCCGAGATCGAGTCCCGGCTCGGCAAGCAGATCTCCGACGAGGCGGAGGCGCAGTTCCGCGCCGACGTCGTCGACGCGCTCGTCGCGGCTTCGAAGGTGGACGCGTCGGGGCCGCTCGTCGAGACCCGCACCCGCGAGCTGCTGAGCGGGCTCGCCCGCCAGGTCGAGGCGCGCGGCCTCCAGCTCGACACGTATCTCGCGGTCACGCAGCAGAGCCCGGACGAGCTGCTCGTGCGGCTGCGCGAGGAGGCGACGCTCTCGGTCGCGCGCGAGCTGGTGCTCGAGGCCGTCGCCGAGAAGCTCGGCATCGAGGTGCCCGACGAGGAGGTCGAGGCGCTCGTGCGCGAGCAGGCAGAGGCGCTCGACGACGACGCGGATGCGATGCTCGCGCAGCTGCGCGAGACCGGCCGCTTCGAGGGCATCCGCGAGGACGTCCGGCTGCGGAACGCGCTCGACCGCGTCGTCTCGGAGGTCAAGCGCATCCCGCGCGACCTCGCCGAGGCGCGCGAGTCGATCTGGACTCCCGACAAGGAAAAGCAACAGACCGAGACGAAGCTGTGGACCCCAGGGCGCGAAGGAGCGACATGAACACTCCCACGAATCTCGTCATCCCCTCCGTCATCGAGCAGACCTCGCGCGGCGAGCGCTTCTTCGACATCTACTCGCGGCTGCTCAACGAGCGAATCATCTTCCTCGGCACGCCGATCGACGACCAGGTCGCGAACCTGATCGTCGCCCAGATGATCCATCTCGAGTCCGAGGACCCGGACAAGGACATCAACATCTACATCAACTCGCCGGGCGGGTCGGTGTACGCCGGGCTCGCGATCTACGACACGATGCAGTTCATCAGGCCGGACGTCGCGACGACGTGCGTCGGCATCGCCATGTCGATGGGCGCGCTCCTGCTCGCGTCCGGCGCAGAGGGAAAGCGCACGGCGCTGCCGAACTCCAAGATCCTGATCCACCAGGTGTCCGGCGGCTTCCAGGGGCAGGGCACCGACATCGAGATCCAGGCCCGCGAGACGATCAGTCTCAAGCGGGGCCTGGAGGAGATCATCGCCAAGCACACGAATCAGCCGACGGAAAAGATCTCGAAGGACATGGAACGCGACTACTACATGACCGCCGACGAGGCGCACGACTACGGGATTGTCGACAACGTGATCGCGCACCGCTAGACGCGTTGCGGTAGACGAAACGGCCGATCCGAGGTACAAGGAGAGACGGTGGCCCGGGCAAGCGACGGCAACGAGCAGCTGCTCTGCAGCTTTTGCGGGAAGAGCCAGCGACAGGTCAAGAAGCTGATCGCCGGCCCCGGCGTCTACATCTGCGACGAGTGCATCGATCTCTGCAACGAGATCATCGACGAGGAGCTCACCGCTCCGACCCCGCTCGACCTCGACAATCTTCCGAAGCCGCGGGACATCTACTCCGTCCTCAACGACTACGTCGTCTCGCAGGAGGAGGCCAAGCGGACGCTCTCCGTGGCGGTCTACAACCACTACAAGCGCGTCCAGATGGGCACCGACGAGAACGAGGTCGAGCTCCAGAAGTCGAACATCCTGCTGCTCGGCCCCACGGGTTGCGGCAAGACGCTGCTCGCGCAGACGCTGGCGCGGATCCTCAACGTCCCGTTCGCGATCGCAGACGCGACGGCGCTGACCGAGGCGGGCTACGTCGGCGAGGACGTCGAGAACATCCTCCTGAAGCTGATCCAGGCGGCCGACTTCGACATCAAGAAGGCCGAGACCGGGATCATCTACATCGACGAGGTCGACAAGATCGCGCGCAAGGCGGACAACCCGTCGATCACGCGCGACGTGTCGGGCGAGGGCGTCCAGCAGGCGCTCCTGAAGATCCTCGAGGGAACGGTGGCGTCGGTTCCGCCGCAGGGCGGGCGCAAGCATCCGCACCAGGAGTTCCTCTCGATCGACACGACGAACATCCTCTTCATCTGCGGCGGCGCGTTCGCAGGGCTCGACAAGATCATCGCCCGGCGGATCGGCAAGAACGCGGTCGGCTTCGGCGCCGACGTCCGCTCGAAGCACTCGACCGAGTCGTCCGAGCTGCTCACCCAGGTGATGCCGGAGGACCTGCTCAACTTCGGCCTGATCCCCGAGTTCATCGGCCGCCTGCCGGTCGTCTCCGCGGTGCACCAGCTGCGGCGCGAGGATCTCGTCCAGATCCTCACGGAGCCGAAGAACGCGCTCGTCCGGCAGTACCAGCGCTTCTTCGGCTACGACGGGATCGAGCTCGTCTTCACCGAGGACGCGCTCTGGGAGATCTCCGACAAGGCGCTCGCGCGCGAGACCGGCGCCCGGGGCCTGCGCTCGATCATCGAGGGCGCGCTGCTCGACGTGATGTTCGAGCTGCCGTCCCGCCGCGACGTGACCAAGTGCGTGATCACGAAGGAGTGCATCGCGCAGGGCATCCGCCCGACGCTCGTCACGAGCGCCGGCACCTACGTCGACGACGAGCCCGACGAGCCCGTCGAGCAGACGGCCTAGCGGGGCCGCCTCACGCGAGGCGCCGCCGCCGGCCGGCGATCGCCGCGTCAGGACGCCGCCACAGGCCGAGGCTCAGCTCGTAACCGGCGACCCGCTCTCGCGCGTGAGGGCGGTAGACGTGGTCGATCGACCGCCGTACGAGCTCCGCGAGCGGCAGTCCGGTGCGGGAGGACTCCGCGATCAGGAACGCGTGCTGCCGGTCGGTCAGGGTGATCTGCGTGCGGCGGCTCATGCGATGGAGGTGGATGTAGCCATCGGCGAAGGTGTACACCTGCGGCGCGCACGCGTTCCGCGCGACTTCGTCACGAGGCATTGACTCTTGCCGGTCGGCGTCGTATAAGACCTGAATCAGGTCTCAGGTTTTGCTCTGGGCCACGTCTCAGCTTTCTTCGCGGGAGGGTCACACCATGCAGGGAATCGGCTGGAAGCGCGCGCTCGTTCTCGTCGCCGCGATCGCGACGCTCGGCACGCTCGCAGCGACGGCGCAGGCGCGCACCGACACCAGCGGCGCCACAAAGGCGTCGGCGTACAACGTCGGCGTCGTCTATTCGCGCACGGGGCTGCTCGCCGCCTACGGCGCCGAGTACATCGAGGGGCTGCATCTCGGGCTCGCGTACGCGACGCACGGCACGAACAAGGTCGACGGGCATCCGATCCAGCTCAACCTCCAGGACACCGCCGCCAACCCGGCGACCGCGGTCTCGGAGGCGAAGGACCTGATCGGCAAGGGCTACAAGATCCTCGTCGGGCCGGTCTCGTCGGCAGTCGCGCTCCAGGTGGCGCCGCTCGCCGACCAGAACCACGTCCTGCTCATCTCCGGCGCGGCCGCCACCGATGCCGTCACGGGCGTCAACCGGTACACGTTCCGCTCCGGCCGCCAGTCCTACCAGGACGTGCTCGCCGCGAACTCGTTCCTGAAGGGCACCGGCAAGAAGATCGTCGTCTTCGCGCAGGACTACGCCTTCGGGCAGGGCAACGCCGCGGCGGTCAAGGCCGTGCTCGGCGGCAAGGGTCACACGGTGACCTCGATCCTCGTCCCGCTGACCGCGAACGACTTCACGCCGTTCGCGCAGCAGGTCGTCCAGGCGAAGCCCGACCTCCTCTTCGTCGCCTGGGCGGGCGCGACGACCGGCGCGATGTGGCAGGCGCTCGAGCAGCAGGGCGTGTTCAAGAGCACCACGGTCACCACCGGTCTCGCGAACCGCGACACGTGGCAGTCCTACGGGCCGGCATCCGCCAGCATCAAGTTCCTCTCCCACTACGTCTGGAACGGTCCCAGCACGCGGAACAAGGTCAACAACTGGCTCGTCAAGAAGATGAAGGCGCGTGGCCAGCTGCCGGATCTCTTCACGCCGGACGGCTTCAACGCCGGGTTGATGATCGTGCACGCGCTCCAGAAGGCCAACGGCGACGACGTGGAGAAGATGATCGGCGCCCTCGAGGGCTGGAAGTTCCTCGGGCCGAAGGGGCCGATGTACATCCGCCCGCAGGATCACGCTCTCAACCAGCCGATGTTCCAGGTCTCGCTCGTTAAGCAGGCGAACGGCAAGTTCACCGACAAGGTGCTGAAGGTGATCTCGCCGGGACTCGTCCAGCCGCCCCTCACGCCGTTCAAGTAGCGGCCGCGAAGACGTCGCGGTGAACCCTCCGATCCTCGCGACACGCAACCTCGGGCTCGACATCGGCGGCGCCACGATCGTCGCCGATGTCAGCCTCGAGGTGGCGGAGGGCGAGTTCCTCGGCATCATCGGGCCGAACGGCGCGGGGAAGACGTCGCTGTTCAACCTGCTCTCCGGACTACTGCGCCCCAGCGCGGGCACGGTCTCGCTCGCGGGGAAGGACGTCACGCGCGCCGCGCCCTACGTTCGCGCGCAGGCCGGGCTCGGCCGGACGTTCCAGCTCTCGAGCATCTTCCCGCGTCTCTCCGCGTTCGAGAACGCGCGGCTCGCGGCCGAGGCGGCGCTCGGCGGGACGATGCGGATCTGGCGGCGCGCGGCCGGCGTCCGCGAGGCGGTCGAGCGGGCGCACTGGAGCCTCGAGCGGGTGGGGCTCGGAGGCCGCGAGCTCGTCCCGGCGGTCGCCCTGGCGGGCGGGGAGAAGCGCAAGCTCGAGGTGGCGATGCTCCTTGCCGCCGACCCGCGCGTGATCCTCCTGGACGAGCCGATGGCGGGGGTCAGCGCCGAGGACGTGCCGGAGCTCGTGGAGGTGATCGCGGCGGTCCACCGCGACGAGCGGAAGACCGTGCTCATGGTCGAGCACCACATCGAGGTCGTGACCGGGATGGCCGAGCGGATCGCGGTCATGCACCACGGCTCGCTCCTCGCCGTGGACACGCCCGAGAACGTGATGCGCAACGCCACCGTCCAGCAGGCCTACGTCGGGGAGCCGCTCTAGTGCCGCTGCTCGAGATCCGCGACCTGCACGTCCACCTCGGCGGCTCGCACGTGCTCCAGGGCGTCGGCTTCGACGTCCCCGAGGGCGGGATCACGGCGCTGCTCGGCCGGAACGGCGTCGGCAAGACGACGACGCTCCGCGCCGTGCTCGGGCTCACGCCGCGGCAGGGGGAGATCCTCCTCGACGGCGAGCCGATCGAGCGCGAGCAGACGCACCGGATCGTCGGGCGCGGCCTCGGCTACGTGCCCGAGGACCGCGAGGTCTTCGCCGGTCTCACCGTCGGGGAGAACCTTCGTCTCGCCGCGCGCGGCGGCGACGCCCGCTACGAGCTCGTGCACGAGCTCTTCCCGGAGCTGAAGGAGCGCGCGGCGCAGCGGGCGGGCACGCTCTCCGGCGGGCAGCAGCAGATGGTCGCGATCGCGCGGGCCCTGCTGAACCCGAACCGGCTCCTGCTGATCGACGAGCCGACGAAGGGGCTCGCCCCGGCGCTCGTCTCCGACGTCGCGCACGTGCTGGAGCGCGTCGCCGAGAGCGAGACGGCGCTGCTCGTCGAGCAGAACCTCGGGGTCGTCCGCCGGCTGGCCGGGACGATCGTCGTGCTCGACCAGGGCCGCGTCGTGCACACCGGCACCGCCGCCGACCTCGACGACGAGTCGCTTGTCCACCGTCTGCTCGGCGTGGGGCACGCCGCATGAGCACCTTCGTCCTGCTGACGATCACGGGCCTGGGGCTCGGGGCGATGTACTTCCTGGTCGCCTCCGGCCTCTCGCTCATCTACGGCCTGATGGGCGTCCTCAACTTCGCCCACGGCGCGTTCCTCACCGTCGGCGCGTACGCGACGTGGTTCACGGAGTCGAAGCTCGGCGGCGTCTCGCCGGTCGGGCTCCGCTTCGTCCTCGCCGCGCTCGTCGGGCTCGCGGTCGGCGGGATCTTCGCCGCGCTCGTCGAGCTCCTCCTGATCCGGCCGCTCTACCTGCGTCACATCGAGCAGGTGCTCGTCACCGTCGGGCTCTCGCTTGCGACGATCGCGCTCGTCCAGGGGATCTGGGGCAGCGACGCGAGGCTCTACGACACGCCCGGGTGGTTCCGCGGCACGACCGACTTCGCCGGAACGCACATCCCGAACGACCGCTGGCTCGACATCGGCGCCGCCGTCCTCGTGCTCGCCGGCCTGAAGGCGTTCCTCCGCTACACGCGCTACGGGCTGATCATCCGCGCCGGCGTCGAGAACCGCGCGATGGTGACCGCGCTCGGGATCGACGTGCGCCGCGCTTTCACGCTCGTCTTCGCCATCGGCGGCGTCGCCGCCGCCCTCGCCGGGATCCTCTCCGGCGTCTACTTCACCTCGGTCGACCCGGCGCGCGGCACGAGCCTGCTGATCTTCGCCTTCATCGTCGTCGTGATCGGCGGTCTCGGCTCGATCACCGGCTCGGCGGTCGCCTCGGTCGTCGTCGGGCTCTCGCAGCAGTACGTCAACTACTACTCGACCGGTCTCGGCGACCTCTCCGTCGTGCTCCTGCTCGCGCTCGTTCTGCTGGCGCGGCCCGCGACGCTCGCCGGGAGGACGGCGTGACGCGGCGCGCGCTCAGGATCGTGGCGCCGGTCGCGGCCGTCGCCCTGCTCGCCTTCGTGCCGAAGCTCGACGTGGGTCTCGGCAAGCTCATGCCGGGCACGCTGTCGAGCCCGGGGACGCTCCAGTTGCTCGCCGTCTGCCTGATCTTCGCCGGGCGTCGCGCTCTCGTACGACCTCCTGTTCGGCTTCACCGGGCTGCTCTCGTTCGGGCACGCGCTCTACTTCGCCGCCGGCGCCTACATCTCCGACATCGCCGTCACGAAGTGGCACTGGAGCTTCGCCGCAGCCTGCCTCATCACGGCCGCGGTCGGGCTCGTGCTGCCGCTCGTCGTCGGCGCGATCTCGCTGCGCACGTCCGGGATCGCGTTCGCGATGGTGACGCTCGCGTTCGCTCAGGCCGGGGCGATCCTCGTCCAGAAGAACCCGCGCAGCTGGACGGGCGGCGACGAGGGGCTCGGCTACGACTACCAGCGCGTCCCGGCCGCGTTCGTCGGCGTCTTCAACACGAAGAACCTCTACTGGCTCGCGCTCGGCTACGCGGTGGTCGTCTTCGCGATCGTCGCGCTGGGCGGTTCGCTCCTCGCCGGGGCACGTCTGGCAGGCGATCCGCGAGAACGAGCGCCGCGTCGAGGTGCTCGGGCTCCGGACGCGCAGCTACAAGCTGCTCGCGTTCGTGCTCGGCTCCTTCCTCGCCACCGGCGGCGGCGTCGTCTACATGCTCACGGTCAACGGCGCCGACCCGAGCGTGACGACGCCCGACTTCACGCTGACCCTGCTCGTGATGGTCGTTCTCGGCGGCACCGGCACGCTCTGGGGGCCGGTGATCGGCGGCGCGCTCTACTGGTACGCCGACCAGCGGCTGATCGCGGTCGGCGGCTCGGATGCGATCCAGCGCCTGCCCGGCGTGCTGCGGACGCCGCTCTCGCAGCCGCTGTTCGTGCTCGGGGACGCTGTTCATCCTGGTCGTCCTCTTCCTCCCGGGCGGCATCGCCGGGCTGGGCGCGCAGCGGCCGCGCCGGCCGGCGGCGGCTCGAGGGGCTGTTCCGGGGAGCGATCGGGCCGGGCGCGAAGGAGGGCGCATGAGCGCCGCCGTCGAGCACGCGGCCAACGGCGATGTCCGCATCGCGTACGAGGTGCACGGCGAGCGGCGCACCGCTGCTCCTGATCCACGGCCTCGGCTACGGGCGCTGGGGCTGGGGGCCGGTCGTCCGCGCCGCTCGCGGAGGCCTTCCGGGTCGCGCTGTTCGACAACCGCGGGATCGGCGCGAGCGACGTGCCGGCCGGCCCGTACACCGCGGCGGGCGCTGGCGGAGGACGCGGTCGCCGTGCTCGACGCGGCCGGGATCGAGCGCGCGCACGTCGTCGGCACGAGCCTCGGCGGCATGGTCGCGCAGCAGCTCGCCGTGCGACTTTCCCGGAGCGCGTCGACCGGCTCGTCCTCGCCTGCACGACGCCCGGCGGCGAGCGCGCCGTGCCCGTTCCCCGAGCAGACGGTTCGGCTGCTGCGAGGAGGCGCCGTCGCTCGATCCGCTGGTCGCGCTGCGGCGCTTCGTCGAGAACGCGCTCGCGCCGGACGCGCCCGAGGAGCTCGTGGAGGAGATCTACGCGCTGCGGCTCGCGAACCCGCCCGACCCTGCCGGCTGGCAGGCGCAGGCGGCGTCCGCCGCCGGCTTCGACGGCTTCGACCGGCTGGGCGAGATCGCCGCGCCGACGCTCGTCCTGCACGGCACCGCCGACCGGGTGGTCGACGCCGGCAACGCGGCGCTGCTCGCCGAGCGGATTCCCGACGCCCGTGTGGAGCTGTTCGACGGCTGCGGGCACCTCTTCTTCTGGGAGCAGCCGCACCGGTTCGTCGCCGCCGTGGGGGAGTTCCTCGCATGAGCGCGACGCACGTGATCGGCCGCTGGATCCGCGACCGCGCGCGCACGACCCCGGAGCGCGCCGCGATCGACTTCGACGGCCGGATCGTCACCTGCCGCGAGCTCGACGAGGCGTCGGACGCGCACGCCGCCGCCTTCGCCGAGGCGGGGCTGCGCCGCGGCGACCGGGTGGCGACGCTGACCGCGAGCTCGCCGGAGCACGTCGCCGTGCTCTTCGCCTGCGCGAAGGCCGGGCCTGATCCTGCTGCCGCTCTCGCTGGCGCCTCTCCGCGGCGGAGCTTCGCTACCAGCTCGACGACGCCGAGCCCTCGCTCTTCCTCGTCGCCGACGGCCACGAGGAGCTCGCGACCGCCACCGGGCACCGCTTCCACCGTCTCGAAGAGCCACGTCCTGGGGTCAGACCCCGGGACGTGCCCGCGGAGAACCCGTCCGACGGGGATCCGCTACTGCTCGTCTACACCTCCGGCACGACCGGGAGGCCGAAGGGCGCGCTGCTCACGCACGCGAACTGCTTCTGGACGAACCTCGGCTTCGACCTGACCACCGGCGTCTCCCAGGACGACGTCGTGCTCCAGGTGCTGCCGCAGTTCCACGTCGGCGGCTGGAACGTCCAGGCGCTGCTCGCCCTCTGGAAGGGCGCGCTGCTCGTGCTCGAGCCGCACTTCGACCCGGCCCGCGCGCTGCGGCTGATCGAGGAGAAGCGCGTCACGACGATGATGGGCGTGCCCGCGACGTACCTGTTCATGGCCCAGGAGCCGGGCTTCGCGACCGCCGACCTCTCGAGCCTCCGCCGCGCGGTCGTCGGCGGCGCGCCGATGCCGGAGGCGCTGCTCGAGACGTGGGCCGCCCGCGGCGCGGCGATCGTCCAGGGCTACGGGCTGACCGAGGCGGCGCCGAACGTGCTCTGCCTGCCGCCCGAGGACGCGGTGCGCAAGCTCGGCTGCGCCGGCAGGCCGTACCCGTTCGTGGACGTGCGGCTCTCCGCCGAGGACGAGCTCCAGGTGCGCGGCCCGAACGTCTTCCCCGGCTACTGGCGCAACCCCGAGGCGACCGCGGAGGCGTTCACCGAGGACGGCTGGCTGCGCACCGGCGACGTCGCCGACTGCGACGACGAGGGCTTCTACCGGATCCGGGGCCGGCTGAAGGACATGTACATCTCCGGCGGCGAGAACGTCTACCCGGCCGAGATCGAGGCCGTGCTGCACGAGCACCCCCGCGTCGCCGACGCGGCCGTCGTCGGCGTCCCCGACGAGCGCTGGGGCGAGGTCGGGCTCGCGTTCGTCGTCGCCGGACGGCGTCGCCGAGGAAGAGCTGCTCGAGTGGTGCCGCGGCGCGGCTCGCGCGCTTCAAGGTGCCGAAGGGGCTCCGGTTCGTCGCCGAGATCCCGCGGAACAGCCTCGGCAAGATCCAGAAGGACCGCGCTCCACCCCGGGGACGTGCGTGAGACGGAGGCCGCGCTGTGACCGACGCCCTCGACCGGCGCCGACGGCCGCACGCTCTCGCGCAAGGGCGCGGCGACGCGCCAGAAGCTGCTCGAGGCGGCCGAGCAGGTCTTCGGCGAGATCGGCTACCACGACGCCTCGATCGTCAAGATCACCGAGGCGGCCGGCGTCGGCCAGGGCACGTTCTACCTCTACTTCGCCTCGAAGAAGGAGGTCTTCGACGAGCTCGTGCGCGACCTCAACCGGCGCGTCCGCCATGCGATGAAGGAGGCGTCGTCGCTCGGCGAGAACCGGCTCGAGGCGGAGCTGCTCGGCTTCGGCGCCTATTTCCGCTTCACGCTCCGAGCACCCGGCGATCTACCGGATCGTCCGCCAGGCGGAGTTCGTCTCGCCCGAGATGCTGCGCTACCACTACGAGAGGCTCTCCGAGGGCTACGTCGAGGGGCTGCGCGAGTCGATCGCGAAGGGGGAGGTCGGCGGCCACATCGACCCCGAGATCGCGGCCTGGGCGCTGATGGCGACCGGCGAGATGCTCGGCATGCGCTACATCCTCTGGGGCGACGGCAGCGTGCCCGAGCACGTCGCAGCCGAGCTGGCGCGGATCATCCGCTCGGTGCTGGAGCCGCCCCCGGGGAGACGGCTCAGTGAGCCGCATCTCACTCGCCGCGACCGCCGCCTACCTGCCCGAACGCTGGATGACCGCCGCCGAGGTGGCGGAGCGCAGCGGCATCCCCGAGCTCGTGATCGTCGAGAAGTTCGGCCTGCGCGGCAAGCACATCGCCGCCGAGGACGAGCACGTCAGCGACCTCTCCGTCCGCGCCGCGGAGGCGCTCCTCGCCGAGAGCGGCCTCGACCCGGGCGAGATCGACGTCGTCATGTACTACGGCTCGATGTGGAAGGACTACGCCGTCTGGCAGGCGGCGCCGTGGATCGCGCACCGGATCGGCGCCTCGCGCGCCTACGCCGTCGAGTACGACAACGTCTCCTGCGGCACGCCGGTCGCGCTGCGGCTCGCGCGCGACATGCTGCTCGCCGAGGAGGAGCTGCGGACGATGCTCGTCGTCGCCGCGTGCCGCGAGTCGTACCTGCTCGACTACGCGAACGAGCGCTCCCGCTTCATGTTCAACTTCGGCGACGGCGCCGTCGCCGGGCTGCTCGACGCAGGACGGCGGCCGCAACGAGCTGCTCGGCTGCCACGGGATCACCGACGGCTCCTTCTCGCTCCAGGTGAAGGTGCCGAGCCGGCGGCAGCGTCTCGCCGAACGGCGGCTACCGCTTCCTCGACGTCGCCGACCCGGCCGCGATGAAGCAGGGGCTGGACGAGGTCAGCCTGGCCAACTTCGTCGCCGCCGCCCGCGGCGCGGTCGAGCGCAGCGCCGCGACCCTCGCAGACGTCGGCTACCTCTGCGGCATCCACATGAAGCCGTCGATGCACCGCGCGCTCGTGGCCGCGCTGGGCCTGGACGAGAGCCGCGCCGCCTACCTCGATGACACCGGGCACATGAGCGGCGTCGACCCGCTGCTCGCGCTCGACCGCGCCGCGCGCGCCGGCGAGCTCGCCGACGGCGACCTCGTGCTCCTGCTCGCGGCCGGTACCGGCTACACGTGGGCCGCGAGTGTCGTACGGTGGGGCGAATGGCACAGCTGAGCGTCGGCGACGAGTTCGGCCCCTCCTCCTGGGTCGAGGTCGACGCAGGAGCGGATCCAGGCGTTCGCGGACGCGACCGGCGACCACCAGTGGATCCACGTCGACCCGGAGCGCGCCGCCGCCGGGCCCTTCGGGACGACGATCGCGCACGGCTACCTGACGCTCTCGCTGCTACCCGGCTATGTCGTTCGAGGTCGTGCCCGCGGCAGGAGGGCGGCATGGGCGTCAACTACGGCCTGAACCGCGTCCGCTTCCCCGCTCCGGTGCCGTCCGGCTCGCGCGTCCGCGGCACCTTCCGGGTGGAGGCGGTCGAGGAGGCCGCCTGGGGCTTCCAGGCGACGATGGCCGCGACGATCGAGCGCGAGGGCGCCGACAAGCCCGTCTGCGTCGCCGAGCTCGTCTTCCGCTACTACGCGTGAGCGGCCGCACCGTCCTCGTGACGGGCGCGGCGCGCGGGATCGGCGCCGCGATCGCCGAGCGGCTCGCGGCGGACGGCTGGCAGGTGCACGCGGTCGACGTCGAGGACGGCGACCTGACGACGCGCGAGGGCAACCGCGCCGTCGTCGACGCGGCGCTCGAGCGCTTCGGCGGCCGGCTCGACGCGGTCGTCGCCAACGCGGGCTTCCAGCACGTCGCGCCCGTGCGCGACTTTCCCGAGGAGGAGTGGGAGCGGCTCCAGGCGCTGCTCGTGACGAGCCCGTTCCTGCTCGCGAAGTACGCGTGGGACGCGCTCGCCGCCTCCGGCGACGGCCGCTTCCTCGCCGTCGCGTCGGTGCACGGGCTCGTCGCGTCACCGTTCAAGGCCGGCTACGTCGCCGCGAAGCACGGCGTGCTCGGGCTCGTGAAGGTGCTCGCGCTCGAGGGCGCCGAGGCCCGCATCTCCGCGTCCGCGCTCTGCCCGGCCTACGTGCGCACCGCGCTCGTGGAACGGCAGCTCGAGGAGCGCGCGCTCGACGACCTGCTCGCGCCCGCAGGCCGTGAAGCGGCTGCTGGAGCCGTCCGAGGTCGCCGCGGCGGCGGCGTGGCTGCTCGGGCCGGACGGCCGCTCCGTCACCGGCGCGCCGCTCGTGATGGATCTCGGCTGGACGTCGCACTAGGCGCCCCTCTCGGATCCGAGCCGCGCGCCGCGTAACCGGACAATGCGGTTGACACTCCAGCCGTTCGGGTAATCTAGGATCCGAAAACCGGCGAATCGCGACCAGGAGAGGGAATGACACCGGACGCTCGGATCCAGGCAGGAGCAGATCAGCTCGAGGCCCGCTGGCGGGACGATCCCGCTGGCAGGGCGTCGAGCGGACGTACGCGGCGGAGGAGGTCGTGCGCCTGCGCGGCTCGGTCGTCCCCGAGCAGACGGTTGCCCGGCGCGGCGCGGAACGGCTCTGGGAGCTGCTCCAGCGCGACAAGCCGGTGCGCGCGCTCGGCGCGCTGACCGGCGGCCAGGCCGTCCAGATGGTCAGGGCCGGGCTCGAGGCGATCTACCTCTCCGGCTGGCAGGTCGCCGCCGACGCGAACCTCGTCGGCCAGACGTATCCCGACCAGAGCCTCTACCCGGCGAACAGCGCGCCGGCGCTCGTGAAGCGGATCAACAACGCGCTGCTGCGGGCCGACCAGATCGACTGGTCGGAGGGCCGCAACGGCACGCACTGGCTCGCGCCGATCCTCGCCGACGCCGAGGCCGGCTTCGGCGGCCCGCTCAACGCGTACGAGCTGATGCGGGCGATGATCGAGGCGGGCGCGGCGGGCGTCCACTACGAGGACCAGCTCGCCTCGGAGAAGAAGTGCGGCCACCTCGGCGGCAAGGTGCTCGTGCCGACGCAGCAGTTCGTGCGCACGCTCAAGCGCGGCGCGGCTCGCGGCCGACGTGCTGCGACGTGCCGACCGTGCTCGTCGCGCGCACGGACGCGCTCGCCGCGACGCTCCTGACGAGCGACGTCGACGAGTACGACCGCGACTTCGTCACCGGCGAGCGGACGGCGGAGGGCTTCTACCGCGTCCGCGACGGGATCGACGCGGCGATCTCGCGGGCGCTCGCCTACGCGCCGTACGCGGACCTGCTCTGGTGCGAGACCTCGACGCCCGACCTCGGCGAGGCGCGCGCGTTCGCCGAGGCCATCCACGAGAGCTTCCCGGACAGGCTGCTCGCCTACAACTGCTCGCCCTCGTTCAACTGGCGGCGGGCGCTCGACGAGGCCCAGATCGCCCGCTTCCAGGACGAGCTGGCCGCCATGGGCTACCGCTTCCAGTTCATCACGCTCGCCGGCTTCCACGCGCTCAACGCGGGCATGTTCGAGCTCGCCCGCGGCTACGCGAACGAGCAGATGACCGCGTACGTCGAGCTGCAGCAGCGCGAGTTCGCGCTGGAGGAGTACGGCTACACGGCCACGCGCCACCAGCGCGAGGTCGGCGCCGGCTACTTCGACCTCGTCGCGCAGGCGGTCTCGCCGGACAGCTCGACGCTGGCCCTCAAGGGCTCGACCGAGGAGGAGCAGTTCGAGGAGACGCCGCGCGAGAAGGAGCCGGCGGCTTGAGCGCCCTGGCCGACGTCGGGTCACGGCGCCGGCGGACGAGGAGATCCTGACGCGGGAGGCGCTCGACTTCGTCGCGCGCCTCCACCGCGAGCTGAACCCGACGCGGCTCGAGCTGCTCGAGCGGCGGCGGGAGCGGCAGGCCGAGCTCGACGCGGGCGCGCTGCCGGGCTTCCTCCCCGAGACGCGCGGGATCCGCGAGGGCGACTGGCGCGTGGCGCCGGCGCCCGCCGACCTCCAGGACCGCCGCTGCGAGATCACCGGCCCGGTCGAGCGCAAGATGATGATCAACGCGCTCAACTCCGGCGCGCGCGTCTTCATGGCCGACTACGAGGACGCGAACTCGCCGACGTGGACGAACGTCGTCGAGGGCCAGCGCAACGTCTCGGACGCCGTCCGGCGCACGATCTCGCTCGACACGGGCGAGAAGCAGTACCGGCTGAACGACGAGATCGCGACGCTCCTGATCCGGCCGCGCGGCTGGCACCTGCCGGAGCGGCACGTGCTCGTCGACGGGCGAGCCGATCTCCGGCTCGCTCTTCGACTTCGGGCTGCACATGGTCCGCAACGCGCGCGAGCAGCTCGAGCGCGGCAGCGGGCCGTACTTCTACCTGCCGAAGCTCGAGTCGCACCACGAGGCGCGGCTCTGGGCGCGGGCCTTCGAGTTCGCCGAGGAGCGAGCTGGGGATCCCGCACGGCTCGATCCGGGCGACGGTGCTGATCGAGACGATCCTCGCCGCGTTCGAGATGGAGGAGATCCTCTACGAGCTGCGCGACTGGGGCTGCGCCCTCAACGCCGGCCGCTGGGACTACATCTTCAGCGTGATCAAGAAGTTCCGGTCGCGCGAGGACTGGCTGCTGCCCGACCGGGCTCAGGTGACGATGCGCGTGCCGTTCATGCGCGCCTACACGGAGCTGCTCGTCCGCGCGTGCCACCGGCGTGGCGCGCACGCGATCGGCGGGATGGCGGCGTTCATCCCGTCCCGGAAGGATGCCGAGGTGAACGAGCTCGCGCTCGCGAAGGTGCGCGAGGACAAGGAGCGCGAGTCGAGCGACGGCTTCGACGGCACCTGGGTCGCGCACCCGGATCTCGTGCCGGTCGCGACCGAGGTCTTCGACGCGCGTGCTCGGCGAGCGGCCGAACCAGGTCGAGCGGCTGCGCGAGGACGTCGTCCCGGACGAGGCGGCGCTGCTCTCGATTCCGGACACGCCGGGCGAGATCACCGAGGCGGGGTTGCGGACGAACGTCTCCGTCGGGACGCGCTACCTCGACGCGTGGCTCCAGGGGGTCGGCGCCGCGGCGATCGACAACCTGATGGAGGACGCCGCGACGGCCGAGATCTCGCGCTCGCAGGTCTGGCAGTGGGTGCGCGCGGGGCGCTTCGACGAGGCGCGCGTGCGGGAGGAGATCGCGCGCGTCGAGGCCGGCGACGAGGCGAAGCAGCTGTTCGCCGAGCTCGCGCTGGCGCCCGAGCTGGTCGAGTTCCTGACGCTTCCCGCGTACACTCATCTGGAGTGACGCTCGACAGCACCAAGGCAGACGACATCGCGCTGGTGATCGAGGAGGCGATCGTCTCCGGCGAGCTCGAGCCGGGGACGGTGCTCCGCCAGGAGCAGCTCTCCGAGCAGTTCGACGTGTCGCGGACGCCGATCCGCGAGGCGCTGCGGCGCCTGGCGGCGCTCGGCCTCGTCTCGTTCGTGCCGAACCGCGGCGTCCGCGTGCGGACGATCTCGCGCGAGGAGCTGCACGAGGCGTTCCTGGTGCGCGCGGAGCTCGAGAGCCTGGCCACCGAGGTGGCGGCGGCGAAGATGACGCCGGACGACCTCGCCGAGCTGGGCGTGGCGCAGACGCGCTTCGCGGAGATCTCGCAGGAGCTGCGGGCGCGGGAGCCCGGCGAGGCGCGCCGCTCGATCATGGGCGAGTGGGTGCGCGCGAACCACGCCTTCCACGACGTGATCTACCGCGTCGCCGACCTGCCGCTCGTCGAGCAGCTTGCGAAGAGCGCGCGGCGGTCGTTCTCGGGGCCTGCGGTGTGGGCGCCCGGCGACCACTCGATCGACGGGCTCTATCTCAAGAACGCCGAGCAGCATCGCGCGATCCGGCAGGCGATCGTGGCCGGCAGCGCCGCCGGCGCCCGCGCGCTCGCCCGCGAGCACGTCCTCTCGTCCTTCGTCCTGCTGGAGACGATTCTCGAGCAGGTCGGAGCGCAGCCGCGCGACTGGCAGAAGAGCCGCGCCGGCGGCTCCTAGCCGCGCAGCAGCCAGACCGCGAGCGCGACGCCGACCGCGAGCAGCAGCGGCAGCGCGACCCGGAAGGCCGGCGTGGGGAACTCCTCGCGAGGGCGGAGCGTGCGCACGCCCGGTTCATCGGCGCCGCCGGGCCGCCGCGCGACCCTCGAACGGACATGTCCCGGGTCAGACCCCCGGCCGGGTCCCGACGAGCCGTGGTCGCAGCGGACGGTGCCGGTGGCGTGGAGGCCGGCGCCGGAGACGGTCACCCGGCGCGGCTCGGGGCCGCAGCCCGTGAGCAGCCGGCCGTGCGCGCGGCCCGAGACGGCGTAGTTCCCGGACAGGTCCTCGTGGGCGAGGGCGGGGCCGTCGTAGAGGATCGACCCGTCTGCCGCGGCGGCGACGGCGCGCAGCCGGAGCGGCGGCAGGTGGCAGCGCGGCCCCGCGTAGCGGAGCCGGACGACCGGCCCCGGCCCGACCGCGAGGCGCAGGTCGCGGCTCCGGCAGCGTGGCAGGAACGCGGTCGACGAGGGCACGAGGCGGATGCGCTCCGGGACGGGCGCCGGCGGCAGGCTCCGCACGGCCGGCGCGACCCGCGGCGCGGGCGATGGGCCCCGGTGCAGCGCGTCCACGAGATCGCCACGAGCAGCACCGCCGCGGCGACCACCAGCAGCCGGTCGAGCCGGTCTGGCATACTCCGACCATAGTCGCTGCCTGACCTCACCGGATTGCGCATTTCCCTGCCCGGAGGCGGCGGCGCGCCCACGGCTAGGATCGGCCCCTAATGGAGATGGAGCCGCTGTACCGCCCGCAGGGCGTCGAGGAGCGCTGGCAGCGCGCGTGGGAGGAGGAGCGGCTCTTCCACGCCGATCCGGCATCCGGCAGGCCGGGCTACGTGATCGCGGTGCCGCCGCCGAACGTGACCGGCGCGCTGCACATGGGCCATGCGCTCAACGGCTCGATCCAGGACGTGCTGATCCGCTGGCACCGGATGCGCGGCTTCGAGGCGCTCTGGCAGCCTGGCTTCGACCACGCCGGCATCGCCACCCAGGCCGTGGTCGAGAAGGAGCTGCGCCGCGAAGGCACCACGCGCCAGGAGATCGGCCGCGACGCCTTCCTGGAGCGCGTCTGGGCGTGGCTGCGCGAGTACGGCGGCGTGATCATGGGCCAGTTCCGGCGCCTCGGCTGCTCGCTCGACTACGAGCGCGAGCGCTTCACGATGGACGACGCCTACGTCGGCGCGGTGATGCGCTTCTTCGTCCACCTCTACGAGCGCGGCTGGCTCTACCGCGACAACCGGATCATCAACTGGTGCAGCGACTGCCGGACGTCCATCTCCGACCTCGAGGTGGAGCACATCGACGTGGACGACGCTCTCACCTACGCGCGCTACCCGCTCGCGGACGGCGACGGCCACGTGACCGTGGCGACGGTGCGGCCGGCGACGATCCTCGCCGACGTCGCGGTGGCCGTGCACCCGGCCGACGAGCGCTACGCGGGGCTCGTCGGCCGCGAGGTGGTCGTGCCGGTGGCCGGGCGGACGGTGCCGGTGATCGCGGACGAGCGCGTCGACCCGGAGTTCGGCACCGGCGCGCTGAAGATCACGCCCGGACACGACCCGACCGACTTCGAGATCGGCCGCGACCACGGGCTTCCCGAGCTGACGGTGATCGACTTCGACGGCCGGATGACCGGCGAGATCCCGGAGAAGCTGATCGGGCTGACCGAAGAGGAGGCCTCCGACTACGTCGTCGACTGGCTGCGCCAGGAGGGACTGCTCGAGAAGCGCGAGAGCTACCGCCACGCGTCGGCCACTGCGAGCGCTCGGGCACGCGCATCCAGCCGCTCGTCTCGCTCCAGTGGTGGTGCGCGATGGAGGAGCTCGCGCGGCCGGCGATCGAGGCGGTCGAGTCGGCCGCGTCGACCTTCCATCCCCCGGTGCACAACCGGGTCGCCCTCGACTGGCTGAAGGCGATCCGGCCCTGGAACGTGTCGCGCCAGCTCTGGTGGGGCCACCAGCTCCCGATCTGGTACTGCCCCGACGGGCACGTGACGTGCGCCGAGGCGGAGCCGGACGCGTGCGCCGAGTGCGGCTCACGCGAGCTCGAGCGCGACCCGGACGTGCTCGACACGTGGTTCTCGTCGGCGCTCTGGCCGTTCGCGACGCTCGGCTGGCCCGAGAAGACGCCGGAGCTCGCCGCCTTCTATCCGGGCGACGTCAACTCGACGGCGCGCGAGATCATCTTCCTCTGGGTGAACCGGATGCTGATGGCCGGGCTCGAGCTGCTCGGCGACATCCCGTTCCACGACGTGATCATCCACTCGACGATCCTCGCCCAGGACGGGCGGCGGATGTCCAAGTCGCTCGGGACGGGCATCGACCCGGTCGAGCTGATCGACGAGCACGGCGCCGACGCGACCCGCTACGGGCTGCTGAAGATGTCGTCGGGCCAGGACGTGCGCTTCTCCGCGCAGCCGATCGAGGAGGGGCGGCGGCTCGCGAACAAGCTGTGGAACGTGTCGCGGCTGCTGCTCTCGCAGGGGGAGGGCGCCGAGCCGGAGCTGCGGCCGCGCGAGCTCGAGGAGCGCTGGATCCTCGCGCGGATCGACGCGACGCGTGCCGAGGTGGAGGCCGACTGGGACGCGTACGACTTCTCGCACGCGGTCGAGCGGCTCTACCACCTGACCTTCGACGACTTCTGCGACTGGTACGCGGAGGCGATCAAGCCGAGGCTCTACGAGGGCGACGAGGACGCGAAGGCGACCGCGCTCGCGGCGCTCGAACGGCTCCTGGCGCTGCTGCACCCGGTCATGCCGCACGTGACGGAGGAGATCTGGGCCCACCTGCCGGCGCGCGGGTCGCGGCTCGTGGTCGCGCCCTGGCCGGAGCCGGACGGCTCGTTCGCCGCCGATGCCGACGTGCTCGAGCGGGTGCAGGAGGCGGCGGAGCGGTTCCGGCGAAGCGGCGTCGCGACGCCGCTCGATGGTGACGAGAAGCGGATCTTCGACGCGGTCGTGCGCCCGGAGCGCGCAGGCGACGGCGCCGGCGACGTGGAGGCCGAGCGGGAGCGGCTCCGGGAAGAGGTCGCGCGCGCCGAGCAGATGCTCGCGAACGAGCGGTTCGTGGAGCGGGCGCCGGACGAGGTCGTGCAGGCGGAGCGCGAGAAGCTCGAGCGCTACCGGCGCGAGCTCGACGCGCTCGGCGGCTAGGTGGCGGGGCCGGCGACCGACTGGATCGCGTCGCTCAGCCCGTGGCCCGCCGAGGGCTTCGGGCTCGAGCGGATGCAGGAGCTGCTCGCGCAGCTCGGCGACCCCCAGCTCCGCTACCCGGCCGTCCACGTCGTCGGCACCAACGGCAAGTCGACGACGACACGGATGGTGGAGGCGCTGCTCGCGGACGCCGGGCTCGCCGTCGGTGCGTACGTCTCGCCGCACGTCGTCCGCTGGAGCGAGCGGATCCGGGTGTGCGGCGCCGAGGTGGACTTCGAACGCGCCGTCGCGGGGGTCAGGCCCCGGGCGACGGCCCTCGGTGCCACGCAGTTCGAGGCCCTGACCGCCGCGGCCCTGCTCGCCTTCGCCGAGGCGGAGGTGGACGCGGCCGTCGTCGAGGCCGGGCTGGGCGGGCGGCACGACGCGACGAACGTGCTGCGGACGCGGGTCGTCGTCCTCACGAGCGTCGCGCTCGACCACATGGACGTGCTCGGCGACACGCGCGAGGCGATAGCGGCCGAGAAGCTCGCGGTCGTGGAGCAGGGTACGAGCGTCGTCCTGGGCGAGCCGGAGTGGCACGGGCTCGCGGACGAGAACGGCGCCCGCGACGTGGTCGTCACCGCGCGCAGCAACCTCGCGCTTGCGGTCGCGGCCGCGGAGACCTTCCTCGAGCGAACGGTCGACCCGCACGCCGCGGAGGGCGTGTCGCTGCCCGGGCGGCTGGAGCGCCGCGGCGAGCGCCCGCTCGAGATCTGGGACGGCGCGCACAACCTCGCCGCCGTGGGCTACCTCCTGCCGCGCCTGCCGACCGACGAGTACGTCATCCTGTGCTCGATGCTCCGCGACAAGCGGCCGGAGCTGATGCTGGAGGCGCTCTCAGTGCTTGGCGGTACCCTGATCGCCACGGAGTCCTCGAACCGGCGGGCGGTGCCCGCAGGGGAACTTGCCTCGCGTGCCGAACGGTATTTCAGCCATGTCGAGCACATCACCGACCCGGTCGAGGCCGCCCGGCGGGCCCGCGCGCTCGCGGGGGCGGACGGCGCGCTCCTCGTCACGGGCTCCCTCTATCTTCTGGCCGAGCTCAATGAACGCGGCGACGACAACCCATAGCGTCGGCGAGAGGCTCTCGATCTTCGCGCTCGCCGCGTTCGTGCTGGCGACGGTCGTCGGCGGCGCGTTCGCGGCCGGCTATCTGATCGGCCGGATGCTGCTGTGATCGCGTCCACGTTCAGCAGCCTCAACGAGTTCTTCAGCTCGGGCACGTGGCTCGTGATCCGGAACCTCGCGCTCTTCTTCGCGTTCGTGTTCTGGGCGGCGCTCGGCTACTGGGTCTACAAGGACGCGCGCCGGCGGGTCGAGGATCCGTGGCTCGTCGGGATCGCGACGCTGCTCGGGCTCGTCCCGCCCTACGTGGGGCCGTTCGTCTACATGCTCTTCCGGCCGCCGGAGTACCTGGAGGACGTGCGCGAGCGCGAGCTCGAGATTCGCGCGATGGAGGAGCGGCTGACGAAGCGCGACCTGCACTGCCCGGTCTGCCGTTCCGAGGTCGATCCGACGTTCCTCGTCTGCCCGATCTGCACGACGAAGCTGAAGCAGGCATGCCAGACGTGCAAGGCGCCGCTCGAGGCCCTGTGGCAGGTCTGCCCGTACTGCGAGACGGCGATCGAGCCGGCGTCGATCGCGACGATGCCGGCCCTCGGCACGCCGCGCGGTCTCCGGCCCCCCGGGTAGCCGCGGCGACTATATTGCGCCCCCGTGGCCGTGGAGCGCAGCCTGATCCTGATCAAGCCGGACGCCGTCCGGCGCCGGCTCGCCGCCGAGATTCTCGGCCGCATCGAGGCGCGCGGCTTCACGATCCGGGCGGGGAAGCTGCTGAGGGCGGGACGCGAGCTCGGCGAGACGCACTACGCCGAGCATCGTGAGAAGCCGTTCTTCGGCGGGCTCGTCGAGTTCATCACCTCGGGGCCGACGTGGGCGCTCGTCGTCGAGGGCGAGGGCGCGATCGCGACCCTGCGCACGACGATCGGCGCGACGAACCCGGCCGACGCGGCGCCGGGCACCATCCGCGGCGACCTCGCGATGTCGATGCCGGACAACCTCGTCCACGGCTCCGACTCGCCGGAGTCGGCCGAGCGCGAGATCGCGCTCTGGTTCTCCGACGATGAGCTCGTCTGAGCCGGATTCCGTCGCGGCGAACGTCGCGCAGTGGACGAAGGCGAACGCCGACCACACCGACGCCGCCGCGGCGCGCCAGTGGGCGAGGGAGGACATTTGCTGGGGCGTGTTCGGCGTGCCCGAGGACGAGGTCGGCTGCCTCGGCGAGGTGGCCGGGCTCGACGTCGTCGAGCTCGGCTGCGGCACGGCGTACGTTTCGGCGTGGCTCGCACGGCGCGGGGCGCGGCCGGTCGGGGTCGACCCGACGCCCGCGCAGCTCGAGACCGCGCGGCGCCTGCAGGCCGAGACCGGCATCGAGTTTCCGCTCGTCCAGGCCCCCGGGGAGTCGGTGCCGCTGCCGGACGCGTCGTTCGACCTGGCGGTCTCGGAGTACGGCGCCTCGCTCTGGGCCGACCCGGAACGGTGGGTTCCCGAGGCAGCGCGGCTGCTGCGGCCGGGTGGGCGGCTGATCTTCATGACGAACTCGATCGTCGCGTACCTCTGCTTCCCCGACGTGGGTCCGGTGACGACGACGCTCCAGCGCTCGCTGTTCGAGATGGGCCGGACGCAGTGGCCCGACGAGCAGGGAATCGAGTACCACCTCCCGCACGGGCGCTGGATCGAGCTGCTCCGCCGCCACGGCTTCGGGATCGAGGCGCTGCACGAGCTGCAGGCCCCGGCGGACGCGCGGGATCCCGTCTACTACGACTACGTCACGGTCGAGTGGGCGCGGCAGTGGCCGTGCGAGGAGCTCTGGGTGGCGCGGAAGCAGCGCCCGTGAGCGCGCCGCCCGCGACGCCGTTGCTGCTCGCGTCCACCTCGCCGCAGCGGCGCGCGATCCTCGAGCAGCTCGGGATCCCGTTCGAGGTCGTCGCGCCCCGGTACGAGGAGCACGACCCGCCGGACGCGGACGCGAGCCTGCTCGTGCGCGACCACGCGACCGGCAAGGCGCGTTCGGTCGCGGCCGAGGCGGACGGGCGGCCGGTGCTCGGCGTGGACACGACCGTCGTGCTCGACGGGCGGATCTACGCGAAGCCCGAGGGCGCAGAGGGCGCGGAGCGGATGCTCGAGCAGCTCTCGGGGCGGACGCACGCGGTCGTCTCCGGGCTCTGCCTGCGCACGGAGAGCTGGGAGATCGTGGAGACGGCCGAGACCCTCGTGCGCTTCCGCCCGCTGACACCGCGCGACCTGGCCGCCTACGTCGCCTCCGGCGAGTGGGAGGGCCGCGCCGGCGGCTATGCGATCCAGGGTTTGGGGGCCGCGCTCGTCGAGCGGATCGAGGGCGACTACCTCAACGTCGTCGGCCTGCCGGCCGCGCTCCTCATCCGCCTTCTGGCAGAGCGCTTCCCGGGCGCCTACGGGGTGGGCTAGTCGTCCGGGACGCGTCCCGGCGGGACGCGTCCCGGGGTCAGACCCCGGGACATGTCCCGCAGGGGCGGGTGCGCGGTCTCGGAGCGGCCGGCGGGCGGGTCGGGTGGGACCGGCGCCGCCGAGGGAGCACTGCTCGACCGGAGCCGTGGCGGACGGGACGGCGTCGCCCGGAGGAGCCGTGCCGGCCGGCGTCGGTCGCGGTTCCGGAGCGCGCCGTCGCGCACGAAGCGCGCGTATGCCGCCCGCGCCCGCTCAGGGGCCTCGTGGAACAGCGCGAGGGTCCACTCAACGTCGAGGAAAGGCAGCGCACGCTCGAGCCCCGCGACCTGGCGGTAGCTGCTCCAGCGCCAGTCCACGTCTGCGGCGTCGCGCGCGACGCCGGAGCGCTGCACGTTGTTCGGAACGTAGCGGATCTCCTCGAGGGCGTGTGCCTCGTCCTCCACGAGGACGAGCTTGAACCGGCCCTCGAAGAGGTGGCCCTTCCAGCCGTGGCGCAGATTGAACGCCTGCGCGTACCCGCCGCTGAGGAGCTGGACGCCGACCGAGATCGTCCCGTCCGGGACGAGAAGCAGCAAGTGGACGTGGTTCGTCATCAGGCAGTACGCGAGCACTCGCCAGCCGAGCCTCTCCACCACGGCGCCGAGCAGGCGCAGATACCTCTCTCGGTCGAAGTCGTCGGCGAATATCGCCTGCCCGCGGTTGCCGCGGCAGATGACGTGGCGGACTCCGGCGGACTGATCTCGGGGTGCGCGCGCCATGACTCGAGCGTAGGCCACGCCGGGTCACGGATCCGTCGCAGCTATGCAAAGAGCCGCGGGAACTCGTCCCGCGGCTCTCTATCGGGGTGCCCAGATTCGAACTGGGGACCTCTCCGACCCGAACGGAGCGCGCTACCAGGCTGCGCCACACCCCGAACTGCGGGTCCTAGGGTAGCTTCCCCGGCGCGATGGCGGAGACGTACGCGGAATGGCTCGCGGCCGTTCCCACCCGCGTGGCCGAGCTGGCCGTGTCCTGGGGTCTGACCCCGGGACATGCCTATTCGCCCGGCGCCGCCGGCCACGCGCTTCGCGTCGAGCTCGCCGACGGGACGCCCGCCGTCCTCAAGCTGATCTACCCGCACCGGGAGAGCGAGCGGGAGGCGGACGCGCTCGAGCGCTGGGACGGGGACGGCGCCGTGCGCCTCCTCGCCCGCGACGACGAGCGCCACGCGCTCCTGCTCGAGCGCTGCGAGCCGGGCACGTTCCTCTCCGAGGCATCCGACGACCCGCTCGGCGTCCTGATCGGGCTGCTGCCGAGGCTCTGGAAGAGCGGCGAGGGCTTCCGCCCGCTCGCCGAGGAGGCCGGGCACTGGCTCGAGGGAGAGGACATCGCGGGCGTCCCGGACGCGCGGCTCCGCGCCGCCGCCGTCCACTACCTGCGCGAGCTCGCCCCGACGCAGGGCGAGCAGGTGCTCCTCCACCAGGATCTGCACGGCGAGAACGTCCTCGCCGCCCGTCGCGAGCCCTGGCTCGCGATCGACCCGAAGCCGCTCGCCGGCGAGCGCGAGCTCGCCGTCGCGCCGATCGTCCGCAGCTCCGAGCTCGGGCACTCGAAGCGCGAGGCGCTCTACCGGCTCGACCGCCTCTGCGCCGAGCTCGGGCTCGATCGCGAGCGCGCCCGCGGCTGGACGATCGCGCAGACGATCGCCTGGTCCCGCGACGGCGGCTACATCGCAACGCACCTCGAGACGGCGCGCTGGCTGCTAGAAGCAGGGTGATGCAGCCGCGCGCAGTCCTCTTCGACGTCGACTTCACGCTCGCCCGGCCCGGGCCGGAGCTCGGCCCGGAGGGTTACGTCCGCGTCGGCGAGCGCCACGGCCTCCGCCTCGACCCGGCCCGCTACGACGAGGCGCGCGACGAGGCGTTCGTCGATCTCAAGCGGCACCCGGAGTTCGAGCACGACGACGAGATCTGGTTCGCCTTCACGGAGCGGATCGTGCTCGGGATGGGCGGTACGCGGCCGGCCGCCTACGACTGCGCGGTCGAGATCACCCACGGCTGGGAGCGGCACGAGAACTTCGAGCTGTACGAGGACACGGTCCCGGTGCTCGACGAACTCCGCCGCTCCGGCCTCCTGATCGGGCTCGTCTCGAACTCGGCGCGCGACGTGCACGAGTTCGCCCACCACCACGCGCTCGAGATCGACGCGGGCATCAGCTCGTTCCACCACGGGCGAGCCAAGCCGCACGCCTCGATCTTCCGCGCCGTGCTCGACCTGCTCGAGGTCGAGCCGGCCGACGCGGTGATGGTCGGGGACACCGTCGCCGACGACGTCGAGGGCGCCCGCGCGCTCGGCATGCACGCGATCCTGCTCGACCGCGCCGGTCGCCACCCGGAGTTCGAGCCGCGGATCGAGGATCTGTACGCGCTGCCGGCCGCGCTCGGCCTCGCGCGGCCCGGATAGGGACCGAAGCGGCTCCCCGGCCAGGGTGCCCGTCCCTACACTGGAGGCATGTCCGCGTGGGTCGCCTGGGCGATCGCCGCAGTGGCGCTGGCTCTGGGGGAGATCTTCACGCCCGGGCTGTTCTTCCTCGGCCCGGTCGCGCTCGCGGCCGTCGTGGCCGCCCTCGCCGCGCTGCTCGGCGCCGCCGTCTGGCTCCAGGCGCTCGTCTTCGCCCTCGGCTCGTTCGCCTCCCTGGGGCTGCTGCGCCCGATCGCACGCGCCCATCTCTCGATGCCGGTCGCGATCCGCACCGGCACCGCCGCGCTCGAAGGCGCGAGCGCCGTCGTGCTCCAGAAGGTGGACGGCGCCGGCGGCCGCGTCCGGATCGGCGGCGAGGAGTGGACGGCCCGGTCGTACGTGCCGGACGAGGTCTTCGAGCCCGGATCGCAGGTCGAGGTCGCACGCATCGAGGGCGCTACCGCCCTCGTCTACCGCTGAAGGAGCTGAGCCGATATGGCTGGTCTGATCGTCATCGTCGTCGTCGCCGTGATCGTGCTGGCGGTGCTGGCCCGCACGGTGCGGATCGTCCCGCAGGCGCGCGCCGGCGTCGTGGAGCGGCTCGGCCGCTACTCGCGCACGCTCACGCCGGGGCTCGCGCTCGTCGTCCCCTTCGTCGACCGCGTGCGGCCGCTGCTCGACCTGCGCGAGCAGGTCGTCTCCTTCCCGCCGCAGCCGGTGATCACCGAGGACAACCTCGTCGTCAGCATCGACTCGGTCATCTACTTCCAGGTCACCGACCCGAAGGCGGCCTCCTACGAGATCGCGAACTACATCCAGGCGATCGAGCAGCTCACCGTGACGACGCTGCGGAACGTGATCGGCTCGATGGCGCTCGAGACGACGCTCACCTCGCGCGACGAGATCAACGGCCAGCTGCGCGGCGTGCTCGACGAGGCGACCGGCAAGTGGGGGATTCGCGTCAACCGCGTCGAGCTGAAGGCGATCGACCCGCCCGCCTCGATCCAGGACGCGATGGAGAAGCAGATGCGCGCCGAGCGCGACAAGCGCGCTGCGATCCTCCAGGCGGAGGGGCAGAAGCAGTCGCAGATCCTCACCGCCGAGGGCGACAGGCAGGCGCAGATCCTCAGGGCGCAGGGCGAGCGCGAGTCGCTGATCCTGCAGGCCGAGGGCCAGGCGCAGGCGATCGGCACCGTCTTCGAGGCGATCCACGAGGGCAACCCGGACCCGCAGCTGCTCGCCTACCAGTACCTCCAGGCGCTGCCGAAGATCGCGCAGGGGGAGTCGAACAAGATCTGGATCATCCCCAACGACGTCCAGCAGCTGATCGGGCGGATCGGCGGCGCCGTCGCGGGCGCCGCCGTCCCGGCCGCCGTGCCGGACGACCCTGCCGCGGCGAACGGCCCCGGGCCCGCCTAGCAGCGCTCCTTGCGGCACGTGCGCAGCGTCGCGACGTGCGGCGCTGCGCCGCGGCCGTCCGGCCGGCTCAACCGGATCAGCAGCGACGCGGAGTTGTCGTCGTAGCGCAGCTCGCGCAGGTGGAAGTCCGGGTTCACGGTGTGCACGAGCCGGTAGGTGCCCGGGGCGAGCCGTGTCAGGTCGAGGCTCTGGCCCTCGTAGAAGGCCGGGTAGCGGTCGGTGTAGCCGACGGAGGTGCCCTCCTCGACGTAGCCGGCGCCGCGGTTGAAGCGCTCGCAGTTTGCGAGGAAGCGCGGCGGGCCGTGCGGAACGCCCCTCGCGATCCCGTAGTGGTCGGCGAGGCAGAAGCCCTCCTTGCGGTCGCGGACGGCGACGCTGCCGTCGCCCACGCGCTGCAGCTCGTAGCGGTCGAAGGCGAGGTAGTGCCAGTGGAAGTGCGGCCACGCGACGGTGAAGCGCAGCCGTCCTGCGTTCTCGACCACGCGTGGGCTGCCGCCGGCGACCTCGAGCAGCTGGCGCGCGTCCATGACGCTCGACCCGCCGGGCCGGCGCCCGCGCAGCCAGAGCACGCCCGGGCCGCGGTTGTCCACGAGCGAGGTGAAGCCGAGCAGCCAGTGGGCGCCGGAACGGATGATCGTCAGCCCGGACGGCGGCTGCTGGACGAAGTCCGGGTAGCGGACGCGACCCGTCGGGACGACCCGCCAGTCGAGTGGCTCGGCCCGCCCGAGGACGCGCGGGCCGCTTCCGTCGATTCCGACCGTGTGCAGCGCGCCGGCGGCGTCCGCGAACGCGATCCGGGCGCCTCCGGGCGCCCAGACCGGCCGCCGCGCCGCGTCCGGGAGCGCCGTCGCGGTGTCGCCGTCGTCGAGCTCCACGGCGGTCGTGCCGTCGGGTGCGGCGACCGTGTAGGCGAGACGCCTGCCGTCGGGCGACCAGGCGAGGTCGCGCAGGCCGGCCGGCGGCGCGGGCTCGGTGGGCGACGGCGTGGTCGTCCCGGTGGGCGTCGTGTCCGTCGGCGTGGTCTCCGGCGGCGGCGCCGGGTGGAAGAGCGCCGCATCGCTGCCGTCGGCGCGCGCGACGTAGACCGCGGGCGCGCCGCCGCGGTTCGAGACGAACGCGAGCCGCCCCGTGCGAGAGACGGCGGGGCTCCACTCCTCGCCGCCGCTGCCCGCGACCTGCCGCGACGGTCCCGTCGGCAGCCGGAAGACGCGGATCTGGCGGCGTCCCCCGACGTTCGCCGTGTAGACGATGCTCTTCCCGTCCTGCAGCCACGCCGGGCCCGACTCGGCCACGTCGGGTGTCCTCGCGAGCCGCCGCCGGCCGCTGCCGTCCGCGTTCGCCGTCCAGAGGTCGCCGTTCCGGACGAACGCGATCAGCGTCCCGTCGGGCGAGTAGGCGACGTCGCGGCCGCTCTCGAGCAGCGTGCGGCGCGCGCCGCCGGGCGCGATCGACACGATGGCGCCGCCGCGGCGGACGAGCAGGCGCGGGGCGTGCGGCTCCGGAGTGAGCGCGGCGGCGGCGGCCGCGGCGAGGATCACAGGCCGAGCTCCGCGCGCCAGGAATCCGTGTGCGCGCCGAGGGCCGGCGCGACGCCCGGCGGCGGCGTTCCGAGGTCGGCCGCGGCTTCCTCGAGCGTCGCCACCGGTCCGGCGCAGACGTCCTCGCCGTCGAAGAGCTCGAGCCACTCGGCGAGCGGATGCGCCGCGAGCACGTCCGCCAGCTCCGCCGCCAGCGTCTCCTGGTCGGCGTCGAACTGGCGTCCCGCCAGCTCGGGCCGCCCGAGCAGCTCGCAGAGCCGCCGGAAGAAGACCGGCTCGAGCGCGGCGACCGTGAGCCGGCGCCCGTCCGCCGTGTCGTAGACGCGGTAGCAGGCGAGCCCGCCCGTGAGCAGGCGCGGGACCGGGTCGCCGCCCAGCCGGTGGGCGACGAGCCGGTGCGAGCCGTGCGTCATCGAGACGACGAGGCGCGCGCCCTCGCCGCTGCGCTCGCGCTCGAGCAGCGCCGCCAGCACCTCCGTGACCGCGCCGAGCGCGCCGGCCGCGAGATCGGCGATCTGCACCGGCGGCCATGCCGGCGCCGTGTCCTCGAGCACGCCCGCCCAGCCGAGATAGTTGAGGTCGTGGCCGGCGCGCTGCTCGTGCCGTCCGCCGAGCCCGAAGCCGGTGATCGAGCAGTAGACGGCGCGCGGAGAGGCGTCCTCCGGCCCCACGCCGAGCCGAGCCGCGACCCCCGGCCGGAAGGACTCCAGGACCACGTCGGCGCGTCCGAGCAGCCCCCGAGCAAGCCCCGGGTCGGCCTTGAGGTCGACCACGACCGACTCCTTCCCCGAATTGAGCGCGTCATGCCAGCCGGGCGCCGTCTCTCGCATCGGGTCGCCGCCCGGCTGCTCGACCCGCACGACGCGCGCGCCGAGCCGAAGCAGCTCGCTCGACGCGAAGGCGCCGGGCAGATAGCGCGTCAGATCCACCACGAGCAGACCCCGGAGCGGTTGCATGCGCGGCGAACCTACCACTACCCTTCGTCGGCCTTGGCGAGCGAGCGAACCACCGGAGCGGAGGAGAAGCGGCGGCTGATCCTCGACGCGGCCGTCCGTGTGTTCGCGCGCAAGGGCTTCCACACGAGCCGCGTCGGCGACATCGCCGAGGAGGCGGGCGTCGCGCACGGCCTGCTCTACCACTACTTCGCCTCGAAGGACGAGGTGCTGGAGAGCGTCTTCCACGAGAACTGGAGCGTCCTGCTCGAGCGCATCCGGGCGGTCGAGGCGACCGACGAGCCCGCGCGCGAGCAGCTCCGCCACGTCGCCCTGATCATCCTGCGCACCTGGCGGCACCAGCCCGATGTCGTGCGGGTCGTCGTGCGCGAGATCGCGCGCAGCATCGAGGTGCAGCAGCGGATCGGGGAGCTCGTGGAGCCGATAGACTCGATCCGCCGGATCGTCGAGCGCGGCCAGGCGTCCGGCGAGTTCCGCGCCGACCTCGACCCCGGGCTCGCGGCCACGATCTTCTACGGCGGGATCGACGCCGTGCTCACCGGCTGGGTGCTCGGCACGCGGCCGGACGGCGACGACGCCATGGCGCTGGCCGAGCAGACGGTGATCGACATCGCGTGCGGCGGCTTCCTCGCCGGCGCCGCGGCGACGACCACCGGTTGAGCGCTACGCGCCGCCCAGGAGCGCGGCGAAGCGTGAGGCGCCGACGTTCCCGCCGGAGACGACGACCCCGACACGGCGGCCGCTGGCGTCGAGCTTCCCGGCGAGCAGCGCGGCGACGCCGACGGCTCCGCTCGGCTCGGCGACGAGCTTCAGCCGGTCGAAGAGGAACGCCATCGTCTCGAGGATCTCCGCGTCGCTCACGGTCACGACCTCGTCGAGGCGGCGGCGGTTGACCTCGAAGGTCAGCTCGCCCGGCTCGGTCGCCTGGAGGCCGTCGGCGATCGTCCGCGGCACCTCGATCCGGACGCGCGCGCCCGTCTCGAGCGAGCGGCGCGTGTCGTCGCCCGCCTCCGGCTCGACGCCGGCGACGCGGATCCCGGGGTGGAGGCCCTTCGCCGCGGTCGCGCAGCCGGCCGCGAGCCCGCCGCCGCCGACCGGGACGACGAGCAGGTCGAGCTCGGGCGCGTCCTCGAGCAGCTCGAGCGCCGTCGTGCCCTGGCCGGCCATCACGAGCGGGTCGTCGTAGGGCTTCACGAGCTCGAGCCCGCGCTCGGCGGCGAGGCGCGCGCCGATCTCCTCGCGGCTCTCCGTCCAGCGGTCGTAGGAGACCACCTCGGCGCCGTAGCCGCGCGTCGCCTCGACCTTCGCGGCGGGCGCGTCGGCGGGCATGAGGATCGTCGCGCGGCCGCCGAGCAGCCCGGCGGCGATCGCGACCGCCTGGGCGTGGTTGCCGGACGAGTAGGCGAGGACGCCGCGCCGGAGCGTCTCCTCGGGCAGCGAGGCGAGCTTCGTGTAGGCGCCGCGGAACTTGAAGGCGCCGCCGCGCTGGAAGCTCTCCGCCTTCACGTGCACCTCGGCGCCGGTGCGCTCGTCGAGCGTGCGCGAGGTAAGGACGGGCGTGCGGTGCGCGACCCCGTGCAGGAGCCGCGCGGCGGCCCGGACGTCCTCCAGCTCCAGCATCAGCGGCAGGGGGTCGCGCGCGGGCGGAGGAGGCCGAAGCCCCAGAGCTTCCCGTCCACGAGGTAGTACGCGCGTGCGCGCGGAGCGGTCGTCGCGTACGAGCGCCTCGTAGCTGCCGCAGGAGACGGGGAGGAGCGTGCCGGCGAGCGCCGTCACCTGCGCCTCGACGGCGCCGAGGCGGAGGCCGCGCGGACCGTGCCAGCCGGGGGGCTGCCAGAGCGTGTAGACGGCCGAGACGCGGCCGCCGGTGAGCTCGACGCCGAGCCCGTGCTCGTCGAAGGGCCGGTAGGTGAAGTACCAGGTGGGGCGGGCGCAGCCGCGGCAGACGCCGTAGAAGCCGCCGAGGCCGGTACGCACCTGGGCGGCCGGCTCGCCGAGCCGCACGCCGCCGAGCGACCGTCCCGGGACGAGGGCGCCGGCGCGGGGGAGCGCGGCCGCGGCCGGCGTCGTGGCGACGAGCGCCAGCACGCTCGCGCAGGCGAGGACGCGACCCATATGCTCGCCAGTATGCCGCTCTGGGATTCCCTTGCCGGGCTCGAGGTCAGGATCGACGACTACGCGCTCCGGCGCCGCGAGCTGGAGACCGGGCGCGGCTGGACGCGCGTGACGACGACGGTCGCTCTCGAGGGCGCGGGCGAGACCGGGGAGGGCGAGGACGTCACCTACTCCGCTCCCGACCACGACCACGTGCCGGCGGACCTGATGCTCGCGGGCGCGTGGAGCCTCGACGACCTCTCGCGCCGGCTGGACGAGCTGGAGCTGTGGCACGGCGATCCCGGGGACACGTCCTCGCAGGATCACCGGCGCTGGGGTTTCGAGAGCGCGGCGCTCGACCTCGCGCTGCGCCAGGCGGGCGTCTCGCTCGGAGAGGCGCTCGGCCGTCCGTATCGCCCGGTGCGCTTCGTCGTCTCGACGCGGGCGCGGATCGAGCCGTGGCTCGAGATCTCGCCCGGCATGGAGTTCAAGCTCGACGTGGAGGACGACTGGGACCGGGCGCTGATGGAGCGGCTCGCCGCGCTCGACCGCGTCCGCGTGCTCGACCTGAAGGCGTACTACCGCGGCACGAGCGTGGACCTCGCGCCCGACCCGGAGCTGTACCGCGCGGTCGCGGAGTCGTTCCCCGAGGCGGTGATCGAGGATCCGTGGCTCGAGGACGGCTGCCGCGAGGCGTTGGCCGGAGCCGAGGAGCGGCTGAGCTTCGACGCGCCCGTGCACTCGCTCCGCGACCTCGACGCGCTGCCGCTCGAGCCGCGCTGGCTCAACGTCAAGCCCTCGCGCTTCGGCACCGTGCGCGGGCTGCTGGAGGCGATCGAGGCGGCCGAGGAGCGGGGGATCAGCATGTACGGCGGCGGCCAGTTCGAGCTGGGCCCGGGGCGGCGGCAGATCCAGCGGCTGGCGAGCCTCTTCTACGCCGACGGGCCGAACGACGTCGCGCCCTCCGAGTACAACGAGGGCGCCCCGCGGCCGGGGCTGGCGCAGAGCCCGCTGCCGGCACCTGACGGACCCGGCTTCTGACGCTCGCCGTCCTCGCGAGACACGTCCCGGGGTCTGACCCCAGGTCGTGGCTCCGCAGGTCATGGCGCGGTCGGACACGTCCCGGGGTCTGACCCCGGGTCATGGCTCGGCTGGACAGGGCGGGGCTAGTGCTCGAACGGAAGCTCGACGAAGTGCGCCGTCTCGGGCTCGACCCAGTACACGGTGCCGCTCCGCATCGGAAACGGGGCGCCGACGTAGTGCTGCGAGATCCTGTCGATCACCTCGAGCGCGGCGTCTCCCTCGACCGTCTCGACGACGTGGCCGCGGATCTGCGCGTTCCGGTACGGGTTCTCGCCGTCCACGACCGAGAGCGCCACCCTCGGGTCGCGGGCGAGGTTCCGCGCCTTCCGGCTCCGGGCCTGGGTGAAGAACGCGATCCGCCCGTCCTCGAGGATCGCCCAGACGGGGATCGAGTGCGGCGCGCCGTCCGGCAGCAGCGTCGCGAGGTGGACGAAGTTCCGTCCGGCGGTAAAGAGCGCCGCGATCCGCTCGTCTAGCGGAATGCGTTCTCCCCGGTCAGCGCCCTGCCGACCGACAGCGTGTGCACCTCGTGCGTGCCCTCGTAGGTCAGCACCGACTCGAGGTTGTTCATGTGCCGGATCACCGGGTATTCGAGCGTGATCCCGTTGCCGCCGAGGATCGTGCGCGCCGTGCGGCAGACCTCGAGCGCCCCGCGGACGTTGCCCATCTTGCCCATCGAGACGTGCTCGGGCAGCAGCGTCCCCTCGTCCTTCTTGCGGCCGAGGTGGAGCGCGACGAGGAAGCCGCGGTTCACCTCGAGCGCCATCTCCGCGAGCTTCTGCTGCGTGAGCTGGTAGCCGGAGATCGGCTTCCCGAAGACGATCCGCTCCCTCGCGTAGTCGAGCGCGGACTCGAGGCAGGCGCGGCCGGCGCCGACGGCGCCCCAGACGATCCCGTAGCGCGCCTCGTTGAGGCAGGAGAGCGGCCCGCGCAGGGTCGAGACCTCCGGGAAGCGCGCCTCCTCGGGCACGCGCACGTCGCGCAGGACGAGCTCGGAGGTGACCGAGGCGCGCAGCGAGAGCTTGTGGTGCATCTCCGGCGCTTCGAAGCCGGGCGTTCCCTGCTCCACGAGGAAGCCGTTGACCGCTCCGTCCTCGGTGCGGGCCCAGACGACTGCCACGTCGGCGATCGTCCCGTTGGTGATCCACATCTTCGAGCCGTTCAGGATCCAGTCGGAGCCGTCGCGGCGAGCTGTCGTCCGCATCGACCCGGGGTCGGAGCCGGCATCCGGCTCGGTCAGCCCGAAGCACCCGATCGCCTCGCCCGAGTGCATCGCCGGCAGCCAGCGCTGCTTCTGCTCTTCGGAGCCCCACTTCCAGATCGCGAACATCGCGAGCGAGCCCTGCACCGAGACGAAGCTGCGGATGCCGGAGTCGCCCGCTTCGAGCTCGAGGCACGTCAGCCCGTAGGCGACGGCGCTCGCGCCCGGGAGCCCGTAGCCGTCGAGGTGCATGCCGAACAGCCCGAGCTGCCCGATCTCCTGGGCCAGCTCGCGCGGCAGGATGCCCTCCTCGAACCACTCGCCGACGTCCGGCAGGATCCGGTCGCGCACCCACTGGCGCACGGTGTCGCGGATCGCGCGCTCCTCGTCGTCGAGGAGGGCGTCGAGGGCGAGGAAGTCGCTCGGGTCGATCGCGGTCGGCTTCTGCGTGGCGGCCATGCCTGGATGGTAGACGCCCGCGCTAGCCGGCGGCGGCCAGATGCGCCAGCGCGAGCGCCAGCCAGTCCGGGGCGTGGCGCTGCCAGAGCCGCTGGTCGTGACCGCCGGCGTAGAGGCGGAAGACGTGCGCGATCCCCGACGCCGAGAGCTCCTGGTTCAGCTGCTCGTTCTCTGCGGCGAAGCGCCGGTCCGAGCGCCCGACGTAGAAGGCGATGAACGTCGGCAGCACGCGCAGCCGCGACCGCACCGCGACGAGCTGCTGGTGGACGTCCACCTTCGCGTCGCGGTCGCGTGAGCCGAGCTCGAGCGGCTGGGTCCCGGTCGGGTCGGTCGGATGGAAGTAGCCGCTCCACGACTCCACGGCCGAGAAGGTGGCAAGGTGGGAGAGCGCGAGGTGCATCGCGCCGTAGCCGCCTGCCGAGAGGCCGACGAGCGCCCGCCCCCGCCGGCCGGCGATCGTGCGGTAGCGCCGGTCGACGACCTGCGGCAGCTCGGATGCGATCGCCGTGCCCCAGCGGTGTCCGGGGCTCCGGTCGATGTACTCGGGATCGCTCTCGCCCGCGCGCGCGGCCTGGGGGACGACGAGAATCGCGGGGTGCCCGACCGAGTCGAGCGCCCGCTCGACGAAGCTGAGGGTGCGGTAGCCCGACGGCTGCGAGGGCAGCCCGTGCAGGAAGTAGACGACCGGGTAGCGCGGGCCGGAGCCGGGGGCGTAGCCGGGTGGCAGGTGGACCTCGTAGCGGAGCCGGCCCCCGAGCGCGCGGGAGACGTAGCTCGCGTCGATCGTGCGCGAGCCCGAGGCGGCGGAAGCCGCCGGGAGCGAGAGGGCGGCGGCGAGCGCGCCGAGGAGTGGGAGCAGGCGTCCTGGTCTCATGCCGTGCAGCCGCTACAGCGGCTTAACCGTGCCCGCCGACGTCGCTTAACAGTGCGACGGTACATGGGAGCGTAGCGATGACCGTGCACGCCGTGCGCCTCCTGCAGGGACGGCCGGCCGCCGCCGCGGCGGCCGTTGCGGTGCTCGGGTTCCTCGCCGTGGGCGGCCTCGGGGCCTACCGCTACGGCGAGAACTACTGGCTCTACCGCGGGTTCGCTCCTCCGAAGGACGCCTCCTTCGTCCGTGTCGCCGGCGTCGAGCGGCAGATCACGGTCGCGAGCCCGGCCCTCGGCGGCCGCCGGCAGCAGGTCGTCGTCTTTCTTCCGCCCGGCTACGGGGCGCACCCACACCGGCGCTATCCGGTGCTCTACCTGCTGCACGGCTTCCCGGGCCGGCCGCCCGCGTTCCTCGAGACCGTCCGCATGGGAGTGGTCGAGGACGCGCTCGTCGCCCGGCGCAAGGCGCAGCCGCTGATCCTCGTCATGCCGTTCGGCTCGACCGGCACCTTCACCGACGAGGAATGGGTGGACGGCGCCGGCCGCAACCAGGGCTGGGGCACGTTCGTCGCGCGCGACCTCGTACGGGCCGTCGACGCGCGCTACCGGACGATCCGGAGCGGCGCCGGCCGGGCGATCGGCGGCCTCTCCGAGGGCGGGTACGGCGCGATCGACATCGCTCTCCACCACCCGGGCGAGTTCCGGGTCGTCGAGAGCTGGTCGGGCTACGAGCTCCCCGACAAGCTTCGCTCGATCTTCGGCGCGCACCTCGGCCTACTCGGGCGGAACGACCCGATGACGGAGCTGCCGCGCGTCGCGGCGCGCCTGCGGGCGGCCGGCACGAGCTTCTGGATCTACTCGGGGAGCAGCGACCGGCTGCGGCGCCAGAACGAGCGGTTCGCGGCCGAGCTGGCACGGGCCGGGATCCAGCACCGGTACTTCGAGCCCCCGGGCGGTCACAACTGGGCGCTCTGGCGGGCGCATGCGGCGCAGGCCTACCTGGCGGCCGCGCGGAGGCTCGCGCATGGGTAGGGCCGCGCGCACGGCGGCCGCGCTCGCGGCCTCGTTCGGGATCGTGCTCGCCGCGACGGGCTGGCTCTACCTCGCGCGCCCCCGGATGGCCCTCCCGGGACGGCTCGTGCCGGACGCGCTGCCGCTCGACGAGCTGTCGAGGCACGCCGCCGTCCCGCTCCTGCTCTTCCTCGCCGTCTGGGTTCCGGCGGCCCTGCTACTCGGTCTCGTCGCCCGCTGGGCGCGCGCGGAACGCCTGACGGCGGCGCTTCTGCTCGCCCTCGGCGTCGGCGCGATGCTCTACCTCGTCAACGGGCTCTCGATACTCGTCGTGCGGCAGGTGCCCGGAGACGCCGCCTTCAGCGCCGCGGCGATCGAGCGCTCGGTGTTCCTGCCGGCGGCGTTCGCCGGGGTCGCGGGCGCATCGCTCGGCCGGCCGCGTCCGCGCTCCCGGCTCTGGTCGCCGCTCGTGCTCGGCTGGGCGGTCGCGGGCGTCGGGATGCTGGGCCTCCTCGACGCCGTGCTTCCGCAGCACCGTCCGTCGCTGCTCGGAGCGTTCGCGCCGGAGGCGGCGCACGGGGTCTCCAAGGGTCTTGTCGCTCCGCTCTCGATCGCGCTCGTCGTCGCGGCCCGCGGGCTCGCCCGCCGCCAGCGCCGCGCCTGGCAGGTCGCGCTCGGCCTGCTTGCCGCGCTGATGCTCCTGCACGCGGTTCGCCGGTTCGACGAGGGCGCGCTCGTCGCCGGGCTCGCGACGATGGCGCTGCTCGCCCGCCGCGGCGACTTCGGCTTCCGCGGCGATCCGGCTGCGAAGCCGCGCGTCCTGCTCCATGCGCTCGTCGCGGGCGCCGCTCTCGCCGCCTACGGCGTGCTCACGCTCTGGGTGAACCGGCTCATGACCGACCGGCAGTTCACGTTCGGCTTCGCGCTCCAGGAGACGGCGCGCGCGGCGGTCGGCCTCAACCTTCGCCACGCCTACCACCTCTCGGGCGCCTTCGCCGCCTGGTTCCCGGTCTCGGAGTTCGCGCTCTTCGTCGGCGCCGCCGGGCTGCTGCTGTTCGAGTGGCTCGCCCCCTGGCGCCACCGCGTGATCGCGGAGGCGCGCGAGCGAGAGCGCGTTCGCGCGATCGTCGCCGAGTGGGGCGCCGACACGCTCGCGCCCTTCGCGCTGCGCGCGGACAAGTCGTACTTCCTCGGCGAGGGCGAGCGCTCCTTCCTCGCCTACCGCGTCGTCGGCGGCGTCGCGGTCGTCGCGGGAGACCCGGTCGGGCCCCGCGACGACCTGCCGGCGCTGCTGGCCGGCTTCATCGAGTTCGCCCACGCGCGCGGCTGGCGGCTCGCGGTGCTCGGCGCCTCGTCCGCGTTCCTCGACCTCTACCGCGCCCACGGGCTGCACTCGCTCTACCACGGCGACGAGGCGGTGGTCGAGACGGCGTCCTTCACGCTGGACGGGCGCGCTGTCCGCAAGGTGCGCCAGTCCTGCGGCCGGCTCGAGCGGGCCGGCTACCGCGCGCGCGTCCTTCGTCCGAGCGAGATCGACGCGGCGCTGCGGGACGAGTTGGAGGAGATCGCGCGGTCGTGGCGCGGCGGCGACCCGGAGCGCGGCTTCGCGATGGCGCTCGACGCCCTGTTCCGGCTCGGCGACGGCGAGGCCCTGTTCGTCGTCGGCGAGGACGGCGACGCGCGGCCGCAGGGGTTCCTCCACTTCGCCGTCTGCAGCGCGGGCTCGGCGCTCTCGCTCTCGTCCATGCCCCGGCTGCGGACGACGCCGAACGGGTTCAACGAGTGGCTGATCGTGTCGGCCCTCCAATGGGCCAGGGCCGAGGGCTTCGCCCGCGTCTCGCTGAACTTCGCCCCGTTCGCGTCGCTGCTCGCTCCCGAGGCCGTCCTGACGCTTCGGCAGCGTGCGGGCCGGCGGGCCCTGCTCGCGCTGAAGGGCCACTTCCAGCTCGACAACCTGCTCCTCTTCAACCGGAAGTTCTTCCCGACCTGGCAGCCGCGCTTCGTCGTCTACGAGCGGCGGCTCGACCTGCCGCGCGTCGGCGTCGCGGCGCTCGTCGCCGAGTCGTACCTCCCCTTCGGGGCGAAGGCGGGCGAGTGAGCGCCGCGCTCGGCACGGGCCTGGTGCTCGGACTCGTGTCCGCCGGCGCGATCGGCGGCGGTTTCGCGCTCCAGCACCGCGTCGCCGCGGCGTTGCCGCCGCTGTCGCTGCGCCGGCCGCTCGCCTCGCTGTGCGCGCTGGCCGGGCGGCCGCTCTGGCTGGGCGGCTTCGCGCTCGGGATCGCCGGCTGGGCCGCCTACGTGGCCGCGCTGCGGCTCGCGCCGCTCTCGCTCGTGCAGGCTGCGTCGGCCGGCGGCATCGTCGTGCTCGCGCTCGGCGGAGGCCGCCTCGCGCCGCTCGAGCGGGCCGGCGCGGGCGCGGCCCTCGCCGGGCTCGTGCTGCTGGGCGCGTCACTCGGCGGGGCGCCGGCCGGCCGGGAGGCGCCGGTCGCGACGGTGGCGCTGTGGCTCGCCGTCTCGGTCGCCGCGGCGGCCCTCGCGGCCGGCTCGGCGGCCGTGCGCGTGCTGCCGGCTGCGAGGCTCGGTACGGCCGCTGGCGTCCTCTACGCGGCCGCCGACGTGGCCACGAAGGAGGCCGTCGCGGGAGGGGCAGGGCTCGCGCTCGTCCCGGCGGTGGTCGTCTGCAGCGCGCTCGCCTTCGCGGCGCTCCAGCTCGGCTTCCAGCGGGGCGGCGCGCTCGCGACCGCGGGGCTCGCGACGCTGTGGATGAACGCCCTGCCGATCCTTGCGGGCGGCATCGTGTTCGCGGAGCCGTTCCCGGGCGGCTGGCGCGGGTCCGTGCGCGCGGCGGCCTTCGTGCTCGTCGTCTGCGGCGGAGCCGCGCTCGCCGCGCCGGCCGGCCCGCGGCGTCGGCGCCTGCGGCAGGGGGCGTCTCGGTGTCCACGACGCCCCCGGCGTCGACCGCCCGGGCACCGCTGCCGCCCGCTCCGGTTGACGGGATCGAAGGAGGCCGACTATCCTCATTGACTGACTAGTCAATCGAACACCAGGAGTCGTCATGGCGACCATCGAGCAGAGCACCACAGGAGGGGTCTCCTTCGCGCTCACGGACGAGCAGAAGGCGCTTCGCGACCTCGCGCGCGAGTTCGCGGACAAGGAGATCCGCCCCAAGGAGGCGGAGTACGACGAGAAGATGCAGCACCCCGCCGACGTGATCGCGAAGGCGCACGAGGTGGGCCTGATGAACCTCCACGTCCCCGAGGAGCACGGCGGCCTCGGCCTGTCCTGCTTCGACGGGATGCTCGTCGGCGAGGAGCTCTACCGCGGCTGCTCGGGCATCGGCACGTCGATCTCGGCGAACGGGCTCGGCGCCGGCCCCGTCGTCCTCTTCGGCTCGGAGGAGCAGAAGGCGCAGTGGCTGCCGCCGCTCGTCGAGGAGCCGATCCTCTGCTCGTTCGGGCTCTCGGAGCCGGAGGCCGGCTCGGACGTCGCCTCGCTCAAGACGACCGCCGTGCGCGAGGGCGACGAGTACGTCCTCAACGGCTCGAAGACCTTCATCACGAACGCCGGCTACGCGGCGTGGACGGTCGTGTTCGCGAAGACCGACCCCAAGGCCGGCCACAAGGGCATGTCCGCCTTCATTGTCCCGATGGACACGCCCGGCGTCACGATGGAGAAGCACCTCGACAAGATGGGCCAGCGGGCGACCGACACCTCGGCGTTCGCGCTCCAGGACGTCCGCGTCCCGGCGGCGAACCTGATCGGCAACGAGGGCGACGGCTTCAAGATCGCGATGGCCACCCTCGACTTCACGCGGCCGGGCACGGCGATCGGCGCGGTCGGCGTCGCGCAGGCGGCCTACGAGCACTCGGTGGCGTACGCGATGGAGCGCGTCACCTTCGACCTGCCGATCGCGATGCACCAGGGCGTCAACTTCATGATCGCCGACATGGCGACCGAGATCGAGGCGTCGCGGCTGCTCACGTGGCAGGCGGCGTGGATGCTCGATGCCGGCTACGGGCGCAAGGCGACCCTCTACTCGTCGTTCGCCAAGCGGTTTGCCGCGGACACGGCCATGAAGGTCGCGACCGACGCGGTGCAGGTGTTCGGCGGCTACGGGTACATCAAGGAGTACCCGGTGGAGAAGCTCATGCGCGACGCGAAGCTGTTCCAGATCTACGAGGGCACCTCGCAGATCCAGCGGCTCGTGATCGCGAAGGAGATCTTCCTGCCGAAGGGCTAGGCTCCGCTCCGTGGCACTGGAGATCGATCTCAGCGGGCGCGTCGCGCTCGTCACCGGGGCCTCCCGCGGCCTGGGACGGGCCGACGCGCTGACCCTGGCCCGGGCGGGCGCGGACGTCGTCGTCGCCGACCTGCTCGTGGAGTCCGAGCTCTCCGAGGAGACCGACCGCTACGGCGCGCTCGCGACGGTCGCCCGGCAGCAGGGGCTCGTCCACACCGAGGAGACGGTCGAGGAGATCCGCGGCCTGGGCCGGCGTGCGCTCGCCGTTCGCTGCGACGTCACCGACCGCGCCGAGGTGGACGCGGCGGTCGCGCGCGCGGTCGAGGAGCTCGGGGCCGTGGACATCCTCGTCAACAACGCCGGCACGCTCGACCACGTGGCCCAGTTCCACGACCAGTCGCCGGAGCTGTGGGAGCGCGACCTGCGCGTCAACCTCACCGGCGCCTTCAACTGCGCGCAGGCGGTCTGGCCCCACATGAGGGAGCGCGGCTGGGGGCGGATCGTGAACATGGCCTCGGTCGCGGGCACGCTCGGCGGCTTCGGGCAGGCGAGCTACTCGACGACGAAGGCCGGGCTGCTCGGGCTGACGAAGACGCTGGCGATGGAGGGCGGCCGGCACGGGATCACCTGCAACGCGATCGTCCCGGGCGTGATCGGGAGCGAGGCGTACCACATGGCGAACGCCGCGATGAACGAGCGAATCGTGCAGCGGACCGCGCTGAAGCGGCACGGCGAGCCGCAGGAGATCGCGAACGTGATCGCGTTCCTCTGCTCCGACCTCGCCTCGTACGTCACCGGCGCCGAGATCAACGTCTCCGGCGGTGTCGAGCTCTTTGTCTTCTGATGCGCGAGTCGCCGGTGGCCTCTCGCGCTGTTCCCTTCGCACCGCTCCGCTGCGCTTTCCTGCTCGGGAACGGCGTCCGGCGCGGACGGCCGTCCGGAGGCGCGGCGGTGGCGGGCGCGCCCGCGCGGGTCGGGCGCGCCGAAGGGACGTGGCCGGCGGAGCCATGGCTGGGGGTCAGACCCCGGGACCTGTCCGGATGAGCCAGGGGATCTCGTTCACGCCCACCGGGGAGCAGCGCGAGCTGCAGGCGCTTGCGCACGAGTTCGCGGAGCGCGAGCTGCGGCCGGTCGCGGCCGAGTGGGACGAGCGCGAGGACTTCCCGCCCGAGCTGCTCGCGAAGGCGGCCGCCGTCGGGCTCACCTCGTTCGCGATCCCGCGCGAGCACGGCGGGGGCGGCGTCGACCACGTCACCGCGGCGCTGATCGGCGAGGAGCTCGCCTGGGGCTGCGCGGCGCTCGCGGCCACGCTGACCGCGACGATGTTCCCCGTCCGGCCGCTGCTGCGCTTCGGCACCGAGGAGCAGCGGGCGCGCTACCTGCCGTGGCTCGCGTCCGAGCAGGGCACGCTCGCCGCGATCGCGTTCACCGAGGCGCATGCCGGCTCCGACGTCCAGGCGATGCGCGCCACCGCCCGCCGCGACGGCGACGAATACGTCCTCGACGGTGAGAAGGTCTACGTCACGAACGGCGGCATCGCCGATGTCACCGTCGTCTTCGCGAAGCTCGAGGACGAGATCACCGCGTTCCTGCTGGAGCGTGGCGACCCGGGCGTCCAGGCCGGCCGCAAGGAGCGGAAGCTCGGGCTGCGCGCGTCGTACACCGGCTCGATCGTGCTCGACGGGGCTCGCATCCCCGCCGACCGGCTGCTCGGCGAGGAGGGACAGGGCTTCGCGGTCGCGCTCGACTTCTTCATGGTCTCGCGTCCGCAGGTGGCCGCCGCCGCGCTCGGCGTCGCGCGCGCCGCCTTCGAGCACGCAACCGCGTACGCGCGCGAGCGTGAGGCGTTCGGCCGCCCGCTGCTCGCCCGCCAGGGCATCTCCTTCAAGCTCGCGCAGACCGCGATGGAGCTCGAGGCGGCGCGGCTGCTCGTCTGGCGCGCCTGCGCGGCCCTCGACGCGGGCGAGGACGCCGGCCTGCTCGGCTCCTATGCGAAGGGGTACGCCGCCGACGCCGCGATGCGCGCCGCCACCGAGGCCGTCCAGGTGCTCGGCGGGGCCGGGATCATGCGCGACCACCCGGTCGAGAAATGGTTGCGCGACGCGAAGGTGTTCCAGATCGTCGAGGGCACCTCGGAGATCCAGAAGCAGATCGTCACCACGTATCTCCGCGCCGGCCACCCTCTGTAGTCGTCGCTACCATCCGCACGTGCGCCGCCGCCTCGCCTTGCTCGCCCTGGCGCTCGTCAGTGCGGGCGTCGTCCTCGGGCTCGTCTTCGCGGGTTCGCCGACGACGATCGCCGACGGCGTCCGCATCGACGGGATAGACGTCGGCGGCCTCGAAGCCGACCGCGCCCGTGCGCTACTCGAGAAGAAGGCCGCGGCGCTCGCGGACGAGCCCGTCGTCTTCGTCGCCGCGGGCCACCGCTTCCGGATCGCGCCGTCCTCGCTGGGCGTCGAGTCGGATTGGGCCGCCGCGATCGACTCGGCCCAGCGGCAGGGCGGCGGCTTCGGGCCCCTGCGCGGCTTCCGCCGGCTCGACGTCCAGTTCTTCGGTGCCGACGTGACCCCGCCGACCCGTGTGCTCGCCGGTTCGCTCGAGTACGAGCTTCAGCAGATCGCGAAGCAGGTGGACCGGCGCGCCCGCAACGCCGCCCTCGAGCTACGCGGGCAGAAGGTCGTCGCAGTCCCGGCCCGGGCCGGACGCGTGCTCGACCGCAAGACGGCCTCGGAGGCGATCGTCCGCGCGCTCGCGTCTCTCCAGCGCTCCGGGGCGCCGGTGCAGCTCCCGTTCCGGAGCCAGGCACCGCGCGTGCGCGCCGCCACGCTCGCGTCCGCCGCGCGCCGGGCGCGGCTCGCGCTCTCCGCCCCGGTTCGCCTCGAGCTCGGGAAGACGCACTGGCTCGTGCGTCCGGCGCGGCTCGCCCAGCTGCTCGAGCTGCCCTCCGGCGGTCGCACGGAGCTGCGGATCGGCGGCGCCGCCGCCGAGGACTGGCTCCGGCGGCTCGGGCACCGGCGTCGAGAAGCCGCCGCGCGATGCGCACTTCTCCGTGAACGACTCCAAGGTGAGGCTCGTCCCCGCGCGGCCGGGCATCCGGCTCGACGCCGCGCGCACGGCCGACGCGCTCCTGCACGCCGCGCTGCGCGGCACGAACCGCACGGCGCCGGCTCGCCGTCGCCACCGAGCCGCGCGAAGCTCTCGACCGCCGAGGCGCCGCAAGATGGGCATCGTCGGCGAGGTCTCGAGCTACACGACGATCTACGGCGGCATCGCGAACCGGATCCACAACGTCCAGCTCGTCGCCCACCTCGTGGACGACAAGCTGATCGCGCCGGGCGCGACCTTCTCCTTCAACGGGACGACCGGTGCGCGCACGGCGGCGAAGGGCTTCCTCGAGGCGCCGGTGATCATCAACGGCGAGCTTCAGACCGGGCTCGGCGGCGGCGTCTGCCAGGTCTCGACGACGGTCTTCAACGCCGCCTACGAGGCCGGCCTGCCGATCACGTGCAGCGCATCAACCACGCGCTCTACATCAGCCACTACCCGCAGGGCCGCGACGCGACGGTGGACTACCCGGCCGTCGACCTGAAGTTCCGCAACGACACCGGCCACTGGCTGCTCCTGCGCACCTTCGTCGGCTCGTCCTCGCTCACCGTCCGTCTGTACGGGACGCCGACCGACCGCAAGGTCGTGAGCACGACGACGCCGCTCGTCGCGCACGGCAACCCGCCGGTGCAGAAGACCGTCGACCCGACGCTGAAGCCGGGCGAGAAGGTCGTCGACGACCCGGGCGTCCCGGCGCTGACGACGAGCGTCACGCGCGACGTCTACGCCGCCGACGGCACGCAGCTCTACCACGACGTCTTCTACTCGTCCTACCGGGCCGAGCCGAAGCTCGTCCGGCTCGGCGCCGCCAAGAAGCCGAAGAAGGCGCAGCAGAAGCCCGGCCAGACTACGACGACGCCGGCACAGACGACGACTCAGCCGAGCGGATAGCGTCGGCGAGCCAGCCGGGCACGCGCGTCGGGCGGAAGCTCGCCGAGTCGACGCACGCGTGCGCCGTCCAGCCGTCGGCGACGAGCTCGTCGCCGCGTGTCGATCGGGCATACTCGTAGCGGAAGCGTGCGCCGCGGAGACCGACGCAGCGGGCGTGCACCTCGAGCCCGTCGTCGAAGCGGGTCGGCACGCGGTAGCGGCAGAGCGACTCGAGCACGAGCGCCTCGATCCCCTCGGTCGCGCAGCGCCTGGTAGCCGCCGGCGAACGCCCGCAGGTACTCGACGCGGGCGACCTCGAACCAGACGACGTACGCCGAGTTGTGCGCGATTCCCTGCGCGTCGGTGTCAGCGAACCGCACGCGCACGCCGAGTCGAGAACGTGAACCCTTCCACGCGCGCAACTCTAGAGAGCCGCGCCGGGGGAATGACATCCATAGCAACCGCGCTATATAGCCGTGGCTCCGTCGGGCAGGTCCCGGGGTCTGACCCCAGGTCCTGGCTCGAGCGGCCGTGTCCCCGAGGGGACTGCTCCGGCCCGGGGAGGTTCGAGTACCGTCGAGGCATGAGCGTCGAGCGCCTGGCCGAGCTCGTGCGCGAGCGGCAGCCGTGCGTCGTCCTCACCGGCGCCGGGATCAGCACCGAGTAGGGGATCCCCGACTTCCGCTCGGCGACCGGCCTCTGGGCGCGAGTACGACCCGATGGAGTACGCGACGATCGACGCGTTCCTCGCCGACCCCGCCAAGGTCTGGGACTTCTACGGCAAGCGGCTCGACGTCGCTCGGCGACGGCGGAGCCGAACGACGGCCACCGCGCGCTCGCCGAGCTCGAGGAGCGCGGGCTGGGTGCAGGCGGTGGTCACGCAGAACGTCGACGGGCTGCACGCGCGCGCCGGCTCGCGCGGGACTCGTCGAGGTGCACGGCTCGCTGCGGACGGTGCGGCTGCCTCGCCTGCGGCGCGCGTCGCTCGGACGCGACGTGATCCTGGAGCTGCTGCCGGAGCCTGCGCTGCCCCGCGCTGCGGACAGATCGTCAAGCCGGACGTCGTCATGTTCGGCGAGCTGCTCCCGGAGGCGGCGATCGACCGGGCGATCGCGGCTCGCCCGCGGGGCGCGCCTCCTGCTCGTCGTCGGCTCCTCGCTCGAGGTCTACCCGGTCGCGGGCCTGCCCGCTGGAGACGCTCGCCGCCGGCGGGGCGCTCGCGATCGTGAATCGCGGCTGCGACGCAGCTCGACGGCCGCGCGGCGCTGACGATCGACGCCGGCGCCGGCGAGACGCTCGCCGCGCTCGCGGCGGCGCTACCGGCGGCGCGGAGCGGGATGGTCCGGGACTGACGCGGCGAAGACCGCCTCGCGCAGCCGCCCGCGGAACGGCGCCTCGGCGAGCGTGAAGACCGGCACCCAGCGGCCGCCGACGAACGAGGTCGAGAAGTAGTCGCCGACCATGCGTCCGCCCTGCGCGCGTGCGAGCCACGCCGTCCGCACCGGCTGCGGCGAGAGCCGCTGCGGCACGCTCCATGTTGCGCCGCCGTCGGTGGAGGAGACGAAGCCGACGCCCAGCGAGCAGGCCCGCTGCTCGCACGAGCCGGGAGTGAGGTACGCGTAGACCACGCCGACGTGCCCCGGCTGCGTGGGGTCGGCCGCCAGTCCCGGGATGAACGTGTTGGGGGCCGACGACCCCGCCGCCGTCGGGATCCGGACCGGCGGCGTCCAGAGCACGCCGTCCGTCGAGGTGGAGAGCACGAGGTCGTTGGCGGTGCAGCCGGGCCGGAAGCGGCAGTCGTGCCAGACGGCGTACAGCGTGCCGCTCGGGTCGATGTCGACCGACGGGAGCGAGATCGCGCGCATCGGGTCGGCGCGGGCCGCGTGCAGGTCGGACACGATCGAGCGCGAGAACGTCGCCCCGCCGTCCGTCGAGACGAGCGCGGCGATCGAGCCGGTGAGACCCTCGGCGCCGTTGTAGTCGCCCGCGACGACGACGAGGCCGCCGTCGGGGCGCACCACCGGCTGCGTGCCGACCAGCGTCGACGACGCCTTCACGGGGTCGGACCAGGTCGCGCCGCCGTCGTCGCTCGACTGGACGACCGTCCAGTTCTTCGCGTCGTCGGTGTAGGCCGCGTAGCAGCGCCCCCGTCGCGGGCTCTCGGCCCCGTTGTCGCAGACGACCCAGTCCTTGTCGAGAAGCGGCCCCGTGCCGACGGTGACGGGCGGCGACCAGCGCAGACCGTCCTCGGAACGGGAGACGTACACGTGCGAGGAGCCGCGCTCCAGCGTCAGCGAGCCGACGAGCCACAGTCCGTGGACGGCGTCGTAGGCGACGCTCGGGTCGGAAACGCGCAGCTGCGTCCCCGGCGGCCGGGACTCCGTGGTGATCCCCGGGAGGACGCTCCGCTGCCAGGTGCGGCCCGCATCGGTCGAGACGGCGACACCGATGTTCGAGGCGGCGCCGCCGGCCTCGTAGCGGCCGAGCTGAAAGGCCGCGACGACCGTCGAGCCCCAGGCGAAGCTGTCCGGCTCGACCGCCGTCTCGTGCTGACTGCGCGAGTTCGCCGAGAGGTCGACCGAGAGCCGGCGCGACACGATCTCGCAGTCGGCGCCGACCCGGTCGGCGAGGTCGGCGGCGACGACGTCACGGCCGAGGCCGCACGCGACGCGGTCGACGCCGCCCCACGCGACCTGGACCAGGTCGTCGCCCGCGGCGGTCGAGACCGTGTCCTTCGCCTGCGTGCCGACGATCGCGTCCGCCCGCGGCGTGCCGTGGATCGTCCCCGCTGCGGCCGCGGCCGGCGCCGCAACCACGAGGACGGCCAGCAGCGGGAGAAGGCGGCGCACGGAGCGCACACTGTAGCCACGCGGGTCGCGGCGTCCTACCATCGCCGGTGTGCCGACGCGCGAGACGGACGTGGTCGTGGTCGGGAGCGGATTCGGCGGCAGCGTCGCCGCGCTCCGGCTGGCCGAGAAGGGCTACCGGGTCGCGGTGCTCGAGGCGGGCCGCCGGTTCGCGCCCGAGGACTTCCCGCGCACGAACTGGAACCTGCGCCGCTACCTGTTCGCGCCGCGGCTCGGGCTGCGCGGGATCCAGCGCCTGACGCTGCTCGACGACCTGCTCGTCCTCTCCGGGCGCGGGCGTCGGCGGCGGCTCGCTCGTCTACGCGAACACGCTCTACGAGCCGCTCGACCCGTTCTACGACGACCCGCAATGGGCGGAGATCGCGGACTGGCGCGCCGAGCTGGCGGCGCACTACGAGCGGGCCCGGCGGATGCTCGGCGGCGTCGAGACGCCGTTCGAGTCGGAGGCCGAGCGCGTCCTGCGCGAGGTGGCGAGCCGGATGGGCGTCGCCGCCACGTTCGAGCGGACGACCGTCGCCGTCGACTTCGAGCGCTGCGTGCGCTGCGGCAACTGCATGATCGGCTGCCGCCACGGCGCGAAGAACACGCTCGACCGCAACTACCTGCGGCTCGCGGAGGAGCTCGGCGCGGTCGTGCACCGGAGCGCGAGGCGACGCTGCTCCGCCGCGCCGGCGAGGGCTGGGAGGTCGAGACCGTCCGTCCCGGCGCGTGGCTGCGAGGGCGGCGGGAGCTCCATCGCGCCGAGCAGGTCGTGCTCGCCGGCGGCGTGCTCGGGACGCTGCGCCTCCTGTTCCGCTCGGGGCTCGGCGGCCCGAATCTCGGCGCGCTCGTGCGGTCGAACTCCGAGGTGATCGTCGGCTCCGGCGCGCGCGACCGCTCCGTCGACTACTCCGAGGGGATCGCGATCGGCTCCTCGTTCGAGCCGAACGCCGAGACGCGGATCGAGCCCGTGCGCTACGGGAGGGGATCGAGCTTCATGGGTCTCTTCTCCACGATCCTCGTCGACGGCGGCGGCCGCGTGCCGCGGCCCCTGCGCTGGCTCGGCACGGCGCTCCGCCATCCGCTCGCCTTCCTCCGGGCGCACTGGACGCCCGGCTGGGCGGAGCGGACGGTGCTCCTGCTCGTGATGCAGGCGCGCGACAACTCGGTGCGCCTCCGCTGGACGGGGCGCCGGCTGCGCAGCGGGCCCGGCCACGGGGAGCCGACGCCGACCTGGATCCCGAAGGGAACGAGGCGGCCCGCCACGCCGCGGAGGTGATGGGCGGCCTCCCGGGGTCGGGGCTGAACGAGGTGCTGCTGAACAGGCCGTTCACCGCGCACATCCTCGGCGGCGCGCCGATCGGCGCCTCGCCGGAGCTCGGCGTGCTCGACGCCTGGCACCGCGTGTGGACGGAGCCGGGCCTGCATGTCGTGGACGGGGCCGCCGTCAGCGCGAACCTCGGCGCGAACCCGTCGCTGACGATCGCCGCGCAGGCCGAGCGCGCGCTCGCCTTCTGGCCGAACCGCGGCGAGCCCGACCCGCGTCCGCCGCTGGGCTCGGCCTACGCGCCGCTGGAGCCGGTGCCGCCGCGGGCGCCGGCGCTCGAAGACGCTCCTGTCTAGGCTGCCGCGCGCTTCAGCGGCCGCTCGGCGAGCACGCTGCCGCAGCCGCTGCAGACGGTGCGCTCGAACTCGTACGGGACGCCGGCGCGCTGGACGAGCACGTGCACGCTCACCGCGCGGTGCCTGTGGAGGAAGCGGATCCGACGGATGCCGTCGCCCATGTCGCGTTTCACAGTAGATGGAACGCCGGAGGGTGAGAACGCCGCAAAGGGTGATCTTTCCGTTTCTTCACCGTATCGCTACCGTCCGGCAACGATCGCGGGCGGCGCGTCGCCGTGACTCCGGCGGGCGGACCCGTCATCATCGAGCCGTGAAGCGGGTCGTCGTGGGGCTTGCCGTCGCGGTCGCGGCGGCCGTGTCGGCCGTGGTCGGGTACGGCGTGCTCGGCCCGGATCCGGCGAAGCAGGCGCAGTCCGACGGCTGCGCGCGCAGCCGCACGGACGAGTTCACCCGCAACGCGCCCGGCTGGGTGTACGTCGGCGACAAGGACTACCCGGCCGACGGGCCGGCCCCGCCCGCGAAGTGGCTCTCCGGGATCGTCCAGGCCTACGGGACGAGCCCGGACGCGGTGCACCCGTCCGGCGGCGACGACCCGACCACGCACGACGCGTTCGACGTCAACTTCAACGTGAAGCCGGACCCTGCCTCCGAGTACCTCCTGGGCGGGCTGCCGGAGGCGGACACCGGCAACTTCGAGGGAACCGGCGAGGAGCGCGACCGGATCCACCCCGAGCGCGAGTCGAGCGCGTTCCCGGCCTGGGCGTGGCCGGAGGTCGGCGACCACGTGCAGGTGATGGGCTCCTGGGTCTGGGACTGCGGCCACTGGGATCCCGGCGGGGAGCGCACGGAAATCCACCCGTACCGCGCGTTCTGGGACGAGCGCGTCCCCTCGCCGCGCAGCCCCTACGGGGAGTCCGAGGGCGACCTCTACGTCTCGACGGCCGCGACGCCGGCCGGCCGGATCGCCGAGTGCGCGCACGCGACCAAGGGCGACAGGGCCGCGTACAAGGCGTGCACGTACTCGCAGCCGGACTGGCTCGACGTGAGCGGCGACTACGCCCTGACCCTGAAGGCGCCGCCGCGGCCGGCCGGTGCGAAGCGCCTCGCCATCCGCGTCGTCGACCGCGGCTCGACGGCCGACCCGCACTGGACGACGTCGCTCGCCGGCGGGCGCCTGACGATCCGCTTCCACCTCGACTCCCGTCCGGGCGAGCGGCTCGTGCTCGCGAAGCAGGTCTTCCTCGGCTGGCGGCCGCTCCGCCCGGTCGCCCTCCCGCAGCACCTGCGCGTGACGTTCACGAAGCTCCTGACCCGCCGCGCGATGGACCCGGGCTGCCCGACCGCCTCCGACACGGCGTGCGGCAGCGTCCAGTCCGTGCTGCCGGGGCAGATCTCGAAGGCGCCCGGCGAGTGGCTCGTCTACACCGACGTCGGCGGGCTCTGGAGCCTCTGGCCGCGCGTCCTCCCCGGCGACGACGGACGCAGCTTCGCCGTGCGGGCGACCACCGACCTCTACGTCCGCCCCGGCGCCTCCTGGCGGCTGTTCGTGTTCACGCACGAATGCGACTTCGGCGTCGCCACCTTCGACGACCCGGCGCGGCCGATGGCGCCGTGTCCGAAGACCGCCGAGTTCGGGAACTTCGCCGGCGACGACGTGCCGGGCGAGATCGTCGTCCGCTACCGCGGCCCGGCCGCGCTCGGGCGCCACGCGGCGAATGGAAGCCTCGCGCCGCCCTCGACCTGCCCGAAGGCGAACGCCTCCGGCTGCTACCGGCTCTGGTGGACGATCGCCCGCGTCCGGGACGAGCGGGCGCGGGCGCGCGCCGCGCGCTGAGGCGGGCGCCGGTATCGTCTCCGGCCAGCGACCGAGGAGGGACGATGGCGGGAGCACGCAAGAGCGACCTGCTGGGCCGGCTGGCCGACATCAGCGAGGAAGCGATCCAGCGGCTGGAGAAGACGCCGGGCGCCGATCGCGTGGTCGGCACCGTGAACGCGCTCCGCGACCGGCTCGACGAGCTCCAGCGGCGGGTGCGCGGCCTCGAGCAGCTCGAGCAGCGGATCGCGGCGCTCGAGAAGAAGGTCGACAAGCTCGCGAAGGCCGGCGGCTCGTCAGCCGGGACGGCGCGCCGCGGCTCGAGCTCGAAGAGCTCCACGTCCAAGGGCTCGTCCACGAAGAAGTCCTGACCGCTCGATCTCGGCCGCCCCGACGGCGAGCAGCGCCGCGAGCAGGATCCCGCCGGCGATGTCGGACGGCGTGTGCATGCCCGAGACCTCGACCAGCACGAGTGACGCCGCCGCCCAGAGTGCGAGCGCGGCCCGTGCGGCGGGCCAGGCGGCCGCGAGCGCTGCCGCGACGAGCAGGATCCGAAGCGTGTGCCCGCTGGGCCACGACGAGTCGAAGCCGGCCACGTGGCCGGCGTGGCGGAAGAGCGCGGGCCGGGCGATCGCCTGCTTGCAGACGACCTCGATCGCCGTTCCGAGGGCGATCGCGGCGGGCCACGCGGCCGCCGCGTCGTACCGGCCTCGCCGCCCGAGCGCCGCCCCGGCGGCGAGCGCGAGCAGGAACGAGAGCACGGCCTGGCCCGGCAGCGTCACGATGTTCGCGGCGACGTCTACCGGCCGGTCCCACGTGGCGCCGAGCAGCGGAATCGCGGCCTCGGCGAGCGTCGTGGTGTCCCCCACACGCTCTATCCCCGGCATCCAATGGTCCACCGCCCACTGATCGACGCCCGTCAGCGCCCCGGCTGCGACGAGGCCGGCGAGCGCCGCGTAGGCCGCCGCCGCCGCTGCGGCCGCGGCCCCGCCCCTACGCAGGAGGCACCCGCACGCGGAGCGCGCCGGGGACGATCTCGAAGCGCGCCGGCGTCGTCCCGACCTGCTCGCCGTCCAGCTCGATCGGCAGCCGCTCCGGCGCGTCCACGGCCACCGTGCGCGAGCGGACGAGGTCGACCTTCGGGTGGGAGAGGTGCGTGCCCCGGTAGAGCTTCGGCGCGGTGGTGACGAAGTCGCGCTTCGTGATGTCGCCGATCAGGAGCACGTCGAAGAGCCCGTCGTCCGGCCGCGCCTCGGGCGCGAGCCACATCGCGCCGCCGTGGTACTGGCCGTTCGCCACGACGACGTCGTGCATCCGCCCCTCGCGCCGCTCGCCGCCGTCGAGCTCGATCGAGACGACCGTGTTCTCCCACTCGAGGAAGACGCGGACGAGCGCGTAGAAGAAGGTCGCCCGGCCGCCCGCGAGCTTCGACATCCCGTTCGCGCGCCGCGCGACGGCGGCGCTCATGCCGACGCTGCCGACGTTCGCGAGGTAGCGCTCGGCGTCGTTCCCGTCCCAGGTGCGGTAGGAGACGCGGCCGAGGTCGATCGTGCGCGGCGCCCCGTCGCGGGCCGTCAGCACCGCGTCCTCGAAGCGCGTCGGGATGCCGTGCGTGCGCACGAAGTCCATGCCGGTGCCGATCGGGATCGTCGCGAGCTCGGTTGCCGCGCCGCCGGCGCGGACGAGCCCGTTCACGACCTCGTTCAGCGTCCCGTCGCCGCCGACGGCGACCACGAGCCCGGCGCCGTCGCGCGCCGCGTGCTCGGCGAGCTCGATCAGGTGCCCGGGCCGCTCCGAGAAGAGCGTCTCGCCCTCGAGCCCGAGGTGCGACGCCCGGTTCGCGAGCGACGGCCAGCGCTTCCCGGTGACGCCGTTGTCGGACGCCGGGTTGACCAGGAAGAGGGTCTGGCCGCTAATCGCCGGAGGTGACGGTGGCCAGCGCCACGCGCGTCATCCTGTCCACCGCGGCGCGCAGTTCCTCGTCGCTGATCCGCGTGAAGACGCCCTCGACGACGATGTCGGAGACGGTCAGCAGGCAGCCCGCGTGGACGCCCGCGACCTTGCCGATGCCGCCGAGCGCCGCGACGGTGAAGAGCGCCGCCGCCTCCATCTCGACCGCGAGCACGCCGCGGGCCGACCAGCGCTCGTACTGGCCCTCGTTCGGGTTGTAGAAGACGTCGCTGGAGACGATCGGGCCGACGTGCATCGGCTGGCCCATCTCCTTGGCGGCGTGGACGGCGCCGTGGATCAGCTCCCAGGAAGCGGTCGGGCAGTGCGGCTCGTTCGCGACGAGGTGCGTCGCGGTCGCGTCTGCCGGCACCGCGGTCAGCGCGACGATCAGGTCGCCGAGCGCGTGGTGCGCTTGGAGGCCGCCGCAGGTGCCGACGCGCATCAGCTTCGTGCAGCCGAGCTGGATCAGCTCCTCGAACACGATCGTCGCGCCCGGGCAGCCCATGCCGGTGCCCTGGACGGAGACCCGCTTGCCCTCGTAGGTGCCGGTGTAGCCGAGCAGGCCGCGCTCCTCGTTCACCTGCGTCACGTCCGCGAGATACGTGTCGGCGATGTACTTGGCCCGCAGCGGGTCGCCGGGCAAGAGCACCGCGTCCGCGTAGTCGCCGGGCTCGGCGCGAAGGTGGATCGGCATGGCGCCAACCCTACCCGTGGGATGATTCTGCGGCGATGGACGACCTGCGCGCGACGGCACCGACGCTCGACGAGATCCTCGCCTTCTGCGCGAAGGACCCCGTCGAGCGGGTGTTCCTCGAGGACATCGCGCGGCGCGGCCTCGGCCGCTTCTCCGGGCTCGAGCGGACGGGCGTCTCGTCGCGCTCTGCCACGTCGGTGCGAACGTCGTCCCGTCGGGACACGGCTGCGGGGCGTTCGCGGAGCCGGCCGTGCGGGGGCAGGCGCGCATGATCATCGGCGAGGAGCAGGCCGTCGACGAGCTGTGGCAGGTCGCCGGGCCGCGGATGCCGCGGCCGCGCGACGACCGGCCCGGGCAGCCCGTCTACCGGATCGACGAGCCGCCGGAGCCGGGGGAGACGGGCCTGCGGGAGGCGACGCTGCGCGACCTCGACCGGCTCGTCCCCGCCTGCGCGGCCGCGCATCGCGAGGAGATCGGCATCGACCCGCTCCTCCGCGATCCCGAGGGCTTCCGCTGGAGGACCCGCTCGCAGATCGAGGAGCGCCGCTCCTGGATCTGGCTCGAGGACGGCGTGATCCGCTTCAAGGCGGAGGCGTCGGCCTGGACGCCGACGGCGGTGCAGCTCCAGCAGGTGTGGGTCGACCCCGACGCGCGCAACCGCGGCTACGCGCAGCGCGGGATGTGCGACCTCGTCCGGCTGCTGCTGGCGCGGACGCCGATCGTGTGCCTGTTCGTCCGCCCGGAGAACGGCCCCGCCCTGCGCGTCTACGAGGCGATCGGCATGGAGCGGACGATCACCTACCGAAGTCTCATCTTCTAGCTCGGAAACGCGCAGCGTTTCCGAGCTCTGAGGCGGGACTGCGCGCGCCGGAGAGCGCGGTCTCCGGCGCGCTCCGTGCGGTCTCGATCTTCGATGCTCTGGATGGTCTGGCTGCCCTGGCGCAGCCGGCCGTGCCCTGCGGGCATGCCCGTCTGCTCGTTCGCGTCTGTCCTGGGGTCAGACCTCGGGACGTGTCCCGCGGAGGCGCGTCCGGACGGAACCGGGAGCGTGGAATCTTCTTTGAGTTGTAAACTGGATGCCACTTTCGTTACTTGATATTTGATTTGACCGGCGTTAGTGTTGTCGCCTGCCGGTTGCCGGGGTCGCTCCTAGCTTCGGGTTTGATACGTGCCGAGAGAGGAGTCTTAGGTATGCGTCAGCGTTGGCTGAGAACATTGCGCCTGCTCGCCTGCTCCGCATTTGTCGTGTCGCTCGCAGGCGGAGCCGCCGCACAGGCCGCGGTCGGCGGCGCCGGCCGTGCAGAGGCCACCAAGGTCACCGTCGTCTTTCCCGCGGCCTCGATCACTCTCCTCCCGTTCTATGCCGCGATCGGCGAGGGGTACTTCGCCCAGAACGGCCTTGACGTCTCGCCCTTCCGCGCGTCGGGCAACTCGGAGCAGATCCTCCTCTCCGGCTCCGCCCAGATCAGCCTCGACGCCGCAGCACCGGTTATCAGCGCGATCGCGAAGGGCGGTGATGCGGTGATCATCGGCGCGAACGTGAACCGCGTTAGCCTCGTCGCCCTCGCCAAGACCTCTATCCCGAGCGTCGCGGCGCTTCGCGGGAAGAGCATCGCCACCAGCGCCCCCAACTCGATCGGCGACATCGCCACGAAGCAGATGCTGGAGCGTTTCGGGGTCAGCCCATCCGACGTCGACATCAAGTACATAGTCTCCGTGCCGGCGCGCATCGCAGCGGCTAAGTCCGGGTCGGTGGACGCCATCGTGGTTTCTCCGCCCTTCGGCGTCCTGCTCCGTGACGGGCAGATGCACAAGATCTTCGACCTGCGTGGGCTTCGCCTGACACTCCAGACGGTGACGACGACTCGCTCGTATCTCCAGGCTAATCCGGAGGTCGTGAAGGGCTTCCTGCGGGCCATGACGCTGGGTGACCGCTGGGTGGCGAACCCGAAGAACCGCTCGCAGGCGCTCGAGTACCTGAAGCAGGCGACAAGCCTGAGCGACGCGGCTGACCTCAACGAGGCGTACGCGTACGACAGGAAGCTACTCCAGTTAGAGCCGGTGATCACGCGGCCCGGTCTCGACAACTCGCTCTCCTGGGCGAACAGCGCGCTCGGCTCCGACCTCAAGGTTGCGGACGTCTTCGACGGCACGCTCCTCACCCAGGTCCTCACCTACCGCGTGAGCTCGCGGCTCCGCGGCGGCGTGTTCTCCGGCACGCTCGCACCGGACGGCACGCTGCGGTGGCGGCTCGACCTCGGCAAGGCGGGGCCGACCCAGATCTTCCAGATCAAGGCGGCGGGTGCGAAGGCAGCCGTTACCCTGTGCCGCGCCTGCGGGTCGTCCACGACCGGGAAGAGCCACGTCTACCACTATCTCTCGAACGCGATCAAGACGGGCAAGGCGTACGTCTACGTGACCTCGAAGAAGGGGCGCACGAGCCGCAGCCTGATCGCGACGCGGGTCGGCTAGCAGGGCGAGTCGGCATGGATCTCGACCTGCGTCCGTGGCTGGAGGCGTGCTCCCGCGCGGACGAGCTCGTGGAGCTCTCCGGGGTCTCGCCGGACCTCGAGATCGGCGCGATCACCGATCTCAACGCCAAGCGCCGCGGGCCGGCGATCATCTTCACCGACATCCCTGGCTACGAGGGAGGCGGACGGCTGCTCTCGTGTTCGCTGTCGCGCGCGCGGCGGCTTGCGCTCGCGCTAGGGCTCGATCCCGACCTGGGCGACCAGGAGCTCGTCGCCGCCCTTAGCGGCAAGCCGGCCGAGTGGCGGGAACGGGCGCCCTCGTTCGCGCCGAGGGTGGTGAGCGACGGGCCGGTGCTCGAGCACGTCCTCGAGGGCGACGACATCGACATGGGCGTCTTCCCCGCGCCGCTCTGGCATGAGGGAGACGGTGGCCGCTATCTCGGCACCGGTTGCGCGGTCATCACGCGCGATCCCGAGTCGGATTGGGTGAACTTCGGCGCCTACCGCGTCGCCGTCCACGACGAGCGCCGCCTCGGGGTTATGATCCAGACGAACAATCACGGCGCTGTCCACCTCCAGCGCTACCAGGACAGAAACGAGCCCGCGCCTATTGCGGTGACCTTCGGGCAGCATCCGCTGCTCGGGATTGCGTCCGGGATGGTGGTGCCGTACGGCCTGAGCGAACTGAACTACGTCGGCGCGGTCGTCGGGGAGCCGGTGGACGTGGTCGAGGGCGAGGTCACCGGCCTGCCCATTCCGGCCGCTGCCGAGCTTGTCGTCGAGGGCTACGTCCACGCCGGCGAGCTCGAGGCCGAGGGGCCGTTCGGCGAGTTCACCGGCTACTACGCCGGCGGCCGGATCCCCCGGCCGGTCATCCGGGTGGAGCGCGTCTACCACCGCTCCGATCCGATCGTCTATGGCTCGCTCCCGGCGAAGCCGCCGTTCGACCACTCGTATTGGCGAGCCGTCTTCCAGTCGTCGATGCTGTTGGACTCGGTGCGGGCCACCGGCGTGCCAGACGTCGTCGCGGCCTGGAAGCACGAGGCGGCGTGCGCGGCACAGCTCAGCGTCGTCGCGATCCGGCAGCGCTACGCCGGCCACTCGCGGCAGGCGGGCCTCGCCGCGGCCAGCTGCTCGGCGGGCGTCGGGATGGGCCGCTACGTCGTCGTCGTCGACCACGACGTCGATGTGACCGACCTCGAAGAGGTCGTCTGGTGCCTCACGACCCGAACCGATCCCAGGACGAGCATCCACGTGGTCGACGGGATGCCAGGGAGCCCGCTCGACCCGATGCTCTTCGACCTCTCGCGTCCGTGGATCGGCTCGCGGGCGATCATCGACGCCTGCCGGCCGTACGAGCACCTCGACGATTTCCCGGCGGTCGTCGGAGTGAGCGCCGAGCTTGCGCAAAAGGTCGACCGGCGGTGGGGCGAGGCGCTGGGCTGGCGCCGCTGACGTCCGGCGGCGACTAGCCTCCGCCGCGTGGAGCGGCTGATCCTCGTGCGGCACGGCGAGTCCGCGTACAGCGAGCTCGGGCTGGTCAACGGCGATCCCGGCGCGGGCGTCGGCCTGACCGCCGCCGGCGAGGAACAGGCGCGCGAGCTCGGGCGCGCCCTCGCCGTCGAGCCGCTCGAGCTGTGCCTCGTCACGCCGTTCCGCCGCACGCGGGAGACGGCCGTGCTCGCGCTCGCGGGCCGCGACGTGCCGGTCGAGGAGGAGCCGCGCCTGGGCGATCCGTCTGCCGGCCGCTTCGAGGGCCGCCACCTCGACGAGTACCGGACGTGGGCGTGGGCGAGCGGCTCCCGTGAGGAGGCGCCCGGAGGCGGCGAGAGCCGCCTCGCAGCCGTCCACCGCTACGCGCAGGCCTATCGTGCGCTGCTCGAGCGGCCCGAGCGCACGATCCTCGCCGTGCTGCACGCGCTGCCGGTCGCCTACGTCCTGCGTGCGCTCGAGGGCAGCCCGCCGGCGGCACGGATGGACCGCAGGGTCGAGTACGCCCACCCGTACCGGCTCTCGGCGGAGGAGCTGAGCGCGGCGCTCGGCGTTCTCGAGGCGTGGCAAGCGGAGCCGACGTGGTGAGACGCCTGCTGGCGCTCGGCGCCGTCGCCTGGGTCGCGCGCTGGCTCGCGCTCGAGGTCGCCGCCTGGCTCGGCCGCCGCCGGCCGCAGGGGCCGCCTCCGGTCGACTCGCCGCGTGTACCCGGTCGCATGCCGCGCCGCCGCGAGCCGTCCCAAGACGGCTCGAACGAGTGATGGAGACGACCCCGGTGCGCCGCCGATCCTGTGGACGGTGGCTTTGAGGCGTCTAACTGCGGCGACGCTGATCTGCTCGGTTGCGATCCTGGGGAGCGCCTTCGTCCTCGGGAGCGGCAGCCCGCAGACGCGTAAGGTCGAGCACACGTGCTCGGCCGCCGACAAACAGTTCATCCAGACGGTCAGCTCGAACCTGACCCAGCTCTTCTACTGGTCCGACTCGCTCGCAAGCGGGGACGTGGAACCGGCTGTCGTCGTGCGCCAGGCGCGCTCCGAGGCGGAGCAGATCGAGGCGACGCGCCCGACCGACCCGACGCTCGCCCAGACGCGCGGGCTGCTGCGCGTGATGTTCGTCGAGTACGGCCGCGCGGTCTACGCGAAGTACCACAAGGGCAACGCCGGCAAGCACATGGGCGCCTCGTACGCCTTCGCGAACGACGTCCACAACCTGCTCGTCGAGGCGCAGCCGCAGCTCGCGGCAAAGGGCTGCGACGTGGCGCCGCTTTTCCAACACTCCTGATTCGCGGCACAATCGGTGCGTGGAGACGCACGCGCTGCGCGAGCGGATCGAGGAGCACGTCCGCCTGCACGGGCTGATCGAGCCCGGGGCGGAGGTCTGCTGCCTCGTCTCCGGCGGTGCCGACTCGACCTGCCTCTGGCATGCGCTGCGCGCGCTCGGCTACGGCGTCTCTGCCCTGCACGTGAACCACCGCCTGCGCGGCGCCGACTCCGAGGCGGACGCGCGCTTCTGCGCCGACGCCCTCGGCGCCGAGGTCGTCGAGCTCGACGGCGCGGGGCTGTCCGAGGCGGAGCTGCGCGAGCAGCGCTACTCCGTCGCGCGCGACCGGCTGCGCGCGACCGGGCACACCGCCTCCGACCAGGTCGAGACGATCCTCTACCGGCTCGTCTCGCGCGGCGCGGCCACGGGGATGCAGCCGCGCCGCCCCGACGGCGTCGTCCACCCGCTGCTGCCGGTCTGGCGCGAGGAGGCGCGCGCCTACTGCCGCGCCGAGGGGCTCGCCGTCCGCGAGGACGCGACCAACGCGGACACGAAGCGCGGTCTCATCCGCGACGAGGTCCTGCCGCTCCTTCGCCGCCTGCACCCTGCGGCGGACGCGAACGTCCTGCGTGCGCTCGACCGGCGCGAGACGCTGCCGCCCGCGCTGGCGGACCTGCTCGCCTCGCCGGCCGGCTCGAAGCGCGTCGACCTCGGCGGCGGGATGCAGGCGGTGCGCGAGTACGACCGCCTCTGGCTCGAGCGCGGCCCCGTCGACCTCGTGGGCGAGGTCCGCTGGGGAGAGTGGGTCATCCGCTCCGAGCTCGCAGGCCTTAGAGTGCGCGGGTGGCGGCCCGGCGACCGGCTCGCGGGGCGCCGCCGGAAGATTCAGGACGTGTTCGTGGACGCGAAGATCCCCCGTTCCCAGCGCGAGGCGTGGCCGCTCATCGTACGCGGCGACGTGGTGCTGGCCGTCCCGGGGATCGTCGACGCGCCGGGCGTCGTGGCGGAGCGTGTCCAGGCATGAGCGCCGCCGAGCTCGAGGCGGCGGTCGGCGAGGTCCTGATCGACGCCGAGTCGCTCCAACGGCGCATCGGCGAGCTCGGCGAGGAGATCTCGGCCGACTACGACGGCCGCGACCTGCTGCTCGTCGGGGTCCTCAAGGGCGCCGTCTTCTTCCTCGCCGACCTGATGCGCCACCTGGCCGTCCCCTGCGAGATCGACTTCATGGCGATCTCGAGCTACGGCGCCTCGACCGACTCCTCGGGCGTGGTGCGCATCCTCAAGGATCTCGACATCAACATCGAGGGCCGGCACGTGCTCGTCGTCGAGGACATCATCGACTCCGGGCTGACGCTCTCGTACCTGATGCGGAACCTCGAGGCGCGCGAGCCCGCGAGCCTCGAGATCTGCGCGCTGCTGACGAAGCCCGAGCGGCGCGAGATCGACGTCCCCGTGCGCTACACGGGCTTCGAGATCCCGAACCGGTTCGTGATCGGCTACGGCCTCGACTTCGGCGAGCGGTATCGGAACCTGCCGTACGTCGGCGTGCTCGACGCGGCGCTCGTCCCGGAAGGGGCGTAACCGGGCGGCGCGAAATCGGGTTCAACCGGCAGCGACGCTGGTACCCTGCGAGCAGAGGCTTCCGTGAACCGATTCTTCCGTAGCGCGCTCTTTCCGCTGATCATCATCGCGGCCCTCGTCTGGCTCGCGCTCCAGACGCTGGGGAGCCACGGCACCAAGCAGGAGAAGCAGACCTTCTCCCAGCTCTACCAGATGGCCCTGAACCAGCCGGCGTCGCTCGACACCGTCACGTTCGTCCCGACGAAGCAGGAGATCGACGCGACCCTCACCAACGGCAAGAAGGTCGTCGTCAACTACGCCTCGACCGAGGACGAGCACGCGTTCCAGCAGGCCCTCCAGCAGGCGGTCTCGAGCGGCGAGGCGCCGAGCCTCGTCTACGACTCGAAGGGCGTCGGCTCGTCGCCGTGGTGGGGGATCATCACCGGCGCGATCCCGTTCATCCTGCTGATCGGCTTCTGGATCTTCCTGATGAACCAGGTGCAGGGCGGCGGCTCGAAGGTGATGAGCTTCGGCAAGTCGCGCGCGAAGCGGATGACGCCCGACTCGCCGAAGATCGGCTTCAAGGACGTCGCCGGCGTGGACGAGGCGGTCGAGGAGCTCCAGGAGATCAAGGAGTTCCTCGAGAACCCGAAGAAGTTCCAGGCGCTCGGGGCGCGGATCCCGAAGGGCGTCCTGCTCTACGGGCCTCCCGGCACCGGCAAGACGCTCCTTGCACGCGCGGTTGCGGGCGAGGCGGGCGTGCCGTTCTTCTCGATCTCGGGCTCCGACTTCGTCGAGATGTTCGTCGGCGTGGGCGCGAGCCGCGTTCGCGACCTGTTCGAGCAGGCGAAGCAGGCGGCGCCGTGCATCGTCTTCATGGACGAGATCGACGCGGTCGGCCGCCACCGCGGCGCCGGCCTCGGCGGCGGCCACGACGAGCGTGAGCAGACGCTGAACCAGCTGCTCGTCGAGATGGACGGCTTCGAGATGAAGGACAACATCATCCTGATCGCCGCCACCAACCGGCCCGACATCCTCGACCCGGCGCTGCTCCGCCCGGGCCGCTTCGACCGGCAGATCGTCGTCGACCGCCCCGACCGGGTCGGCCGCCAGAAGATCCTCGAGGTGCACACGAAGGGCAAGCCGCTGGCGCCCGAGATCGACCTCTCGACGCTCGCCGCGGGCACGCCCGGCTTCACCGGCGCCGACCTCGCGAACCTCGTCAACGAGGCCGCGCTGCTGGCCGCCCGCCGGGGCAAGAAGATCATCGAGCAGGACGAGCTGGAGGAGGGGATCATGCGCGTCATCGCCGGGCCGGAGAAGAAGGCGCGGCTGCTCTCCGAGCACGAGCGCAAGATCACCGCGTATCACGAGATGGGCCACGCGCTCGTCGGCCACTTCCTCGAGTTCACCGACCCGGTGCACAAGATCACGATCGTCTCCCGCGGCCAGGCGCTCGGCCTGACGATCTCGCTGCCGACCGAGGATCGCTACCTGACGACGCGCACGGCGCTCATGCACCAGATGGCGATGACGCTGGGCGGCCGCGCGGCGGAGGAGATCGTCTTCCACGAGGTGACGACAGGCGCCGCGAACGACCTCGAGAAGGTCACGTCGACGTCGAAGGCCATGATCATGAAGTTCGGCATGAGCGAGAAGCTCGGCCCGCGCGTGCTCGGCCGCGGCCACGACCAGCCGTTCCTCGGCCGCGACTACGGCGCCGAGGCCGACTACTCCGAGGAGATCGCGCGCGAGATCGACGACGAGATCCGCCGCGTGATCGAGGAGGCGCACGAGCTCGCGCTCGCCGTGCTCCGCGACCACATGGACGAGCTGCACCAGATCTCCGGCATCCTGATCGAGCGCGAGACGATCGACAAGGACCAGTTCGAGCGCCTGCTCGCCGGTGAGGACGAGATCAGCATCTTCGGCGAGGAGCAGCCGGTCGTCCCCGAGGAGCCCGCGCCGCAGGAGCCGCGCCGCGAGCGCCCCCGCCCGCGGCCGTTCCCGCTGCCCGGCGCGACGATGCAGCCGCCGCCGCCGGATCCCGCGAAGGGCTAGCCCCTCACGCCGTCACGCTCGCGTGACCCTCACGTATTCGGGCCTGGCCCCGGCACGGAACCGTCACGGCTGTCGCGCGGCCGTACGATGTGGCCGTGATCCCGATCGAGGAGCGGTTCTCGGCGCCGTCCGTGATGGGCGTCGTCAACGTCACGCCCGACTCCTTCTCCGACGGTGGCGTGCACCTCGAGCCCGGCATCGCCGTGGCCGCCGCGCGCCGGATGCTCGCCGAGGGCGCGGCGATCGTGGACGTCGGCGGCGAGTCCACCCGCCCCGGCTCCGAAGGCGTCACCGCGGCCGAGGAGCTGCGCCGCGTCGTCCCGGTCCTCGAGCAGCTCCAGGGCGAGGTGCCCGTCTCGATCGACACGGCGAAGTCCGAGGTCGCTCGGCGCGCGCTCACGCTCGGGGCGGAGCTCGTCAACGACGTGACCGCGCTGCGGGGCGACCCGGAGCTCGCGGGCGTCGTCGCGGACGCCGGCGCGTATCTCTGCCTGATGCACATGCGGGGCGAGCCGCGGACGATGCAGGCCGAGCCGCGCTACGACGACGTCGTCGCCGAGGTATCGGCGTTCCTCGAGGAGCGGCTCGCGTTCGCCGTCGCGCAGGGGATCCCGGAGGAGCGGATCTGCCTCGACCCCGGGATCGGCTTCGGCAAGACGGTCGCGCACAACTTCGAGCTGCTGCGACGGCTCGACGCGCTCGTCGCGCTCGGGCGGCCGGTGCTGGTCGGGATCTCGCGCAAGAGCTCGCTCGGCCGTGTCCTCGGCGACGCGGAGGCGACGACGGGACCGCTCGCGGCCAGCGTCGCGGCCGCCGTCGCGGCGTACGAGCGCGGCGCCGCCATCCTCCGCGTCCACGACGTCCGGGAGCACGTCGAGGCGCTCGCGGTCGCGCGCGCGGTGGTCGCCGGCCCGTGATCGTCGTCGAGCTGCGGCAGCTGCGCGTCTTCGGCCGGCACGGCGTCCATCCCGAAGAGCGCGAGCAGGGACAGGACTTCCTCTTCGACGTCGAGCTCGAGGTCGGCGGGCGCGGCGCCTCCGACCGGCTCGAGGACGCGGTCGACTACACGGAGGTCGCGCGGGCGGTGCGAGAGATCTCGGACGCGGAGACCTACGCGCTGCTCGAGGCGCTCGCGGGCGCGGTCGCGGACGAGCTACTGCGCCGCTTCGCCCCCGAGCGCGTGCGCGTCCGCGTGACAAAGCCGGCGGTGCGGCCCGGCGGCCTCGAGGGTCTCGCCGGCGTCAGCGTCTCGAGGCCCTGACGGCCAGCACGTAGCGGGCCTGCGTCCGCCGGCTCGTCAGGAGCACCTCGACGTACGCCGCCGCGCCGCGCTTTCCGCCGGCGATCTCCGGCCCGCGCAGGTCGCGGCGGCGGGCCTGGATCCCCTCGTCGACGCTGATCGTCCGCGGTCCCCAGATCCGCGCCGCGGCGTCGCCGTCGGCGCTCACCTGCACGTGGACGACGCGGCCCGCGGGCACCCAGATCCGGTAGAGGTCGCGAGGGTCCTCCGTCACGTCGAGCGAGCCGGCGATGCGGGTCGACGGCTTCGCAGGAGTCGTCAGCGCCGGCTCGCCCTCCGCGAAGAGAGCGCCGGGCTTGACCTGGTCGACGTCGTCGTTCGGTTCGAACGGGTCGCGCGGCGGCGCGGGCGCCGAGAGCGCGGCGGGGATGTCGACGATGCCGAAGCCGGTGTCGGTGTCGAAGCCGGGCGGGCCGACGTCGCGCGCCGTCCCGCGCAGGAGGTCGAAGAGCTGCGTCACGTCGAGCCCCGGGCGCGCCGTCCACACCCACGCGGCCGCGGCGGAGACGATCGGCGTCGCGAAGCTCGTGCCCGACAGCGACGCATACCCGGACGGGTCGTCCGCGAGCGGCACCGCCCCGGTCAGGTCCTGGCCGGGGGCGGCGACGTCGAGGGCGAGCGAGGCGCTCGAGAACGGCGCCACCGCGTCGTCCCGGCCGGTGGCGGCGACGGTGAGCACGTGCGGCAGCGACGCGGGGTAGGAGGGCGGGCTGCCCGAGCCGCGGTCGTTGCCGGCCGCCGCGACCACGAGGCAGCCGCGGTGGAAGGCGTAGAGCACCGCCGCCTCGATCTCGGGGTTCGGGGTCTGGTTCGAGAAGCTGAGGTTGATCACGCCGGGGCAGTGCTGCGCGGCGACGATGATCCCCTGGGAGGCGACGAAGGCGAAGATCCGCCCGGCCGGGCTCGCATCCCAGCTCTGCAGCGCCGCCTGCGGGTAGACGCCGACGATGCCGGCGCCGTTCTCCGGCGCCGCGGCGATCGAGGCGACGGCGGTGCCGTGTCCCTTCTCGGAGGTGGCGATGGTCTGGTCGTTGAGGAGCGTGGTCGCCGCGCGGCCGTCGAACTCGGGGTGTGTCACGTCGAGGCCGCTGTCGACGATCGTGATCGGCACGCCGGGCCCGGGCGGGGTCCCGCGGTCCGCGCCGACGGCGGCGAGCCACCATTCCTGCGCCTGGAGCGGGTCGCCCGCGAGGCGGCCCGTGGCGGCTACCGCAGACGCGGTGGCCGCTCCGGCGATGGTCGCGGCAAGCGCGATCGTCAGCAGCAGGCGCACGGCGGCGCCCAGAGTAGCGCTACGGTCGCAGCGTGGCGCGCGCGTATGTCGGCCTCGGCTCGAATCTCGGCGACCGCGAGCGGGCCCTGCTCGCGGCGCTCGACGCGCTCGGCGCGGAGCCGGGGATCGAGGTCGTCGGCGTCTCCCGCCTCCGCGAGACCGAGCCGGTCGGCGTCGTCGACCAGCCGCGCTTCCTCAACGGCGCCGCGGCGCTGGAGACGGAGCTGCCGCCGCGCGAGCTGCTCGACCGCCTGCTCGGCGTGGAGCGGCGCTTCGGGCGCGACCGCGGCGCAGAGCGGCCGCTGGGGCCGCGCACGCTCGACCTCGACCTGCTCCTCTACGACGGCGAGACGATCGACGAGCCGGGGCTCCTCGTCCCGCACCCGCGGCTCCATGAGCGGCGCTTCGTCCTCGAGCCGCTCGCAGACCTCGATCCGGGCCTCGACGTCCCCGGGCGCGGGAGGGTGGACGAGCTTCTGGCGCGAGTACACTGAGCGCCATGTCGCACCTGGACGAGCTGGACGAGTACGAGGCCGACCTCGAGCTTCGCCTGCGCCGGGAGTACCACGCGGTCTTCGGCATGTTCCGCTACTGCGTGCTGACGCCGGACGTGACGTACCTCTGCAACAAGCTCGAGGTCAAGCGCTCGCTCGTCTCGCAGCAGAGCATCCCGTTCTTCGAGCTCGAGCTCGAGGACGTGTGGGTCTGGGACAAGAACCGGCCGACGCGGATCATGCCGCGCGCCCAGGTCTTCACCTCGGGCGACGTGACGATCGAGGAGCTGCGCGGCGAGGGAGACGAGACCGCGCTGACCGCGGAGGCGCTCGCCGAGCGCATCGGCGAGCCGCTCCGCGACGACGACGTCTAGTCCCGAGTTCGCATCCGCGTCGCGATCCTGCACGTGACAGCTCGTCACGGAGGCCACACGCCGGCGGGGCCGTGACGTAGGTTTCGCTCGTGCTCCTTGCGGTCGACGTGGGCAACACGCAGACGGTCTTCGGGCTCTACGAGGGGGCCGAGCTGGGCGACCGCTGGCGGATCGCCACCGAGGCGCAGCGCACCGGCGACGAGCTGGGGGCGCTGCTCGCGGACTTCCTCGACCTGGGCGGACTCGAGGGGATCTGCCTCTCGTCGACCGTGCCGCGGCTGGTGCGAGAGTACGAGCACGTCGCGGAGCGCTGGGCCAAGGCGCCGCTGCTCGTGCTCGGCCCGGGCGTCCGCACCGGGATCGCGATCCACTACGACGACCCGCGCGAGGTCGGCCCCGACCGGATCGCCAACGCCGTCGCGGCGAAGGAGCGCTACGGCGCGCCCGTGATCGTCGTCGACTTCGGCACCTCGACGAACTTCGACATCGTCGGCCCCGACGGCGACTACGTCGGCGGCGTGCTCGCGCCCGGGATCGAGACCTCGATGGAGGCGCTCTTCGCCCGCGCGGCGCGGCTGGTCAAGGTCGATTACGTCGAACCGCCGCAGGTGATCGGCAAGACGACCGAGCAGGGCCTCCAGTCGGGACTCGTCTACGGCTTCGCCGGCCAGGTGGACGGCATCGTCGGGGCGGTCCGCCGCGAGCTGGAGGCCGACGCGCAGGTCGTCGCCACCGGCGGTCTCGCGGAGCTGATCGCGCCCCACGCCCGCACGATCTCCGCGGTCGAGCCGTTCCTCACCCTCGACGGCCTGCGGATCGTGTGGGAGCGGAACCGCACGGCCGCGTAGCAGGCTGCTACTCGGCTGCGCCGCCCTCGGGCGAGTGGGACGCTCGCCCAGGCGAGAGCCTAAGCCGCGTCTACTCTCGTCTATATGGAACCTAGTGTCTTGTTCAACGTGGACGGCGTGCTGTATCCGCTGTCAGTTGAGGAAGCGTGGGAACTGAGAAAGCGCCTCCCCCTCGACGTAGACGGTATGGCCGGCTACGCGAAGGTCGTCTCGGTTCAGCTGGAGGAGCTCGTACATCAGGCGGATGGTCTCAAGCCGCAATCGCCGCCGATCAACGTCTTCCATTCCGAGAAACCAGCGATCCGTATGGCGCTCGATCGGTGGCTCCACGACGTCAGGGCCAGTGGCTTCCCCGATCGTGCTGCTGCACTTCGACACGCGCTGTTTGTCGAGGAGCTTGGCGCACTGGCGTTCCGCGACGTTGTCTTCTGCTTCGAGGATGGGCACGAGGAGCATGAGTTGGACGTCCTGGTCACAAGCGACCCGTTTGAGCACCGAGACCGATGGTGGACGCCGCAGGACTGGCGTCGGCTCCATGGCATCGACGAAGTCGAGGGGGAGCTACGCACGTGGCTCCGATGCCGCGAGATTCCCAAGCGCCCTTAGCTCGGGTGACATTCCCGAACGCTGGCGCAGTCTGGAGTGATTTCCTGGGATCGCTCCGGGGGCAGCCGATCGAAGCGAGGTAGCGCTCGCCCGGCGGGGACGGAGCGGTGGCGAGCCGAAGGTAGATTGATGAACGAGGGTCTTTCCGAACTGCCGTCGGGAGTGAAGCCTTGGTCGACCAAGAGACAAATGGTGAGGCGGAAAATCTGCGGGTGCTTGTTGCCGACGAGGTCCAGGAGCGCCTGAAGAGGACGGCTGCGATCGTGCTCGAGTTGGGCCACGTTGTCGTGGCGCGCGAGACGGTTGTGTCTCGAGTGGGGGAGGCGACGCGGCGTGAGCGCCCCGATGTTGCATTGGTCGAGCTTGATCGGAGTCAGGCGCACGCGCTCGAGCTGATCTCGCGGATCGTCAAAGAGGCGGCCTGTCCTGTGATCGCCATGATTGATGCCGAGGATCCCGACTTTGTGCGGGAGGCGGCGCAGCGTGGCGTCTTCGCCTACATCGCAGACGGCGAGAACGACGAACTGCAGAGCTCGCTCGAGATCGTTCTCCGTCGGTTCCGCGAGTACCAGAATCTTGAGGGGGCGTTCGGACGGCGAGCGATGATCGAACGTGGCAAAGGGATTCTCATGGAGCGTCACCAGATCGACGAGGGCCAAGCCTTCGAGATGATCCGCGCCCACGCACGTCGGATGGGCCGCAGGGTGGTGGAGGTCGCTGAGGCGGTCGTCGACGGCCATCTGCTCCTGCCGCCGCAGGCGTCGCCCCCTCCGGAAGAACGGCCCTAGCTGGCTGATTTCCAGCCTTGCACGGCTCGGAGTTCCCGCGCGTGCCGTCACTGGATCGACGGCGGAGGGTCGTTTAGAGTTGGGTCCTCGCCGAGGCCCATTCCACCCGTTTCGGCACCCCAACCCCAATTGCCCGGTTGGATAGCTGCACGGCGCGCTGACCGTTGCAGCATCGTCTGATCGAGTGGAGGAGTGTTGGCGGAGGGGACGGTCGGCGCTGGACGGAGCGGCCAGAACTGTTGGCTGGGGGAAGTGCGCGACCGAAGCCTCGCGCGATGTGTGCGACCGGGATCGGGTGGTGGACTTCGGCGGACACGGCGACGTGTGACGGCTGCGGCCGTTTTCTCTCCAACTCGCCGGCTGCCTCGGCCTTGCCAAGCCCGTCTTCATGGCGCCGTGACCCTGATGAGCGCAGAAAGGGCTACGCGGGTTGGTTGAGGACGAACTGCAGCACCTGCGCGTCCTGATCGCGAATGAGCGGCGCGACCGGCTCGAGCAGGTCGCCCAGGTCGTCGCCGGGCTCGGCCACGACGTGATCGCGCGCGAGATCGACGTCAGAGAAGTAGGCGCGGTAACAGCGAAAGAGCATCCCGACGTCGCGCTCGTCGGGCTCGGCCTCTCCTCCGAACACGCGCTCGAGCTGATCGGCGAAATCGTCCAGCAGGCTTCATGCCCGGTGATTGCGCTGCTCGCGGCACGCGACCCCGCCTACGTCCACGAGGCGGCCAAGCGCGGCGTCTTCGCCTACATCGCAGACTCCACCCCCGAAGAGCTGCAAAGCGCGATTGACATCACGCTCCAACGCTTCACCGAATACCACAACCTGCAAGGAGCATTCGGACGCCGCGCCCTGATCGAACAGGCAAAAGGGATTCTGATGGCCCGCCATGCGATCGACGCCGACAAAGCGTTCGTGATGCTGCGCGACCACTCCCAGCACAGCGGCCACAAGCTCGCCGACGTCGCCGCTGCGATCGTCGACAGTCACCTCCTGCTGGTACCGCCGACGTAGGAGTCGCCGGCGGCCGGTGGCTGACGCGATCGCTTCCGCGGCCTGAGCGACGCCAGAATCGAATTGACCTAGTAGAGGCGGGTTACACCGCCGTACCGGTCCTAAGATGCCGTTGTGGCACTGGCCTTGGTTCTCGTCCCGTTCGTCTTCGGCGCGGGGCAACGTCGGCGGCTCGACAGCGGTACTGCTCGGTAGCCGAAGGAGCGTGACCGTCTATTCGGGGGACATTCCCGAACTCTGGCGCAGGCGTGCGTAGGGGCGGGCCGGGGTGGTCGCTACCCTCTTTCGTATGGAGCCAGCCGTGATCTTCAACGTCGACGGTGTCCTATATCCCCTCTCGGTCGAGGAGGCATGGGAGCTCAGGAAGCACCTGCCGCTCGATCTCTCAGGTGTAGCGGGCTACGCAAAGGTCGTTTCGGTCCAGCTTGAAGAACTTGTGTACCAGGCGGACGGAATGACGCCCGCCTCACCACCCATCAACGTGTTTCACTCGGAGAAGCCTGCTATCCGCATAGCGCTCGACCGGTGGCTCCACGAGGTCAGGGCCGAGCGGTTTCCCCAGCAAGGGAATGCTCTTCGCTACGCCCTGTTCGTCGAGGACCTCGGCGCACTGGCGTTCCGCGACGTCGTCTTGTGCTTCGAAGACGGCTCGGAAGTTCATGAACTCAACCTCTTGGTGACCGGAGATCCGTTCGAGCACCAAGGTCGGTGGTGGAAGCCGCAGGATTGGCGCCGGCTGCACGGTGTCGATGAACTTGATGGCGAGCTTCATTCGTGGCTCCGATGCAGCGAGATTCGCCGGTCCGCGTGACACTCCAGGACTCGCCGGGCGGATCGCAGGTTCGCGTCGCGCTCTAGATATGCCTCAGGGGACATTCCCCAGCACTGGCCCAGTGGATCTTCCTGACGCCCGATAGGTTGCGAGTGGTCGATCCACATTCGCTAGATGCGCTCGACCCCGCGGTGGAGTTCGCCCCCGACGGACGCCACCACGCTCATGGAACGGTGCCACGAACTGCGGGCCAAGCCAATCAGCGACTTCAGCGTCGAGGATCTGCGACGACGGTGAGCTGCGAGAGGGTGCGGCCGCTGCCCGTCGTTGGGCGGACGTTCCAGAAGGTCAGTTTGCGCAGCGATGGGTGTCAGTCACTGCGCGACGTTCTTAGACCCGGCACTAACGACTTGCGCTCTGCTGTCCGTGGGGCTTAGATAACGGGTGATGCCGACGGCTGTCTGATCTCACGACGTTCTCGCTTCGGTTCGTGCCGGAGCGTGTGCTTGTTCCTAACGTCTGTGGAGGTTGGAGTTGCATCGTCATCCTGGTCAAGGGCTATACACGCGCCTTGTCGCGGAGAAGCTGAGGCCGAATGAGTTCCCACGCTCGGCCGGTGGGCGCAACGTCGGCTTCACCCGGCTGGTTGCGCGGAGGAGCGGTCGTGGATAGTCGGGTTGGCTCGACTCCGATCCGTGCGATCGTCGCCGCGGAGTGGGTGTCGTCGATCGGCTCGTCGATGACCGTACTGGCGCTCCCGTGGTTCGTGCTTGTGACGACCGGGTCGGTGACGAAGCTGGGGCTCGTTCTCGGCATCGGCAGCATCCCGTGGGTCACGCTGCCCCTCTTCGCGGGCTCGCTGTTCGCCCGGATCGGGGCAAGGCAGACGATGGTGATCGCAGACGCGGCGAGACTTCCGCTGCTCGCTGCAATCCCGGCGCTCTACAGTCTCGACGCGCTGTCGTTCCCGCTGCTCGTCGTGCTGGTCGCCCTCACAAACGTCTTCCTGGCGGCACATTTCCCCGCGCAGCGGCTGATCCTGGCCGAGGTAGTCGGCGACGAGGAGAGCGTCGTCGCTCGTGCGAACGCGTACCTCGACGGTGCGCAAACGACTGCGCCCCTTGTCGGGCCTGCGCTGGCGGGCGTCCTGATCGCCGCACTCGGCGCGCCGAACGTGCTGTACGTCGATGCTGCGACCTTCGGAGTCGCCGCGATCGCCGTCGGCTTGTTCGTGCCACGGAGGAAACCGATGAGGGAGGCCGTGGAGCGCGGGCTGCTTGCAGGTGTCAGGTACATACGTCGGAGCAGGCTGCTCGTCGTCTTGTGCATCACGATGTTGGCGATGGAGTTCTTCTTTACGCTGTTCGTGACGACGCTGCCCGTGTTCGCGTTTTCCGACTACGGCCAGAACGCCCGCATCGCAGGTGTCTTCTACGCCGCGATGGGCGCCGGAGCGCTGCTCGGGATGCCCGTCGTGTCGGTTGTCGTGCGCCGGTTCGGGGCGCTTCACGTCGCCGCGGGAGGACTCGTGCTCGCGTCGATCCCGAAGTTTCTGCTCGGGATTCCTCTACCCGCGGCAGGGGTCGTCGCTGTGCTGGTCATCTGGGGGTTCGTCGGGCCGCTGACCGGCGCTCCGATCTTCACCGTCATCACGACGCGCACACCCGCCGCGCTCCGCAGCCTGGTGCTGCCCGCCATGTTCGGGCTGATGTTCCTCACCGGGCCACTAGGCCCGATTGCCGCCGGTCCACTGATCAATGCTGTTGGGGCGAGAACGGTATTCATCATCGCCGCGGCCGGATCCCTAGTCGGGTCATTGCCGTTCGCCATCTACGTCGCGCGCCACCGCAACCTTGACGGGGCGGCATCTGCGACGGCCGAGGCGACTTGATGAAAATGGTCGGGCGAGCCACGAACCCGGAGGTTCTCACAGCGAGCACTCAGGCGTCATTCCGGAACACTGGCGCAGGCAATGCTGACCTGCCTCGGGGGTGTTGCGGCCCTCGCGGGCCCGATGTACGGCTAGGGCGCGACTAGCTTGATGTCGGGGCGCAAGTCGGTGCCGGCGGCCCGTGATGAGCGCTAGTTACTCGTGCGCGAAATGTCGTCAAGCGAGTCTGGTTCAGCCTCTTCCTCGCGCTCGACCGGTGAGAGCGGATGCCCCTCGCCATCCGAGGGAGCACGCTCTTCGTCGTATTCGGCAGGCTTCCACCATCGCCGGAGCCGTTCGAGGAGGTTCACAGGCACATTCTGCACATGCTTCCTTGGCCCCGTCAGGTGTCATTCCCGAACTGTGGCGCAAGTTACGGTGAGCTACCTAGTGACTACCCGCAGTAGTCGACGATGTGCGGGCAAGCGAACGGACGTACCCTCAAGGCATGAGCAGAACCGGAAAGTTCCTCGGCGTCCCGTACGACTGGCGACGGCCAACGGTAGCCCGCTTCAAGTCGCGGTGGTGGAATCCCGCCGATCCTCGCCTCTTCACGCCGAAGACGTATGGGTGGGGCTTCGATATCAACGTCGCCCGCCTCTTCAGACGCCGATAGTCGAAACGGAGTTCGCGTCGTCCCAGACCTCGTCCTCGGGTGAGATTCCCGCACACTGGCCCAGGCGTGCGTGCCGACGCCGCCGCGCCGGCATGTGCGGGCGCGGTCACGACCAGGCTTGCCGGCAGCAGTGGAAGAAGGGGGCCCCGCGGAAGACCCCGCGAAGCGAGCGAGCCGGCGAAGCCGGCTCGCGATGCGTCACCCGCCGCCGTAGATCGAGATCGGCAGCCGGTCGAGCAGGATCTCGTCCTCCGGATCGGGCAGCTCCGCCTCGAGCCGCTCGACGAGCACGGCCGCGCCGGGGGCGGCTGCGAACAGGCGCTCGACGACCTCGCCGGTCGAGCGCAGCTGGACGAGCTCCTGCTTGAACGGCTTCGGGAAGCGCCCATGGCCGAGGTACCAGCCGTAGAACTTCTTCAGGAAGCCGGAGGCCCGCTGCTCGCCCAGCTCGCGGACGGTCTCGCGAACGAACAGGATCAGCTCCGCCGCGACCTCCTCGCGCGTCGGCTGTGCGCCCTCGCCGAAGACGATCTCGCGGATCGCCCACGGGTTGCCCTGGGCGCCGCGGCCGACCATCACGGCCGCCGCGCCCGTGGCCGCGAGCACCGCCTCCGCCCTCGCCCGCGAGGTCACGTCGCCGGAGGCGATCACGGGCACGTCCACGAGTTCGACGAGCTCGGCGGTGAGCGAGTGGTCGGCGTAGCCCGTGTACATCTGCCGGGCCGAGCGGGGATGGAGCGTCAGCGCCGCCGCGCCCGCCTCGACGAGGCGCGGCCCGAGCTCGAGGCACGCGCGCGAGCCGTCCTCGACACCGCGCCGCATCTTCACCGTGACCGGGACGGACACGGCCGAGGCGACCGTCTCGGTGATCCGGCAGGCGAGCGCAACGTCCTCGAGCAGGTGCGCGCCGGCGCCCGTCTTCGTCACCTTCCGCACCGGGCAGCCGAAGTTCATGTCCACGATGTCCGCTCCCGCCGCCTCGACCATCCGCGCCGCCTCCGCCATCGGCCCGGGCTCCGAGCCGAAGATCTGGATGGCCAGCGGATGCTCGTCCCGGGCGACCCGCAGGTAGCCGAGCGTCCGCTCGTTCCGGTGCTCGATCCCGGCGCACGAGACCATCTCCGAGCACACGAGCCCGGCCCCGAAGCGGCGTCCCTGGCGGCGAAACGCCTGCACGCTGACGCCCGCCATCGGCGCCAGCACGACGCGGGACGGCACCTCGATCTCGCCGATCCGCCAGGGCTCTCGCAGGTTCACCTGCACCGAACGGACAATGGTAGCCCCGGGCTGTTGACGATGTTCTCCGTCGGGGGTACCATCCGCCCCCGCCGGACGGGCGATCTGCCGCCGGCAGTTTTTGTACGGGGTCCAGGAGGACACGACTTGAAGGAACTAATCCTCACGCCGGAGGGCTACAAGAAGCTCCAGGAGGAGATCGAGGTGCTGTCGACGGAGCGCCGCCGCGAGGTGGCGGAGCGCATCCGCGAGGCGCGCGAGTTCGGCGACATCGCCGAGAACGCCGAGTACGACGCGGCGAAGAACGACCAGGCCCATCTCGAGGCCCGCATCGCGATGCTCGAGGACCGCCTGAAGGACGCTCGTGTGGTCACGAAGAAGGAGATCAAGTCGGGTGAGGTGTCGGTCGGAACGAAGGTTCGGCTCAAGGACATGGGCACGAACAAGACGGTCGAGTACCGCGTCGTCGGCTCCGCCGAGGCCGACCCCGCCGAGATGAAGCTCTCCAACGAGTCGCCCGTGGGCAAGGCGATCATGGGCCGCAAGAAGGGCGAGACCGTCGAGGTCTCGGCGCCGCGCGGCACGCTGAAGTTCAAGATCATGGACGTGAAGGCCGCCTAGCCCAGGCTCCCTCCGGTCCGGGGCGCCCGGCGCCTACGATCGCCGGTGTGATGGACCGGCACGCGCACGTCCTGCCGGGGATCGACGACGGCCCCGAGACGATCGAGGGCGGTCTCGAGAAGCTGCGCGCCGCGCGCGCAGACGGCCGCGCGGGCCCTGCTCGACGCATGGCTCGCCCACCTGCTCGCATCCGACGCGCACGCGCCGGCGATCCGGCAGGCGGGGCTCAGCGGCGCGGCGGAGGCCGTCGGCGGCGGCGCGCTCGCGCGCTGGCTCGTCGAGGAGGTGCCGCGCGCGCTCCTCGACGGCTCGCCGCCGCCGCCGCGTCCCGCGGCGCCTCCGAGGAGGCGCCGCCTGCCGTGGCTGCCGAACTGGTGATGTGGCCGGTGACGTTGCCCGGGGACCCGGCAAAGGTTGCCGGTTACATCACTAGACTCGACCGCTATGCCCGCGCCGAAGCGCTTCCCCGACCGCGACGAGGTCGCCGCCGTCCGTGCCGAGGCGGAGCGGCTCGAGAACGGCGCCACGGCGGAGGAGACGCGCCGCCTCGCCGGCCGGGCGATGGCCCGCAGGGACATGGGAAAGCTCGTCTTCCTCGACCTCGTCGACCGCTCCGGGCGGATCCAGCTGCTCTGCCCGCTCGAGCGCACCGGCGAGATCGACGTCCACCTCGGAGACGTCGTGGGCGTCACTGGCTCGCCGGCGAAGTCGCGCCGCGGCGAGCCTTCGCTGATGGTGGACTCCCTCGAGGTGCTGGCGCGGATCCGCACCCCGCTGCCGGACACCTTCCACGGCATGACCGACGTCGAGCAGCGCCACCGGCGGCGCTACCTCGACCTGCTGATGAACGAGGAGTCGCGCGCGCACGCGCTCGTCCGCTCCCGGATGGTCGCCGCGATCCGCCGCATCCTCGAGGAGTGGGGGTTCGTCGAGGTCGAGACGCCCGTCCTCCAGCCGCGCTACGGCGGCGCCTTCGCCGCGCCGTTCGTCACGCGCTGGCACGCGATGGACGCCGACTACTACCTCCGCATCGCCACCGAGCTGTACCTCAAGCGGCTGATCGTCGGCGGGCTCGAGAAGGTCTACGAGATCGGCAAGGACTTCCGCAACGAGGGCATGTCCTTCAAGCACAACCCCGAGTTCACGATGCTCGAGTGGTACGAGGCGTACGCCGACTACCGCGACACGATGGAGCGGGTCGAGCAGCTCGTCGCGCGCGCGGCGCAGGAGGTACTCGGAGGCACGACGGTGACGTTCAGGGGCCACGAGATCGATCTCGCGCCGCCGTGGCGGCGGCTCAGGTTCGTGGACGCGCTCGCCGAGCACGGCCTCTGGACGCGCGACGAGGCGGAGCTGCGGCGGCGGCTGGAGAGCCGCGGCGTCGACGTCTCCCACGACCCGACCTGGCCGAAGCTGATCGACCACGCGCACTCCCACTTCGTCGAGCCGGCGCTGGTCCAGCCGACGATCCTCCACGACTACCCGGTCGAGCTGTCGCCGTTCGCGCGCCAGACCGACGACGACGCCACGATCGTCGAGCGGTTCGAGTACTTCGCCGGCGGGATGGAGCTGGGCAACGCCTTCACCGAGATCAACGACGCCGAGGACCAGGCCGCCCGCTTCGCGTCCCAGGCGGCCGAGCTCGCCGCCGGGGACGCCGAGGCCGAGCACGGCGACCCGGACTACGTCGAGGCGCTCTCGTACGGGATGCCGCCGACGGGCGGGCTCGGGCTCGGCATCGACCGGCTCGCCATGCTCCTCACCGGGCAGGAGTCGATCCGGGACGTGATCCTCTTCCCGCCGCTGCGCGAGCGGCGCGACGCCTGATCGACCTCCACGCGCGCGCCGGGCCCTGCCGCGCCGGGTGGGGCGCCGCCGAAAAGCGCCGTTGCCGCAGGTGCGAGCGAGTATCGTCCGGCCATGCGATCGCGCCTACGACGCCACGGCCGGGCCGGGCAGCCGCCCGTTCCCGGCCGGAGCCCGCATTCCGGGGAGGACCACGCGGAGGATGCACGCGCCGACCGCGAGGAGCGCGCGCGACGGCGCGCAGAGAAGCCGAGGGAGCCGGGCGCTGCGCCGTCCGACCTCGCCGCGCGCGAGGCCGAGCTGGAGGCGGGCGCCGCGATGGTGAACGAGCGCGAGGAGGCGCTGCGCGCGGCGGCCGCGGAGGTGACGGCGCTCCGGCAGAGCGCCGCCGGCCTCGCCGGGAAGGTCGGCGAGCGCCTCGGCGAGCTCGCCGCCCAGGAGCGCGCGCTCGAGGAGCGCCGCCGCGCGCTCGAGGGTGCGGAGGAGCGCGCCCGGAGCCTCGAGGCGCGGGCCGCGCGGCTGGAAGAGCGGGAGCGGGCCGTCGTCCGGCGAGCGGAGGAGCTCGAAGGGCGGCTCGCGGCGCTGCCCGACCAGGCGGCGCGCGCGGCGGAGCTGGAGGCGCGCGCGACGGCGCTCGACGAGCGAGAGAAGGCGGTGCGGGCCGCGGCCGAGCAGGCCGAGGCGCTCCAGGAGAGCCTGCGCGGTCTCGCGACGACGCTCGCCGAGCGGGAGCGCGCGCTCGCTGAGTGGCGGGAGGCCTTCGGAGAGATCCAGGAGCGCGAGCGCGCCGTGGAGGTCGGGGAGAACGCGCTCGCGGCGCGCCGGAAGGAGCTGGACGAGCGGCAGGCGGCGCTGTCCGACCTGGTCGCGCGGGAGGCGGAGCTGGCGACGCGCACCGCGGCCCTGGCCGAGCGCGATCGCGCGGCACGGGCTGCAGGCGAGGAGGCGGCCGACCTCCAGGAGAGCCTGCGGGGCCTCGCCGTCCGGCTGGCCGACGGAGACGGGACCGCCGCTGCGCGCGAGCAGGAGCTGGAGGAGCGCGAGGCGGAGCTGGAGCGGCGCGAGCGCGACACGGAGCTCCGGGAGCGCGCCCTTCGCGCGGCGTCCGAGGAGAGCGTGCGGCGCGAGGCCGCGCTTGCGGAGCGCGAGCGCGCCGCGCCCGGGACGAGCGCCCCGCCGCCCCCCGCCGGCGCTCCGCCCCGGTCCGGCGAGGGGGGCGTGCTGTTCGCAGACCTCGAGCGAGCCGCTGCAGCGGGCGCCGGCGCCCCGGGCGCCGAGGAGCGCGGCTACTACCTCCACTTCCTGCGCCACCACGTCCGCGCGGACGGGCGGCTGCCGACGCACTTCGACGCGCTCGCCGAGCAGGTCTTCGGCGACGTCGTCGAGCTCCGCTAGAGCGGCGCGTCCTCGAGCACCGGCGCCCGCCGCGTGTGCTCGATCACGTCCTCGAGGATCTGCTCGAGCGAGCGCGACGGCTCCCAGCCGATCGCCGAGGTCACCTTCTCGATCGCGGGCTGCCGGTGGATCATGTCCTCGATTCCCTGGCCGTAGACCTCGTCGTAGGGCACGTGCACGAGACCCGACTCCGACCTCGTCGCGGCGAGCACGCGCTCCGCGAGCTGGAGGATCGTCACGCGCTCGGTGGAGCCGACGTTGAAGATCTCGCCCGAGACCTCGCGCGCGTCCATCAGGCCCGAGAGCGCGCGGATCGTGTCCTCGACGTGGCAGAAGCAGCGCGTCTGGAGGCCGTCGCCGTGGATCTCGAGCGCGCGCCCGGAGAGCGCGGCCGAGACGAAGCGCGGGATCACCATCCCGTACTGGCCGCTCTGCCGTGGGCCGACGGTGTTGAAGAGGCGTGCGATCACGCAGTCGAGCCCGCGCTCCTGGTGGTAGGCGAGCGTGAGGAACTCGTCGAGGGCCTTCGACTCCGCGTACGCCCAGCGCCGCGCCGTCGTCGGCCCGTACAGCCTGCGGCTCTCCTCCGTCAGCGCCTCCGGCTCCGTCCGGTCCCCGTACACCTCGGACGTGGAGGCGATCAGCACGCGCTTCCCGAAGCGGTTGCAGTGGTCGAGGACGTTCTCCGTACCCTGGATGTTCGTGACGAGCGTGTGCACCGGCTGCTCGACGATCAGGCGCACGCCGACGGCCGCCGCCAGGTGGAACACGACGTCGCAGCGGTGGACGAGCTCGTTCACGACCGACGACTTGAGCACCGAGTCGACGACGAGGTGGAAGTCCCGCCGCTCGCGGAGGTGCGCGACGTTGCGCTCGGAGCCGGTCGAGAGGTCGTCCAGAGCCCAGACCTCCCAGCCCTGGCCGAGCAGCAGCTCCGTGAGGTGCGAGCCGATGAAGCCCGCCCCGCCGGTGATCAGTGCCTTCATCGCGTGCAGACTAACCGGCGGCCCCGCGCGGGCCGCGCACAGCGGCGCGTGACCGGCTCCGGCTCGGGGCCGACCACCCCACTGCCGATAATGACGGAATGCGACGGATGCTCCTCGGTGCGTTCCGGAGCTGGCTGCTCATCCTGACCCTGGGTGCGGCCGGCGCCGCCGCGTCCAGCGGCTACGTGCTCACGGCGGCGAAGCGCTACGACGCGACCGCGCAGCTGCTCGTCTCGCCGGTCTCCGCCTCCGACGCCACCTTCGTCGGGCTCGACCTCCTCCGGGACGCCGGCGGCAGGCAGACCGCCGCCGAGAGCGCCGCCGTGCTGCTGCGCTCGCCGCAGGTCGCCGACGCGGTTCGCGCGCAGCTGGGGATCGCGCGTTCCCGCGCGTCGCTTCTCTCCTCGCTCCGCTCCCACGTCGTCGGCGGGAGCAACGTCGTCGCGGTCACCGTCTCCGACCGGTCTGCCGAGCAGGCGGCGCAGATCGCGAACGGCTTCGTGGACGCGCTCATCTCGCAGCGGACGGCGAGCTTCCAGAGCCAGCTCACGACGACGATCCGCCGCGACGAGCAGGAGCTCGCCGCCGCCTCGCCCACCGGCAAGGACGAGCTCCAGCGGCGGCTGGCCGTGCTCCGCTCGTTCCAGGGGCAGCCCGACCCGACCCTCCGTCATGCCGCGCAGGCCGAGGCGCCGGCGGCCGCGGCGTGGCCCGACCCGGTCGAGCTCGTCGGCATCGGCGTGGGGGCGGGACTCGCCGCCGGCCTGGTCGTGCTGCTCGTCCTCCGGCTCGCGGCGGCCGTCCGGCGGCGCGGCACGCCGGCCGCGCCGTCCTTCGAGCGCGGCGTCTCGGAGCGTCTCGTGCGGCGGCTCGAGGAGCGCCTCGACGGCCGCGTCGACGCGCTGGTCGCGGAGCGCCGGCAGCTCGACGAGCGCGCCGCGGAGCTGGCCGCCCGCGAGCTGGAGCTGGCGCAGACGGCCGTTCCCGCCGCCACGGCGTCCGCGGTCGACGCCGAGCTCGACGAACGGGTGGCGGTGCTCACGCGCCGCGAGCGCGAGCTTGCCCGCCAGGCGGGTTCGCTGGCCGCTCGCGAGCGAGCCGTCGACGAGCGCGAGGCGGCCCTGGCGGAGCGGGAGGAGGCCGCCCGGCGGCCCGAGCCGGAGCCCGCTGCCGCGGCGCCCACCCCGGAGCCGGAGCCCGAGCCCGAGCCCGAGCCCGCTGCCGCGGCGCGTACCCCGGAGCCGGAGCCCGAGCCCGCTGCCGCAGCGCCCGCCCCGGCCCCGCCGGTCCGCGACGGCTCCCGCGGCCGCTGGAATCTCGTCGCGCTGGAGCGCCTCGTCGAGCGGCGCGGACCGGAGTTCCCCGACCGCGTGGACGAGTGGTCGTCCTACCTCTTCTTCCTGCGCGACTATGCGGCTCCCGACGGAACGGTCCCCCCGAGCTTCGACTGGCTCATCCAGGACACCTTCGCCGAGCTCGTCGACTGAGGCGCCCCGGGCCCGGACGGGCCCGTTTGCGCCGCCCCGCTCGCGCGAATGACCCGGCCGGGGGGCTTCGTGGCGGCAGGGCCGTCGGCTACGATGGGCTCACCTTCGACCGCGAGGCGCTCACACGGGGCGCGGCTCGAGGTTCTTCAGGAAGGGGGGTCGAGGGACAGGTGTTCGAACGCTTCACCGAACGGGCTCGCCAGGTGGTCGTCCTCGCGCAGGACGAGGCGCGGGCGCTCAAGCACAACTACATCGGCACCGAGCACATCCTGCTCGGACTGCTGCGCGAGGAAGAGGGTCTCGCGGCGCGGGTGCTCGAGTCCCTCGACATCACCGTGGAGGAGGTGCGCGCGCAGGTGGCGCGCATCGTCGGCCAGGGAGACGAGGTCACGACCGGACAGATCCCGTTCACGCCGCGCGCGAAGAAGGTGCTGGAGCTCGCGCTGCGGGAAGCGCTCTCGCTCGGCCACAACTACATCGGCACGGAGCACATCCTGCTCGGCCTCGTCCGCGAGAACGAGGGCGTCGCCGCGCGGATCCTGCTCGACTTCGACGCCGACGCGGAGAAGATCCGCAACGAGATCATCCGCATGCTCTCCGGCCCGGGCCGCCGCCAGGCGGGCGCCGGCGCGGGGCCCGCGGGCGAGAAGTCGAAGAGCTCGAAGCTGCTCGACCAGTTCGGCCGCAACCTGACGAAGCAGTCCACCGAGGGCAAGCTCGACCCGGTCGTCGGCCGCCAGACCGAGATCGAGCGGCTGATGCAGATCCTCTCGCGCCGCACGAAGAACAACCCCGTGCTGATCGGCGAGCCCGGCGTCGGCAAGACCGCCGTCGTCGAGGGCCTCGCCGCCCGCATCGCCACCAACCAGGTGCCCGAGCTGCTGAAGAACAAGCAGATCTACACGCTCGACCTCGCGGCCCTCGTCGCCGGCTCCAAGTACCGCGGCGAGTTCGAGGAGCGCCTGAAGAAGGTCATGAAGGAGATCATGCAGCGGGGCGACATCATCCTGTTCATCGACGAGCTCCACAATCTCGTCGGTGCGGGCGCCGCCGAGGGCGCGATCGACGCGGCCTCGATCCTCAAGCCGGCGCTGGCGCGCGGCGAGCTGCAGACGATCGGCGCGACGACGCTCGACGAGTACCGCAAGTACCTCGAGCGCGACGCGGCGCTCGAGCGGCGCTTCCAGCAGGTGCGCGTCGAGGAGCCGTCGGTGGACGAGACCGTGCAGATCCTGCGCGGGCTCCGCGACCGCTACGAGGCGCACCACCGGGTGAAGATCACCGACCACGCGCTCGAGGCGGCCGCCGAGCTCAGCGACCGCTACATCCAGGACCGGCACCTGCCGGACAAGGCGATCGACCTGATCGACGAGGCCGCCTCGCGCATCCGCATCCGCTCGATGAGCGCCCCGCCGCGCTACCGCGAGCTGGAGGAGGAGATCGAGCGCGTCCGCAAGGACAAGGAAGCGGCGATCGAGAACCAGGAGTTCGAGAAGGCCGCCTCGCTGCGCGACAAGGAGCGCAAGCTCACGCAGAAGAAGCGCGAGCTCGAGGAGCAGTGGCGGACCTCGGAGTCGTCCGAGGAGCAGCCCGAGGTCGGCGAGGAGGAGATCGCCGACATCGTCTCGATGTGGACGGGGATCCCGGTCTTCAAGCTGACCGAGGCCGAGTCGCAGAAGCTGATCCGGATGGAGGAGGAGCTGCACAAGCGCGTGATCGGCCAGGAGGAGGCGATCGTCGCAGTCTCCAAGGCGATCCGCCGTGCGCGCGCCGGCATCAAGGACCCGAAGCGGCCGACCGGCTCGTTCATCTTCCTCGGCCCCTCCGGCGTCGGCAAGACGGAGCTCGCGCGCACGCTGGCCGAGTTCCTGTTCGGCGACGAGGACGCGATGATCCAGGTGGACATGTCGGAGTACATGGAGAAGCACTCCGTGTCCCGGCTCGTCGGCTCGCCCCCGGGCTACATCGGCTACGACGAGGGCGGCCAGCTCACCGAGGCCGTGCGCCGGAAGCCGTACTCGGTCGTCCTGATGGACGAGATCGAGAAGGCCCACCCGGACGTGTTCAACATCCTGCTCCAGATCCTGGAGGAGGGGAAGCTCACGGACGCCCAGGGGCGCCGCGTCGACTTCCGGAACACGATCGTGATCATGACGTCGAACGTCGGCGCCGCGCAGATCTCGAAGAACCAGGGCTTCGGCTTCTCGGTCGGCGACGAGCAGGGCCTGTCGTACGACGAGATGAAGAGCCGCGTGATGAGCGAGCTCAAGAAGGTGTTCCGTCCCGG
>CAVSIO010000005.1:0-160989 GCA_963728095.1 uncultured Thermoleophilia bacterium | reverse complement strand
CGGTGACGGGCGCGTCGAGATCCTCGAACGCCTCCTCGGCGATCGTCGCCGCGATCTCGCCGCCGAAGCCGCCGGTGCGCGTGTCCTCGTGCAGGACGAGCACCTTCGACGTCTTTCGCACCGACTCGAGCACGGCTTCCTTGTCCCACGGGAGCACCGTGCGCAGGTCGACGACCTCGACGGAGACGCCGTCGCCCTCGAGCTGCTGCGCGGCCTCGTCCGCCGTGTGCACCATCGCGCCCCACGTGATCACGCTCAGGTCGCCGCCCTCGCGGTGGATGCGCGCCTTGCCGAGCGGGACGGTGTAGCGCTCCTCGGGCACCTCGGCCTTGAGCCGGCGATACAGATGCTTGTGCTCGAAGAACAGCACCGGGTTCGGGTCCTCGATCGAGCTGATCAGCAGGCCCTTGGCGTCCTCCGGCGTCGCCGGGCACACGCACTTGAGGCCCGGGATGTGAGCGAAGGACGACTCGGGGTTCTGCGAGTGGAACGGCCCGCCGGAGAAGCCGCCGCCGGACGGGAGCCGGATCACCATCGGCACCGGCGTGTTGGCGCGCCAGCGCTGCTTCGACGCGACCGTGACGAGCTGGTCCCAGGCGCAGGAGATGAAGTCCGCGAACTGCATCTCGGCGACCGGGCGCAGGCCCATCATCGCGGCGCCGGTGCAGCCGCCGACGATCGCCGTCTCCGCGAGCGGCGCGTCGATCACGCGCCACGGCCCGAACTCCTCCTGGAAGCCGAGCGAGACCTTGAAGGCGCCGCCGTAGACGCCGACGTCCTCGCCGATCAGGAAGACCCGCTTGTCGCGGCGCATCTCCGTCCGGAGCCCGTCGGAGATCGCCTGGAGGTATGTCATCTCGGGCATCGGTCGCCTACTTGTGGTGGGGAGTGTCGAGGTCCTCGGGCGAGGCGTACACGCCCTCGGTCAGGTCGTGCGGGTCCGGCTGCGGCGAGGCCTCGGCGCGGCGGAGCGCCTCGCTCAGGAGGTGCTTGACCTGCTCGCCGATCTCGCCCTCCTCGGCGTCGGTCAGCTCCGCGTTCTCGCGCAGCCAGTCGCGGAAGCGCTCGAGCGGGTCGGACTCCGCCCAGCGCTCGAACATGACCTTCGGGACGTAGAACGCGTCGTCGTGCACCGCGTGCCCCTCCATGCGCAGGGTCAGGCACTCGAGCAGCGTCGGCCCGCCGCCCTCGCGCGCCTTGTCGATCGCGCGCTTCGCCTCGCGGTAGACGGCGACGACGTCGGTGCCGTCGACGACGACGCCCTCGAAGCCGTACGCCTGAGCCCGGTCGGCGACGTGCGCGGTTGCGTACTCGAAGTGCGTCGGCGTCGAGTAGGCCCACTGGTTGTTGTCGCACACGTAGACGATCGGCAGCATGCGCGTGCCCGCGAGCGTCATCGACTCGTGCGTGTCGCCGCGCGCCGAAGCGCCCTCGCCGAACCAGCCGAGGGCGACGCGCGCCTCCTCCCGGATCCGGAAGGCGAGCGCGCACCCGGTCGCGACCGGGAGCATCGCCGGCAGGTGGCTGACCATCGCGATCAGCCCGAGCTGCGCGTCGGCCATGTGGACGTTGCCGTCGCGCCCGTGCGTCGGGCCGTCGGCGCGTCCCATGTACTGCGCGAAGATCTTCCACGGCTCGACACCGCGCACGATGTGGACGCCCATGTCGCGGTGGAGCGGCGTGCCCACGTCGTCGGGGCCCATCGCGGTCGCGACGCCGACCGCGGCGGCCTCGTTCCCCCGGCCCGTGTAGAAGGAGCCCGGGATCTTCCCCTGTTTGTAGAGGATGTGCCCGCGCTCCTCGACGCCGCGGGTGATGAGCATGTTCCGGTACATGCCGAGCAGGTCCTCGCGGTCGAGGCCCGCTTCCTTGACCTCGTGCAGCGAGCCGACCGGCTCCGCTTCTCTGGCAATGGCCATGACTTGGGATCCCCTCGCGTGCTGAGCCGTAAGAGCAGCGTCCCGGACTCTAACGATTGCCGGGGGCGTCCCAGTCGAAGGAGTCGCCGGTCGCGCGCAGGCGCTCCCGCGTCTGCTCGTCGCAGAGGGCGCCGGCGACGCCGGTTTCGTACAGCGAGCGCGGGTCGAGGCCCAGCGACGTGGCCGCCTCGTAGTCGCGCGTGAGGTCGGTGTCGAACATCGCCGGGTCGTCGGTCGAGACCGAGCAGCGGACGCCGGCGGCGACGAGGCGCGGCAGCGGGTGCTCGGCGAGCGAGGCGACCACCCCGGTGCGCAGGTTCGAGAGCGGGCACACGTCGAGGACGGTGCCGCGGTCAGCCAGCTCGCGGACGAGCCCGGGATCCTCCTCGGCGCGGATCCCGTGCCGGAGCCGGTCGGCGCCGAGCGTCTCCAGCGCGCCCCGCACCGACGCCGCGCCGGCGGCCTCGCCCGCGTGGGGCACCGAGCCGAGCCCGAGCGACCGCGCCAGCCGGAAGACGTCCTCGTACGGCTCCGGCGGGAACTCCGCCTCAAGCCCGCCGAGCCCGACCCCGACGACGCCGCGGTCGCGGTAGCGCGCCGACCACTCGACGGTCGCGCGCGCCTCCTCCTGCGTGAACCCGCGCGGGATGTCCGGCGTGAGCCGGATCTCCACCCCGTGCAGCGAGCGCGCCTCGTCGGCGCCGGCGCAGACGCCCTCGAACACGTGCTCCCAGGGCACCCCGCGCCGCACCCGCTCGGCCGGGCTGAAGATCCCCTCGAGGTAGACGGCCCCGTGCGACGCCGCCTCGGCCGCGTAGTCGACGACGATCTGCCGGAAGTCCTCTTCGGTGCGCAGCGCGTTCGTCGTCAGGATCCAGACCTCGATGAAGTGCCGGAAGTCCCGGAAGCGGTACAGCTCGGCGAGCCCCTCCACCGTGTCCGCCGGCAGCGGGTAGTCGTTCCGCCGCGCGATCGCGAGCAGGGTCGCCGGACGCACCGTCCCCTCGAGGTGGACGTGCAGCTCGATCTTCGGGTAGCTACCGACCTCCGCCATCGAGCGCGAGGCTACAGTCAGGGTCGTGGGCAAGGCCTCCGACTGGCTGCGCGAGGAGCGTCGCAAGGTGCTCGGCGACTGGGTCGCCGTCTGCCTGGGCTGCGGCGCCGGGCTGCGCTGGTTCGAGGAGTTCGAGTCCGAGGTGCCCAGCGAGTGCCGCCAGTGCGGCGGCGTCCTGCTCCGCCGCTGCCCGTCCTGCGCCGCCCCCTTCTCGTCGATCGCCGCCGTGGACTGCGAGGAGTGCGGCAAGCCCCTGCGCCCCGACGAGCTCTTCGGCTCCCCGATCAGGCGCCGGCGCTGAGGGACCTCAGAACTCGTCGCGGAAGCCGGGGACGACCGGGCCGTTCAGGATCTGCGAGAAGCGGATCACGGTCACGACGTCGTCGATGCGCACCTCGCGGTTGTAGAGCTGGCCGAGGAACGTGGCCATCTCCTCGACGTGCCGGATCTCCGGATTGTCGTGCTCGATCTCGCGGGGCGAGAGCTCGCCGAGGGTCTTCACCTCGATCTTGTCGATCACCGCGTCGAAGATGCGCTCCCGCGGGCTGTAGCGGTTGCCGCAGAGCACCTGCACGACCATCCCCTTCTTGTACTTGCCCGTCTTGTCGCCGAGCCGGATCGTCGCCGACTTACGGCCGCTCCGAAGCTGGTCGGCGACGAGCGGGGAGTAGAAGTTCAGGGCGTACATCGGCTCGTTGGGATCCATTGCAGCGGGGGCGGCCCGATCAGGCGCCCGGATCAGGCCGGGCCATCATAGGGGACGGTCGGCTCGATGTGGGCACGGGAGACCGCCCCGGGGCTCGTGCAGCCGAGCAGCGCGAGCCCGCTGCGCAGCTCGGCGCCGAGCAGCTCGAGCACGCGGCGGACGCCGGGCTCGCCGTCCGCTGCCAGCCCGAAGAGGAGCGGCCGCCCGACGAGCACCGCCCGCGCGCCGAGCGCGATCGCCTTCAGCGCGTCCGTGCCGCGGCGGACGCCGCCGTCCATCAACACCGGCACGCGCCCGGCGACCGCCTCGGCGACCTCCGGCAGCGCGTCGAGGGATGCGGCGACGCCGTCGAGCTGCCGGCCGCCGTGGTTCGAGACGATCACCGCCGCCGCGCCGTGCTCGAGCGCGAGCAGCGCGTCCTCCCGCGTCAGGACGCCCTTCACCAGCACGGGCAGCCGCGAGCGGGCGGCGAGCCATTCGACGTCGCGCCAGGAGACCGACGGCGACACCGGCACGAACGCGATCCCGCTCGCCCGGTCGTCGCTCGCGGCGTACGGGACCGGCAGGTCGTCCGGGATGCGAAAGCCGAGCCGCAGGTCGCGCTCGCGCCGGCCCCAGTACGGGGTGTCGACGGTGAGCACGAGCGCGGAGTAGCCGCAGTCGGCGGCCTCGTCGAGATGCGCCTCCGTGCGGCCGCGGTCGGCGAGGATGTACACCTGCTGCCAGCGCGGCGCACCCGGCGCTGCGTCTCGGATCTCGCCGTGACGGCGGGTCGTGATCGTCGAGACGCACATCAGCGTCCCCGCCTCGGCGCAGGCGCGCGCTGTCGCGACCTCGCCCTCGGGGTCGAGCAGCTGGTGCATCGCGGTCGGCGCGGCGAGGATCGGCATCGAGAGCGTCGTCCCGAGCAGCTCCGTCCGGGTCGTCACCTCGGCGACGTCCACGAGCACGCGCGGCCGGAAGCGCCAGCGGCGGAAGGCCGCGACGTTCGCCCGCAGCGTCACCTCGTCGCCGGCGCCGCCGGCGAAGTAGCACCAGACGCTCTCGGGCACGCGCTCCTCGGCGAGCCGCTCGTAGTCCGCCACGCACACGGGATCGCTCACGCCCGCATTCTCTCCCATGCCTTCGCCGCCATCTCGCGCTCGCCGCCGTAGGCGAGCAGTCGCGGGGCCTCCTCGAGCGGCAGCCAGCGTGCCTCGGCGACCTCGACCCGCATCTCCTCCTCGATCTCGCCGATCCGCCCGCGCCCGGCCCTGAGCAGGTAGAAGCTCACGACCTTGAACACGCGCTCGCCGTCGCGCCGGCTGTAGACGTAGCGCACGTCGCCGAGCTTCTCGACGAGCCGCCCCGAGACGCCCGTCTCCTCGCGCACCTCGCGCACCGCCGTCTCCGCCGCCGGCTCGCCCGTCTCGACGAGGCCCTTCGGCAGCGCCCACGTTCCCTCGGGCTTCCCGCGCGGCCGGATCGCCGCGATCATCGGCCGCCCCCGCACCGTTCGCACCAGCACCCCGCCCGCCGAGAACTCGCGCGCCACGGCCCGGTTCTACCAGACGCCTGCGGTTGGCACTTGCGGGGCGTGAGTGCCAGCTCTACAATGGCTCGGCACTCTCAGGGTGAGAGTGCCAGGAACGTGTCCAAGAACCACGCTCAGTCAGGAGATGTGTCTATGAACCTGAAGCCGCTTGGTGACCGCCTGATCGTCGAGGTCCTCGAGGAAGAGGAGACGACGTCGAGCGGCATCGTGCTTCCGGACACGGCGAAGGAGAAGCCGCAGCGCGGCAGCGTCCTCGCCGTGGGTCCGGGCGCCCGGGACGAGGACGGGAAGCACGTGCCCATGGATGTGGAGGAGGGCGACGAGATCGTCTTCTCCAAGTACGGCGGTACAGAGATCAAGATCGGCGCGGACGAGTACCTGATCCTGCGCGAGTCGGACGTTCTCGCGAAGGTCGTCGGGACCCGCGAGCCGGCCGGCGCAAAGGCCTAGGACGAGACGGAGGTAGGAAGACCAGATGGCTCACAAGGAGCTCAAGTTCAACGAGGACGCACGTCGCGCGCTCGAGCGCGGCGTCAACATCCTCGCCGACGCGGTCAAGGTCACCCTTGGCCCCAAGGGGCGCTATGTCGTGCTCGACAGGAAGTTCGGCGCCCCCACGATCACCAACGACGGCGTCACGATCGCGCGTGAGATCGAGGTCGAGGACGTCTTCGAGAACCAGGGCGCACAGCTCGTGCGCGAGGTCGCCACGGCGACGAACGACGTCGCCGGTGACGGCACGACCACGGCGACGGTGCTCGCCCAGGCGATCGTGCGCGAGGGCCTGAAGAACGTCGCTGCCGGCGCGAACCCCATGGGGCTCAAGCGCGGCATCGAGGCGGCCGTCGAGAAGATCGTCGAGAACCTGAAGACGCAGTCGAAGGACGTCTCGGGCAAGGAGGACATCGCCCGCGTGGCGACCGTCTCCTCGCGCGAGCGCGAGATCGGCGACGTCATCGGCGACGCGATCGAGAAGGTCGGCAAGGACGGTGTCGTGAACGTCGAGGAGGGCCAGACGCTCGGCCTCGAGCTCGAGTTCACGGAGGGCATGCAGTTCGACAAGGGCTACCTGTCGCCGTACATGGTCACCGACCCCGAGCGGATGGAGGCGGTGCTCGAGGATCCGTACATCCTCATCGCCAACCAGAAGGTCGGCGCGGTGAAGGACATCCTGCCGGTGCTCGAGCAGGTCATCCAGGCCGGTCGCCCGCTGCTGATCGTGGCGGAGGACGTCGAGGGCGAGTCGCTCGCGACGATCGTCGTCAACAAGCTCCGCGGCACGTTCACGGCCGTCGCCGTGAAGGCGCCGGGCTTCGGCGACCGCCGTAAGCGGATGCTCGAGGACATCGCCGTCCTCTCGGGCGGCGAGGTGATCACCGAGGAGATGGGCCTCAAGCTCGAGAACACGAAGCTCTCGCAGCTCGGCCATGCCCGCCGTGTCGTCATCGACAAGGACTCGACGACGATCATCGACGGCGCCGGTGAGACCGACGCGATCAAGGGTCGGATCAAGCAGATCAAGTCCGAGATCGAGAACACCGACTCCGACTTCGACCGCGAGAAGCTCCAGGAGCGCCTCGCCAAGCTGTCGGGCGGCGTCGCGGTCGTCAAGGTCGGGGCTGCGACCGAGACCGAGATGAAGGAGAAGAAGCACCGCGTCGAGGACGCGCTGCAGGCGGCCCGCGCGGCCCTCGAGGAGGGCCAGGTGCCGGGCGGCGGCGTCGCGCTCATCAACGCGGCGGACGCGGTCGGCGAGTCGGTGCTCGCGTCGCTCGAGGGCGACGAGAGGACCGGCGCGAAGATCATCCTCAAGTCGCTCGAGGAGCCGCTCCGCCAGCTCGCGACCAACGCGGGCCTCGAGGGCTCGGTCGTCGTCCAGCAGGTCCGCTCCGCTCCGGCGGGCCAGGGCCTGAACATCGAGACGGGCGAGATCGAGGACCTGCTGAAGTCCGGGATCGGCGATCCGACCATGGTCACGCGCTCGGCGCTGCAGAACGCCGCGTCGATCGCGAAGAACATCCTCACCACCGAGGCGATCGTCGCCGAGGCGCCGGAGAAGGCAGGCGCCGGCATGGGCGGCGGCGGCATGCCGGACATGGGCGGGATGATGTAACGAGCCTCCGGGCTCGCGATTCGCGGGAAGGGCCGCCCTCGGGCGGCCCTTCGCGTTTCCGGGGGTCGCCGGAGGGGCCGATCCAAGACGCGAAAACGGCGCCGGGGAGGCGCCGTTTTCGAGGGGGTGGGGAGGTGGGTGCCCTAAGTATCGGCAGGCGCGCGAGAACCTTTAGCGCTTCTTTTCGTCTCTCCGGCACGGCGCCGGCGATCCTCAGAAGCCGTACCGCTCCTCTTTCCAGTAGTCGGCCTCGTTGTGGTAGCCGTAGCGCTCCCAGAAGCCGGGCCGGTCCGTGGCCGACAGCTCGAGGCCGCGCAGCCACTTGGCGCTCTTCCAGAAGTACTTCGACGGGACGACGAGCCGCAGCGGCCAGCCGTGCTCGGCGCTCAGCGGCTCCCCGTCGGCCTCCCAGGCGACCAGCGCCTGTCCGTCCTCGAGCGCGGCGAGCGGCACGTTCGCGGTGAAGCCCCCCTCCGCGTGGGCGATCACGAAGCGCGCGGCGGGCGCCGGCCGGCAGCGCTCGGCGAGCTCGCGCCAGTGGACGCCCCGGAAGCCGGCGTCGAAGCGGCTCCAGCGCGTGACGCAGTGGATGTCGGCCGTCACCTCGGTCGCCGGCAGCGCCTTCAACTCCTCGTAGCTCAGCGTCAGCGGCTCCTCGACCTCGCCGAAGACCCTGAAGTCCCAAGTCGCGAGGTCCGATCTCGGGCACGTCGCCGGCGTGCAGGACGGGCCACTTCTCGGTCAGGTACTGCCCGGGCGGCAGCCGCGCCGGGTCGTAGCCGGCCTCGCGGACCTTCGCCTCTGCCTTGGAGCGGAAGAGGGGCATGGGCTCCTACACTAATCAGCGTGGACGTGGCCAGACGAGAGCGCGCCTTCGTCCGGGTCGCGGGGCCCGAGGCGGCGGACTACCTCCAGCGCATGGTCTCGAACGACGTCGAGGCGCTCGGGGTCGGCGACGCGTGCCCGGCGCTGCTGTTGACGGCGAAGGCACGCGTGGTCGCGCCGCTCGTCGTCTGGCGCCGCGGCGAGGAGGACTTCCTGCTGCTGACCGAGCCCGAGCTGGGCGAGCCCGTGCGCGCGCTGCTGGCCCGGCTGCGCCTGCGCGCGCAGTGTGAGATCGAGCCGGAGGAGCACGAGTCGGCCGTCGTGCTCGGCGGCGGCGACGGGATCCCCACGGATCTCCCAGGCGCGGTCGAGGTGCTCGACGCGGGGCTCGAGCCGACGCTCTCGGCGGAGGAGCTCGAGCTGCGCCGGATCGAGGCGGGCGCGCCGCGCTGGGGCCGCGAGATCGACGAGCGGATCCTCCCCGCAGAGGCCGGGCTCGAACGCACGCACGTGAGCTTCTCGAAGGGCTGCTATCCGGGGCAGGAGCCCGTGGCGCGGCTCCATTTCCGCGGCCACCCGAACCGGACGCTGCGCGTCCTCGAGCTGGACGACGTGCCGGAGTACGACGCCGAGCTCGTCCACGAGGGCAGGGTCGTCGGGCGCGTGACGAGCGCCCAGCGGCGGGAGGACGGCAGCGTGGTCGCGCTCGCCTACGTTCGCACCGAGGTTCCCGATGACGCGGCGCTCGCGCTCGCGGCTCGAGCCGGCTGAGTGGTGGAGCGTCCGCCGCGCGCAGAGCCGCAAGCCGGCGACCTACCGCTGCCCGCTCTGCGGCTACCGGCTGCACGCCATGAGCCCGCACGTCCTGATCGCGCCCGAGGGCGACGTGAGCCGCCGCCGCCACGCGCACGCGGAGTGCGTCGCCGCCGCGAACCTGCCGGGCCCACCGCGCCGCCCCGGGATCCTCGCCCGCCTGCTCGGCCGCCGCCGAGCCGCGGCTACACTGTCCCGTCCCGAGCGCCCGTAGCTCAGGGGATAGAGCGCTGCCCTGCGGAGGCAGAGGTCGCAAGTTCGAATCTTGCCGGGCGCATGCGCGACGCGAGCCGGCGAAGCCGGCTCGCTCGCTTCGCGGGGGAAACCATGTTTCCCCCGCGGGCCCCCTTCTTCGCGCGGAGTCCTGGCAGTTGCTGGCGACGAAGTGTCAGCCGGACGGTTCGCGGTAGCGCAGGCCGACGTCGTACATCGCCAGCACGTTCTCGGTCGGGGTGTCCGGCTGGATGTGGTGCGAGCTGCAGAGGATGTAGCCGCCGCCGGCGCCGAGGTTCTCGACGAGCCAGCGGACGTCGCGGCGCACGTCCTCGACGGTGCCGCGCGGGAGCGTCTTCAGGATGTCCACGCCGCCGTGGAAGGAGAGCCGGTCGCCGAACTCGCGCTTGAGGCGGTCGCCCTCCATGCCCTTCGCGTCCGGCTGGATCGGGTTGAGGACGTCCACGCCCAGCTCGATCAGCTCCGGGATCAGCGGGTAGATCGCGCCGTCGCAGTGGTACATCACCGGCACCCCGTGAGCGTGCGCGAGCTCGCACAGCCGGGCATGGTGGGGACGCACCTCGTCCCGCCAGGTCTCCGGGGAGATCATCAGCGAGTTCTGCGTCGCGACGTCGTCGTAGAAATAGACCATGTCGAGCCGGTCGCCCGCGAGCTCGAGCACGCGCCGCGTCAGCTCCACGTAGACGTCGGTGAGCCGGCCCATGATGTAGCGCGGGATCTCCGGCTGCAGCGCGAGGTCGATCAGGAACTCCTGCATCCCGCGCAGCTGCCAGCCGATCTCGAAGACCGAGCCGATCCGGAAGCGGACGTGCGTGTCGCCGAGTGCGTCGAGCACCTCGGGCAGCCCGGAGAAGTCCCACCAGTCCGGCTCGGGCCACGGATGCGCGCGCAGGTCGTCCACCGACTGCGCCTGCTGCAGCGGCCACGTCGCGAACTCCTCGTACGCGCCGAAGCCGTGCTCGACGCGCTGCCGGTGGCAGCCCCACACGTCGAGGGTCGTACCGTCGTCGAGGCGGCGCCGCCACATCCGGTTCGGGGTCGAGCGGTCGAGGGAGCTCCACCACTCGACCGCCCCGGGCGCGTCGGGCGGCGCGCAGAACATGTCGTAGGAGACGACGCGCGTGTCCACCTCGAAGTGCCGGAGCAGCGCCTCCCGCTCCGGCTCGAGGAAGTCGGCCGCGCCGATCCCGGCCGCGTCCGGCTCGACGTGCTCGACGAGCCGCCGCCACACCTCCGGCGTCGCCAGGAAGTCCACGGGGACGCGGTCGGGTTCCTCGTGGCGAAGCGCCGTCCGCACGCGCTCGCGCGGCGTCACCGCGCCGGCCCCGGGCGTCTCCGCTGCTGCCCAGGCTCGGCCATCGCATGTATTCCAGCACGATTCGCGCTCGCCGCTGTCGTTCTCGGCCGGTCGCCTGCCGGCGGACGGTCAGGATGCCCTTGTCCTCACCATTGCGGCTCAGCGTCGCCACGGACCGGGCAGTCGCCGTCGCGAGGTGGCGGACACGCCTCGTCCCGGCTCGGTTACGCGCCGAGCAGCTCGGCGGCGAGCGCATGCTCGGATGCGAGCGCCGTCGCCGGACCGTCCCACGCGATCGTGCCGCGGTCGAGGATGAAGACGCGGCTGGCCGACTCGAGGGCGAGCCGGAGATTCTGCTCGATCAACAGGATCGGGAGCCCGTGCGCCGTCAGCTCCACGATCACGCCCTGCACGACGTCGATCACCGACGGTGCAAGGCCCTCGGACGGCTCGTCCATCAGCAGGACGCGCGGGTTCGTCACGAGCGCGCGTGCGATCGCGAGCATCTGCTGCTCGCCCCCGGAGAGCGTCTGCCCGCGCTGGCCACGCCGCTCGTAGAGACGCGGGAACAACTCGTAGACCCGCTCGCGCGTCCAGTCGCCGCGCGAGCGCTCGACGACCCTCAGGTTCTCCTCCACGCTGAGAGAGCCGAAGATCTTGCGACCCTGAGGAACGTACCCGATGCCGAGCCGCGCGATCGTGCTCGAGGAGCGGCCGACGAGCTCGACTCCGTCGAGCACGATGCTCCCCCGCCGCGCATGTTCGAGGCCCATCATGGTTCTCGCGAGTGTCGTCTTGCCCATGCCGTTTCTTCCCAGCAGTCCGACGCACGTGGCCTCGGGCAGCTCGAGCGAGACGCCGTGCAGCACGTGAGCCCCGCCTCGGAAGGCGTCGACGTCGCGGACCGTGACGAGCGCTTCGCCCGGTACGGCAGCCGTCACGAGCGCCGTCCGAAGGAGCCGAGAAAGACGTCGCGCACCGTTGCGTTCGTCCGGATCTCGTCCGCCGTGCCCGTGGCGATCACTCGTCCATGGTGCATGACCATCACCTCGTCGACGACGTTGTGCACGATATCCATGTCGTGCTCGATGATCAGCAGCGTCAGCTCGCGCGCGATCCGCTGGAGAAGCTCGGTCACGTGACGTCGCTCTGCGACGGGGAGCCCGGCCCCCGGCTCGTCGAGCAGGAGAAGGCGGGGCTTCGAGACGAGGGCCAGCATGATGTCGAGTTGTCTCAGCTCGCCGTGCGAGAGATGCATCGCCGGCCGCTCGAGCAGCGGCCCGAAATCGAATCGCTCTGCCGTCGCCGCCACCTCGCGCGCGAGACCGCGGTACGTTCTCACCGGCCGCAGCAGGGAGAACTTCGCACGGCTGTGGCCGTTCGCCGCCAGTGCGATGTTCTCCCGGACGGTGAGCGCGGGGAACGCGCGCGGCGTCTGAAATGTGCGTCCGATGCCGAGCGCGGCCCGGCGTGGCACGCTCCAGGAGGTGACGTCGCGACCGAAGAGGCTGATGCGCCCGCCCGACGGCCGGATCTCGCCGGAGAGGAGTCCGAAGAGCGTGGTCTTGCCGGCGCCGTTCGGGCCGATCACTCCGAGCGACGTCCCCTCGGCCACCGCGAAGGAGACGCTGTCGACGGCGTGGACACCGCCGTAGAAACGGGCGAGGTCGCTGGCCTGTGCGATTGCGCTCACGGCTTGGCCGCCTGGTCGGCGGAGAGCGCCGTCGGGGGCGTCTGATCCTCGCGTCGGATCCCACGGCCGAGGCGACCCACGACGTGCGTCCAGATGCCGAGGACGCCGCCGGGAGCGAAGAGGATGATCAGGATGAGCGCGACCCCGACGATCGTCTGCCAGCGCGCGACGTACAGGCTCAACCACTGCTGCGAGAGCTCTATGAATGTCGCGCCGATCAGCGCGCCCCAGAGCGTCCCGATGCCACCGAAGACGACCATCACGAGCACGAAGCCGTTGTGCAGGAAGTCGAGCGCCGTCGGGCTGATGAACATGTCGTAGAGCGCGAAGATGATTCCGGCGCAGGCCGCGAAGAACGCCGACAGCACGAAAGCCAGGTATTTGTGCAGGGTCGTCCGATACCCGAGGCTACGCATTCGCGGCTCGTTCTCCCGAATGCCCTTGAGCGCGAGCCCGAATGGTGAGGCGACGATCAGCCGCAGGATCGCGGCGAGCAGCGTGACCGCGCCCAGCACGACCCAGTACATGGTCCGGTTGTCTGTCAACGAGTGACCGGCGAGGCTGGGTCGCGCGGTGATGATCGCGCCGTTCTCGCCCCCCGTCAGACTCGTCCAACGGAACGCGAGTCCCCAGATGATCTGCCCGATCGCGAGCGTCACCATGACGAACGCGAGACCGTCGACGCGGATCGCGATCGGTGCGACGGCCGCCGCAATGACGACGCTGGCGGCCACGCCGAGCGCGATGCTCGGCCACGGGCCGTAGCCGTGCTGTTGCGCGATCGCGACGCCGTACGCAGCACAGGCGAACAGCGAGGCGTGCGCGAGCGAGAAGAGCCCTGTGTAGCCGCCGAGCAGGTCCGCGCTCATCGCCAGCAGCGCGAAGATCAGGACGTTGAAGGCGAGCCCGAGATAGAAGCTCGAGTGCGTCTGCGGCACCGCCGCGAGGGCCGCGAGCGCGAGAGCAGCCGCGAGGACTCGCCCTGCGCCGGACACCGCGGTCGCTCTACGCATTCGCACGTCCGAGAAGGCCCTGTGGCCGCCAGACGAGAACGACGATGATCGGCGCGAACAGCAGGAAGTAGGAGAAGGTCGGCGCGTAGGCGGCGCCGTAGGCGATCGTGAGACCGACGACGAGGCTGCCGACCGCAGCGCCCGCGAGCGAGCCGGCGCCGCCGACGATCACCACGACGAGGGAGTAGAGGAGCACCGTCGCGTCGTTCTCCGGCGCCAGGCTGATCAGGCTTCCGCCGATCACGCCGGCGATGCCGGCAAGCGCCGCCGCGAGCATGAACACACCGGTGAAGACCGCGGTGACGTTGATGCCGAGCGCGGCAGCCGTCTCTCGGTCGTCGACGCCCGCGCGTACGAAATAGCCGATGCGAGTACGGAAGAGCACGACGTAGAGGACGAGTCCCACGGCGATCGCGACCGCGAGGATGAAGAGCCGCCCCGCGGGAAACGCGGTCGAGCCCAGCGAGAGCGAGCGACCGAGCACGCCGGGCAGGTTGATGCTCTTCGGCGCCGCCCCCCATCCCGGCTGCACGAGGTCGTCGATCACGAGCGTCACCCCGATCGTCAGCAGGAGCTCCGACGTCGGCAGCCCCCGCAGGCGGCTCAGGAGAATCCGGTCGAGGAGCAGCCCGAACGCCGCCATCGCCGCGGCGGCCGCGACGATCGCGAGGCTGAACCTCCCGGTCGCCTCGAGCGTCGAGAAGCCGACGTAGCCGCCGAGCAGGAAGACGCTCCCGTGGGCCATGTTGACGATGTTCATGAGCCCCAGCGTCAGGCTGAGCCCGCTGCCGAGAAGGAACAGCAGCCCTGCGAAGGTGATGCCGTTGAGCGTCTGGAGGAAGAAGTTCGACATCGACTGGGCGCCGGAGGTCGCCGGCCGATGCCGGCGACCTCCAGCCCATGGTCATTCCCGTGAGCCGAGTATCACTGCTCCGGGATCGCGCCGAGCCCGGCCAACACCTTCTGGCCGAGCTTGCCGTGGGCGTACGTCGTCAGGGAGACGAAGAGCGGCATGACCGCCTGCCCCCTGGAGTCGAAGCGCAGGATGCCTTGCGGCGCCCGCATCGTGACCTTGTGGAGCGCGGCCCCGAACGTGTCGGGGTTCGTGTTCCCGTTGGTGGCCTTCAGCGCCGCCGCGATCACCGCGGCAGTGTTGTAGCCCTGGACGTTCCAGGCGTTCGGCTCCGACTTCATGTACTTCCGCCAGAGCGTCAGAAACGCCTTGTTCTGCTTCCACTTGATCGTGGGGGCGTACTCGGTGACGGTGATGATGCCTCCGGCCGCAGCGCCCTCAGCGTCGCCGACGGGCCCGTTCGTGAGGCCCATGTGGCCATACAGCGGCACCTTCCCCTTCAGGCCGTACGACTGGTACTGCCGCACGAAATTGACGGCGTCGGTTCCGCCGAGGAACACGACGACGGCCTCGCCGGCGGCGGGCTGGATCTTCGCCAGGTACGGGCCCCAGTCGGTCGTTCCGAGCGGCGCGAAGATGCTCTGGGTGACGGAGGCGCCGTACTTCTCGGCGGACTCCTTCACCGCCTGCCCCGCGTCGTGTCCGGCGCTGTAGTCGGAGCCGACGTAGACGATCGTGCTCACGTGCTTCTTGCGGATGATCCAGCGAGTGAAGGGGATCATCGCCTGGCGGAAGGTCGCCGCCACCCGCACCGTGTGAGCGGTCGGGCCCGAGTCGGTGATCGACGACGTCGCGGCCTGGCTGATGATGTAGGGGATGCTGTTCGCTTCCGTGTAGTTCTTGACCGCCGCGGCGACGGCGCTCGAGACCGTGCCGGCGATCATCTTCGCGCCGCTCTGGCTCGTCAGCGCCCGCACCTTGCTCAGGCCGACCGCGGGGTCGGCGCCGTCGTCGGCGTTCACGAGCTTGACGTTGACGGAACCCGCCTTCATGTGGGCGACGCGTTGCCAGTAGAACATGTACCCGTCGAGGTTGCCCTCGCCGGGCGCTGCGAGCGGGCCGCTCTGGGTGAAGAGCCCGCCGATGGTGACGGTCGTCGCCTGGTGGGCCGCCGGCGCTGCCGTCGCGGCGGTCAGGACACCCATCAGCAGCCCGAGCGCGAGCAGCGCTCGGACGCCAACCCGCGCCGTCTTGCAGTGCGTCGCGGATGTTCGTCTCATCGACTCATCCTCCTTGTCGTTCCGGTTCCGAGACCCCGAGCGATAGCCCGGCTAGCCGTGGAGAGCGGCCGCGGCCGCCTCCGGGTTGCTCTCCAGCGCCGTTGGCTCCGGCACCGCGCCGTCGAGTCCGAGTTCCTGCCACCGGCGGGAGACGGTCTCGAAGGTCTCGCGGCGGAGTGCGGTGCGCCGCGAGAACGTCTTCAGGAAGCGGTGGTCCTTGCAGGCGTTGATCAGCGCCTTGCTGCCGTAGATGCGCTTCTCCGGCGGATTCTGGCTCGGGTCGAGCTCGGTCCCCCAGGTCGTGCGCAGCATGTCGACGTCGTCGACCGGGTGACACCGTGTCGTCATCGCCCAGAGCACCTGGTTGATATCGGTCGGGTCGACGTCCTCGTCGACGGCGATGACCCACTTCGTGTTGCTCGCGCCGGCGGGGCACTGCGCGGCCATCGCGAGCGCCTGCGCGGCGTGGCCGGCGTACCGCTGCTCCAGCGCGACGACGGTGATCCCGGTGCCGCCGATGGCCGCCGGGTGGCAGTAGACGCCCGCGATTCCCGGCACGCCGACCTTCTCGAGGTCCGCCCAGATCCGACCCGAGCGGCAGACGGAGAACCAGAACGCCTGCTCGTTCGCCGGATAGTCGGCCATCAGCGACTGCGTCAGGATCGGGTTGTCGCGGAAGTGGACCGCCCTCACCTCGACGAGGTAGGCGGGGCTCTGTGGCCGGCCGTAGTAGCCGGTGAACTCGCCGAACGGCCCCTCCATCCGGAGCGAGTCGGGCCGGATCACGCCCTCGACCACGATCTCCGCGTTGGCCGGATACGGCAGGCTCGTCGCCTCGCCCGGCACGAGCTCGACCGCCCGACCAGCCATGCCGCCCGCGAAGTCGAGCTCCGATTCCGTCTTCGGGAAGGTCAGCGCCGCCGACATGTAGAGCACCGGGTCGATGCCCCAGCAGCACACGACCTCCGCGTCCTCGCCGCGCTCCCAGGACCGCTCGATGTGCAGGCGTGCGTCACGGCCGGAGGAGACGTAGAGGCCGACCTCGTTGCGGCTCTGGATCATCTGCCGGTAACAGCCGACGTTCAGCCAGCCCTGCTCCGGGTCGCGCGTGATGATCGCGTCACAGGTGCCGATGTACTCGCCCCCGTCGAGCGGCCAGTGGCGCGCGCCGGGGAAGATCGTGATGTCCACCTCGTCGTCGCGCATGTGGTTTGCGTTCACGGGCGCCTGGGCCGCGTCGACGGTGACCGGGTCGATGCGCCGGCTCATCCGTCCGCGGAAGATGTCGATGAGCTCGCGGGCTGTGCGCTCGGGCGACTCGCCCAGGGCGACCGCGAGGCGCTCGGCGCTCGAGCCGAGCTGGTTCCAGAGCGCGCTGAATCCCGATGGGCACCCGGCGATGCGCTCGAACAGGAGCGCGGGAGCGCCCGGGCGCTGGTGGTAGAGGTACGTGATCGCGCCCATCTCCTCGTCGCGGCTCACCTCGGCGCCGACGCGGCGCAGCTGTCCGATCGCCTCGATCGAGGCGAGGAACTCGCGCAAGTCGGCTGGCCCCTTCCCGCCGGAGGCATCACCCTCCGCAGGGGCCGTAGGCGCAACCACGGATTCCTTCATCACGTCACCCTCCTCGATACCTGATACGTGGTCAAATAGCGCTCGCGAATATGAAGGAGGACGTTACGACAGTCGCGGGCCTCATGCAAGGCTCGCGCGATCACCGTCCGCGAAGCGACGACGTGCCCCTCGACGAACCGCGTATGCTGCCCGCATGGCGACGCTCATCGGTGACACGCTGCCGGCGGAAGTGCTCGGCGCGTTCGACGGCCAAGATCTCGAACGCAAGATCGGCCCCGCGTACCTCCTGCTGACGAGCGACGCGGATGGGCTGCCGCGGCCCTGCATGCTCAGTGCCGGCGAGGTGCTCGCAGTCGACGAGCGTCGATTGCGGTTCGCGCTCTGGGCCGGGAGCAGGACAGGCGCGAACCTCGAGCGCGGGGGGAATGCGCTCTTCTGCTACATCGTCACGAATTCGGTGCTCTACGTGCGCGGTCCGGTGCGCTCGCTTCCGTCGGGTGACGGGGCGAACCTCGAGTGTTTCGAGCTCGAGGTCGAGTCTGTCGAATCCGACCAGCATGCCGGTATGCCGGTCACAAGCGGGATCGAGTTCGCAGTCGAGCGAGGAGATCCCGTCGCGGTCGTCGACGCCTGGCGCCGCCAACTCGACCTCCTGCGCGAGACGTAGCAAAGCCCATGTCCGACGACCGAAGCGATCCCGCGTGTTGGCTCCGTTCATGATCAGCTCGGATCCCTCCGCCGTCTGCATGCGTGGTCCCCGTCCGCGGGGACGGAGGACGGGGCCGTCGATCGAGTCGGCCCGGTCGGCCGCCTAGAACGGGTCATGAGCGACAGGCTGATTGTCGCGCTCACGGGCGCATCCGGGGCGATCTACGGCATTCGCCTGCTCGAGAAGCTCCGCGACCTGCCGGTCGAGACGCACTTGATCGTCTCTCGTTGGGCGCGGGTGACCATCGAACACGAGACCGACTACACATTCGCCGAGGTCAAGGCTCTCGCCGATGTGACCTATTCCGACAGCGACCAGGCCGCCGCCGTCTCGAGCGGCTCGTTTCTGACGCGCGGCATGGTCGTCGCGCCGTGCAGTGCAAAGACGCTGGCCGGGATCGCGGTCGGCTTCGCCTACAACCTTGTCTGCCGCGCGGCGGATGTGGTTCTCAAGGAGCATCGGCCGCTCGTCCTGGTCGTGCGAGAGACCCCGCTCAACTCCATCCACCTCCGCAACATGCTGACTCTCGCCGACATGGGGGCCACCATCCTTCCCCCGGCGCCTGCGTTCTACGCTCGCCCGGAGACCGTCGAGGACATCGTCGACTACACCACGTTGCGCGTCCTCGACCAGTTCGATTTCGGAGTCGAGTCTCCGGCCCGCTGGAAGGGCCTCAGATCCCCCGACGACTGACAGTCTTCGGGTGAGGCCATCGTCCGCTCTCGGGCGTCCGGAACGGCCGCCGAGGTGGAGATGTGCCTCGATGGGGTCGGCTCGGGCGCGCGCTTCCGCCTGCCCAGCGCCCACTCGATCGCGAAGTAGACGGCGACGCAGTAGATCCAGCCGAGGAGGATGTCCGTGACGTAGTGCTCGCCGCTGTAGACGAGCGCGAACGCCATCGCCGGCGGGTACAGCCAGAGCAGGTGCCGCCAGCGGCTGCGCAGGCGGTGAACGAGGAAGAGCGCGATCAGCAGCGTGTACGCGGCGTGCAGCGACGGCATCGCGGCCACGGGGTTCGCGTAGTGCGTCCCCGTCTCCCAGAGCGCGCCGAACGAGACCACCGGCACGTGCTCCCCCACCGGCCAGACGATCCGCTCGACCGGCGGGATGCGGCCGTCGTACGCCGTCAGCCACGGCGGCTCGGCCGGGTAGAGCAGGAAGGTCACGACGCCGAGGAACGCCAGCCCGACCACCGACGCGGCGAAGCGCCGGAACAGCGGCCGCGATCGCCACCAGAGCACCGCCAGGACGGCCGTCGTCCCGAAGAAGTAGCTCATGTAGACGCCCCAGGTGGCGAAGTCCCACCAGTGGAGATCCCAGCGCCCGTGCCAGAGCCGTTGCTGGAGCCAGACCGTCGGCACCGTGCCCCCGCCGAACAGCCGGTCGAGCCCGAGCTGCGGCTGCTCGTGCACGCCCATGCCGAGCTCGTCCGCGTAGCCACGCACGAGGTCGTACAGCCAGAGCAGGAGCACGAACGGGAGCCAGTCCATGGCCACGCCGATCGCGAGCCGCCGCAGCCGCGCGACGCTCGTCACCGAGAAGGCGAGGAAGCCCGCGAGGATCAGCGGCACGAGCGTGTCGCGCGAGCCGGGGACGCCTCCGTACCACCAGACGACCTGCGCGACGAGCCCGCCGTAGGCGAGCACGGCCAGCGCGCCGAGCGCGCGCCGCCGCGTGAGCCGCTCCGGAAACGCCGTCACCCCGCGATCCATAGCGGACCGTGGGGCGGCGGCGTCCCGGGCGGTGTCAGCCGGCGAGCCGCTTGCCGGTCTCCAAGCCTGCGAGAATACGCGGCGTGACCCTGCACCTCACCGAGGCCGACGTCGCAGCAGCTGCTCTCGCCCGCGGACGCGGTCGAGTGCCGTCGAGGCGTGCTTCCGGCGGCATGGCGGCGGGCGCGGTCGAGAACCGGCCCCGCTACCGGCTCGGGCTCGAGGAGGGCGCGCTCGCGGTGATGGCCGCGTCCGACCTCGAGCTCGGCTACGCGGGCGCGAAGGTCTACGCCGGCTTCCGCACCGGCGCGCGCTTCGAGGTGCTGCTCTTCCGCGCCGACGCGCCGGAGCTCGTCGCCGTGATCGACGCGGACAAGCTCGGCCAGCTGCGCACCGGCGCCGCGAGCGGGGTCGCCGCGCGGCATCTCGCGCGCAGCGGCGCAACGAGCGTCGGGCTGATCGGCTGCGGCTGGCAGGCGGAGTCGCAGCTCGCCTGCATCCGCGCCGCCGTGCCGACGCTCGAGCGGGCGGTCGCCTACTGCCGCACGCCGGAGCGCGCTGCGCGATTTCTGCGAGCGCACCGGCGCCGAGCCGGGCGAGAGCCACCGCGACCCGGCGGAGTGCGACATCGTCGTCACCGTCACCGCCTCCCCCGACCCCGTGCTCCGCGGCGAGTGGCTCCGGCCGGGCGCGCTCGTCTGCGCCGTCGGCGCGAACGACGGGCGCACGGCGCGAGCTCGACAACGTCGTGCTCGAGCGCGCGAGCTTCGTCTGCTGCGACTCGGTCGAGAACGCGAAGCTCGAGTCGGCCGACCTGATCGAGCCGGTCGCCGGCGGCGTGCTCGACTGGCTCGAGGTGCACGAGCTGCAGGAGGTCGTCGCGGGCGCGGCTGCCGGGGCGCGCCTCGGACGAGGACGTCGTCCTCTTCAAGTCGAACGGGCTCGCCGCGTGGGACGTCGCCGCCGCCGCGGCGGTCGTCGAGCGGGCGCGCGAGCGCGGGCTCGGCCGCGAGCTCGGCTAGCCCGGTGATCTCGGCGAGGTAGCCGCGCGCCGGCTCGAGGTCGTCGCGCGCTGACCCGCCTGACGATCTCCTCGCCGCTCCAGCAGCCGCGCCTGCTGCTGCGGCGTCAGCCGGTTCTGGACGTAGTGGTCCTGGAGGATCTCGTCGAGGCCGGCGGCCGCGCGCGTGCTCGCGGATGATGTACGCGGCGACCCGCTCCTCCTGCGGTCGCGCGCGCGAAGAGGAACGACATCGGATTCCGGAGGAAGGAGCCGAGCCTCAGCATCGGGCCGATTGTATAGTCGAGGCGTGCAGGCTTCGTCCGACCGCGGCCGTTTCGCGGAGCGGGTGCTCCACGGGGTCGACGACGCCGGCGACGCCGAGACCGTCGTGATCTGGATCGAGCGGAAGGACGGCGGCGTCTGGGCGGTCGGCCGCGCCGTCGACCCCGAGCAGCGCGACGTGCGCGCGAGCCGCGCCCCGAGGACTACGTCTTCGAGGGGTACGAGCTCGCCGACGCTCTCGACCAGGCGAACGCGACGCTCGAGGACGACCTGACCGTCTCCGAGCAGGACGGCCGCGGGCGAGCACCTGCGGCCGTTCACGCGCGACGAGCTGCTGAAGCCGCTCGAGGCCTGGTTCTTCGGACGGGAGTAATCCTGAGCGGCGCGCCCGAGCGCCACGAGCACGCCGCCCAGTTCCGGAGGCCGCGCCCACTCAGGCCGGGTGCGGCCGGTGTGTCGGGTGCTCGACGACGTGCCGGAGCGTCGCCCCCGCGTAGAGGACGATCGTGTCGAGCGCCAGCAGCGCCAGGGCCCACTGTGCGTTCGTCCAGAGCGCGACGACGACGAGCGCGAGCGCTGCGACGCCGAGGGCGCCGAGGAGCATCACTCCGCGCGTCATCCCGTCTTCCGCCGTGCGGCCCAGGCTGCACATGCCCATCCCGAGGACGAGGATCGCGCCGGCGGCCCAGCGGTTGCTCGTGAGCAGCGGCACGCCCCAGTCCTGCGTGTTCGAGAGATAGACGAGCGCGACGAGGGCAGCCAGCACCGTCGCGAGCCCGTCCTTCCGCGTCAACGACATGAGGTCACCTCCTGGCGCGAGACTCGCCCCGGGGCGGGCCGGACGCATCGGGGCTGCCACGGAAGGTCGCCGGTGGCTACCCGGATGCCGCCGCGGCCACTCGAGGTTGGCGTCCGGGATCGGGTCGCCGTGCGGGTCGTGCGTCGGGATAGCCGAGCGCCCGGTCGATCCGCGCCTCGAGCTCCTCCGAGATCGCGTGCTCGAGCCGGTCGGCCTCGTCGTGGACGTCGTCGACGTGCACGCCGAGCTCTCGGCCAGGTACAGCTCGAGCAGCCGGTGGTGGCGGATCACCTCGAGCGCGACCCGCTCGCCGCCGGGCGTCAGCGCCACGCCGCGGTAGGGCGCGTGCCTCGCCAGCCCGAGCGCGTCGAGCTTCTTCACCATCGCGCTGGCCGACGCCGGGCGAGACGTGCTGCGCCCTCGCGAGCGCCGTCACCGAGACGCTTCGCCGCCGTCCGACCCGAGCTTGTAGATCTCGCGCAGGTAGTGCTGGATCGCCTCGGTGAGCGGCTCCTCGCGGCACCGGTCCAGTGTAGCCGCTAGGTCTGCGACCCATGCGCATCCGGGTCGGATTCAGCGCCGACCCCGACGACGCCTTCATGTACTGGGGGATCGCGTCGGGCGCCGTCGACACGCTCGGGCTCGAGTTCGAGCCCGTGACCGAGGACATCCAGACGCTCAACGAGTGGGCGCGCGAGGGGCGGCTCGAGGTGACGGCGATGTCGCTGGCGACCTATCCGCTCGTGCAGGAGCGCTACCTCCTGCTGCCGCACGGGGCGAGCATCGGATCGGGCTACGGGCCGGTCGTCGTCGCGCGCGAGCCGCTCGCCTTCGACGAGCTGCGCGGCGAGGAGATCGTCGTCCCCGGCACGCTGACGACCGCGTATCTCGTCCTGCGCATGGCGCTCGGGCCGCGACGTGCGCGTGCGCGCGCTGCCGTTCGACCGAGATCCTCGACGAGGTCGCGCAGGGGCGGGCGCGGGCCGGGCTGCTCATCCACGAGGGCCAGCTCACGTATCCGCGACCACGGGCTCGCGAAGTGCCTCGACCTCGGCGAGTGGTGGCTGCTCGAGACCGGGCTGCCGCTGCCGCTCGGCGTGAACACGATCCGGCGCGACCTCGGCGCCGAGGCGATCCGCGACGTCTCCGCGGTGCTGCGCGCGTCGATCGAGGTCGCGTTCGAGCACCGCGAGGAGGCGCTCGACTACGCGCTCGGCTTCGGCCGCGGGCTCGACGGCGAGCGCGGCGACCGCTTCGTCGGCATGTACGTCAACGAGCTGACCCGGGACGTACGGCGAGGAAGGCCGCGCCGCCGTCCGGGAGCTGCTGACCCGCGCCGCCGCGGCGGGCGTGTACGACTCGCCGGTTCGGGTCGAGTTCGTCGACCGTGACGGCGCCTTTTCCGGGTAGTAGCAGACTGGTACTTGGCTAGGCTTGGGCGGTGCCGCGCGCCGTCGTCCTCTCTGCCGTCCGCACGCCGATCGGGCGCTACGGCGGCGCGCTCTCGGGCGTGCGGCCCGACGACCTCGCGGCGCTCGTGATCCGCGAGGCGGTCGAGCGCGCCGGCGTGCCGGCGGAGCAGATCGAGGACGTCTGGTTCGGCGCGGCCAACCAGGCCGGCGAGGACAACCGCAACGTCGCGCGGATGGCGGCGCTGCTCGCCGGGCTGCCGGACTCGGCCGCAGGAGTCACCGTCAACCGGCTCTGCGCCTCGGGGCTCGCGGCGATCGTCGGCGCCTGCCACGCGGTGATCGCGGGCGACGGCGACCTCTTCGTCGCGGGCGGCGGCGAGTCGATGAGCCGCGCGCCGTTCGTCACCCCGAAGCCCGACAAGCCGTTCGCGCGCGGCGACCGGCCGATGTTACGACACGACGCTCGGCTGGCGCTTCACGAACCCGAAGCTCGTCGACCTGTTTCCGCCCGAGGCGATGGGCGAGACCGGCGAGAACGTCGCCGAGCGCTGGGGCGTCTCCCGCGAGGACCAGGACGCGTTCGCCCTCGAGTCGCAGCGCCGCTGGGCAGCCGCCGACGAGGCCGGCCGCTTCGCCGACGAGCTCGTCCCGGTCGGCGACGTCGCGCGCGACGAGCACCCGCGACCGGACACGAACGCCGAGAAGCTCGCCTCGCTGAAGCCCGCCTTCCGCGAGGGCGGCACGGTCACCGCAGGCAACGCCTCCGGCATCAACGACGGCGCCGCGGCGGTCGTGGTCGCCTCCGAGGAGAGGGCGCGAGAGCTCGGCGTCGAGCCGCTGGGGGCGTTCGTCGGCAGCGCCGCCGCCGGCGTCGACCCGCGCGTGATGGGGATCGGCCCCATACCCGCCGTGCGCAAGGTGCTCGAGCGCACCGGCGTCGCGATCGACCAGATCGACCTCGTCGAGCTGAACGAGGCGTTCGCCTCGCAGAGCCTCGCCGTCCTGCGCGAGCTCGGGCTCGACCGCGAGAAGGTGAACGTGAACGGCGGCGCGATCGCGCTCGGCCACCCGCTCGGGATGAGCGGCGCGCGCCTCGTCGTCTCGCTTCTGCACGAGCTGCGCCGCCGCGGCGGCCGCTACGGCCTCGCCACGCTCTGCGTCGGCGTCGGCCAGGGGCAGGCGGCGCTGTTCGAGCGGCTGGGCGTCTAGCCGACCGGCGGCCGGATGTAGATCACGCTGTCGTGCTTGATCGGCACGAAGGAGGCGCCGATCCGCATGATCACGTCCTCGACCTGGGAGTAGACGTCGCCGGCGACGACGGCCTCGTTGCCGGCGCTGCACGGGACCTCGATGCCGACCTCGTCCACCGCGCGTGCCTCGAGCCCGGCCTGCTCGAGCTCGCGGAGCAGCCGGTCGCGGTCGGGGATCCGCGCCGCCTCCACGTGGATCGTGCTCGCCATCTCGTCTCCTCTCATCGTCGCGTTCGGATCCGATACGTGTCCGTCGGCAGCTTCCGCCAAACGCCCTGGCCGATCTCGGATCCAGATTGTGCCCACGACGGCGGACGGGGCGCAACCGGTATTTTCCGCATTCGTGGCGGCCACGGCGGAATGGAAGCCGTGAAGACGCATCCCAGAGTCCGGGGCGGATATCCCGCCCGCGTCGCCAGCCTCCTGTTCGGGCTGTTCGTGTTCGCGCTCGGGATCGTGCTCATCCTCGAGTCACGGCTCGGCCTGTCGCCCTGGGACGTGCTCAACCAGGGCCTGGCGAAGCACTCGCCGCTCTCGTTCGGGATGGCGAACATCGCGATCGGGCTGGCCGTGCTCCTGCTCGCCTGGGCGCTCGGCGGCGCACCGGGGATCGGCACCGTGGCGAACGCCGTGCTGGTCGGGGCGTTCATCCAGGCGCTGACGTCCGTTCACGCGGTGACGGCCCTCGGCGATGCGGGACTCGGGATGCGCGTCGCGCTGCTCGCCGTCGGGATCTGGCTGATCGGGCCGGCGACGGCCTTCTACATCGGCGCCGACCTGGGCGCGGGGCCGCGGGACACGCTGATGCTGGTCGGCGCGCGCCGCACCGGCGTGCGGGTCGGGATCGTGCGCGGGACGCTCGAGCTGGCGGCGCTCGTTGTCGGGATCGTCCTCGGCGGCACCTTCGGCGCGGGCACGGTGCTGTTCGCGCTGCTGATCGGCCCGGTGGTGGAGTCGTCGTTCGCGCTGCTGGCACGCTCGCCGCTCGCGAAGCCCTCGCCGGCCCCGGTGCCGGTCGTCGATCGGCGAGTAGCCCGCTCCGGCCCGGACGGCCGGGGCCAGGCCCCGTCACGAAGGCCGTACCGATCTCGCACTCGCCTGCTGTGCCCGTTGCGCCTCCCGTTCCTTCCGCTGCGGGATGCGTACGGGTCGGCGCCGTGACTGAACCGCGAGCAACTCGTGTTTGGGCCTGGCCCCGGCCTGTGGGACAGACGCAGCGGGAGCGCCGGATCTGGCCGGCGACCGAGCGCGCGACGGGCACCTACGCGTCCGGCGGGATGGACGGGGGCCGGCGGCGCGCGGCGCCCGCGCTTGCTACGACGACCAGGCCGATCGCCGTCCACGAGCGCACGCTCAGCCGCTCGTGCAGGAACACGAGCCCGGCGAGTGCGGCGATCGCCGGCTCGAGGCTCAGGACGACGCTGAAGACGTGCGCGGGCAGCCGGCGCAGCGCCTCGATCTCCATCGACCACGGCAGCGCCGAGGAGAGCAGCCCGACGCCGACGCCCGCGCCGAGGAGCTGCGGCTCGCGCAGGTGGCCGCCGCGCCGAGAGGATCCCCCAGGGAGCGGCGAGCAGCGCACCGAGCACCATCGCCGGCGCGAGCCCGCACGCGCCGGGGAACGCGCGCCCGACCCGCACCCCGAGCAGGATGTAGCAGGCCCAGAAGAATCCGGCGAGGCGGCGAGCCCGAGCCCGAGCGGCTGCACGGAGCCGGCGCCCCCGTCCGCGAGCAGCGCGACTCCCGCCCGCGGCGAGCGCGACCCAGACGAGGTCGAACGCCCGGCGGGAGCCGAGCACGGCGACCGAGAGCGGCCCGAGGAACTCGACGGTCACGGCGATCCCGAGCGGCACCCGGTCGAGCGCCTCGTAGAAGGAGAGGTTCATCGAGACGAGCACGACCCCGAGCGCGGCGAGCAGCCCGAGCTCGCGGCGGGTGCGTCCGCGCAGCCGCGGCCGCGCGATCGCCCAGAGCGCGAGCGAGCCGAAGAGCAGGCGGAGGAAGACGACGCCGGGCGGGCCCAGCTCCGGGAAGAGCGACTTCGCGACCGCGGCGCCGCCCTGCACCGAGCACGCGGCGCCGAGCACGAGCGCGACCGCTGACGCGCGCCGCTCGCGCACCGCTACTTCCGCAGCGACAGCGCCGCGCCGGCCGCGAGCAGCGCGATCCCCACGCAGCCGCGGCCAGTGGAGCGGGATCCGCTCGGAGCCGAAGCAGGCCCCAGCGGTCGATCGCGGCACCCATCGCGAGCTGACCCGCGATCAGGATCCCGACGGTCGCGGCGACGCCGATGCGCGGGCCGGCATACGTGACCGTGAAGACGATCAGCAGGCCCATCACGCCGCCGATCAGCATCCACCACGGCTGGTGGACGGCCCGCTCGAAGCCGGCGAGGCTGCCGCGGGCGAGCCACGAGCACGGCCACGGCCAGCACGGCGGTCAGCGCGGCGGAGAAGCCGAGCGCCTCGAGGACGCCGATCCGCTCGCCGAGCCGCGACATGAGCGCGACCTGGATCGAGCCTGCGAGGCCGGCCGCGACCGCCAGTCCCGTTGCGAGCGCGCTCCCGGACACGCGCCTACGATACCCGCGTGCCGATCTTCCAGCCCGAGCTGGAGACGCTGCCGCGCCCCGAGCTCGAGCGGCTCCAGCGCGAGCGGCTGCGCGAGCGGTTCGGCGTCGAGCTCGAGGCGCTGCCGGAGCTGCCGTTCGCGGTCAAGTCCGACCTGCGCGACGCGTATCCGTTCGGGCTGCTGCGCGTGCCCGCGCGAGGAGTGCATCCGCATCCACGCCTCCTCGGGCACGCGCGGCAAGGCGACGATCGTCGCCTACACGCGCGGCGACGTCGAGCTCTGGGCCGACTGCTGCGCCCGGGCGATCGCCGCCGCCGGCGGCGGGCCCGGCACGGTCGTCCACGTCGCCTACGGCTACGGCCTCTTCACCGGCGGGCTCGGCCTCCACTACGGCGCCGAGCGGCTCGGCTGCACCGTCGTCCCCGCCTCGGGCGGGAACACGCCGCGCCAGGCGCAGCTGCTCGAGGATCTCGGCGCGGAGATCCTCTGCTGCACGCCGAGCTACGCGCTCGCGATCGCCGACCACGTCTCCGAGCCGGCGCGGCTCAGCCTGCGTGCGGGCATCTTCGGCGCCGAGCCGTGGACGGAGGGCTGCGCGAGGCGATCGAGCACGCCCTCGACCTGACCGCGCTCGACATCTACGGGCTCTCCGAGATCCTCGGCCCGGGCGTCTCGTCGGAGTGCGCTCGAGGGCCGTGGCGGCGCGCACGTGAACGAGGACCACTTCCTCGTCGAGGTCGTCGACCCGGAGACGGGCGAGCCGCTGCCGGACGGCGAGGTCGGCGAGCTCGTCTTCACGACGCTGACGAAGGAGGCGCTGCCGCTGCTGCGCTACCGGACCGGCGACCTCGCCTCGCTCACGCGCGAGCCGTGCCCGTGCGGGCGGACGTTCGCGCGCATGTCGCGGGTCCTCGGCCGCACCGACGACATGCTGATCATCCGCGGCGTCAACGTCTTCCCGAGCGAGATCGAGCGGGCGCTGCTCGCGATCCCGGAGCTCGCGCCGCACTACCAGCTCGTCGTCGAGCGGCCCGGGCCATCTCGACGAGCTGACGGTGCAGGCGGAGCTGCGGGACGGCGAGCACGGGCGGCGAGCGGCTGCAGGGCCTCGTCGAGGAGCGGCTCGGTCGCGCGCTCGGGCTGACGGCGCGTGTCGAGCTCGGCGGGCCGCGGCAGCCTCCCGCGCAGCGAGGGCAAGGCGCTGCGCGTGCGCGACCTGCGCGGGCGTAACCGCGCGGCGCCGCGCGTTCTCCCCCGATGAACGAGCAGAGCGAGCACCGTCCGGCCGGTCGAGAGGCCCGTCCCCTCGCGGACGTCTCCGCGACCTCGACCGCGCCGCCCGCCTGGCCCGAGCCGGACGCCGGCGACTAGCCGGCCGCGACTCGTCCGCCTGAGGCTGAAGGCGTTGCCCTCCCTGTCCTTGCAGGCGGCGAACCAGCCGAACGTCCGGGATCGGGCAGCTTCTCCGCCGCCTCGCCTCCGAGCTCGCGCACCTTCGCGATCGACGCCGTCGATGTCGTCCGTGTCGAAGTACACGTAGCAGCGCCCCCGTCATCGCCTCGGCCTCGTAGAGCCCGCCGCCCTGATCCTCGGCCGTCCGGAACATCCGGTAGTCCATGTCCGGCATCTGGGACGGCTGGATCTGCCAGCCGAAGACGCCGCTCCAGAACCCCTGCGCGCGATCGACGTCCTTCGCCTTGATCTCCACGTGCACCAGCTTCCCCGCCACCGCTCCTCCTCTCGTCGACCACCGGTATACGTCTCCCTCCGCCAGCGAGCCGAAAGGAAGCGCATGCACCGGGTGATCGTGCTGTACGAGCAGGAGCCGGACGCGGGGCCGTACGCCGAGCACGCCGAGCTCTTCGGGCACGGTGCCGAACGGCGTCTTCCGCCACGGCACGGTCACCGGCGCGCCGATGGGCGAGCCGCGCACGCGTACTACGCCGAGTGGGAGTTCGCCGACAGGGACGCCTTCGACGCCGTTCGTCCGCAGCGACGCAGTTCATCGGCCTCGGGCAAGGACGCCTACAAGCGCGGCTTCCCGCAGCCGGCGGTCGAGTTCGCTCGAGCTCTCGTGAGCGACTCGGCCGCCGAGCTCGTCCTCGTCGAGCGCGACGGCCGCGTCGGCGTCGTGCTGCTGAACCGGCCGAGCAGCTGAACGCGCTCTCCGGCGAGCTGATGGACGCGGTCGCCGCCGCGCTCGAGGAGCTCGACGCCGACCCGGAGATCCGGGCGATCGTCCTCGGCGGCAGCGAGCGCGCCTTCGCGGCGGGCGCCGACATCGACGAGCTCGCGAGCGCGAACGCCGATCTCCCTCTACGAGAGCCGAGCGGATTCGACCGGTGGGACGCGATCCGCGCGCGTGCGCACGCCGCTCGTCGCCGCCGTCTCCGGCTTCTGCCTCGGCGGCGGCTGCGAGCTGGCGATGCTCTGCGACCTGATCGTCGCCTCCGAGACGGCGCGATTCGGCCAGCCGGAGATCAACCTCGGCGTCCTCCCCGGCGCGGGCGGCGACGCAGCGGCTGACCCGCGCCGTCGGCAAGGCGGTGGCGATGGACATGATCCTCACCGGCCGGATGCTCTCCGCCCGCGAGGCGCTCTCGTTCGGGCTCGTCGCGCGGGTCGTCGCGCGGGAGGCGTGGCTCGACGAGGCGAAGCGCGTCGCGGCCGAGATCGCGGCGAAGGGGCCGGTCGCGGTGCGGCTCGCCAAGGAGGCGGTCGACGCCGCGTTCGAGACGCCGCTCGCGGCCGGCGTCGAGCTCGAGCGGCGCTCGTTCTTCCTCGCCCGCGCCTCCGAGGACGCGAGCGAGGGACTGAACGCGTTCCTCGAGAAGCGCCCGCCGGACTTCCAGGGCCGCTAGCTCCGCGGAAACCCGGATGGGGCTCGGCCGCGACGGCGGCAGGTTGAGGGCAGCCCCATCCACGGAGGTGCACCCATGGGCGAGGAGACGGAAGGTCTCTCCGACAGGAAGAAGCACGCATGCGCGCTCGGCGGACAGGTCGTCGGGCTACTGTCGCTCCTGTTCCTCGTGCCCGCGATCCGGAAGTACCGCGCGCAGCACCACAAGCAGCACCGGCACTTCCCGATCCTCGGGCACTGATCCCGGCGCGGGGGCGCGCCGGGCCGGCGCGCTCCCGCGGTAGGCTCCGCGCGATGGCCGAGGTCGAGGTCACGCGCGACGGGCGCGGTCCAGACGATCACGCTCAACCGCCCGGACAAGCTGAACGCGTTCAACCGCGCGCTCCACGACGGCCTGCGCGGCGCGCTCAAGGAGGCGCGCGACCCCGAGGTGCGCGCGGTCGTGATCACCGGCGCCGGCCGCGGCTTCTGCGCCGGGCAGGACCTGACCGAGTTCGGCGACTCGATGCCGGACGTCGGCGCCGGCCTGCGCGCGACCTACCACCCGAACGTCCTCGCGATCCGCGCGCTCGAGAAGCCGGTGATCGCGGCGGTGAACGGCGTCTGCGCCGGCGCCGGGCTCTCGCTCGCCGTGCGCCTGCGACCTCCGGATCGCATCCGAGGCGGCCTTCTTCGTCCCGGGCTTCGTCGGGATCGGGCTCGTGCCCGACTCGGGCGGCACGTACTTCGTCCACCGGCTGCTCGGTGCGGCGCGCGCGTTCGAGTGGATGACCTCGAACCGGGCGCTGGCGGCGGCCGAGGCGCACGCCTGGGGGCTCGTCTCCGAGGTCGTCGGGGCGGACGCGTTCGCCGGAGCGGGTGGCCGAGCTCGCCGCTGCGCTACGCGGCCCGGCCGACGCGGGCGATCGGGATGACGAAGCGCCTCTTCGACCACGCGGACACGGCCACGCTCGAGGAGCAGCTGGAGCTGGAGGCGCAGCTGCAGGCGGCGGCGGTCGCAGACGCGACGACTTCCGCGAGGGCGTCGCCGCCTTCCTCGAGAAGCGCGCCGCCCGAGTTCCGCGGCCGCTAGCCTCCGGCGCGGCGCACTCCGTCAGGCCGAGCGTCTGCGCCGCAGCGTGGCTGTCGTTGCCCGCCGCCTGCACGGCTGCTGCGGCGGCCGTCGTCGCCGGCAGGTCGTGCCGCATCGCGGCGGCCCGGAGCGTGCGCAGTTCCGCCGCCACGCGGCGGTCGGCGGCGAGCCAGTCCCGGAACGCCTCGTCGTCCGCCACGGGCGGCCGCAGCGCCGCGATCCGCTTCACTCCCGCCTCGTAGAGCGGGAGCGTGCGCTCGGTGTAGGCGACGATCGCGTCGTAGGTCGTCGGCTTCGTGAGCAGCTTCACGTCGCCGTGGTAGGCGGAGCAGATCGCATCGGCCCGCCGGACGAAGTCGCCGTGCGAGAGCCGCCCGCCGCCGCAGCCGGCAAGACCGAGCGCCAGCACCGCCGCGCCGGCGGCGGCGAGCGTCCGATCGCGGCTCCCCCTCACCGCGCGGGACTTTAGCCCCCGAGCGCGGCGAGAATCTCCGCGGACTCCGGGAATCGGTGCTCCCGCTCCGTGGAGAAGACGAGCTCGCCGTCGCGGAGGACGTCGAACTGGCTGTGGCGCCCCGGCGTCGCGCTGGCGCGGATTCCCTTCGCTTCGAGCTCGGTTGCGAGACTCGCGGCCCGTTGGTCGTAGCCGCTTCAGACGGGGCAGTAGAAGGTCTCGACGGTCACGCCGGGAGCCTTGCAGGTCCAGCGGTCGTCACGACGACCGAGCTAGCTACTAGATCGTCTTGAACTGCTCGAACGGCTGGCGGCAGCTCTCGCAGTAGCGGAGGAGCGGCACGGGGTCGGGCCGAAGATGTTCTCGAGGCGCGTCTCCGTCGAGCCGCAGTACGGGCAGCGGAACACGTTCGCTCCGCAGCTGCACGAGCTTCGGCGCGGACGCCTCGCGCGGCGCGGGCGGGGCGAAGCCGGCGGCGCGCAGCTTCTCGCGGCCGGCCGGCGGTGATCCGGTCGGTCGACCACGAGTCGTCCTGGACGACCTCCACGTCCGGCTCGGCGCCGAGGGCCGCGACCTTCGTCCTCCATCGCGCGCTTCATCGCCTCGAGCGCGGGGCAGCCGAGGAACGTCGGCGTGAACTCGATCCGGACGTGTCCGTCCGAGACGTCGACCGAGCGGATGACGCCGAGGTCGACGAGCGAGACGACGGGGATCTCCGGGTCGGGGATCTCCTCGAGCGCCGCCCAGACCTGCGCGCTCGGTCACCACTGCGAGCCCGGCGGGAGCGGAGCGCCGCACGCATCGTCATCTCCTCCCACAGCTCGCTGCAGCTCGGTCGGTGTGCTGCCCGCGCTCCTTCCCTTGTAACAGACTGTTACTTGGGAGCTCGAGGCCGACGCGCGCGGGCCAGCTCGTCGCGCAGCTCCTCGGGGAGCACGCCGAGGCGTACGGCCACAGCTCCTCGACCGCCGCCCGGAAGCGCGGCTCGTCGCGGAGCCGCTCGTGCCACATCTCGGCGTGCATGCGGTGGTAGGCCTCCTCGCGGTCGATCTTCGCCGCGAGGCCCGCGACCGCCGGATCCGGGTCGTCCTTGAGCGCCGCGATCCGGATCTCGTCGGCGACCTCGTAGAGCCAGCGGCGCGCGATCGTGTGCGCCCAGTCGAGCAGGCGCAGCTCGACGAGCGGCGCGCAGCGGTACTCCTCGGGCCTCCGGTCGAAGGCGAGCGCGTCGGCGTCGCTCCGCCAGCGAGCTCGTAGACCGCGCGCGCGTGGCCGATCTCGTTCTGCGCGATCGAGGAGAAGGCGACGTCCTCCTCGAGCATGGGCGCGATCCCGGTCCACTCGGAATCGCGCCAGCCGAGGATCAGCTCGTCGTCAGCCAGCCCGAGCAGCTGCTCGTTCACGCGCCTCCTTCAGCCGCGCCTTGATCGAGTAGCCGTCCACGCGCCGGTACTTGAGGTCGAACTCGTCCGCCCAGTCCTCGACGTCGCGGATCGCGTCGCGCGGCACGAGCCAGAGCGCGACCGACTCGCCGCGCCGGCCGTACTGCTCGCGCGCCCAGCGCCTCCGCGAAGTCGGCGTCCGGCGCGACGACCGAGCCCGCGTGCTCGAACGGCTGGCCGCGCCGCTCCTGGCGGAAGACCTCGTAGACGTGCTCGGTCATGCGGCGAGGACTGCGTCGTGCACCCACCGCTCCTGCTCGAGGAAGCGCCGCCGGAAGGCGAGCCGCTCCTCGGTCTTCGGGCCGTGGCCGGTGACGACGTGGCGCAGCTCGTCCCAGTCGGGCTCGGTGTACTCCCAGACGCCGTCGTCGCCGCTTGCGCAGCTTCGGGTCGGGGATCTCGAGCCCGAGCTCCCGGATCTGCGGCACGTAGCCCTCGAGGAACTGCTGGCGCGCCTCCTCGTTCCCCTGCGACTTGATCCGCCAGAGCCACATCGGGTCCTCGTCGCGCGGGATCGGGTTGCCGTGGAACTGCATCAGCGGGCCCCACCAGCGGTCGAGCGCCTCCTGCACGAGCTCGAACTGCTGCGGCGTGCCGGTGACCATCGCGAGGATCACGTCGCGGCCGTGGAGGATGTGGAACGACTCCTCCCAGCAGATCTTCTTCATGATCCTCGCGTAGGGCGCATACGAGCACTTGAGGAGCGCCTTCTGGCTGATGATCGCCGCCGCGTCCACGAGCCAGGCGATCACGCCGACGTCGCCCCAGGTCTTCGTCGGGTAGTGGAAGACGTTGTGGAACTTGCTCTTGCCGGAGACGAGGTCGGCGAGGCACTGCTCGCGCGGCTTGCCGAGATCCTCGACGACGCGGTAGATGAGCTGCGCGTGCCCGACCTCGTCCTGCACCTTCGCGGTCAGCGCGAGCTTGCGCTGCAGCGTCGGGGCACGGAGGATCCACTCACGCTCGGGCAGGACGCCCATCAGCTCGGAGTTGCCGTGCATCTCGATGAACTTGATCAGCTTCGCCCGGTAGTCCTCCGGCATCGAGTCGGCCGTCTCGACCTGGCCGCCGCACTGGACGTACTCGAGAAACGCCTGCTCGTCGCGGGGAACCTCGACCGCAGCCACGCCACGCACCACCTTCCGAACGATCGTTAGCCTTCGACAGTCTAGATGTCCACGCGCCGCACGGAGCTAACCCGCGCCGCCGCCCGCCTCTTCGCCGAGAAGGGCTACCACGGCACCTCGATCGGCGACCTCGCGGAGGCGCTCGGGGTGCAGAAGGGCTCGCTCTACGCGCACATCGAGTCGAAGGCCGACCTGCTCTGGGAGGTCGCGCGCGAGGGCGCCGCCGCCTTCCACGCCGCGCTCGACGCGGTGCCCGACGAGGGGCCGGTGCTCGAGCGGATCCGGGCCGCGCTGCGCGCCCACCTGCGCGTCGTCGCCGAGCAGCTCGACGTGGCGACCGTCTTCGTGCGCGAGTGGCGCTACCTCGAGGGCGAGCGGCGGGACGAGTTCGTCGCCGAGCGCCGCCGCTACGAGGAGCGCTTCCGCGCGCTCTTCCGCGAGGGCCGCGAGCTCGGCGAGCTGCGCGCCGACCTCGACGACGCCACCGCCGCGCTGCTCGCGCTCTCGGCCGCCAACTGGGCGTACACGTGGCTCCGCCCCGGAGCCGACACCGACGAGCTCGCCGACCGCTTCACCGCGCTCCTGCTCGACGGCATGCGCGGCTACGCGTCGCGCTGAGGTCACAAGCGTCACCGACCCGGACGGGCATGGCTGGAGCTACGCCTACGACCCGGACGGGAACCTGGTCGCGAAGACCGATCCGAACGGGCACACCTGGACGTACAGCTATGACGCGGCGAACCAGTTGAGCGGGGTGACGGCACCGGACGGATCGCAGACCGGCTACGGCTACGACGGGGCCGGCAATCTCGTCTCCCGCATCGATGCCAACGGCGGCGTCACCTCGTATGCGTACGACTCCGCGAACCGGCTGGTCAGCTTCCGCGATTCCGTGAACCGGATGTGGAGCTACAACTACGACGCCGACAGCACCCTGACCGCGGTACACACCCCCTCGGGCGGCACGACCAGCTACGTCTACGACGCCGACGGCAATCTCGCCTCGGCGGGCACCGGCGGGGAGACGACCAGCTACGAGTACCACCCGGCCGGCAACCTCGTCCAGACGGCGCTTCCGGACGGCGTCGTGGAGACCGACGCCTACGACCACGCGGGACTTGTGGGATTTCTCGACCTGCGCAGGAGGTTCTGTGATTGACCGTTTTGCGTCCCCTGCCCGCTGCGCGTGACCGCCTCTCGGCCGCCCTTACATCCCGCTTGCATCGCGCTTAGGCGATCCTCAGGAAGCTCTGCTTCCCTTCGGAGGATGCTGCGCCTCCCCGTCCGCCTCGTCGCCGTCGTCCTCGCGGCGCTCGCGCTCGTCCTGCCGGCCTCGCCGGCGGCCGCGGCGCGACCCAAGGCGCCGCCGCTCACGACCGGGATCGTCGACGTCTTCACCGACCTCGCCTTCCAGAACGGCCAGGCCGCGGGCACGGGGATGATCGTCACGCCGACCGGCGAGGTGCTGACGAACAACCACGTCATCCGCGGCGCGACGACGATCCGCGTCGTCGACGTCACGACGCACCGGAGCTACTCCGCGGTCGTCGTCGGCTACGACGTCCAGGAGGACGTCGCCCTGCTCCAGCTCGTCGGCGCGCCGAAGATCGCCACGATCCGTGCCGGGAACTCCACCTCGGTCAAGGTCGGCCAGAAGGTGACCGCGCTCGGGAACGCGCAGGGCGCGGGTGGCGCGCCGAAGGCGGCCGCCGGCAAGGTCACGGGCGTCGGACGGACGATCGTCGCCCGGGACGACCAGGGCGGCACCGAGACGCTGCACGGGCTGATCGCGACGAACGCGCCCGTCGAGCCGGGCGACTCCGGCGGGCCGCTCCTGAACGCCGCCGGGCGCGTGATCGGGATGGTCACCGCCGGCTCGGCCGACTTCAGCCTCCAGGGCGCCGCCGGACGCGGCTTCGCGATCCCGATCAACAAGGCGCGCACGATCGCGGGCGCCGATCTCGGCGCGGCGGGCATCCGCCGAGATCCACGTCGGCCCGACCGCGTTCCTCGGGGTCGTCGTCTCGAGCGGCGCCACGATCCGCCAGGTCGTCGCGGGGACGCCCGCCGAGGCGGCGGGGCTCGTCGCCGGCGACACGATCACCTCCCTCGCCGGGCGGCCGGTCGGCTCGGCCTCCGACCTCACCGCCGCCGTCCTCGCCCTCCAGCCGGGCGTCACCGTGGAGATCGGCTTCACCGACCCGTCCGGCGCCGCGACGACCGTGCAGATCACCCCTGCCGCCGGCCCGCCGCAGTAGCCCCTTGCGGCGGGAGCGCGCCGCGGGGCATCCTCGCACCTGTGGAGCACCCCGGGCACGTCGTCCTCGTCGTCAACCCCTTCGCCACGCGCGTCACCGAGGAGAAGCTCGCGCGCGTCGAGGAGGAGCTCGCGCGCGTCTCGCGGCTGACCGTCGTCCGGACGCAACGGCCCCGCCACGCCGTGGATCTGGTCGCGGACGCGTGCCACGACGGCGTCCGCGCCGTGATCGTCTTCTCCGGCGACGGCGGCTTCAACGAGGCGCTGAACGGCCTCCAGCGGCGACGTCGCGCATCGGCTTCCTCCCCGGCGGCGGCACGAGCGTCCTCGCCGCGCGCGCTCGGGCTGCCGCTCGACCCGGTCGACGCCGCGCGCCGGCTCGCCGAGGCGCTCGGGGAGGGCCGCACGCGCCGGATCTGCGTCGGCCGCGTCAACGGCCGCCGCTTCGGCTTCGCCGCCGGGGTCGGCCTCGACGCGGAAGTCGGTGCGGCGCGTCGACGAGATGGGCCGCTCGGAGGAGGGCAAGCGCCCCGGCGATCTCGCGTTCGCGCGTCGCGATCATGCGCGCGCTCGCCGAGCGGCGCGGCCACCTGGAGCCGCAGCTCGAGGTGACGGCGCTCGGCCGGGCGGCGTTCGCGTTCGTCGCGAACGGCGAGCCCGTACACGTACGCGAAGCGGCTGCCGCTGCCGATCGCGCCGGGGCGGAGCTTCGAGCTCGGGCTCGACCTCGTCGCGCCCGATCCGCCTCCGGCGCCGCTCGCTCGCCCCGGATGGCGCTACCCGCTCCTCAGCGGCCGTGTCCGCGGCGGCCGCGTCCTCTACGGCCGCGACCTCGACCGGGTCGAGATCCGCTGCGACGCGGCCGCTGCCGCTCCAGGCCGACGGCGAGGACCTCGGCGACGTCGACGGAGGTCGTGTTCGAGGCCGAGCGCGACGCCGTCTCGGTCTGCTGACCGCCGCTGGCGCGCCCGTCGATTAGGCTTCCGGCCCGATGGCCCGTGCCCTCCAGCCGAGCACGGGTCTGCGGCGCGTCATCGGACGGGGACGCGAGGTCGACGGTCTCGGCGAGAGGAGCTGCTCGCGCTCCACCGCTCGACCTCGTGCTGCTGCGGACCTACGACGAGCGCTCGGTCGTCTACCACCGCCAGGGCCGCATCGGCACGTACGCGATCTTCTGGAACCACGAGGCCATGCAGGCCGGCTCGGTGTACGCGCTCGCCGGACGACGACTGGATCTTCCCGAGCTACCGCGAGTCGGCGATCGGGCTGCTGCGCGGGATGCCCGCCGGCGACCGTCCTCTCACTGGTGGCGCGGCCATCCGGCCGGCTGGTGGAACCCGGCCGACTACCGTGTCGCCTCGATCTGCGTGCCGATCGGGACGCACGTGCCGCACGCGGCCGGGCTCGCGTGGGGGAAGAAGCTGAAGGGCGAGCGCGCGGTGGCGATCGTCTACTTCGGCGACGGCGCCACCTCGCGAGGGCTCCTTCCACGAGGGCGCGAACTTCGCCGCCGTGATGCGCGCGCCGCTGATCCTCTTCTGCAACAACAACCAGTGGGCGATCTCGACGCCGGTCGAGGCGCAGACGCGCGCCGAGACGCTCGCGGACAAGGCGGTCGGCTACGGGATGCCGGGCGTGCGCGTCGACGGCGGCGACGTGCTCGCCGTGTACGAGGCGACGCGGGAGGCGGTCGAGCGCGGCGCGCGCCGGCGAGCGGGCCGACCTTCATCGAGGCGGTCACCTACCGGGTCGCCGCCGCACGCGACCGCCGACGACCCGCGCGCGTACATCGACCTCGAGCGCGTCGAGGAGGAGCGCAGCACGAGTGCCTCGGCCGCTACGAGGCTACCTGCGCCGGCTCGGCGTGCTCACGACGACGCGCACGCCGAGCAGGTGCGGGCCGAGGCGCCGAGCTCCATCAGCGCGGGCATCGCGGCCGCCGAGGCGGAGCCGGAGCCCGACGTCGGGCTCGTCTTCGAGCACGCGTACGCGAACCCGCCCGAGTCGCTCGGCGCGACCTCGCCGAGCTGCGCCGCGATCCTGGGAGGCGCGCGTTGGCTGAGCGGTCCCTCGTCGAGGCGGTCAACGACGCCTTCCACGTCGAGCTCGCCCGCGACGACTCGGTGCTGGTGATGGGCGAGGACGTCGGCCGCGCCGGCGGCGTCTTCCGCGCCACCGCCGGGCTGCGCGAGCGCTTCGGGCCGGACCGCTGCGTCGACACGCCGCTCGCCGAGGCGGGCATCCTCGGCACGGCGGTCGGGCTGTGCATGGCCGGCTGGCGGCCCGTCTGCGAGATGCAGTACGACGCCTTCTCGTACCCGTGCCTCGACCAGCTGATCACCCACGTCGGCCGCTACCGCTGGCGGACGCGGCGGCGCCATGGAGTTCCCGCTCACCGTGCGGATGCCCTACGGCGGCGGCGTCCGCGCGCCCGAGCTGCACGACGACTCGCCGGAGACCTACTACGTCCACACGCCCGGCGTGAAGGTGGCGATCCCGTCCACGCCGGCCGACGCGAAGGGCCTGCTCGCGGCCGCGATCCGCGACCCCGACCCGGTCGTCGTGCTCGAGCCGAAGCTGCTCTACCGCACGCGAGCGCGGGGAGGTGCCGGACGGGGAGCACGTCGTCCCGCTCGGCACGGGCGCGGCTCGCCCGCGAGGGCGACGACCTGACGCTCGTCGCCTACGGGGCGATGGTGCCGCTCGCGAGCGGGCCGCCGACGCGCTCGCCGACGAGCCTCGGTCGAGGTGCTCGACGTCCGCACGCTCAAGCCGCTCGACGAGGAGGCGCTGCTCGCCTCGGCCGCGAAGACCGGCCGCGTCGTCATCGTGCAGGAGGCGCCGCGCACGTGCGGGCTACGCCGCCGAGCTCGCGGCGATCCTCGCCGAGAAGGCGATCCTCGACCTGCGCGGGCCCGTGCTGCGGGTGACCGGCTACGACGTTCCGTACCCGTACTGGAAGATCGAGGACGCGTACATGCCGTCGGTCGAGCGCGTGGTCGACGCGGCGGAGCGGCTGCTGGCGTTCTAGTGGCCGTCCACGAGCTGCCGCTCGAGCGCCGCACGCTGCACGGGCACTTCTCGCCGCGACCTCGCGCCCGTCCTCTCGGTCGAGCCGGGCGACTCCGTCGTCTTCCAGGCGCTGAACGCGGGCTGGCGCTGGGACGCTCGACCGCGGGCCGTCGTCGACCGGCACCCGGAGCTCGACGCGGGCACGCCCTCGCGGCCCGATCGAGGTGCGCGGCGTGCGTGCCGGGGACGTGCTCGCGATCGACGCGGTCGACGTCAGGTGCGCCCGCGGCCCTGCGGGGTCGGTACGACCGGCTCGAGGTCGCCGACGGCGAGCGGCGTTCGGCTGGACGCTCGACCCGGCGGGACGGGCCGGACGAGCACGGGCGCTCGGTCGAGCTCGCGCCCTTCCTCGGCGTCGTCGGCATGCCACCGCCGGAGCCGGGCGTCCACTCCACGACCCCGCCGCGCCGCTTCGGCGGCAACATCGACTGCAGGCTGCTCGTCGCGGGCTCGACGCTCTTCCTGCCGGTCGCCGGTGGACGGGGCGCTGCTCTCGGTCGGCGACGGCCACGCCGCCCAGGGCGACGGCGAGGTCTCCGGCACGGCGATCGAGTGCCCGCTCGAGCGGGGGCGCGTCACGCTCTCTCTCGCCGGGGGCCTCGAGCTGCGGACGCCGATCGCGCGCACGGCGGAGGCCTGGGTCGCGTTCGGCTTCGACGAGGACCTCGACCGGGCGGCCGAGCAGGCGCTGGAGACGATGCTCGACGTGATGGAGCGCGAGCTCGGCGTCGTGCGCCGGCACGCGCTCGCGCTCGCCAGCGTCGCCGTCGACCTGCACGTGACGCAGGTCGTGAACCAGGTCAAGGGCGTGCACGCCGTCCTGCGCGACGGCGCGGTCGGCTGAGGAGCGGAGCCGGGCGGCGGGCGCCGCCCGGCTCGCGCTGTCCTACGGCTGCGGCCAGGCCGGCGGAACGAAGCTCTGGTCGAAGCCCAGAGCCGCCGGGAACTCGGCGTCCGTCGGGCGGACGCCCGTCTGCACCCACTGGTCGAGGGCGCCGATCGCCGTCAGCGTCTGCGTCGGCGTGAAGGCGCAGTGCCCGTCGCCGTTCGTGAACGCCTGATACAGGAGGTCGCCGCGCCCGGCGGTGTCCACCGTTGTCCTGTAGGCGGCCTCGTGCTGCACGGGCACGAGCGTGTCGATCTTCGTGTGCAGCGTCAGCACCGGGTGCTTGATCTTCCCGGTGAACGTCGCGTAGTGCTTCACGTAGTTACGCGAAGCAGGCGGCGCCGAGATCGTCCGCTGCGCGTTCATCTGCGCCAGCAGCGCATCCGCATCGACGCCGAGCAGGGCGAGATAGCCCTTGTCGGCCGCCGAGAGCGAGTACGTGTGCGTCAGGTTCTGGACGATCGGCCCGCCCGCGTCCTGCTCGAGGTCGCCGCGCGCCTCGGTGAAGAAGTAGAAGTTCGTGAACAGGCCGGCGGCGCCGTTGCCGTAGTAGTTCGCCGACGCCGGCACGCCGCCGACGAGCCGCATGAACTCGAACTTGCCGAAGTTCAGCGGGTTGACGAGCTGCCCGTACACGACCGGCGCCACCTGGGTGGCGAAGTTCACCGTGTCGTTGCCGTCCGCGACCGTTCCCCAGGCGGAGGGGAAGCCGCCGAAGGCGACCTGGTAGGCGAGCAGGTTGACGGCCGCGCCGTCCCAGGCCCGCGGGCTGCCGGCCGCCACCGCGCAGGCGGGCATGAAGCCGTCGTAGAGGCCGCCCGTCCGCTCGGCGAGCTCCAGCGTCGGCAGGCTGCCGAGCGAGAAGCCGACGAGCAGCGTCCGGTTTGGCATCCCGACGTGGCCGCGGAAGTAGCCCGTGAGCGAGGTGAGGTCGTTGAGGGCGTCCTTCACCGCCCAGCCGTTCCGCTCGTACGACGTCCCGGCGACGGCGTAGCCCTCGCTCGCGAGCCCCAGGGCGAGCGCCGTGAAGCTCCCGTCCATCGCCGAGGTGTCGTCGACCTGGCCCGGCTGGTCGGCTCGGTCGCGGTAGCCGTGCGCGAGCACGACCAGTCCGCCGTTCCAGTCGGCGGGGACGATGATCCGGTAGTTCGCTCCGGTGAGCGTCCCGCTCAGGTCGAGCGGCCCCGGTTGCGCCCCGGCGGCGGCGGCGGCTCCGAGCAGTGCGGTCGCGAGGAGTGCCGCGGCCAGCGTCAGCAGTCGCTTCATGTGACTCTCTCCCTCCATCGTCGGACTGCGTGCCGCGACGCTACTCCTCCCTTGACTCGGGAGTCAACGCGCGCCGCCCGTTAGGCTCTCGCCCGCATGGCCTACGAGTTCAAGCTGCCCGACCTGGGCGAGGGCCTGACCGAGGGGGAGATCGCGCGCTGGCTCGTCGCCGAGGGCCAGGAGATCGCCGAGGACGACCCGCTCGTCGAGATCGCGACCGACAAGACGACCGTCGAGATCCCGTCGCCGGCCGGCGGCGTCGTCTCGAGCATCCTCGTCCAGGAGGGCGAGGTGGTGCCGGTGGGGACGGTGCTCGTCGTGATCGGCGGCGACGGCGAGGAGCCGCAGGCCGTGGAGAGCGCGGCGCGCGCGGAGCCGGCACCCCGCAAACCAAGTAACAGTCTGTTACAAGGCGGGAAGGTGCGGGCGACGCCGCTCGTGCGCCGGATGGCGCAGGAGCTCGGCGTCGAGCTCGAGTCGCTGGTGGGAACGGGGCCGCAGGGCCGGATCACCGAGGAGGACGTGAGGCAGGCCGCCGCCGGCGCCGCCGCCGCGCCGGTCGAGGGGCGGCGCGAGCCGCTGCGCGGGATCAGGCGGCAGATGTTCGAGCACCTGACGCGCGCGCACCGCGAGATCCCGGCCGTCACCTGGGTCGAGGAGTGCGACTTCTCCGCCGTCGAGCTGAGGCGGCTCGTGCCGCTCGTGCTCGCGGCGGTCGCCGAGACGCTGCGCGAGTTCCCCGAGCTGAACGCGCGCGTCGAGGACGGCGCGCTCGTCTACCTCGACCGCTACGACATCGGCGTCGCCGTCCAGACCGAGCAGGGGCTCGTCGTCCCCGTCGTGCGCGACGCCGGCGGGCGCTCGCTCGACGAGCTCGACGCCGAGGTGCACCGGCTCGTCGAGGCCGCCCACGCGGGCACGCTCGCCCCGGACGAGCTGCGCGGCGGCACCTTCACGGTCACGAGCGCGGGCCGCTCCGCCGGCCTCTTCGTCACGCCGCTGATCAACCATCCCGAGGTGGCGATCCTCGGCATCCACCGCATCGACGACCGGCCGGTCGTGCGCGACGGGCAGGTCGTCGTGAGACCGATGGGGAACGTCTCCGTCACGTTCGACCACCGCGTGATCGACGGCAAGCGCGCCGCCGACTTCGGCCTCGCTTTCATCGCTCGGCTTCTCGCTGGGAAAGCTCCGCTTTCCCAGCGCTGAGAGGGAACTGCGCGCGCCGGAGAGCGCGGTCTCCGGCGCGCTCCGTGCCGTTTCGATCTTCGATGCTCTGGACGGTTGGCTGCCCCGCTGGTTCGCGTTACCGTAACGCGGTTCGCGTGGTGACGCCGGCCACGTGAACAGCCCAAAGCCTCGTAAGACACGCCCTTGGGCGAGACCGCGGCCGCGTCCGGCCGAGACGGCGGGACCGACGCTCCGTCGCCGCATGAGCGCGCACCACGCGAGCGGAGACCGCGCCACGCGCGCCAACCAGCGAGGAAGACGCGCAGCGTTTCCTCGCTCAGACCGTCGTGGGCAGGTGCTGCTCGAGCATGGACTCGATTCGCGGGGCGGTTGCGCGTCCGTCGAGCCGCCCGACGACGCGCCTGTGGACGACGAGGGCGAGCGAGGGCACCTTCTCGACCTTGAACCGCTCCGCGAGGTCCGGGCGCGCCTCCACGTCCACCTTCTTCACCTGCAGGCGCGTGCGCTCCTTGCGGGCGACGTGCGCGAGCAGGCTCTCCATGCGCCGGGCGGGCCCGGAGCGGTGGGACGTGAAGAACACGAGCAGGGGGCGGTCGTCGCGGAGCAAGTGGTACCTCCAGGGTCGATGTCGGCGGGGAAGGAGGCCCGTCTGTCCGGAAAGAGAACGGAGAAGCGGCCCATGGAGATACGGGCGGATCTACACTGGCCGCGTGGGAGGCTGGTACTGGATCGGCGTCTCCGTCGGCCTCGGCTCGGGCTGCGGCGTCCTCCTCGCGGGGCTCGTCGGCTCGGCGCGGGCGGCGCTCGCCGCCGCAGCGGTCGCCGGCGTCGTCGCCGGCGCGGCCGCGGGCTACGGGGTCGACGCGTGGGCGCCGGGAAGCTGGGGCGACGTGATCGGCGGCGCCGCCGGCGGTCTTGCGGGGGCGCTCGGCGCGGCGGTCGTCGTGGCCGGTGCGCTGCGGCGCGGGGGCACGCGCGGGGGCACGGCGGCGCTCGTCGCCGGCGCGGCGGTGCTCGTCGCCGGGCTCGCCTGGGTGCCGGCCCTCGGCTATCTCGAGGCGCTGGCGCTGCCGCTCCTCGCCGTGCGCATCCGGCGCAGCACGCCGGAGCGCTACGCGGGCTTGCGGACGCTGGCGCGCGACTAGATGCCGAAGAAGCTCGTCCTGATCGTGGTGGACGGAATGACGCCCGCCGCCTTCGAGCGCGCCGTCGAGGGCTCCCGCGCGCCCGCGCTCTCGTTCCTCGCCGAGCACGGTGTCTACCGCCGCGCGACCTCCGTGTTCCCGTCCCTGACGCCGGTCTGCCTGTCCTCGATCGCCACCGGCGCGGGGCCGGACGTCCACCGGATCCCACACCTCGTCTGGTGGCACCGCCGGGAGCAGCGGCTCGTCGAGTACGGCTCCTCGTTCGCGGCCCTGCGCGCCGCCGGGATGGCGCAGTCGCTCGCGGACACGATCTACAACATGAACCAGCGTCACCTCGGCGCCGACGCGGTGACCGTCTACGAGGCGCTCGAGGACGCGGGGCTGGTCGCGGCCGCGGTGAACATCACCTGCTACCGCGGCCGGCACCGGCACGCGCCGACGCTGCCCTGGGTGACGAAGCCGGCGTACGGGCCGAAGCGGTTCTTCTACTACAGCCTCTTCGAGTCCGACCGGACGGGCGCGCCGCTGGCGGTGCGCAACCGCGCCGCCGGCTCGATCGACGAGTACGCGGCCGCGGTCGGTCGCTGGCTCGTGACGCGGGACGGCTTCGACTTCCTCGCCTACTACCTCTCGGACTTCGACTACGCCTCGCACGCGCACGGGCCGCACGGCGCGGCGGACGTCGCGCTCGCCCGGACGGATGCGGCGATCGGGTCGCTGCTCGACGCCGCGGGCGGGCCGGACGCGTTCCTCGAGCGCTACGCGGTGATCCTCCACTCCGACCACGGGCAGACCGACGTCGAGCGGGCCGCGCGGCTGGACGAGCCGCTCGCGGACCTCGAGGGGCAGATCATCGTCACCGCCTCGAACCGCGCCGGGCAGGTGTACCTGCTGCCGGGCGCGCGCGTGGACGCGGCCGGGCTCGCGCGGCGGCTCGACGGCGAGGACGCGGTCGAGACGACGCTCCGGCGCGAGGACGGCGAGGCGGTCGCGCGGCGCGACGGCGAGGAGCTCCGCTTCCGGCCGGACGCGGACGGCGGCTGGGAGACGAGCGGCGACGCGTCGCTGCTCGACCACCCGGACGCACTCGCCCGGGTGTGGTCCGCGCTTGCGAACCCGAACGCCGGCGAGCTGCTCGTCTCCGCCGCCGAGGGGTGGGAGCTCGCCGACCTCGGCGGGGGCCACCACTCCGGCGGCGGGAGTCACGGGTCGCTCGTCGCCGGCGACTCGCTCGTCCCGCTGCTCACCGTCGGGATCGATGCCGCGCCGACCCGGATCACGGAGGTCGCGCCGGCGGCGCTCGAGCACTTCGGCGTCGAGCCGCCGTCGTATGCGCGGGCGTTCGCGCATGCCGGCTGACGCGGCCGCGCTGCGGCGGGTGATGGTCGAGCGCCAGCTCCGCGACCGCGGGATCAGCGACGAGCGCGTGCTGGAGGCGATGGGGCGGGTGCCGCGCGAGCTGTTCCTCGCCGAGGCGATGCGCGATCGGGCCTACGACGACGCGGCGCTCCCGATCGGCGGCGGCCAGACGATCTCGCAGCCGTTCATGGTCGCCGTGATCTGCCAGGAGCTGGGGCTCCACGGGGGCGAGCGCGTGCTCGACGTGGGCACCGGCTCCGGCTACCAGGCGGCGGTGCTGGCCGAGCTCGCGGCGGAGGTGCACTCGATCGAGCGGATCCCGGAGCTCGCCGAGCAGGCGCGCGGGCGGCTCGAGGCCGCGGGCTACGGCGACCGCGTGCGCGTCCACGTCGGCGACGGGACCCGTGGGCTCCCGGAGCACGCGCCGTTCGCCGCGATCGCCGTCGCGGCGGCCGCGCCCGAGCCGCCGCCCTCGCTCTACGAGCAGCTCGAGCCGGGTGGGCGCCTCGTCGTCCCGGTCGGCGAGCGCTACGGGCAGCGGCTCGAGGTCGTCGTCCGCAGCCCGGAGGGGCCGGCGGTGCTGTGCAGCGTGCCCTGCCGCTTCGTCCCGCTCGTCGGGGCGGAGGGCTTTTCGTCGTAGGGGGAACCTGCGGTTCCCCCTACGGGACCCCTCCCTCGGCGCGCGTGCCGGGAGGGTGGTGTGCGCTGCGCGGAGAGCGCGGTCTCCGCTCCGCGCCCGGGACCGCGCTCGCCCAAGGACGGGTCTGGACGTGAGCGCTGTCTCGTCGCGGCCGGTCGTGCCCTGCGGGCAGGACCGGCCTGCTGGTTCGGCCTGCCCGTAAGCCGGCTGCGCCTGTCTTACGTGCAGGCTCTTGCGGTTTCGCGTCACGAGACCGTTCAGGCGTGGACGTAACGCGGGCGTAGCCGCGTTACGGGAACGCGAACCAGCGGGTGGACCTGGCGAAGCCACGTCCGCCCGCGCCGGGGCAGGCAGAGCGTCCAGAACGCCCTTGGGCGAGAGCGCTCCCGGGCGCGCAGGGGAGACCGCGCTCTCCCCGGAGCGCACACCCACGCCCGCCACTCGAGCCGAAGGAGGGGAGCCCTGAGGGGAACCCTGGGTTCCCCTCAGCGAAGCGCGTCCGCTACCCTCGAGCCGGATGGAGCGTCACGCCGCCACGCTCTCGCCGCCACGCCCCTCGCTCCGCGCCCGCGTCTCCTCGTCGCTGCGCTCGGGGCAGAACTGGGTGCAGCTGGCGAAGTTCTGCGCCGTCGGAGCCGTCGGCTACGGCGTCAACCTCGCGGTCTACGCGTCGATCCTCCAGGCGGACGTGCACTACCTCGCCGCAGCCACGTGCTCGTTCCTCGTCGCGGTGACGAGCAACTACACGTGGAACCGCCTCTGGACCTTCCGCGACCGCCGCGCCGGCGTCGCCGCGCAGGGGATGCGCTTCTTCACGGTCTCCGTCGCGTCGCTCGGGGCGAACCTGCTCGTCCTCCACCTGCTGATCACGGTCGGGGCCGGCAAGCTGTCCGCGCAGGCGGCGGCGATCGTGCTCGTCACGCCGCTGAACTTCGTCGGCAACAAGCTCTGGAGCTTCCGCCGCCGCGACAGCGCGTAGCCTTCGGCCGGTGAGGCGCCTCCTCGCCGCTGCGGTCATCGCCCTGGCCCTCGCTCTCGCGCCCGCTGCGATCGCGGCGGGGACGACCCCCACGGCGCCGGTCTTCGACGGGAAGGGCCGGCTCGTCCAGACGCCGCTGGCGCCGCCGCCGGCGTCGCCGAGGCTCTCGAAGCAGCAGGCGCTCCGGCGCTTCGAGGCCGACTCGAAAGTCGCCGCCTGGCTCACGCGCTACCCGTCGAAGGGCGTCGTGGACGAGGAGACCTACGACGCGAAGACCGGGAGCTGGACGGTCAAGCTCTGGTGGGGGGCCGCCGGCGAGATAGCCGAGGGACGGGTCGACGACGCGACGGGAGCGGTGCTCGAGGCATGGACGGGGCCGCAGGTCGCCTGGAAGATGGGGCGCGGCTACGAGGGCGCCTTCGGCGGCAAGACGATCAACAACCCCTGGCTCTGGGGCGGCTTCTGCCTCGTCTTCCTGCTCGGCCTCGCCGACCTGCGCCGCCCGCTCTCGCTGCGGAATCTCGACCTGCTGTTCCTGCTCTCGCCGACCGCCTCGCTCTGGTTCTTCAACCACGGCGACGTCCTCACGGCGGTGCCGCTCTTCTACCCGCTGCTCCTGTGGGTCGTGCTGCGCGGAACGTGGATCGGCGCCACCGGCCGCGCTCCGCGCGGGCGGCCGCTCTGGCCCGCGTGGCTGCTGCTCGCGGCCGCGGTCTTCCTCGCCGGCTTTCGTATCGGGCTGAACGTCGAGTCGTCGAACGTGATCGACGTCGGCTACTCCGGCGTCATCGGCGCGGAACGGATCGTCCACGGTCAGGCGCCGTGGGGCCACTTCCCCGTGGAGGACGAGCGCAAGGCGTGCGGCCCCGCGGACGCCGCGGGCGAGATCCGGGAGCGGATCCAGGCGAACGGGCGCTGCGAGTCGGCGAACCCGCAGGGCGACACGTACGGCCCCGTCGCCTACGAGGGGTACATCCCCGGCTACCTCGCCGTCGGCTGGACGGGGCGCTGGGACGACCTGCCCGCCGCGCACTTCACCGCGGTGATGTTCGACCTGCTGACGCTGCTCGGCCTCTGGCTCGTCGGCCTCCGCTTCGGCGGGGCCCGCCTCGCGGCGACGCTCGCGTTCGCGTGGGCCGCCTATCCGTTCACGCAGTACGTCTCGAGCTCGAACACCAACGACACGCTCATGCCCTGTTTCCTCGTCTGGGGCTTCTGGCTCGTCTCGTCGCCCTCGGGCCGGGGGATCTTCGCCGCGCTCTCCGGCTGGACGAAGTTCGCGTCCCTGATCGTGGCGCCGCTCTGGCTCACGTACCCGGACCGGCGACCGAGGCCGCGCTTCCTCGCCGGCTTCGCGCTCGCCACGCTCGCCGCCTTCTCGGTCGTCCTGCTCGAGCCGGGGCCGCTGCACGAGCTGCGCGTGTTCTGGGACCGCACGGTGGCGTGGCAGATGGGGCGCGCGTCGCCGTTCTCGCTCTGGGACTGGCGGCAGTACCACGCACGCGGCCTGCCCGACCTCCATCTCGTGCAGCGCGCGCTCCAGGCCGTGCTCGTCGCGGGAGCCCTCGCCGCCGCCTTTCTGCCGCGCCGCAAGTCGCCGCTCCAGCTCGCCGCGCTCACGGCGGCGCTGCTCGCCGGCTTCGAGCTGGTGCTGACCTACTGGCTCTACACGTACATTCCCTGGTTCTATCCCTTCGCGGCGATCGCCGTCCTCGCGCCCGCGGCCGCCGCAGCCGCCCAGGTAGATGTTCCGGAGGAAGACAGGCCGCAGCAGACCGAGCTCGTCCCCGCGGGCTGACCTCAGGGGGCCGTTGCTGGCGGGCGCCGCAGCGCTCGTCGGGTCGTGGCTCTTCGTCTCCTACGCACCGATGTTCGCGAGCTGGCTGGGCGGCGACGTCCGGTTCTACGAGAACTGGGGCGGCTGGACCGCCGGTCATCGGGTGCCGTACCGGGACTTCGCGTTCGAGTATCCGCCCGGCGCGCTGCCGCTGTTCGCCGCGCCGCCGTACCTGCGCAGCCTCGCCGGGTCGCACGGTCTCTACCCGTTCTGGTTCCGGTTGCTGCTGCTCGTCTGCGGACTCGCGGCGCTGGCGGCTGATGGCCTCGGTGCTCGGGCGCGCCGGGGCCTCGCGGCGGCGCGCCTACGCCGCCCTCGTCCTCGCAGGCCTCGGCCCGGTGCTGCTCGGGCCGATCTCGCTCTCCCGCTACGACTACCTGCCCGCCGTCCTCGCGGTCGCCGGGGTCGCGGCGCTCGTCGCAGGGCGGGCCACGCTGTCCTGCGCCCTCCTCGCCGCGGGGGCTCTCGCGAAGGCCTACCCGATCGTGCTGCTGCCGCTCGCGCTCGTGGAGCTGTGGCGACGCGGGCGGGCACGCGCAGTCGCGGGCGGGCTCGCGGCCGCGGCGGCGGTGCTCGCCGCGGGCTTCGGGCCGTTCGCGGTGCTCGCGCCGCACGGGCTCTCCTGGGCGCTCCGGCAGCAGCTCTCGCGGCCGCTCCAGATCGAGAGCCTCGGCTCGGCGCTCCTCGTCGCCGCGCACGAGCTGCGGCGGGCCGACCCTGCACGTCGTCAACAGCCATGGCTCGGACAACCTCACCGGGTTCGACGCCGTGGCGAGGGCCTCGGGAGTCGTGACGGCGCTCGCGCTGCTGCTCGTCTACGCGCTCTACGCGCGCGGCCCGACCTCTCCCGAGCGGCTCGTCGTCGCGTCCGCCGCCACGATCGTCGCGTACGTCGCGTTCGCGAAGGTCTTCTCGCCCCAGTACCTCGTCTGGCTGATCCCGCTCGTGCCGCTCGTCGGCGGCCGCGCGGGGTTGCGCGCGAGCGCGCTCCTCGTCGCCGTGCTCGGGTTGACCCAGGTCTGGGAGCCGTACCGCTACCACGACCTCGCGGCGACGCTCGTTCCGTGGATCGCCTGGCTCGTCGTCGCCCGCGACCTGCTCGTCGTCGCGCTGCTCGCCGTGCTCGTGGCGCCGCTGCTGCGCTCAGAGCGCGACGCGCACGAGCTCGATCCCGCTCGCGCGGCCGTCCTCTGAGCAGTCGACGACGACGCCCTCGATCCGGACGCCCCCTTCGGCGGGCTCGAAGCGGACCGGCCGGCGCTCCCGCATGCGGGGATCGCCAGCTCCGCCTTGACGCCGATCACCGAGTCGTGCGGCCCGGTCATGCCCGCGTCGGAGACGGCCGCGGTGCCGCCCGGCAGAATCCGCGCGTCGTTCGTCTGGACATGCGTGTGCGTCCCGATCACGGCGGTGACGCGCCCGTCGAGCCAGCGTCGAGAGCGCGACCTTCTCGCTCGTCGCCTCGGCGTGGAAGTCGACCACGACGACCGGTGCCTGCGCGCGCGCCTCCTCCACGAGCCCGTCCACGACTTCCCACGGGCTCACGGGCGTCGTCGAGGAACAGCGCCCCGAGCAGGCTCAGCACCGCCACCCGCACGCCGTTCGCCGCCTCGACGACGGCGAGCCCGCGCCCGGGCGTGAGCGAGCCCTGGTTCGCCGGCCGGATCACCCGCTCGCTCCGCGCGAGGTACTCGCCGATGCCCGGCGCGCCGGTACGTGTGGTTCCCGAGCGTGACCACGTCCGCGCCCGCGGCGAGCAGCCGGTCGGCGAGCTTCGGCGTGATCCCGGCGCCGTCGGCGACGTTCTCGCCGTTCACGATCGCGAGGTCGGCGCCGAGCTCTGCCCGCAGCCCGGGCAGGCGCTCCTCGACGGCGCGCCGGCCGGCGACGCCGAAGACGTCCGCGAGAAACAGGATCCTCAGTTCAGGACCAGGGCCGACGCCGGGTGGAGCTCGATCGTCACGTGGTTGCCGGCGTCGTTCGTGTAGCGGGCGAGCGCCTGCCGCTCGACCCTGGCGAGGTCGACGACGGTTCCGATCTTGCGTGCTCCGCTGACGACGCTCGAGCCCACGGTCAGCGAGGGGTCGGCCTTGAGCTGCGTGAGCGAGACGACGAGGGAGGGCGCGTTCTGCGGCTGGATGTCGATCCGCGAGCCGAAGCGCCGGCCGCCGACGACGTACGGCGAGATCCCCGACCACGGTCCCGTCCACCGGCGCGTACACGTCCGTGCCCGGCTGCGCGCCCACGTCGAGCGCCGAGGTGCCGTTCGCGCCGAGGTGGAACCACTCGGGCCCGTTGCCGTTGCCGCCGAAGACGCCGTGGATCAGCCGCTGCACGAGCCCCTCGTTGCCCTGGTGGCCCGACGGGGCGAGGGTCATCGCGCCGTCGTCGGCCGCGTGGTAGCCGATCGCCGTCACCCGCTGCTGCGCGACCGGGAGCTGAAGCCGCACCGCGCCGCGGATCGCGACGATCTCGGGCGACGGCCGCGTCTGCGTCGGCGTCGAGGCGAAGCTCGCCGCGACGAACGGAGAGGCCTGGCGCGCGCCGCCGCCGCCGAACGCGGTCAGCAGCAGGCTCACGATCAGAACGATCGCGAGAAGCACGAGGAGCGCGAAGCGCCGGGCCCGCCGCGCGGCGCGCACCTCCCGACGTTCGACTCGCCGCCTCCGGGTGGGGCGTGAGGACGGCATGTCGCGGGGCACCGTATCGAACGTCCCGGGCTACTTCAACCGGGGATACCCCGTACCGTGTGTCATCTGCGACAGCCGGCGGGGCGGCGGCTCCTCCCACAGTTCCTCCCGGTCGAGCGCGAGGCTCCCGTCGAAGAGGCTCCAGTCCCAGACGTCGGGTCGTGGGCGGCGCGGCTGGATCCGGGTGACGGCGGCGCTACCATCGCTCGCATGCCCGAGCGGTCCGCGACGACGATCGTGATCCCGCGTTGGGTGCAGCTGTCGGGTCTCCCGCTGGCGCTCCTCCTGGTGTGGGCGGTGGCGGGAGCGGTGCGTCACGTGGTGTTCCTCTTCCTCGTGGCGCTCCTCATCGCCCTGCTCCTCAATCCCCTGGTGCGGGGACTGGGCCGGGTCTGGATCCCGCGCGGGCTCGCGGTTGCGCTGGTCTACCTGGCGTTTGCTGCGGTCGTCGCACTGGCGATCCTCGCTCTCGCCACCGTGGTGGTGCAGCAGACGCGCCACGCCTCCCACAGGGTGAACGACTACTTTACGATCGCGGCCGGACGGCCTCCCGCGACCGGGGCCGAGCAGGATCTCGCCCGCTTCCAGGGCTGGCTCGACCACCACCACCTGAGCCGGCTCCGGGTGCAGAAGCAGGGCTTGAAGTTCCTCGACCAGGTCGGGACGACGGACGTCGAGAAGTACACGACGAAGGCTCTCAACTGGGCGGAGGGCGCCGGATCCGCGGTGGTGACGCTCCTCTTCAACGCGGTGCTCGTCGTGGTCGTCTCGATCTACATGCTGCTCGACATGCACCGGCTGACTGCCGCGGTGAACCGGCGCTTCCCGCCACGCGGCGCGGGCGGGCTCGTCGTGCGCATGGAGCAGGCGGTCGCGAGCTACGTGAAGGGGCAGCTCCTGCTCTCGCTGATCATCGGCTCGAGCGTCGGTCTCGGGCTCTGGATCCTCGGGCTCGTCGGGCTGATGCCGAACGGCGGCCGGTACGCGCTCCTCTTCGGCGCCTGGGCGGGCGTCGCGGAGCTGATCCCGTACGTCGGTCCGTGGCTGGGCGCGGCGCCGCCGGTGCTCTACGCGCTCGTGCAGGACCCGCTCTCCGCGCTCTGGGTGGCGCTGCTCTTCCTCGGCATCCAGCAGCTCGAGGGGCACGTCGTCGTGCCGAAGGTGATGGGCCACTCGCTGCGGCTGCACCCGCTGCTCGTGATCTTCGGGCTGCTCGCGGGCGGCGAGATCTACGGCTTCCCCGGGATCCTCGTCGCGCTGCCGCTGCTCGCCGCCGGGCGCGCCGCGTGGGAGTTCTTCGCCGAACGGACACAGCTCGAACGATGGCCCGAGGAGGGCGGGGCCTTGCCGGTGGACGCTCAGGTGGACGGCGAGCAGCCGGCTCCGGCCGCGCCGTGAGCGAGCCGCTCCTGCGGGCACGCGGCGTCGCCCGCCGCTACGGCGACCTCGAGGCGCTCGCGCCCACCGATCTCGAGCTCGGGCCGGGCGAGTGCGTTGCGCTCGTCGGCCCGAACGGCGCCGGCAAGTCGACGCTGCTTGCGATCCTCGCCGGCGCGCTCGAGCCGAGCGCGGGCTCGGTCGAGGGGACGGCGAAGGCCGGCTGGGTGCCGCAGCGTCCGGCCCACTACGCGCGCCTCTCCGCGCGCGAGAACCTCGAGCTGTTCGCGCGCCTGGAGGGGGTCGCCGACCCGCGCGCCGAGGCGTCCCGCCTGCTCGAGCGGTTCTCCCTCCCGGATGCGGGACGGCCGAGCTCGGAGCTGTCGGTCGGCAACCGGCAACGGCTCAACGTCGCGCTCGCGCTGCTCGGCGACCCGCGCGTGCTCCTGCTCGACGAGCCGACCGCGTCGCTCGACCCGGGGCAGCGGCGGCGGGTGTGGGAGGTCGTGGACGCGCTCCGCGCCGAGGGCGGCGCGGCGTGCTTCGCGACGCAGAACGTCGAGGAGGTCGGCGAGCGCTCCGACCGCGTGCTCGTGCTCCAGGGCGGCCGCGTGGTCTACGAGGGCGAGCCGGCCGGCTACGCCGCGGCGGCCGAGGAGGTCTTCCGATGAGCGCGGTCTGGCTGCTGCTGCGAAGGACCTGCGCGTTCTCCGCCGGTCGCCGCTCCTGCTCGCCGCGCTGCTCTCCTACCCGATCGTGATCGCGCTGCTCGTCGGGCTCGTCGCCGGCTACGCGAGCTCGAAGCCGCGCGTCGCCTTCGTCGACGAGGACAACCTGCCACCGGTCGTCCGCGTCGCAGGCAACTCGTTCCACCTCCAGACGGTGCTCGACTCCGTTGCGGAGAACGTGACGCTCGTGCGGATGCCGCGCGGCGAGGCGGCGCGCGAGCTCGACTCCGGCAAGGTCGTCGCGACGATCACCGTGCCGGCCGGCTTCCTCGGCCAGCTCACCTCCACGGTGCAGACGCCGAGCCTCGTCCTGCGCACCGGCACCGGCGGGCTCGCGCCGCGGGTGACGCAGCAGGTGCAGGCGCTCGTCTACCAGCTCAACCGGCAGCTCCAGGACGCGTTCATCAAGGCGAACCTCGACTACGTCACGCTGATCCTCCACGGCGGCAAGGGCCACTTCCTCGGGCAGGACTTCGACGTGCTCGGACTCGACCGGACGCAGACGCTGCTCGCACAGCTCCCGCCCGACGAGCGGGTGGCGCAGATCGAGCACTTCGTGCAGATCGCCAGGCTGGCGCTCGCGCAGACGGGGAACGCGCTGAAGGCGACCGCGAACCCGATCGGGCTCAAGGAGGCGTCGACGCACGGGCGCACGTGGCTGCTCTCGGCGCAGGTGCAGGCGTACGGGATCGCGGTGACGGTGACGTTCCTCGCGCTGCTGCTCGCCGCCGGGGCCGCCGCCGCCGAGCGCGACGAGGGCACGATCGGCCGGCTCGGGCGCGGGCTCGTCTCGTTCGGCCAGCTCGTCTGGGCGAAGGTGGCGCTCGCGGCGCTCGTGGGCCTCGCGCTCGGCGCGGGGATCGCGGTGCTCTTCGGCGTGGTGGTGAGCGTGGGCGGAGTGACCGGCGGCGAGCCGTGGGCGCGCCTGCCGCTGCTCTTGGCGGGCGTGCTGCTCGCGGCCGCGGTCGTCGGCGCGGCCGGCACGCTCCTCGGCGCGCTCGCCCGCGAGGCGCGTACCGCCTCCCTCGTCGCGGTGCTCGTCGTGCTGCCGGTGGTCTTCCTCGGGCTCATCCCGAAGGGCGTCGCCGCGCCGGTCGCGTGGGTCAGCGACGCGCTCCCGTTCGTGCACGCCGTCCGCTTCTTCGGCTCGGCCCTCTACGACGCGAGCCCGTGGGGCGCGGTCGGCGTCGAGACCGCGTGGCTGGTCGGCATCGGCGCCGTCTTCGGTCTGCTCGCTCGTGCGGCAACGAAGCGTCTCGCCGCCTGACCCAAGTAACAGACTGTTACGTGGGAACGAGGCGTACCATCTCGCCGTGAGCTCCTACCCGGACGTCCGACTTCGCCGCTTCCGGCGCACAGCTCCGCTCCGCGGGCTCGTCCGCGAGACGCGGCTGTCGCTCGACCAGTTCGTGATGCCGCTCTTCGTCGCGCCCGAGGCGCTCCACAACGACGAGCTGCCGGGCATGTCGCGCTTCACACCGGAGACCGTGCTGCGCGAGGTCGAGGAGCTCGTCCCGCTCGGCGTCCAGGCGGTGATCCTCTTCGGGATCCCCGCGGCGAAGGACGACGAGGCGACCGGCGCCTGGGAGGACGAGGGGATCGTGCAGCAGGCGCTGCGCGCGCTCCGGCCGCGCTTTCCCGAGCTGGTGCTGATCACCGACGTGTGCCTCTGCGAGTACACCTCGCACGGCCACTGCGGGATCGTCGTCGACGGCGAGGTGCACAACGACCGCAGCCTCGAGCTGCTCGCGCGCACCGCGGTCAGCCACCTCGAGGCGGGCGCCGACGTCGTCGCGCCGAGCGACATGATGGACGGTCGCGTCGCGGCGATCCGCGAGGCGCTCGACGACCACGGCTTCGAGACGGCGCCGATCCTCGCCTACTCGGCGAAGTACGCCTCCGCCTTCTACGGGCCGTTCCGCGAGGCCGCCGGCTCCACGCCGGAGTTCGGTGACCGCCGCGGCTACCAGATGGATCCCGCGAACGTCCGCGAGGCGCTGCGCGAGTGCGAGCTGGACGTCGAGGAGGGCGCCGACGCGATCATGGTCAAGCCGGCGCTGCCCTACCTCGACGTGATCCGCGCCGCGCGCGAGGCGTTCGACGTGCCGGTCGCCGCCTACAACGTCTCCGGCGAGTACGCGATGGTGAAGGCCGCCGCGCAGCGCGGCTGGCTCGACGAGCGCCAGGCCGCGCTCGAGTCGCTGACCGCCATCAGGCGCGCCGGCGCCGACCTGATCGTCAGCTACTGGACGAAGGACCTCGCCTCGTGGCTGTAGGAGCTCGTCAGGCGCCACCGGCGGGTTCCCTGCCGACTGCAAAGCCGCGCGCTGCGGCGTCCTCAGTCGCGTCCATGCCGCCAGCATGGACGCTCCCTGCGTCCTTGCCCCTCCTCTTCCTCCCTCTCCCCTCCCCCCCACCCCCCACCCCCTTTCCTCCCTACCCCCCTCTCCCTCCCCTCTTTCATCCTTCCTTACCACTTCATCCCTGCTGCTGACCGTCTCCACCGACCCACGACGACTGCGTCGTTCGAGCTGTCCGGCCGCGGCCCACCGTCCGACACTTCGCGTCCGCGCGCGGCGGCGCACGTCGCGTGGCGGTGGCCGCTCTGTGGGTGCGCCGCGCGGCGGACGTCGTGTGGCCCGATCTGCTGCCCCTGGCTGATCGCGTGTCTCGCATTGATCTCCAAGTGACCGTGAGGCGACCCGTATGACAGAACCTGGCGCTTCGCCAGTGGTCGCATCCCTCGTGCGGACGCGTGCCGAGGGCAGCCTCCGCGTACAGGCTTATCGCGGGCGCGGTGAGGGCTCTACTCTCTACGTGCCAGGAGCTTCGCGCACGAGGCGAGGCTGTATGAGCGATGGTGGAGGAGAAGATCGATGAGAACGTCGATTCCTGGCGGTACGAGTCCAGGCGAGACGCGAGCGAGCGCAGCAGACCGCCGACCTACTATCAGCTTCCGCTGTCCCCGAGCTTGGGCTAGAGACTTCACCTGGCAGCACTTCGTCAAGCGAGGGGTCGCGCCCATCTACCGGCCGAAGGGCATGCGAAGTTGCGCCCCTTCCCGCGGACCGACGAGCAGAAGCAGCTAAGGTGGCTATCACGCGGCGTCCGACCTGTTATCGACAGGATGAATGCCAGAGGATCAACCGACAAGTGGCGTACTGCACTTGGCCTACCACCTATTGGCGAACCTGACTATGACGACGAGCCACCACCGGATGCTGACTGGTGGGCTGGCTTAGACCCGGACGACGCGCCGAGTACTTCGACGCCGTCTGAGCTAGACTGAGCAGGTGCCGCCAGGCCGACGCCGTTATGACGAGTAGGAGGACGTGAAGCCAGCCGCCACCGAAGTGAATACCCCAGGCAATCAGGCAGACAGCGGGGCTCTAAGCCTCATCCGTCCCGTATGCTCAGCAGCTACCCTGGCGGCACTCACTACAGCAAGGAGTGGCACAGTGTCGAATGCGACAAAGACAGAATGGGAGCGAGCAACCGAAGCCCTCTACCGGGACTCTCCGGCTCTACGACTTCCTGGCTACCCTGGACGATACGACCATCAAGGGACAGGCGCGATCGGCAACCGGCGTGGGTCTTACGGCTCAGTCTCTCGCTAGGCTGCTGTGGATGCTTGGCGGATCGGCTCTACTTTCGCATGGACGGAGCTTGACCCCGTGATCGCGGCTATCACCGGCGCGCCGATGAGCGCCTTTGGGGGCGATGATGAACTCCCCTTCTAAGCGGTATCCCATGATGGTGTTGGTAGACGAGCCGACGATGCAGGACGCCATCATGGTGTGCCGGCGGACGGAGGCCACCTTAGCAGCGGTTCTCGCCGACGCGCTGCATCAGGGGATGCCGGCCTACGTGGACAAGTGGGAAGCGATCTTCGCGCGGGACCATGTGACATACCCGCTGATCGATACGAGCGTCGCGGATGTCGCGAAGTACCTCTATAACACGCACACGCCGGACGAGGCGGACGTTGCCATCCTGCGGCGCTCTTATGTCGAGCGCCAGCTTCAAGCACGCCAAGGAGGGCTCTGAGATCCAACTTGACATAAGCGAGGCACAATCTACCTTGTACGGCCCATCCGAGCGAGGGATCGGCTGCTTACCCGCTAGCCAGGGATCGGGGCCAATAGCAAGCGTAAGCGCCTGCTCAACTGCCTGTATAACGACCGATACAGCCTAGCACCCTTGCACGGTTGCCTGAAGTGGCGTAAGGTGTCCTCGGGCACCAATCGGGCATCGCCGGAGGGCGTCGCGGTGGCAGAACTCAACGACTGGTATAGGGACTTCACCTCGACGCCTCCCGGCGCCATAATCCTGTTCGTGGCGATCTTCGTCTCGCGCGTGCTTCTCGACAGGTGGGACGCGCGGCAACAGCAGAAGCGAGCGCGCAAGCGCAAGGGGGATGTGAGTGGTTGAGACCTTACTCCTGATCCTACTGGCCTTCGTCTTACCCCTACCTGAGCGCCTGCTCACCCAGGACGACCTATACCCAGGACCGAGCGGCTTCTGGGAGCGTCATGTCTGGTAGCTTGCGGTCGGATGGGGTGACTCGTGGCAACCTTCACTGACGATTTCCAGCGGGCAAACGGCGGACTCGGAGGAAACTGGACCGACCTTGTCGGCACGTCGGGCATTTTGGGTTTCTACGCTGGCGGCAACGGCTCGGCGTGTACTACCTACAACAGCACCGTGAGCGACGGTACGCGGCTGAAAACCACGGCGCGGGTCGCCCTAAACCTTGCGGTCACGACAAGCTCGGGTCCTGCGGTGAAGGTCGGCGTCGGCAGCCAGAACTGCTATGTTGCGTGCGTCGCAACGCGGCTGGCGTCCACTATCTGTCGATAGACAAGCGAACGACCTCATCTAACTACATCGCCACTGTCACCCTCACCGAACCCGTCCCCACCTATGGCGAGCTAACAATCGAATGGAACCAGGGCCACATTACGGCTACCTTCCTTGGCACCTACACGGCGGAAGCTGACGACTCCGATTTCGCCTCAGCCCCACTGGCGGGTTCCGAGCGGGCGCGGGTTACTTCCCTATCGACAGTATCACCATAGTCGGCGGCTCGGACCCATCCCTGGCGGTGGACCCGCTGTGATTGGGAACTACGGCGCGTGTGTTACGGTCGCGCTGTCAGGTAGCAATGTGTCGTGGACGCCAGGTACCCCAGGAAGCCCCGTTTTCACGGTGAACCACGGCACGATCAGCGCGCAGGAAGTGCTTACCTCGGACACAGCGACGGCGACTTACTGCCCGGTCACTACCTCGGCGCGTTATCTTCACCGATCCCTCACTGGCGCGACGGCGACGGCCATCGTGACTTCCAACCCTTCCGTCGTCAATCCCGCGGGGCGTATGGCTTCACAGGCAAGCCATCACCATGGCGAACAACACGGCGGCGAGTCTTGGATCGAAAGGCTCACCAAGCCCAATACCCCCGTTCATGTAACCGCCTATGCGGACCTCGAACTGGAAACGATCCTTGGAAAGGTCGCGCTCAACACGGCGCGAAGGTAGATCCGTCGCAGCCTGGCGAGCCTGGATTGCTCGGTATCATCTGGTCTATCCTCACGGTGGATGAGCAACAGCGAGTCTAAGTGTCGATCTCGCCATCAACAACGCCATCGCTCAAGCTTGATCAAGCTGCGCTCGCTGACCTCACCGACACTGTACATGAGCCTGCACGATGTTCTAGAGAACTGGCGGCGTGCCGCTCGCGAACCATCAGACATACTCACCGCCACGGCACTAGCGGCGATAACCAAAGGCTCGACGCCATCGCCGTAAGCGACCACTCGCAACCGTCAACAGCTATCGATCTCGTCTAGCGCTCGACGACGGAGCTACTCCCTCCACGCAAACGTCCAGCCGCCCACACCCCTCCTACCATCGAACGTCTCGAAGCTCACGCCCACACGATAACACGCAGACGCGCTGTCAACCTACGACGAACGACCACCAACGCTCGATACGCCCGCTCGCCGCAGCGACCATACAGCTCAGCCACGACCTCCCCAAAGCCCCGCGCGCTCCCCTCACACACCCACAACCACCTCTACCAAATACCTACAACTCAACACCCACCGCACACATACCTCGAAAACCCTAACACAACCCCCACCCCACACCCCCTACACAACCCATACCTCCACAACATCTACACACACAGGCCAGCACAACCAACCAGCAGACAAGCTTCGTGAAACCTTCACCACCCATCGCTTGCTTTTCGCTCCGCAGGAAACGCGCAGTGGCACCTGACGAGCTCCTGACCGCGCGCAGCGATCTCTATCGCCGCGCGCTCGAGCTGATTCCCGGCGGCGTCAACTCGCCCGTCCGCGCGATGAAGGCGGTCGGGCTCGAGGAGCCGCTCTTCGTCGCGCGCGGCGAGGGCGCCTACCTCGAGGACGTCTACGGCGGCCGCTACGTCGACTGGGTGATGTCCTGGGGGCCGCTGCTCTTCGGCCACGCCGACCCGGAGACCGTCGAGGCCGTCCGCGAGGCGGCGCTGCACGGGACGAGCTTCGGCGCGCCGACCGAGGCCGAGGTCGAGCTGGCGGCGGAGATCGCGGACGCCGTCCCCTCGGTCGAGAAGGTGCGCCTCGTCTCCTCCGGCACCGAGGCGGTGATGAGCGCACTCCGGCTCGCGCGCGGCTTCACGAAGCGCGACCGGATCCTCAAGTTCGCCGGCTGCTACCACGGACACATGGACGCGCTGCTCGCGAGCGCCGGCTCGGGCCTCGCTACCCTCGGCATCCCCTCCACGCCGGGCGTGCCGAGCGCCGTCACCGCCGACACGATCGTCGTCCCGTACAACGACGTCGAGGCGGTCGCCGACGCCGTGATCCGCTACGGCGAGGGGCTCGCCGCCATCGTCGTCGAGCCGGTCGCCGGGAACATGGGCGTCGTCCCGCCCGCCGAGGGCTTCCTCCCGGCGTTGCGCCGGCTCGCCGACGCCTCCGGCGCGCTGCTCGTGTTCGACGAGGTGATCACCGGCTTCCGCGTCGCGCGCGGCGGCGCCCAGGAACGCTACGGCGTCACGCCCGACCTGACCGTGCTCGGCAAGATCGTCGGCGGCGGGCTGCCGCTCGCCGCGTTCGGCGGCCGCGCCGACGTGATGGAGCACCTCGCCCCGAGCGGCCCGGTCTACCAGGCGGGCACGCTCTCCGGGAACCCGCTCGCCACGGCCGCCGGCCTCTCCGTGCTCCGGAGGCTGCGCGACCCCGCCCTCTACGAGGAGCTGGAGCGCAAGGGCGCCCGGCTCGAGGCGGGGCTCGCCGGGTACGGGACCGTCCAGCGCGTCGGCGCCATGCTGACGCTCTTCGCGACCGACGCGCCGGTCCGGAGCTTCGACGACGCCCTGCGCTGCGACACCGAGCGCTACGGCGCCCTCTTCCGCCACCTGCTCGAGCGCGGGATCTACCTCGCGCCGTCGCAGTTCGAGGCGATGTTCGTCTCCATCGTCCACGGCGACGAGGAGATCGACCGCACGATCGAGGCCGCCGGTGACTTCTTCCGCGGTGCTTGACGTCTGGGAGACGATCGCCGGCGAGGCGTCCGCGGAGTCGCCGCTGTGGGCGGAGTCGCTGCGCCCGGAGGCGGAGCGGGAACGCGTCGCGGTATTCTCGCAGCTCGCCGAGCAGCGCTTCGCGGTCGGGCTCGAGACGATCTACGAGGGCTACCTCGTCCACTACGGCGTGCCGCGCCTGTTCGCGCCGCCGGACGCCGACTCGGCGCTCCTGCTCGGCGACTACCTCTACGCGCACGGGCTCGTCCACATCGCCGCGCTCGGGCAGGTGGAGCCGGTCGCCGACCTCTCGGAGCTGATCTCGCTCTCGAGCCAGCTCCGCGCCGAGGACGCGGAGGGCGACGGCCCGCTCTGGGCGGCGACCGCCGCGCTGCTCGGCGCGGGCAGGCTCGACGACGCGCGCGCGGCGCTCCGGCTCCGCGGTGACCACTCGCCGCTCGAGGCGGCCGCGCGGGCCGCCGCCGGCGACGAGCCGGTCGAGCGGGCACTCGCGGCGCACGCCTTGCGGCTGCGGTAAAGTCGCGCCCGATGGTGGCTGCGTTTCTCGGATACGTCCTGGCGGACGCCGCATCGGAGGGGAAGAAGGTCATCCTCGCGATGCTCGTCGTCGGCCTCGTCTTCATCGCCGTGATCGCCGTCGGCGAGCTGGCGCACCGGATTTCACACCGCCGCTAGTCGCGTGGGGGAACCCCTGGGTCTGAGGGGAACCCAGGGTTCCCCTCAGGGCTCCCCTCCTTCGGCTCGCATGGTGGGAGGGTTGTGTGGCTGCGGCGGGAGCGCGGTCCCGCCTTCGCCTACGAGCGGCTCTCGCCCAAGAGCGATCTGGACGGTGCCGCTGTGGTGTCGCGGCCGGTCGTGCCCTGTGGGCAGGACCGGCTTGCTGGTTCGGCCTGCCCGTAAGCCGGCTGGCGCCTGTCTTACGTGCAGGCTTTGCGGCTGCGTCCACGAGACCGTTCAGGCGTGGACGTAACGCGGGCGCAGCCGCGTTACGTCCACGCGAACCAGCGGGTGGACCTGGCGTAGCCACGTCCGCCCGCGCCGGGGCAGGCAGACCGTCCGGAGCATCGAAGATCGAAACGGCACGGAGCGCGCCGGAGACCGCGCTCTCCGGCGCGCGCAGTTCCGTCTCAAAGCGAGGAACCGCGCCGCGGTTCCTCGCTCGTAGGGGAACCGCAGGTTCCCCTACGATCTGGGCATGCTTCGCGACCTGCGCGACTGGATTGCCCTGCTCGAGCGCGAGGGCGAGCTCGTTCGCGTCTCCGCCGAGGTCGACCCCGACCTGGAGATCACCGAGATCGTCGATCGCACGGTGAAGGCGGGCGGGCCCGCGCTGCTGTTCGAGAAGCCGAAGGGCGCCCGGCACCCGCTGCTGATCAACCAGTTCGGTACGGAACGCCGCATGTGCCTCGCCTTCGGCGTCGAGCGGCTCGACGACGTCGGCCGCAAGGTCGCCGACGTGCTCGAGATGCAGCCGCCGGCCGGCCTGATGGACAAGGTGCGCGGGCTCCAGAAGCTGAAGTCGATCGCCGGCGCGCTGCCGCAGACCGTCCGCCGCGGCGCCTGCCAGGAGGTCGTCCTCCGCGGCGACGAGGTGGATCTCGGGATTCTTCCCGTCCAGCGCTGCTGGCCGGGCGACCCGGCGCCCTTCATCACGCTGCCGGCGGTGATCACCCGCGACCCGCGCACCGGGTCGCGCAACGTCGGCATGTACCGGATGCAGGTGATCGACGGGCGCACGACCTTCATGCACTGGCAGATCCACAAGGACGGGCGTGCCGACTGGCTCGCGACCGACGGGCGGATCGAGGTGGCGGTCGCGATCGGGCTCGACCCCATCACCGCGTACTCGGCGAGCGCGCCGCTGCCGAAGCACATCGACGAGCTGATGCTCGCCGGCTTCCTGCGCGGCGCACCGGTCGAGCTCGTCCGGGGCGTCACCGTCGACCTCGAAGTGCCGGCGGACGCCGAGATCGTGCTCGAGGGCTACATCGAGCACGACGAGGTCGGCGAGGAGGGCCCCTTCGGCGACCACACCGGCTTCTACACGCCGGCGGAGCCGTTCCCGGTCTTCCACGTGACCGCGCTGACGATGCGGCGGGACGCGATCTACCCGTCGATCGTCGTCGGCAAGCCGCCGCAGGAGGACGCCTGGCTCGGCAAGGCGACCGAGCGGATCTTCCTGCCCGCGATCCGGGCGACCGTGCCGGAGATCGTCGACTACGACCTGCCGGTCGCGGGCGCCTTCCACAACTGCTGCATCGTCTCGATCCGGAAGGCGTTTCCCGGCCACGCGCGCAAGGTGATGTCGGCTATCTGGGGGCTCGGGATGCTGAGCCTGACGAAGTGCGTCGTCGTCGTGGACGAGCACGTCGACGTCCACGACTACGAGCAGGTCGTCTTCTACGCCGGCGCGAACGTCGACCCGGCGCGCGACGTCGTGCTCGGCTCGGGGCCGCTCGACCATCTCGACCACGCGCCGGAGCGCCAGTTCGTCGGCGGCAAGCTCGGGATCGACGCGACGGCGAAATGGCCCGAGGAGGGCGCACGGCCGTGGCCGGAGGAGATCGAGATGACCCCCGAGGTGCGCGCGCTCGTCGACCGCCGCTGGGCCGAATACGGCATCCCGTCGGTTCCCGCTGCACACGACGGCGCGGTCGGTAAGACTTCTCGCGCGTTGCGGCAACTGCTACGAGGTTGACGCCCGGGGAGGGGCGAGGATTGAATCCAGCACGGATGCGCGAGGGAGCCGCCTAAGTGGAGTCGTCCGGGACAGGTCCCGAGCGCGCGCCGGAGGAGTCGCCGCACGAGGAGGCTCACCTCCCGTCGCCGACGCTCTGGCCGCTCGGCTTCGCGATCGGCATCGTCGTCGTCCTCGTCGGTCTCGTCATCGACCCGCTCTGGATCTCGTCGATCGGCGGCCTGATCGCGATCGTCTTCGGCGCGCTCTGGGCGCGCGACGCGACCGCCGAGCTGCGCGGCCACGCGGTCGTGGTCGAGCCCGAGCGGCGCGAGACGCAGGCCGCGGCCGAGCGGCAGGGGGCCGCGCCGCCGTCGGAACCGGGCGAGCGCTTCCCGCGCAGCCGCTTCCTCGAGGGCGCGACGCTCGGCCTCGGCGGCGTGATCGGCGGCATCATCACCGTCCCCGTCGCCGGGTTCACGATCCTCCCCGCGTTCCTCGGCCAGAAGCAGCACAAGGTCGACCTCGGGCCGCTCGACGCCTTCCCCGAGGGCGAGTGGTACGTGGCGACGTTCATGACCGACCCGGCCGAGGGCGAGGTCTCGCGCCGCACCGCGTTCGTCCGCAACAACGGCGTCTTCCAGAACGCGCCGAGCTTCACGATCATCTCGAACCGCTGCGCCCACCTCGGCTGCCCCGTGCAGGCCAACGGCCCGACCGGCGCGATCCTCGGCAAGAAGACGGTGAAGGAGAAGACCAAGAACGGCGAGGTCACGCTCCTGCCCGTCGTCCCCGCCGGCTACGGCTGCCCGTGCCACGGCGGCCAGTACGACACCGAGGGCAACCGGACGGCCGGCCCACCGGTGCGCGCGCTCGACCGCTACGAGTTCGAGATCGTCAACGGCCGCCTCGTCCTGCTCAGCACCTACTCCGTCTCGAAGGTGGACGGGACGGGCGCGCAGGCGCAGATCCACAAGTACGTCCTCACCGGTCCCGGCGAGCACGTCGACGGGCCGGAGCAGTGGTTCTATCCCCTCCAGCCGCCCCACCACTAGTGCCCTATCGCCGCCAGCCGACGAAGGCCCAGATCCGCCGCGAGCGGATGGAGGATCTCGTCACGTACCCGCTCGACTGGCTCGAGGAGCGGTCGGGGCTCGTCGGCGGCGTCCGCTACTTCCTCTTCCGCAAGGTCCCCTCCGACACGAACTGGATGCAGACGCTCGGCTCGGCGAGCCTGACCGCGTTCCTCGTCCAGGCGGTCACCGGCGTGATCCTCGCCATGTACTACAGGCCGACGCCGACCGACGCGTACTCGTCGATCCAGAACATCACCGACCACGTGACGATGGGCTGGCTCGTGCGCGGCATGCACAAGTGGGGCGCGAGCGTCTTCATCATCCTCATGTTCCTGCACATGGGGCGCGTGTTCCTGTTCGGCGCCTACAAGTACCCGCGCGAGCTGAACTGGATCGTCGGCGTGCTCATCCTGACGCTGGGGATGGCGGAGGGCTTCACCGGCTACCTGCTCCCCTGGGACCAGACCGCGTACTGGGCGAGCGTCGTCGGCATCAACCTGAACGGGACGGCGCCGTTCCTCGGGCCCTTCCTCGCGCAGTTCCTGCGCTCGGGCCAGGAGATCGGAGGCGACACGCTCACCCGCTTCTACTCCCTGCACATGCTGCTGCTCCCCGGCGGGATCATGGGGCTGATCGGGCTGCACCTCTACCTCGTGATCCGGCTCGGCGTCACCTCGCCGCCGTGGTCGAAGGAGGCCGCCGGGGCGGAGACGGCCGAGGAGCCGGCGCAGCTCCGTCGCGGCCTCGTGCGCCGGCCCGCCGATGACGGCACCGCCGCCGCCCAGGCCGAGCCGGGAGGGTCCGAGTAATGGCCGCGCCGCAGGGCAAGCCGAGCCGCATCGACGAACGGCGCGCCGAGTTCGCTCGCTACAAGGCCGACGTCAAGAAGCGCGGGAAGTCGTTCTACCCGTACGCGATGTTCGAGGACACGGTGATGAGCCTCGTCGTCGTGTCGGTGATCGTGGCGCTCGCGGCGATCTGGAAGTGGTCGTCGTACGGGCCCGGCCACGACGGCACGCACGTGGGCCTGCTCGGCCCCGAGTTCACCGCTCCGGCCGACCCCGGCACGACGAACTTCGTGCCGCGGCCGGACTGGTACTTCTACTTCCTCTTCTACCTGCTCCGGATCTTCAAGTGGCCGGAGTCGGTCTTCCTCGGCACCGTCGGCATCCCGACGATCTGCCTGATCCTGCTGCTCGCGCTGCCGTTCATGGACCTCCGGCGTGAGCGCCGGCTCTCGCGCCGGCCGGTCGCGGTCGTCGCCATGGCGCTCACCGTCGTCTCGATGGCGGTCCTCACCTGGAAGGGCGCCACCGCGAAGGAGGCGCTCGCCTCCGAGGTGATCGCGGACGTGCCGCGCTGGGTGGCGCAGGAGAAGCTGCCGCAGGACGCCGTCCCGGGCGCGAAGCTGTTCGCCACCGCGGGCTGCACGGCCTGCCACACGTATCTCGGCACCGGCTCCTCCAACCTCGGCGCGCCGGACCTGACCGCGATCGGCACGCGGAACCTCGGCATCGACTTCCAGATCAGGCACCTCAAGTGCCCGTCCTGCGTCGTGCCGGGATCGCCGATGCCGAAGTTCGAGTCGCTCGGGGAGGACCGTCTGCGCCAGCTCGCGACGTTCCTCGAGGCCTCGAAGGGCAAGCAGTAGCCCTTCTGCGCCGAGCGCGCCCTTCCCGCAGTCACAATTCGGGCATGACCGTCGAGTCGGGAACGCTGCCCGCCGAGGGCGTCCGCCGGATGTTCGACCGGATCGCGCCGGTCTACGACGCGATGAACCGCGTGATGACCGCCGGGCTCGACCGGCGCTGGCGCGCGGCGACGATCGAGCAGGCGGTGCGCCCGGGCGACCGCGTGCTCGACGCCTGCTGCGGCACGGGCGACCTCGCGATCGCGGCGCGCCGCGCCGGCGCCGGCGACGTCGTCGGGCTCGACTTCTCCGAGCGGATGCTCGAGCGGGCGCGCGCGAAGGAGCCGGCCGTCGAATGGGTGCGCGGCGACGTCCTCGCGCTGCCGTTCGAGGACGCGTCCTTCGACGCGGCGACCGTCGGCTTCGGCGTCCGCAACGTCGAGGACCTCGCGGCGGGGCTGCAAGAGCTGCGGAGGGTGCTCCGGCCCGGCGGCCGGCTCGCGATCCTCGAGATCACGACTCCGCGCGGCGCGCTCGGGCCCTTCTACCGCCTCTGGTTCGACCGGGTGATCCCGCTGCTCGGGCGCGCCGTGCCCGGCGGCGCCGCCTACACGTACCTGCCCGCGAGCGTGCGCCGCTTCCCCGCCCCCGAGGATCTCGCCGACCTGCTCGCGCGCTGCGGCTTCGTCGCCGTACGGTTCCGGCTCTTTGCAGGGGGTATCGTGGCCCTGCACGTGGGGGAGGCAGGCTGAACCAGTGACCATGAGCCCCGAGACGACGCTGGCCGCGATCCGGGAGACCCCGGGGCTCGAGGAGTATCTCGACGCGCTCGAGGAGCGGCTCGCGCGCACCGTCGCGAGCCATCCCGGCCTCGTGGCCGCCGTCGGCAACGAGGCGCTCGCCGCGGGCGGGAAGCGGCTGCGGCCGCTGCTCGTCTTCCTGTCGGCGCCGCCCGGCCGGGAGCCGTCGCTCGCCGCCGGAGTCGCGGTCGAGCTCGTGCACATGGCGACGCTCGTCCACGACGACCTGATCGACCGCGCGCACTTCCGCCGGGGGAAGGCCGCCGCCTGGTCGGTCTACGGGCCCGCCGCGGCCCGCGCGACCGGCGACTACCTCTTCGCGCGCGCCTTCGCGGAGCTGACCGCGACCGGCGACGCCGAGGCCGTCGCCGTCCTCGCCGACGCGACGCTCTGCCTCGCCCGCGGCGAGGCGATGCAGCGCACCCAGGCGCACGACCCGTCCACGACGGTCGAGGCGTACATCGAGCGCTGCGCGCTCAAGACGGGGAAGCTCTTCGACGCGGCGTGCCGCCTCGGCGGCGGCTCGGGCGAGTACGGGCTCGCGCTCGGCGTCGCCTTCCAGATCGCCGACGACGTGCTCGACTGCTCCGGCGCGACGATCGAGACCGGGAAGATCGCCGGCACCGACCTGCGGGACGGGACGCCGACGCTGCCGTTGCTGCTCGCGGCCCAGGAGGACGAGGTCGTCCGGGACGCGCTCGCCGGCGGGCCCGTCAACGGCGCGCTCGTGCGGGTTGCCGCGAGCGGCGCCTTGGAGCGTTCGCGGGAGGTCGCCCTCGACTACGCTAGGCGCGCCAGGGCGTGCCTGAACGGGGAGCTGCACCGCGAGGAGCTGGAGTCGCTCACGCACGCCGTCGTCAATCGCGAAGGGTAGGCAGGGTCACCGATGGCAGTCCTCGACGCGCTCGACACGCTCGCGCCGATCCGGGAGAAGGTGGAGGCCGGAGAGCGGCTCGACTTCGAGGACGGGCTGGCCCTGATCGAGACGGACGACCTGCTCGCGCTCGGCGAGCTCGCCGACCTCGCGCGGCGCCTGCGCGGCGGCGGCGACGAGGTCTACTTCGTCCAGAACCTCTACCTCAACCAGACGAACGTCTGCCGGGTGAAGTGCAAGTTCTGCGCCTTCGCGAAGACCCGCAAGCAGGAGGACGCGTACACGATCAGCGCCGACGAGCTCGTCGAGGACGCGGTCGCGCAGTACGCGCACACCACGTTCACCGAGATCCACTGCGTCAACGGCGAGAACCCGCACGTCGACCTCGAGTTCTACGCCGAGGTGCTGCGCAAGCTGAAAGCGGCGTTGCCGGAGGTTCATCTCAAGTTCTACACGGCCTCGGAGATCCACCACATGGCGAAGCTCGAGGGCTGCTCGCACGAGGAGGTCCTGCGGGTGCTCAGGGACGCGGGCCTCGGCTCGCTGCCCGGCGGCGGCGCGGAGATCTTCGCCGACCGCGTGCGCGCGCTGATCGCGCCCGGCAAGGAGCACCCCGACGAGTGGTTCCACGTCCACGACGCTGCGCACCGGATGGGGATCCCGACGCACTGCACGATGCTCTACGGGCACGTCGAGACCTACGAGGAGCGGATCGACCACATGCTCCGGCTGCGCGACCAGCAGGACCGCACCGGCGGCTTCCTCGCGTTCATCCCGCTCGCCTTCCACCCGGAGAACACCGTGTTCGAGCGGCGCGGCTTCAAGTTCACGACGGGCGCCGACGACCTGAAGATGATGGCCGTCTCCCGGCTGCTGCTCGACAACATCCCGAACGTGAAGGCCTACTGGATCATGATGGGCCTGCCGATGGCCCAGGTCGGCCTCCACTTCGGCGCCAACGACGTCCAGGGCACCGTCGTCCGCGAGCAGATCTTCCAGGCGGCGGGCGCGACGAGCGGCACCGAGCAGAAGATCCCGGAGCTCGTCCGCTTCATCCAGGAGGCGGGGCGCGTCCCGGTGCAGCGCGACACGCTCTACAACGAGCTGCGGCGATGGTGAAGTTCCTCACGTCCTGGGGCGGCGCTCACGTCGCGATCCATCGTCCGGCGGGACGGGGACAGTTGGGGGTACGGCCACGGCCCGCCGGCTCGAAGCGTGGCGTGAGCGTCGTCAGCCTTCCGCGGAGCGCCGCTCCGCGGCGCGGGAGCGAAAGGCGGCCAGGGGCGTGAAGCTAGGCCGGATCTCGTACGTGAACATGGCGCCGGTCTTCTACCGGGTCGAGGCGGAGGTCGAAGAGTTCCAGGGCGTCCCGACCGAGCTGAACCGGATGCTCGTCGCCGGCGAGCTCGACACCGCGCCGATCTCCTCGATCGCGTACGCGCGCGACGCGGACAAGCTGAAGCTGCTGCCACGCCTCTGCGTCGCCTCCGAGGGCGCCGTGGACTCGATCCAGCTCGTCTCGCGCAAGCCGCTCGAGCAGGTGCGCGTCGTCGCGGTGACCCCCGAGTCGGCGACCTCGGTCGCGCTGACGAAGGTGCTGCTGGCCGAGGCCGACCAGGTGCCGCTGGAGGCGTATGCGTCCGGCGACGCCGACGCGAAGCTCCTGATCGGCGACGCCGCGCTCAAGTCCGCCTTCGAGGACCCGACCCCGCACTACGACCTCGGCCGCCTCTGGCTCGAGCGCACCGGCCTGCCGATGGTGTTCGCCGTCTGGGCCTGCCCCGAGCCGCTCGCCGACGGGCTCGCCGAGCTCGAGGACGCGCTCGTCTCCTCCGTGCGCCGCGCGCGCGCCGAGCCCGAGCAGCTCGCCTACGAGGCGTCCGAGCGCTACGGCTACCCGCCCGGGTTCCTCGCCCGCTACTTCGAGAAGCTGCGCTACCGCTTCGGGCCGCGCGAGCGCGCCGGCCTCTACACGTTCCTCGAGCTGGCCCGCGACGCGGGGCTGCTCGAGACGGTGCCGGAGCTGCGCTTCGTGCAGACGAAGGGAGTTGCCGTCGCATGAGCGTCGCCGAGCGCACACCCGTCGCCGAGGTTCTCGAGAAGGCGCTCGACGGCGAGCGGATCTCCGACCTGGACGCGCTGACGCTGCTCCGTTCGCGCGACCTCGTCGCCGTCGGCCGCGTCGCGAACGCGATCCGGAACCGCAAGCACGACCCCGACCGGGTCACCTTCATCATCGACCGGAACCTCAACTACACGAACGTCTGCACGACCGACTGCGACTTCTGCGCCTTCTACCGGCGCCCCGGCGACGCGCGCGAGGGCTACCTGCTGCCGAAGCCGGTGATCTTCAAGAAGATCGAGGAGACGCTCGCGCTCGGCGGCACCGGCCTCTTGATGCAGGGCGGGCACCACCCCGACCTCGGCGTCGAGTACTACGAGGATCTCTTCTCCTCGATCAAGGCGCGCTACCCGATCCACCTGCACGCGCTCTCGCCCTCGGAGGTGCAGCACGCGGCGCGCCGCTCGAAGCTGACCGTGCCGGAGACGCTGACGCGGCTGCGTGACGCCGGGCTCGACTCGATCCCCGGCGGCGGCGCCGAGATCCTCGTCGACCGCGTGCGCAAGATCATCGCGCCGAAGAAGACGAAGACGAAGGAGTGGCTCGGCGTGATGCGCGAGGCGCACCGGCTCGGCATCTCGACCACCGCGACGATGATGTACGGCCACGTCGAGACGCTCGAGGAGCGCGTCGAGCACTTCCGCCGGATCCGCGAGCTCCAGGACGAGACCGGCGGCTTCCGCGCCTTCTTCTCCGTGGACGTTCCAGGACGACGGCAACCGGCTCGTCGACCTCGTCCCCGAGGAGAATCGTCCGACCTCGTTCGACTACCTGCTCACGCAGGCGGTCTCCCGGATCTACCTCGACAACCTGCCGCACATCGGCTCGTCCTGGGTCACGCAGGGCAAGAAGATCGGCCAGGTCGCGCTCGGCTTCGGCGCCGACGACCTCGGCTCGGTGATGATCGAGGAGAACGTCGTCTCGGCCGCCGGCACGACGCATCGCACGAGCGCCGAGGAGCTCGTCCACCTGATCCGCTCGATCGGCAAGACCCCGGTGCAGCGCGACACGCTGTACCGCGACGTCCGCGTCTGGTAGCCGAGGGGAACCGAGGGGAACCCAGGGTTCCCCTCGGGGCTCCCCTCCTTCTTAGCTGAGGGGAACCCAGGGTTCCCCTCAGGCTCCTCTCCTTCGGCGCGGAGTGGCGGGAGGGTGGTGTGCGCTTCGGGGAGAGCGCGGTCTCCCCTGCGCGCCCGGAAGCGCGGTCGCCCAAGGACGGATGTGGACGGTGCCGCTGTTTTGGCGCTCGCGGACGCGCCCTGTCGGGCGGGTCCGCTGTCGCTCGATCGCGGGCGCCTAACGCGGCTGCGCCCGCGTTACGCGCCCGCCTTGCGATCTCGTAGTCCGAAGCGGCCAAGGGCCGGAGCGTAAGGCTGGGCGTAGCCCGGCTTACGTGGAGGCCGGACGAGCGGGTGGACCTGGCGCAGCCACGTCCGCCCGCGCCGGGGCAGCCGACCCGTCCAGAGCATCGAAAGCCGAGACAGCACGGAGCGCCGCCGAGACCGCGCTCTCGGCGGCGCGAGTCGTCAAGCGTTCGAGAGCGGAGCTTCTCGAAGAGCGAGGAACCGCGCAGCGGTTCCTCGCTACCCTGGGCTGCGGGTCGTGCGCCTCCGCAGACTTCTGATCGCCGTCGCCCTCGCCGGGCTGCTCGTGTCGTCCGCCTCGGCGGCGACCTCCGTGCGAGGCGCCGAGCGGCAGGCCACCACGAGCACCGAGCTGCTGATGCCGGGCGTGACCTACACGCGGCAGGTCGTGTTCACGCCGCGCGGGCCCGTGGTGCTGAACGTCGTCACGGCGCCGCGGCCCGACGGTTCGCTGTACACGCTCGCGCCGGTGCTCTCGAACGACGCGGTCGTCGCCACCGACCGGCTGACCGCGATGGAGCAGGCGCTCGGCGCCTCGGCCACCGTCGTCGGCGTCAACGGCGACTACTTCTCCGGCGACCCCGGCGGCCCGAGCGGGATGCTGATGCGCGGCGGCGTCCTCGACGCGGAGCCCGCCACCGGCCGCTCGAGCCTCGGGATCGCCGGCGACGGGAAGCTCTCGGTCGCGAGCGTCCGCTTCGACGGCACGTGGCGCGGCACCGGCCAGCGCCGTCCGCTCGACCTGAACGCGAAGCCCGCCGCCGGCCACACGACGCTCTACACCCCCGCCTGGGGCCCGCAGACGCCGCCCGAGTCCGGGGTCGTCGAGGCGGTGATTCCCTCCTTCCCGGTTGCCCAGCCGAACCGAGCGCTGGCCGGCACGGTCGCGCAGGTCGCCGGCGCCGGGCCGGTGACCATCCCGCCCGGCGGAGCCGTGCTCGTCGCTCGCGGCGGCCAGGTGAAGCACCTCCAGGCGGAGGCGCCCACCGGCACGCCGGTCGAGGTGCGGCTGACGCTGACGCCCGACTGGAGCGGGATGGCGAGCGCGCTCGGCGGCGGGCCGCCGCTCGTCGTCGACGGCAAGCCGGTGTTCGACGCGGGCGAGGCGTTCGGCGCCGGGCTCCTCAACCGGCGCAACGCGCGCAGCGCGGTCGGGCAGCTCGCCGACGGGCGCATCCTCCTCGTCACCGTGGAGGGAGGCAGCCCCGCCTACAGCATCGGGATGACGAACTACGAGCTCGGCGTCGAGCTCGCGGGGCTCGGCGCGGTGACCGCGATGGCGCTCGGCAGCGGCGGCCCCGCCGCGATGGCGTTCGAGGGGGCGCTGCTCAGCCGGCCCTCGCTCGCCGCGGAGCAGCCGCTCGCCGACGCGCTCGTCCTCTCCTACGCGGGGGTGTACGCCGCCCCGCCCGCGGTCGCCGTCCTCTCCCCGAACGGCGACGGCGTGGACGAGACGCAGAGCTTCGCGGTCAAGGTCGTGCGTCCCTCGCACGTGACGGCGACGCTCGCGGGCCCCGGCGGCGCCACCCGGACGCTTCTCGACGAGGACGAGCAGCCGGGCGCCCGCACCCTCGAGTGGGACGGCAGGACCGCCGCGGGCGCCCCTGCCGCCGAGGGGACATGGCGCCTCGTCGTCGCGGCGACAGACGATCAGGGGAGGCAGACGACCGCCGAGCGCGAGTTCGCGCTCAACGAGACGCTCGGCGCCCTCCAGGTCGCGCCCGCGGCCGTGCGGCTCCGGCCGAAGGCGAAGCGTGTCGTCACCGCCTCCTTCCAGCTCGTCCGGGCGGCGCACGTCGTCGTCACGGTAAAGCGGAAGACCGGGACCGTGATCGCGACGCTGCTCGACCGCGACCTGCCGGCCGGCGACCAGTCGCTCACCTGGGACGGCCGCGCCTCGACGGGGAAGCTGGCTTTCACCGGCGCGTACCAGGTGCACGTCACCGCGGCCAACGCGATCGGCGTCGCCACGCTCGACGCGCCCTTCACTGCCCGGCGCTAAGCGGCGCATTACACTGGCGCCGGTGCTCGCGAGCGTGTCCTCGAGCTTCACCTCCCAGGTCGCCTCGCACGGGGCCTACGCGGTCTTCGGCCTGATGGCGATCGACGCCGTCTTCCCGGCCGCCAGCGAGCTCGTGATGCTCTACGCGGGTGCGGTCGCCGCCGGTGTCTTCGCCACCGCCAGCGGCGTCTCGATCCTGGGCTGGCACGTCGGCTTCGGCGCCGGCGCCTACGTCGCGATGGCGCTCGCCGGGACGCTCGGCTACCTCGCCGGCGCGCTCGTGGGCTGGGGGATCGGCCTCTACGGCGGCCGTCCGCTGCTCGAGCGCCGCGGCCGCTGGCTCCACCTCTCGCCGGAGCGGCTCGTCCGCGCGGAGGCCTGGTTCCGGCGCTGGGGGAACGTCGGCGTGCTCGTCGGCCGCGTCACGCCCGTCGTCCGCTCCTTCGTCTCGATCCCGGCCGGCGTGTTCGAGATGCCGCTCGCGCCCTACACCGTCCTCACGCTGATCGGCTCCGCGATCTGGGCCTTCGCGATCGCGGGCGCGGGGTACGCGCTCGGCACCGGCTACGAGCGCTTCGACCGGAGCTTCCGCTACGCCGAGTACGCGATCGTGGCAGGCGTCCTCGCGGGCGTGGCGTATCTCATATATCGCTGGGTACGCGCAGCTAAGGTGAATCGTCGTGCAGAAGATCCCGCTCGTTGACGTCAAGGCGCAGTACGCGCCGCTGATCCCGCAGCTCGAGGAGCGCTTCCGCGAGGTGCTCGACGACGGCCGGTTCATCCGTGGCCCGCACTACTGGGCCTTCCAGGAGGAGGCCGCCGCGTACCTCGGCGTGACCGAGACGGTCGGAGTCGGCAACGGCACCGACGCGCTCGTGCTCGTCCTCGATGCGCTCGAGATCGGGCCCGGCGACGAGGTGATCTGCCCGGCGTTCACCTTCTACGCGACCGCGGAGTCGATCGCGCGCCGCGGCGCCACGCCGGTCTTCGCCGAACTCGACCCGGTGACGCTCAACCTCGACCCCGAGGACGTGGCCGCGAAGGTCACCGGGCAGACGCGCGCGATCATGCCCGTGCACCTGTTCGGGCGGCCCGCGCCGATGGAGGAGCTCGCCGCGCTGGGCCTGCCGGTGATCGAGGACGCGGCGCAGGCGTTCGGCGCCCCCGGCGTCGCGGAGCTCGGCACGATCGCCACCTACAGCTTCTACCCGACGAAGAACCTCTTCTGCCTCGGCGACGGTGGGCTCGTCGCGACCAACGACGAGGCGCTCGCCGAGCGCGTGCGGATGCTCGCCTTCCACGGCTCGCGCGACAAGACGGATTTCGACTTCGTCGGCTACAACTCGCGCCTCGACGAGGTGCAGGCCGCGATGCTGCGGCTGTTCCTGCCCCGGCTCGACGAGTGGAACCGCGGCCGCCGCGAGGCCGCCGCCCGCTACGCCGAGCTCGGGCTCGGCGAGCTCGTCGAGCTGCCCCAGGACGACGCGGGCCACATCTACCACCTCTTCGTCTGCCGCTCGCCCGAGCGCGACGCCGTCCGCGCGGCGCTCGCCGAGGCCGAGATCGCCTCGGCCGTCTACTACACGACGCCGCTCCACCTCCAGCCCGCGCTCCACTTCCTCGGCTACGAGCCGGGATCGCTCCCGGAGACGGAGCGCGTCGCGCAGGACAACTTCTCGCTCCCGCTGTGGCCGGGGATCCCGGCCGAGGCGCAGGAGCGGGTCGTCGACGCGGTTCGCTCCGCGGTCTCGGTGGGCGCAGCCAAGGCATGACGCTGTTCAGCCGCCACCGGCTGTGGCAGCTGCTGGTGGACGCGGCGATCGTCGCGCTGGCCTGGTTCCTGGCCTTCGAGCTGCGGTTCGACCAGGGGCTGCCGGTCTACTACTCGACGCTGCTGCGGCGCACGATCCTGCTCGTCGTCGCGATCAAGCTCGTCGTCTTCGTCGCCTTCGGCTTCTACAACCGCTGGTGGCGCTACACCTCGGTGCGCGACATGTGGAGCGCCGCGCGCGGCGTCTTCGTCGCCTCGCTGATCGCCGACGTCACCGTCTACCTCGTCTCGCCCGTGCACACCGTCCGCCTGCCGCGCTCGATCGCGGTGATGGACCTCCTGCTGACGCTCGCCTTCGTCGCCGGCGTCCGGCTGCTCACCCGGACGGTGATCGAGCGGCCGGGGATGAGCGTCGTCGCGCGCGGCAAGGAGGTGATCGTCGTCGGCGCAGGCGACGCGGGCCGGCTGATCGTCCAGGAGATGCAGCGCTCGCGGATGCTCCGCTACACCCCGCTCGGCTTCGTGGACGACGACCCGCGCAAGCGGAACTCCCGCATCCACGGCGTGCGGGTGCTCGGCACGACCGACGAGCTCGCCGGAATCCTGCGCGAGCACAAGCCCCAGGAGCTGCTGATCGCGATCCCGTCCGCCTCCGGCGAGCTGCGCGGGCGCATCGTCGAGACGGCGCAGGCGGCGAAGGTGCCGGTGAAGACGCTGCCGGGGCTCTACGAGCTGATCTCGGGCGAGGCCGGGCTCGCGGGGCAGCTCCGCCCCGTGCAGGTGGAGGACGTGCTCGGCCGCGAGCAGGTCGAGGTCGATTTCGCGCAGGTCGCGTCGTACCTCAAGGGGCACACCGTGCTCGTCACCGGCGCGGGCGGCTCGATCGGCTCGGAGCTCTGCCGTCAGATCGCGCGCGTCGACCCGGCGCGCCTGATCCTGCTCGAGCAGGCCGAGACGCCCCTGTTCGACATCGAGCGCGAGCTCGTGGACGAGCGGGGCTTCCCGGCCGCCGTGCCCGTCCTCGCGAACGTCAGCGACCGCGAGCGCCTGCGCCACGTGTTCGAGCGGTACCGGCCCCAGGTCGTCTTCCACGCGGCCGCGTACAAGCACGTGCCGCTGATGGAGGCGAACCCGCTCGCTGCGGTCGCGAACAACGCCCTCGCGACGCGGACCCTCGCCGAGGTGGCGGTGGAGTTCGGGGTCGAGCGGTTCGTGCAGATCTCGACCGACAAGGCGGTGAACCGGCAGACCGTCATGGGCCAGTGCAAGCTGCTGTGCGAGTGGATCGTCGAGTCGTTCGGCCGTCGCGAGGCCGATTCGACCCGCTTCGTCGCTGTCCGCTTCGGCAACGTCCTCAACTCCGCGGGCTCCGTCGTCCCCACGTTCCGGCGCCAGATCGAGCGCGGCGGCCCCGTGACGGTGACGCACCCGGAGATGACCCGCTACTTCATGACGATCCCGGAGGCGGTCGCCCTCGTCGTCCAGGCCGGCTCGATCGGCGAGTCGGGGGACGTCTTCGTGCTCGACATGGGCGAGCCCGTGAAGATCATCGACCTCGCCCACAACATGATCCGTCTCTCGGGGAAGGAGCCGGACGTCGACATCGAGATCGCGTTCATCGGGGCCCGGCCCGGCGAGACGCTGTACGAGAAGCTGTGGGCCGACGACGAGAGCGTCGCGCCCACCGAGCACGCGAAGATCCTTCGCCTGAGCCGCGCCCCCCTCGAGACCGCGTGGCTCGAGCGCGAGCTCGGCGAGCTCGAGCGGCTCACGCTCGAGGGCGACACGCTCGAGGTCGTCGCGAAGCTCTCGGAGATCGTCGGACACGCGCAGCGCGAAGCACCGCCGTCCCGGCCTCCGGCCGACACGCTCGGCGGGCAGGTGGGGCGCGGGACGCGGCTGCCCGCGGAGCCCGCGTAGGCCGTTACGGGTTCTCGAGCGGGTTGTTGACGCAGCGGAGCGTGACCGCGAAGGGGAGCTCCACCGTCTGCGTCCGCTCGAACAGCCGCAGGTAGCGGTAGCGGAGCCGCACGCGGTCCACGTAGACCGGCGAGGGCCGGCGCTGCTTCGGCGTGCAGACGGGCTGGAAGCGGACGACGAGCCCGCCCGTGTCTCCCGGCGAGAGCAGCAGCGGCTGGAACGGGTGCGTCCGGTTGACGTCGGCCCCCGCCGAGACGGAGCTCGTGCCGAGCGCGGCCACGGGGCCGATCCAGGGCGGCTTCCCCTCCTGCTCGGGCACGAGCGCGGTCACCGTGACCGTGAAGTGGCCCTTGTTGTGGAGTGTGAAGGCGACGTCGAAGGCCTTGCCGCCGCGGTAGGCCGGGAAGAAGACCTCCTTGCCGCCGGAGCCGACCGCGGGCTCGATCGCCGCCCCGACGCCGGGGCCGGGCGCGTAGTCGGTCGGAGCCGACTCGAGCGGTGCGTACGTGCGCAGCCAGAGGTAGAGCGCGGCGGCCGCCACGCCGGCGACGACGAGGACCGCGGCAAGGAAGACGCCCGCGATCTTGAGCGCGCGCGCCGGGCGGAACCCGTCCTCGACCAGGCCGTCCACCCCCGGATTGTGCCGCGAGCGTCGGCGCGAGGGCTGCGTGAGGGAGCTGCGAGCCTCTCGCGAGGTGGCCGACCGGCCGTCCCGCTACGGTGCTCGAGTGCCCCATTCGACGGACGCCGAGCGGATTCTCGCGGGCCTGAATCCGGAGCAGCGCGCCGCGGCCGAGACGACGCGCGGCCCCGTCTGCATCCTCGCCGGCGCCGGCACGGGGAAGACGACGGCGATCACGCGCCGGATCGCGTGGCAGGTGGCGAGCGGCGCCTTCCCGGCCTCGCAGGTCGTCGCCGTCACCTTCACCGACAAGGCCGCGGGCGAGCTGCGCTCGCGCCTCGCGGCGCTCGGCGTCGAGGGCGTGCGCGCCTCCACGTTCCACTCCGCGGCGCTCTCGCTCCTACGCCATTTCCGCGGCGACCCGGGCCGGATCCTCTCGACGAAGGCGCTGCTGCTGCGGCGGATCGGCAACGGCCTGCCGCCCCCGTTCCGCTTTCGCCCGGCCGGCGACCTCGCGACGGAGGTCGAGTGGGCGAAGAACCGGCGCCTGACGCCGGAGACGTACCTGCGCGGGCTCGGAGACCACGAGCCGCCGTTGCCGCCCGACCTCGCGCACCGCGTCTTCCGCGAGTACGAGCGCCGCAAGGAGGCCGAGGGGGTGCTCGACTTCGAGGACCTGCTCGAGCGGACGGTGCGGCTGCTGGAGGAGGACGAGCGGGCGCTCGCGGCCGTGCGCGACCGCTGGCGCGCCTTCACCGTGGACGAGTACCAGGACGTGAACCTGCTCCAGGAGGCGCTGCTCGAGCTCTGGCTCGGGCCGCGCGACGACATCTGCGTCGTCGGCGACGACTACCAGTCGATCTACGCGTTCACGGGCGCAAGCGCGCGCTGGCTGCTGGGCCTGCCGGAGCGCTTCCCGCAGGCGCGCGTCGTGCGGCTGGAGCGCAACTACCGCTCGACGCCGCAGGTGCTCGAGCTCGCGAACCGGCTCGTCCCCCGGCTCGGCGGCTCCGAGAAGGAGCTGCGCGCGACGCTTGCGGACGGGCCGGAGCCGGAGTTGCGGGCGTGCCTCGGCGCCGAGGAGCAGGCGGCCGCTGTGGTGGCGCGGGTGCGCGAGCTCGCCGCCGCCGGCGTTCCGCTCGAGGAGCAGGCGGTGCTCGTGCGGACGAACGCTCGCACGACCGAGTTCGAGGAGGCGTTCCACGACGCGGGGATCCCGTTCCAGGGCGCCTCGCTGCTCGACCGAAACGCCGCCCGGCAGCTGCTGAAGGCGCTGCGGGCGGAGGGCGGCGGCGAGGTGGCGGCGACGGTGAGGCGCGTCGCGCTCGCGCAGGGCCTGCTGGACGACCCTCCGGAGAAGCTCGGCGACCGCGAGCAGACGCGGCAGGCGGATCTCGCCCGCCTCGTCACGCTCGCCGAGCAGTTCGACGACGGCTCGCGGACGGTGGCGGAGCTCGCGGCGTGGCTGCACGAGCGCTTCGGCGCGAGCGCCGGCAGCGGCGCGCACCTGCTCACGCTCCACCGCGCCAAGGGGCTCGAGTGGGAGGCCGTGTACCTGCCGCGCCTCGAGGAGGGCGAGCTGCCGATCCGGCGCGCACGCGGTGACGAGCTGGACGAGGAGCGGCGGCTCTTCTACGTCGGCCTCACGCGCGCGAAGCGGCACCTGCTCGTCACGTGGTCGGGCCGGCCGAGCCGGTTCCTCGACGAGCTCGGCGTGCGTGCCGCGCGCCCCGCCGCCGTCGCGGCCGCGAAGCCGAAGCTCGAGGAGACGCCGGCCGTGCTGGCGCTGAAGGAGTGGCGCCTCGCCCGGGCGCGGGCGGAGGAGGTGCCGGCATACGTCGTCTTCAACGACCGCACGCTGGCCGAGCTCCTCGCGCGCACTCCACGCACCCTCGCGGAGCTCGCTGCCGTGCCGGGGATCGGTCCGGCGAAGCTCGAGCGCTACGGCCCGGAGCTGCTCGAGCAGCTTGCGCGCGTCGCCTAGGGCGAGCCCCGGCCGCCGACCGCGCGACCGCGCGACGGTGGCCGTTCGAGACACCTGTGGAGAAATCGTCACGCCCCCGGCGCACATCCACGACGAACCGGGCACGGGTTGGGCGGTATCGTCGAAGCCGAGGGCGGCGGGTCCGCCGCCCCACCCAGGGCGGGGGTGCGCGCTCCGACGGGACAGGGCCGAAGCGGGCCCGTCCCCGGCTACTCGGCCAGCGGGGACAGCAGCAGCCGGAGCATCTCCGCCGGGTCTCGGCGCACGTGCGGCCGCTGCTCCCGGTCGTGCTTGTGCAGGTCGAGCGCCCGCGGGTCGGTGAGCGGCTTCAGCCGCCCTTCGCGGATCAGCTCCTCGTCCACGCCGCCGAGCCGGCCGCCGTACGTCGTGTAGACGGGGACGCCGAGCGCCGCCGCCTCCCGGTTCATCGTCCCGCCCGCGGAGACGACCACGTCGGCGAGCGCGATCAGGCTCTGCGCGTCCACCGCCTGCTCCGGCAGGATCACCGAGGGCAGCTCGAGCGCGCGCACGTACTCCCGCTGCTCCTCGGTGCGCGGCAGCACGAAGGCGTGCACGTCCTCGAGCCGGCCGAGGTGGTCGAGCGTCTGCGGGAAGAGCGGGTTGGCGTGCCGGTGGTAGAGGGACACGTCGGGCGGGGGCCGCAGCACCACGAGCACCCGCGCCGGGTCGATCGCAAAGCGCTCGAGCAGCGCCCGGTCGGGCTCGAAGTCGGAGAGGTAGTACTCCTCCTTCAGCCCCGGGTACTGGACGAGCTTCGGCGGCCTGACGCCGTACGGCTGCAGCCGCTCGGGCGGGATCGCCTCCGGCACGACGACACGCGTCGCCGCGCGGCAGCCGAGCTGGTGCTGGAGCGTCGCGAACTCGTAGTCGAAGGTCGTCGCGCTCGGGACGCCCAGGCGTCGCGCCGTCAGCGTCAGCTCGTGCGAGCCGTGCGCGAGCGCCAGGTCGAAGTCCCGCCCCTTCGCCCAGCGGCGCAGCGCGCCGAGCCGGTGCGTCATCTGGCGCGCCTTCTGGAACCGCGAGCGGCCGCCGTGGCGCCCGATCACGGCGTCCGCCTCGAGCCCGTGCAGCTCGAGCAGCTGGAGCGTCTGCGCGTAGTGGCGCGCGGTGATCTCGACCTCGTCCCCGCGCTCGCGCAGGAGCCGGATCAGCGGCCGGAACACGAGCACGTGCGCCGACGCCGTCATGTCCACCCAGATCCTCACGTGAGCCGCTCCACTACCCGGAAGCGGACGGCGACGATCATCGTCTCCGGCCGGATCGGGTGACCGAAGAACTCCTCGTGCGCGAGGCGCCAGGCCTCGACCGACTCGAAGCCCTCGCCCTCGTCGCGCGCGAACTCGACGTCGATCTCGGCGGCCGGCAGCACGCGCGACCCGGTCACCTCGACGATGGCGACCGGCTCGTCGTCGTAGTCGTGCAGCGCGTAGCGCCGCCCGGCGACGTCCACCTCCTCGCCCTCGGCCTCGTACTCGGCGAGCAGGCCCGAGGTGGCCGTCTTCTCGCCGCGCAGCGCCGCTTCCACGAGCCGCCGCCGCAGCTCGGTGCGCGGACGGCCGAGCTCGAACGGAGGCAGGCCGCTCATGCGAGCAGCGTCTCCATGCGGGCCGAGCGGAGCCGCGGCGGCTCCTGCTCGACGTGGCGCTCGTACCAGAGCGTGAAGGCGAGCAGCCCCCAGAGCTGGCGACTGCGGTCCTCGGCGCCTGCGACGTGCTCGCCGATCAGCCGCGAGACGGCATCGGGCCGGAAGAAGCCCTGCCGCTCCAGCGTCTCGGCCGACAGCGTCTGCCGGGCGAACGGCTCGAGCTCGCCGCGCAGCCACGCGGCGGCGGGGATCGAGAAGCCGCGCTTGCGCCCGTGCACGACCTCGCGCGGGAGCAGCGGCTCGGCGGCCTTGCGCAGCAGCACCTTCTTCGCGAGCCCGCGCACCTTGTGCCGGGCCGGCAGCGCGAAGGCGAGGTTCGTGACCGCCGGGTCGAGGAACGGGACGCGCGCCTCGAGCGAGTGCGCCATCGAGGCGCGGTCGGTCTTCACGAGCAGGTCGTCCACGAGATAGACCCCGAAGTCGACGTCCTGGAGCCGCGCGAGCTCCTCCGCGCCGACCGTCTCGCGGTAGCGGGCGCGGTAGACGTCCACCGGGTCGAAGGCGGCGCTGCGCCCGGTCAGCTCGGCGCGCGCCCCGGGCGAGAAGATCTCCTTCCAGCCGTGATGCCGCTCGAGCGGCGGCAGGTGCGCGGAGCGCACGAAGCGCTTCGCCTTGTAGTCGAAGCTCGCCCTCGCGGTCGAGGTCGGCAGCCGCTCGACGAACGGCCGCGCGAGCCGGGCCAGCGGCGCGAGCCGGTCGGCCAGCAGGTCGGCGGCGTACGTGTAGTAGCCGCCGAAGAGCTCGTCGCCGCCCTCGCCGGAGAGCGCGACCTTCACGTGGCCGGCCGCGAGCTGCGAGACGAGGTAGGTCGGCAGCGCGGACGAGTCGGCGAACGGCTCGTCGAACGCCTCTGCGAGCGCCGGCAGGAGCAGCGACGGATCGGGCCGGACGAGCAGCTCGTGGTGGTTCGTGCCGTACAGCTCGGCGACCCGGCGCGCGTCCCCCCGTTCGTCGAAGCTCCGCTCCTCGAAGCCGATCGTGAACGTGTGCACCGGCTCGGCCGTCTCCTGCGCGGCGAGCGCCGCGAGCACGGCGGAGTCGACGCCTCCGGAGAGGAGGACGCCGACGGGCACGTCGGCGATCAGGTGGGCGCGCACGGAGTCGCGCAGCCGCGCCCGCAGCTCCTCCACGAGCTCCGCCTCGTCGGAGGCGCGCAGCTCCGCGAGCGGCACGGGGCCCGGACGCGCGTAGCGCTCGACGTGCAGCAGGCCGTCCTCCTCCCAGGTGAGGAGGTGGCCGGGCGGCAGCTTCCGGATCTCGCGGAAGATCGAGTACGGGGCCGGGATCGAGTTGAAGGCGAGGAAGGCCTCGAGCGCGTCGAGGTCGATCTCGCCGCGCGGCAGCGCCCGCAGCTCCGAGGCGAAGGCGAGCTCGCCGCCGACGTGACGGTAGTAGAGCGGCTTGATCCCGTAGCGGTCGCGTGCGAGCACGAGCCGGCGCCGGCGCGCGTCCCAGACCGCGGCGGCGAACATGCCGCGCAGCCGCTCCGCGAAGCCGAGGCCGTGCTCCTCGTAGAGGTGGACGATCGTCTCGGTGTCGCAGTGGCTGCGGAAGACGTGCCCGGCGCGCTCGAGCTCGCGCCGGAGCTCGGGCGAGTTGTAGATCTCGCCGTTCTGGACGACGACGCACGTGCCGTCCTCGTTCGGGATCGGCTGGTCGCCGTGCGCGAGGTCGACGATCGAGAGCCGCCGCGCGCCGAGCGCGACCGGCCCGTCGAGGTGCTCGCCCGCGCTGTCCGGGCCCCGGTGCACGAGCGCGGCGCTCATCGCGGCGAGCCGGTCGGGATCGGGGGCGCCGACGGGCGAGGCGATTCCGCAGATCCCGCACATGGGGCGTAACTCTACGGGCGGCTCAGGCGCCGCAGCTGACGTCGCCCGCGCGGGCCTTCCGCGCCGCGTCGGCGAACGCCTCGGCGGCGGGCTTGGTCAGCGCGCCGCGCCAGAAGAGCCCGGACTGCCAGCCGGAGAGGCGGGTCTCGTCCACGAGCTCGAAGTTGAAGAACGCCTTGACCTGAGGCTGGCAGGCCGCGAGCAGGATCGCCTCCTGCAGATGCTGGGCCTGCGCCTCCGGGGCGAGCGGGACGACGTTCTCGCGCCCGTTGTACTGCGCGAGGGTGCCCCCGGGCACGACGGACTGAAATCCGTCCTCGAGGTACCAGACGTCGAAGGAGCGCTGCGCCGTCCCGCCGAACGCCTCGTCGAGCGTCTCGACCAGGCGCGCGTAGTCGCCCTGGCCGATGAAGCCGGGGTCGTGGCGCGCGCCGGGCGGCTCGTCGGCAGTCCGCGGGTACGGGTTGTGACCGAAGGCGTCGACGAGCGGCTCGGTGCGCCCGCTCTCGCGGTAGGCCTGCCCCAGCGCGAGCAGGAAGGCGCTCGGGCCGTGCGCCGAGGCGGTCGAGTCGAGCACGGCGACGTCCGGGCGGAGCGAGTGCAGGTCGTCGTAGCAGCGCGCGAGGAGCCGTTCGTAGTCGGCCGGGGTGCCGCGCCAGTAGGTGCGCGAGTTCGCCTCGTTCCAGATCACGACGTCGCGGGCGTGCGGGACGCGCGTGAGCACGGCACGGGCGTAGCCGCAGAAGCGCGCCTGGTCGTCCGGCGTCGCAGGCGTCTCCGTGCCGAAGCCGAAGATCGCCAGCACGACACGGGTCTGCGTTGCGGCGCGCTCGGCGCGAGCGAGCTCGTCCAGCCGGACCGCTCCCGGCGTCTCCTCGCCCTGCCAGGGCACCCAGATCCGCACCGCCTTCGCTCCGACCGCCTCCTGCCGGCGCACGACGGCGAGCGGGTCGGGCGTCCACTTGAGCATGTCGTCGTCGACGCCGACGAGGAGCGGCCCCGGCGCGGGCGCGGGGACGGGCGCCGGCGGTGGCGGAAGTGGGCGGGTGGGCGGCGGTGGCGCGGTCGTCGGTCGCGCCGGCTTCAGCTTCTCGTAGAGGACGACGCCCCCGACCGCCGCGGCGACGACGAGCGCGAGGCCGACGAGCACGATTGTCAGGCGCCGGGTCGTGCCGCCCCTCTCAGCGACTGGCGGAGCACCCTCCACCCGGTCGCGACGACGGTGCGCAGGTAGAGCCGGACCGAGCGGTCGGCGATCCACTCGAGGTCGTGCGCGAGCTTCTCGGCCATCGAGGTCTCGTAGCCGCGTCGCACCTGGGCCAACCCGGTCAGCCCGGGCCGGACGACGAGCCGCTGCCAGTACGCGGGCAGGTCGTGCGCGAGCTCCTCGAAGAAGACGGGGCGGATCGGCCGCGGCCCGACGAGGCTCATGTCGCCGCGGAGCACGTTCCAGAACTGCGGTAACTCGTCGAGCTGCGTGGCCTTCAGCCACTTGCCGATCCGCGTGAACTCCGTCTCGGTGCGCCGGACGAGCTCCTGGCCGAGATACGGCCCGAGCCGCGACTCCGCGTCCGAGCGGAGCGTCCGGAACTTGAGCATCATGAAGACCCGGCCGCCGCGGCCGACGCGCTCGCCGCGGTAGAAGACCGGCGTACCGCTCGTGGCGACCACGACGAGCGAGATCGGAAGCGCGACGGGAAGCGCGACGACGAGGAAGAGCGCCGAGAGGACGACGTCGAGTGCGCGGAGCACCGCGTCCTGCCGGCGGCCCGGCGTCTCCTGCGCGAGCCGCCGGTAGCCGCGGACGAGCGTGTCCTCGATCCGCGTCGTGTCGGTCACGAGGTGATGGTAGATGCTCCCCGGAGCGGAACCCCGCCGCGCTACGGGCCGGGACGGCCATAATCGTCGCTTATGGACACGCGGCAGCTCGCAGCGTTCTGCGCCGTCGTCGAGCGGCGCAGCTTCTCCCAGGCTGCCGAGCAGCTCGGGGTGACGCAGCCCGCTGTCAGCCTCCAGATCCGCTCGCTCGAGAAGCGCCTCGGACACAGGCTGCTCGACCGCTCGGGGCGGCGCGTCGAGCCGACCGAGGCCGGCCGGCGGCTCTACCGGAACGCGCAGCGCATGCTGGGGCTGGAGGAGCAGCTGCTCCAGGAGCTCGGCGAGGAGGCCGAGGGGGAGCTGACCGGGAAGCTCGAGGTCGGCGCCTCCACCGGACCCGGCGGCACGGTGATCCCGCTCGTGCTCGCCGAGTTCCAGCGCCGGCACCCGCAGGTGCACGTCGCGCTGTCCGTCTCCGACACGCAGCGGGTGGTCGAGCAGGTCGCCCGCCGCGAGCTCGAGCTCGGGGTCGTCGGCGCGGCCCTCCGCCACCGCGGCGTCTCCTTCGAGCCGTTCTTCCGCGACGAGGTCGTGCTCGCCTGCCCGGCCGGGCACCGCTTCGCCGGACGCACGATCACGCTCGACGAGCTGAAGGGCGAGCCGCTCGTGCTCATGCAGGAGGGGGCAGGCGTCCGCCAGGTGATCGACGACGAGCTGCGCGCGCGCGGCGTCCGCCTGCGCGACCTCGACGTCCGGCTCGAGCTCGGCCTCCAGGAGTCCGCCCGGACGGCGGTGCTCGGCGGCCACGGCGTCACCTTCATCTCGCGCAACGCGATCGAGGCGGACGTCGCGGCCGGCACGCTCGCGACGGCGCGCGTCGAGGGGCTCGAGCCCGCGCGCGAGATCCAGCTCGTCCGCTCCACCGGCCGCACCGAGACGCGCGCCGCCCAGGCCTTCGTCGAGTTCGCCCGCGCCCGCCTCGCATGATCGTCCGCTGGGGCCTGCAGACGCTGCCGGAGGCGCTCGCCGAGGCGGGCGTCGGCTCGCCCCTGGTCGTCGCGAGCGCGCGCTGGGACGACCTCGAGCTGCCGCTCGAGGAGAGCGCGCGCTGGCGCGAGGTGCCCTCGCACCGCGTCGACGAGGCCGCCGCGCAGGCAGGGGAGGGCGACGGCGTTCTCGCCCTGGGCGGCGGCAGCGCGATCGACCTCGGCAAGGCGATCTCGGCCGCGACCGGCCTGCCGCTCGTCTCCGTGCCGACGACCTACTCGGGCGCCGAGTGGACGACCTACTACGGCATCCGCAGCCCGGAACGGCGCATGCGCGGCGGCGGCGCGGGCGCGCACCCGGTCGCGATCGTCTACGACGCCGGCCTGACCGTCGGCCTCCCGCTCGAGCCGACCGTCGGCACCGCGCTGAACGCGCTCGCGCACTGCGCCGAGGCGCTGTACGCGCACGGCCACAACGAAGCCTCCGACGAGGACGCGCTCGCCGGCGCCCGCCTGATCTCGGAATGGCTGCCGCGGGTGGTGGAGCGCCTGGACGACCGCGACGCCCGCACCGAGCTCCTGCGCGGGGCCTGCCACGCGGGCGCCGCGCTCGCCGGCTCGATGCTCGCGCTCGCGCACGCGCTGGCCCAGGCCGTCGGCGGCCGCTACGGGCTCCCGCACGGGACGCTGAACGGCATCTGCCTGCCGCCCGCGCTGCGCTTCAACGCGCTGCACGCGCCGGAGGCGGTGCGCCGGTTCGCCGAGGCCATCGGCGCCGAGGACGCCGCCGCCCGCATCGAGGAGCTGTCACGGCTCGGGGGCCCGGCGCGGCTCCGCGACCTCGGCGTGCCCGAGCAGGACCTGCCCGAGCTCGCCGCGTCCGCGGCGACGCGCGCCGGCAACCAGGCCAACCCGCACCCGGCCACGCCGGAGGAGATCGAGCGGCTGCTGCGCGAGGCCTGGTAGCGGCGCTCACCGGAACCGCTGCCCCTCGTCGCGGCGATAGCCCCAGGCTGCGACGAGGCCGAACGCCGCCGAGTAGCCGGCCAGAGCAAGCCAGTGCCAGGCCTGCCACGGCGTGCCTCCGACGGCGGGCCAGAGCACGTCTCCCCACTGGCGCGTCGGCATATACGGCGAGGCTTGCGCAACGACGTGCGGGAGGTCGGCGGGCCCCGTCCAGAGTCCTCCCGCATACGCGAGGAGGATGTACAGGACGTTCGCCACGGGTAGCGCGGCAGCCGGCGAGCTCCAGTAGGCGATCGCGACGCCGAGCAGGACGAACGTGACCCCTCCCGCGCCCAGCGCGACTCCGAGGCGCAGCCACTGCAATGCGCCCAGCCCCGCCGACGTGGTCGCCAGCACGACGCCGACGACGAGCGCCACCGAGACGGAGGCGAAGAAGAAGGCCGCGAGCATCGTGCCCGCGAAGCGCGAGGATGCGGGGGCCGGGAGGATCCGGACGTACGTGTGCCACGGGGTCGCGCGTTCGATCGCGGTCGAGACGCCGAACTGGAAGAAGCCGACGCCCATGACCGAGAAGGCGGCGTACGAGGCGAGGAAGACGTTCGGGTGGCTCCCCGCACGCGGCAGGCCGAACAGCACGAACAGCATCGTCGGGAACGCCAGCGTCCCGAGGCTGAAACCCGGGAAGCGCACCAGCTCCACCACCCGAAGGCGTCCGTACGCGACCGCGAGCCTCATGGGCCGTCTCCGGTGAGGTGCAGGAAGGCGTCCTCGAGCGTGGGGCCGGCGGCGCTCTTGATCTCGGCGGCCGTCCCGGCGGCGACGACCGTCCCGCGTGAGAGCAGGACGATCCGATCGGCGAGGGCCTCGGCCTCCTCGAGGTGGTGCGTGGTCAGCAGCACCGCGCCGCCGCGAGCCCTGTGCCCCCTAATCGCCTCCCAGACGTTGCGTCTGGACTCGACGTCGAGGCTCGCCGCCGGCTCGTCGAGGACGAGCAGCCGCGGTGCGCCCACGAACGCGAGCGCGACGGCGAGGCGGCGCCTTTCCCCGCCCGAGAGACCGCCCACCCGCCTCCCGCCGAGGCCCGAGAGCCCGAACTGCGCGAGGAGCTCGTCGCGAGGCGCCGGGGCCGGGTAGTGCGCGGCCGCGAAGTCCAGGATCTCCCGGACGCGCAGCGTCGGCGGGAACGACATCTCCTGTGGCGTCGCGCCGACGGCGGTTCGAGTCCGCCACGCCCGCGGGTCGCGGCCCAGCAGCTCGACGGTTCCGGCATTGGGTCGGCGGACGCCGAGCAACAGCCCGACCGCGGTCGTCTTGCCGGCTCCGTTCGGCCCGAGCAGCGCGACGATCTCGCCCTCCTCGACGAGGAGCGAGAAGCCCTCGAGCGCCGTCACGCTTCCGAAGCGCTTCGACACACGCTCGAGCCGCACGAGCGGGAGGCGCTCCGGCGGGGGCGGCAAGTCTCGACGCGCAGGCGGCCGCCCGTGGAGCACCAGCAGGTTGTAGGCGACGTGCGCGCCAGTGCATGCGGCGAGGCTCCCGCTCGTGGCGAACACGGTTCCGAACACGGCGCCGGTGCCGAGGTGGACGGCCACCCCGCGACGCCGCATGCCGGGGAAGTGCGTGACCGCGAAGGCGGCCGCGCTCACGACCACGGCCGCTGCCAGACCGAGGTGAGGGGCAAGGCGCGCGAGTACGAACCCACGCCATATCGCCTCTTCGCTCGCGGCCAGCGCGGCGACCGCGAGGCTCGCGATCGCGGGCGCTGCGCGCGGCAGCGGGGGCCTGCGGCGGGCGAGCGCCGAGAAGAGGACCGTGCCTGCGGCCGCGCCCAGCAGGAGCGAGGCCGGCGGCGGGAGCGGCGGACGGGGCGGCGGCGTCGGCGAGAGCACGAGCAGGCCGGCCGCCACGAGCGGGAACAGCGCGAGCGACTGCAAGCCCAGCAGATCGCGGCGCCTCGTCACGGCGTCCCCCCGCCGAGGACGATCGCGTAGAGCGGCGACTCGTCGACGCCGTCCACGCCGAGAAGGCGCTCGACACGCGCGTCGTAGAAGCCGCCGAGCGGCAGCGACGGGACGCCGAGCGCCGTCGCTGCCAGCAGGACGTTCTGCACGACGTGTCCCGCCTCCAGCAGGGCAAACCGGTAGCCGCGCAGGCCGTACTTGAACCGGCTCCGCCAGAAGACGGCGGTCACGAAGATGGCGGCGGCCGCTCCGCGGACGAGCCCGGGGAATGCGCTCGCGGCATCCAGCTCGCCGAGCACGTCTTCGGCGCGCAGCACCTCGAGCGCCCCCCGGAGCGGATCGAAGTGGAGGACGCCCTGCGGCGCACCGTCCACGCGAAGCAGGACCGGGTAGAGCTCGAGGGGATAGAGGGCGCCGCCGGACGGCACGAGCCGCCGGCCCGGGTCGCCGACGCCGTAGCCGGCCTCCAGGAGCGTCGCGAGCGTCGCCAACCCGAGCGGCTCACCGTCGAACTCGCGCGAGCTGCGGCGGGTGCTGAGCACCGATCCGAGCGGCCGCGAGAGCTGCCGGCTTCGCGGGAGGCCGACGACCGCGAGCTGCGGGTTCCGCCGCACCGAGCGGAGCGCGGCCGCCTGGAGGGACGGGCTGTGCGTGAGGCGTGCGATGCCCTCTGTCTGCCGCTGGACGAGGGCCGGGTAGATCTTCGACGCCTCGTGGTACTCCTCGGCGGGGTCGTCGAGCGCCACGTCGTCGCGGCCGTAGACGGCCGAACGGAGGGTCATCCTGGGATGGGCCGGATCCTCGACGCGTGTCACGGGAACGGGTGGGGGTGCGGGTTGATCTCGGCGAAGCGCAGCGGCCGCGGCCGCAGGCCGAGGCGCACCGGCACGTCGTACAGCCGCCGGCCCCCGAGCAGTCGTGCCGCGTGCTCGACGTCGAGCGGGCAGAGCTCGGGCGCGATCGTCTTCGCGACGCGGAGGCCCGCGTCCGCGACGTCCGGCGACGTCACGTCCACGACGTACGCCGAGGCGCCCTGCGCCCCCAGCAGCCGGCAGATCGCCCGGACGCGCTCGAGGGCGGTGAAACCCTCGAGCGGCTGCACGGCCTCGACCGGCGTGCGGTCGCGGCTCGCGTCGAGGAAGTCGGCGTGTCGCGCGTTCTCGTCGTAGGCGTAGTGCCGCACGTGCTCGTCGAACGTCCGGATCTCCTTCGGCGGTGAGACGGCCGTCCCCCCGGGGTCGTCGTAGCGGATCGAGCGGGCCCAGGAGCGGACGCGGACGGCCTCGTCGAGCGCCTTCTCCACGGCTCGCTCCACCGTCGGAGCCGCTGCGGCGCCGACGCCGAGCGGCGCTTCGCCGGGCACGCCGCTGCGGGCCACACCGAGCACCGTCGGGACGCTCCAGACGCCGCTCAGGTCGACCGCTGCGATTCCGAGCCCCGTCGGCTCGAGCCAGCGTCGCGCGAACGACCCGAGCGACCCGTGCCCCGGCCAGACCAGGAGAGGCCACGACAGCCGTGCGCCCCACGTGATCATGAACGCGTCGCGCTCCAGCAGCTCGAGGAGCCCGGAGAGGACGGCCTCCTCGAGCGTCGCGTGGCAGGCGAGGCCGTTGCTCGTCGAGCGCGCGATGCGAGCCTCGCCGGGCAGGAGCTGCCAGCCGAGGTACACGAGCTGCGCGGGGAGATACGCCGGCGTGCCCTCCGGCAGGCTGCGTCCCCGCACCCACGCCACGCGGGTGTCCTCCGTGAAGCGGCAGAAGGGAAACGAGGGAGCCGCGTATTGCTCGCCGGCGTAGAGGGCGAAGCGGCGGGGCGCGACGGCCTCGCCGCCGAGCTCGCGTGCCGTTGCGACGACGGCGTCGGCGGCGGCGACGAAGCACGACGAGTAGCGCTCGACCGCTTCGCCGATCGCGGCGGCGCGCGCCGCCTCCCGCGTCCGTGCGCCGCCGGCGCCGCGATGCTCGCCGCCGGTGCCGACGACGTCGTCGCAGCGCCCGGTCTGGCAGAAGACGCCGACGAGCCGGATGTCGTCCGGGGCCGCGAGCACCTCCTCGACACCGCGCACGACGCCGACGTAGGGGGAGACGAGCGACTCGAGGCGGCCGAGGGCTTCGCCGACCGGCGTCGGCGCCCGGTCGACGAGCTCAGGCTGCACGGGATTGCTCCGTGTGCCAGGGGAGGAGGGCCGCGTGCGCCCGGGCGGGCGAGCAGGCGCGGCAGCGCGGGACGCGATAGACGACGTGCCGCGACACGGCCGTCTCCGCGGCCTGCTCCACCGCGTGCAGCACGCCGGGGACGAAGCCGTCCGCGAGCCCGAGCCAGCGCAGGGCGAGGCTCGCGGCGAGCCCGGCCGCCACGGCGTCGAGCGCGGGCGCGGTCGGAAAGATGCCCCGCTCGGGCGGCTCCGGGCGATGCGGAAGCGTCGAGAGACTCGCCGAGCGTCGCACTAGATAGCACTCGTGACAGGCGGTCTCGCCGGGGACGAAGAGCGGTCCGACGGCGGCGATCAGCCCGTCGAACGGAAGCAGTTGCAGCCAGGTCGAGCGGGTCTCGAGTGCCCGGCGGTTCCAGGCCCGCAGGAGCCGAAGCTCGCCGTCGGCCGGTCCTGCGACGTGAAGGTCGGCCCGCTCCGCCTCGTCCCAGCCGGCCGTGCCGAGAACGCGCACGCCCGACTGGGCAAGGAGCGCCGAGACCGTTCCGGCCACGGGCGCCGAGCCGACGATTGCGACCGTGCTCTGCTCCAGGCGGGCGGCGACCTCACCGATCGTCCGGTCGAGCGGGTCGGTCGCGGCGAGCAGCTGCGCCGCGCGCAGTCTGCTTCCGGCCACTCCGTCGGGAGGCGCCTCCGTGAGCAGGCGGTGCTCGTGGAGAAGACGGAGAGCCCCCTCCACCGCGCGGCGAACCGGCTCGCCGAGACGCGCGACGATGTCGTCCACTCGGTTCGTGCCGTCGAGCAGCGGCAGCAGATGCGGCAGCAGCTGCGCGGCGGCGCGTCCGTGAAGCTCGAGCACCGACGCCCCGTACTCCAGCACGATGCGTTCGCGCTCGACCGCGAGCCGGTACCACGGCTTCAGCATCGGCCGTTCCGGCAGCGCGCGCGTCTCGGCGAGGGGATCGCTCATCGCCGCTCAGGCCGTCTCGGTCCTGGAGCTGCTGCAGGAGAGGACGATCACGAGGCTGCAGCAGAGCGGGATCGCGGCGAGGGCATGCCCGTCGGACACGTGCCCGCGCTCCGTCAGCGCGAGGTCGAGCAGATCCTCGCTGAGCTCGTCGAACACAGTGGCCTCCTTTCGTGGGTGGAGACGTCACCGTAGCGTTGTCAGAACTGACAATCAAGATGTCTCTTTTGGACATGTCGAAGAACAACACAAATAAGTACAGCTGATGTGTGTGATTAGCAATTCGCTGGTATAGTCCGCGCGTCATGACGCAGGACAGCCACGTCGACGTGCTCGTGATCGGCAGCGGGGCCTCCGGCCTCGCCGCCGCCGTGTCCGCCGAGCAGGCCGGCGCCCGCGTCGCGCTCGCGACCAAGGGCTCGGTCCAGTCCTGCAACTCCGCGAAGGCGCAGGGCGGGATCCAGGCGGCGGTCGGGCCGGACGACTCGCCCGAGCAGCACGCCCAGGACGTCTGGCGCAGCTCGCACGAGACCGCCGACCTGCGGCTCGTCGAGGTGCTGACCTCCGAGGCGCCCTCGGCGATCCACTGGCTCGAGGAGCTCGGCGTCGAGTTCACGCGCGGGAGAACGGCGGCTACCGCCTCGCCCGCTGCGGCGGCGCCACCGCGAAGCGGCTGCTCCAGGTCGGCGACCGCACCGGGCACGCGATCACCGGGGCGCTGCGCGACGCGGTCGAGGCCTCCGGCGCGACCGTCCTCCCGAAGGCGCCGCTCGCCTCGCTCGAGCCGGCCGAGCAGCGGCTGGCGCGCCCGCGTCGGCGAGCACGAGGTCGACGCCGCGACGGTCGTCCTCGCCGCCGGCGGCCGCTGCTACGCCGAGGCCGAGCAGCGCGGCGAGCTGTCCACGAACCATCCCGGCGCGACCGGCGAGGTGACGCGGCTCGCGCTCGACCTCGGCGCGGAGGCGCGCGACCTCGACGCGCTCCAGTACCACCCGAACGGCGGCGCCTGGCCGCCGACGATGCAGGGCTACTCGATCCCCGAGACGACGCGCGCCTACGGCGCCGTCCTGCTCAACGCGGACGGCGAGGAGTTCTGCGACTCGCTCGCCCCGCGCGACGTCGTCAGCCGGGCGATCTTCGACGAGGTCGAGCAGGGCAAGGGCGTCTCGACGCCCGACGGCCGCCCCGCGGTCTGGCTCGACACGACCCGCATCTCCGAGCGCGACGCCGAGCTGTCGCTGCCCTACATGCTTCGGAGATACCGCGCCGGGGGAGTCGACCCCCTGCCGAGAAGATCCTCACCTACCCCGTCCTCCACTACCAGAACGGCGGTCTCGTCATCGACACGGACGCCGAGACGACGCTCGAGGGGCTCTACGCCTGCGGCGAGATCGCCGGCGGCACCCACGGGCGCAACCGCATGATGGGCAACTCGCTGCTCGAGTGCGTCGTCTTCGGCCGCCGCGCGGGTCGCGGCGGCCGCCGGGAAAGCGAAGGCCTGATGAGCACGAGTCGCCACCGACCTCCAGCGCGCCGTCGAGGACGCCGCCGCGCACCTCTACGTCTGGGCGCTGAAGGACATCCCGCAGGACCTGCGCGACGCGCTGACGGACGCCGCCGGCCGCGAGACCTCCGTCCCGGGGCAGCGCGTCCTCTCGACGATCCTCCGCAACGTCGAGGTCGCCGACAGCGAGCACAACCTCGTCTGCCAGGACACCGGCATCGCCGTCTACACCTGCCGCGTCGGCGAGCACTTCCCGCTCCACCCGGCGCGGATCTACGAGGCGCTGCGCGACGGCACGGCGCGCGCGACGCTCGAGCACCCGCTGCGCTCGAACGCGGTGCACACGATCACGCGCGAGAACACCGGCCCGAACATCGGCCACCGGCTGCCGATCGTGCACTGGGAGTTCGTCCCCGACTGGGACGGGCTCGACGTGAAGTGCGTGCCGAAGGGCTCCGGCTCCGAGAACATGAGCTTCCTGAAGATGTGCACGCCCGCCGACGGCGTGAAGGGGATCAAGCAGTTCGTGCTCGAGTCGATCGTCGGCGCCGGCGGCAAGCCGTGCCCGCCCGGGATCGTCGGCGTCGGCATCGGCGGCTCCGCCGACTACGCGATGTACCTCGCCAAGGAGGCGATCGCGCGGCCGATCGGGACGCGCAACGCCGACCCGCATCGTCGCCGCGCTCGAGGACGAGCTCTACGGGCTGCTGAACGAGACCGGGATCGGCCCGATGGGGCTCGGCGGCGACGTGACCGTGCTCAACTGCCACATCGAGCACGCGGACACGCACATGACGCTGAACCCCGTGGCCGTCAACTACCAGTGCTGGGCCGCCCGGCGCGCGACCGCGCACATCGCCGCCGACGGCACCGTCGACTTCGACCGGGAGGCCTGAGCACCCATGGCCACGCACGAGGCTCACGTTCCCGATCACCGACCCCGAGGAGATCCTCAAGCTCCGCGCGGGCGACGAGGTGGTCGTCCAGGGCCACATCATCGGCATCCGCGACCGCACGCAGATCCGGATCTTCGACGAGGGCGTCGAGCCGCCGATGGACCTGGCCGGCGCCTTCCTGCTGCACACCGCGCCGGGCGTCCGCAAGCTCGAGGACGGCCGCTACGAGAAGGTCTGCATCGGCACCACCACCTCGGCGCGGATGGTGCGCTTCACCGAGGCGCTCGGCGCGCAGTACGGCGTGCGCGCGATCTGCGGCAAGGGCGGCTTCCCCGACGAGGCGATCGAGCCGATGCGCAAGCACGGGATGGTCTACTTCGCGATCGTCGGCGGCGCGGCGGCGCTCGAGACGACGCAGATCGAGGAGATCGAGGAGGTGGCTCTGGGAGGAGCTGATGCCCGAGTGCCTCTGGCGTTCCGCGTCAAGGACTTCGGCCCGCTCACGGTGGGCATCGACGCGCACGGCAACTCGCTCTACCACGACGTGCAGGCGGCCGCGACGAAGAAGCTGGAGGAGCTCTATGCCAGGCTCTAGCGACGGCTTCCTCGACCTTCCGCCGCGCCCGGGCAAGCCGCGCGCCGAGGGGCTCACACACGTGATCGACAAGGGCCTGAACCTCCGCGACATCGAGGGGATGTTCGACACCGCCGGCGAGTACGTCGACATCGTCAAGCTCGGCTGGGGCACGGCTACGTCACGAACAACCTCGAGAAGAAGATCGCGCTCTACCGCTCCTTCGAGACGCCGGTCGTCTGCGGCGGCACGCTCTTCGAGGCCGTCTACGCGCGCGGCAAGCTCGACGAGTTCAAGTCGTGGCTGCGCCGACCACCGCTTCTCGCACGTCGAGATCTCGGACGGCACGCTCGAGATCCCGCGCGAGCGCAAGCTCGAGCTGATCGCCGACTTCGCGCGCGACTTCACCGTCCTCTCCGAGGTCGGCTCGAAGGACGCCGAGGTCGTGTTCGCCCCCTACCAGTGGGTCGAGTGGATCAAGGAGCGAGCTCGAGGCCGGCGCGTGGAAGGTGATCACCGAGGGCCGCGAGGGCGGCACCGCGGGCATCTACCGCCCGACCGGCGAGATGCGCACCGGGCCTCGTCGACGAGATCCTGCACGCGATCCCCGCCTCCGAGCTGATCTTCGAGGCGCCGACGAAGGCGAGCCAGGCCTGGTTCGTCAAGAACTTCGGCCCGAACGTCAACCTCGGCAACATCCCGCCCGACGAGGTGATCCCGCTCGAGACGCTCCGGCTCGGGCTGCGCGGCGACACGATGAAGGAGGTGCTCCTTGGCGGCGAGCCTGAGCCTGCTCCAGCTGCCTGACGTCGAGGCGATGACGGCCGAGGAGTCGCTCGCTCTGGGCCTACGAGCAGTTCGGCGAGAAGCTCTGCCTCACGTGCTCGTGGCAGAAGCAGTCGTCGGTGCTCGTGCACATGGTCGCCGAGCTCGGGCTCGACGTCCCGGTGATCGAGCTCGACACCGGCCTCTTCTTCCGCGAGACCTACGACACGCGCGAGCGGCTCGTCGAGCGCTACGGGCTCGAGCTGATCCGGCCCGAGGTGATCTCGGTCGCCGAGCAGCACCGGCAGGAGGGGCCGAACCTCTGGGAGCGCGACCCCGACCGCTGCTGCCACGTCCGCAAGGTCGAGCCGCTCGAGCGGGCGCTGAAGGACTACGACGCCTGGATCTCCGGCATCCGCCGCGAGCAGAGCCTGACCCGCCAGGACGCGCGGCGGGTCGAGTGGAGCGACCGCTACGAGGTCTGGAAGGTGCAGCCGCTCGTCGACTGGGACGCGAAGCGAGTCGACGCGTACATCCACGTGAACGAGATCCCCTACAACCCGCTCCACGACTCCGGCTACCCCTCGATCGGCTGCATGCCCTGCACGCGCCCCGTGACCCGCGAGGAGGACGAGCGGGCGGGACGCTGGGCAGATTCCGACAAGATCGAGTGTGGTATCCACGGACGTCGCGGGCGATGCGTAGACGGCTTCACCCTCTGGTTCACCGGCCTCTCGGGCGTCGGGCAAGACGACGATCGCCGAGCTCGTCGCGCCCGAGCTCGAGCGGCGCGGCCTGCTCGTCGAGCGCCTCGACGGCGACGTCGTCCGCACCCACCTCTCGCAGGGGCTCGGCTTCTCGAAGGAGGACCGCGACGCGAACATCGAGCGGATCGGCTGGGTCGCCTCGCGGCTGACGCGCGCCGGCGCGGCGGTGATCGTCTCCGCGATCTCGCCGTACGAGGCGGCGCGGCGGACGGCGCGCGCGCTCGTCGAGGAGCACGGCGCCTTCGTCGAGGTGCACGTCGCGACGCCGGTCGAGGAGTGCGCGCGCCGCGACGTGAAGGGCCTCTACGCGAAGGCGTTCGCGGGCGAGGTCGAGGAGTTCACCGGCGTCTCCGACCCGTACGAGGAGCCGTCGAGCCCGGAGCTGCGGATCGACACGACGGAGCACGAGCCCGCCGAGTCGGCGCGGATCGTGCTCGCGAAGCTCGAGGAGCTCGGGCTCGTGGGGGTGCCTGCGTGACGGCGAGCCGGCGGACGCGGCTCACGCACCTCGCAGCGCCTCGAGGCGGAGGCGATCCACATCATGCGCGAGGTCGTCGCCGAGGCCGAGAAGCCGGTGATGCTCTACTCGATCGGCAAGGACAGCTCGGTGATGCTGCACCTCGCGCGCAAGGCCTTCCACCCCGCGCCGCCGCCGTTCCCGTTCCTCCACGTCGACACGACCTGGAAGTTCCAGGAGATGTACGCGTTCCGCGAGCGGATGGCGCGCGAGCACGGGCTCGAGCTGCTCGTGCACGTGAACGAGGAGGGTCTCGCGCGCGGCATCAACCCGTTCGACTCCGGCTCCGTCGTCCACACCGACGTGATGAAGACCGAGGCGCTGAAGCAGGCGCTCGACAAGCACGGCTTCGACGCCGCCTTCGGCGGCGCGCGCCGCGACGAGGAGCGCTCGCGCGCGAAGGAGCGGATCTTCTCGTTCCGCTCGGCGCAGCACCGCTGGGACCCGAAGAACCAGCGCCCGGAGCTGTGGCGGCTCTACAACGCGCGCCACCGGCGCGGCGAGTCGATGCGCGTCTTCCCGCTCTCGAACTGGACCGAGCTCGACGTCTGGCTCTACATCTACCTCGAGGAGATCCCGATCGTGCCGCTCTACTTCGCCGGCCGAGCGGCCGGTCGTCGATGCGCGACGGCGACGCTGATCATGGTCGACGACGAGCGGATGCCGCTCGAGCCGGGCGAGGAGCCGCGAGCTGCGGCGGGTGCGCTTCCGCACGCTCGGCTGCTATCCGCTCACCGGCGCGGTCGAGAGCGACGCGGCCACGCTGCCGGAGATCATCCAGGAGATGCTGCTCGCCCGCACCTCGGAGCGGCAGGGCCGCGTGATCGACTACGACGCGGCCGCCTCGATGGAGAAGAAGAAGGTCGAGGGCTACTTTTAGTCATGGCGCACGCCTCCGACCTGATCCGCGAGGACATCGTCGCCTACCTCGACGCGCACGAGCACAAGAGCCTGCTCCAGCTTCATCACCTGCGGCAGCGTCGACGACGGCAAGAGCACGCTGATCGGGCGGCTCCTCTACGAGTCGCAGCTCCTGTTCGAGGACCAGCTCGCCGCGCTCGCGGCCGACTCGAAGCGGATCGGCACCCAGGGCGAGGAGCTCGACCTCGCGCTCCTGCTCGACGGGCTCGCCGCCGAGCGCGAGCAGGGGATCACGATCGACGTCGCGCTACCGCTACTTCTCGACCGAGCAGCGGAAGTACATCGTCGCCGACACGCCCGGGCACGAGCAGTACACGCGCAACATGGTCACCGGCGCGTCGACCGCCGACTGCGCCGTGATCCTGCTCGACGCGCGCAAGGGCGTGCTGACCCAGACGCGCCGCCACAGCTACATCGTCTCGCTGCTCGGCATCCGGCACGTGGCCGTCGCCGTGAACAAGATGGACCTCGTCGACTTCTCCGAGGAGCGCTTCCGGCGAGATCGAGCGCGCAGTACCTCGACGTTCGCGCGGCAGCTCGGGATCGAGGACGTCACGTTCATCCCGCTCTCGGCGCTGCGCGGCGACAACGTCGTCGAGACCTCCTCGGCGATGCCCTGGTACTCCGGGCCGACGCTGATGCAGTACCTGGAGGCGGTCGAGGTCGACCAGGAGCGGCTCCAGGCGGCGCCGTTCCGCTTCCCCGTGCAGTGGGTGAACCGCCCGAACCTCGACTTCCGCGGCTTCACGGGCACCGTCGCCGGCGGCTCGGTGGCGTCCGGCGACCGGATCGTCGTCCTGCCCTCCGGGCGCGAGAGCACGGTCGCGCGCATCGTCACGTTCGACGGCGACCTCGAGCGCGCCGTCGCGGGCCAGGCGGTCACGCTCGTGCTCTCCGACGAGATCGACGTCAGCCGCGGCGACCTGATCGCGGCTGCGGACGCGCCCGCGCCGGTCGGCGACCAGTTCGAGGGGACGGTCGTCTGGATGGCGAACGAGCCGATGCTGCGCGGCCGCACGTACCTGATGCGGGTGGGCGCGAAGACCGTCCCGGCGACGATCGCGCCGCTCAAGTACAAGCTCAACGTCGACACGCTCGACCGCGTCCCGGCGACGCAGCTCGACCTCAACGAGATCGGGGTCTGCGAGCTGGAGCTGAGCCAGCCGATCGCCTACGACCCGTACACGGAGAACCGCGACACGGGCGGCTTCATCCTCATCGACCGGATCACGAACAACACCGTCGGCGCCGGCATGCTCCGCTTTGCGCTGCGCCGCTCGGAGAACGTGCCGTGGCAGGCGGTCGAGGTCGACCGGGAGGCCCGCGCCGCGCTGCTCCATCAGCGGCCGTTCGCCGTCTGGCTCACCGGCCTGCCCGGGGCGGGCAAGTCGACGATCGGGAACCTCGTCGAGCGCCGCCTGCACGCGCTCGGCCGCCACACGTACCTGCTCGACGGCGACAACATCCGCCACGGCCTCAACAAGGACCTCGGCTTCCGCGACGCCGACCGGGCGGAGAACGTCCGCCGCGCCGCCGAGGTGGCGAAGCTGATGGTCGATGCGGGTCTGATCGTGGTCGCGGCCCTCATCTCGCCGTTCCGCGCCGACCGCGACACGACGCGGGCGCTGTTCGCCGAGGACGAGTTCCTCGAGGTGTTCGTGGACGCACCCGTCGAGCTGCTCGCCGAGCAGGACCGGAAGGGCCTGTACGCGAAGGCCGCCCGCGGCGAGCTCGAGAACCTGACCGGCGCCGGCGCGCCCTACGAGCCGCCGGAGGATCCCGACCTGCGGCTCGACATGACCGAGCTCGACGCCGAGGCCGCCGCGGAGCGCATCGTCGCGGAGCTGCACGAGCGGGGTCTCCTGTCGTGACCCGCCTCGTCACGTGACCTGGCAGTTCACGCTCACGGGCCTGCTGATCGGCGCGCTCGTCGGGCTCACGGGCATGGGCGGCGGCTCGCTGATGACGCCGATCCTCGTGATCGTCTTCGGCTTCCAGCCGACGTACGCGGTCGGCACGGACATCCTCCACGGCGCGATCTTCAAGTCGTTCGGCGCGATCCGGCACCGGCGGCTCGGCACCGTCCACGCGCGGCTCACCTTCTGGCTGTTCCTCGGCTCCGGGCCGATGTCGCTGCTCGGCGTCGTCGTGGCGAGCTGGTTCAAGCACCGCTACGGCGACCAGGCGCAGACGATCGAGGGCTACGCGGTCGGCGCCGCGCTCGTGGCCGGCGGGATCGGGTTCCTCGTCAAGTCGGTCGTGACCAAGGGGATCAAGCCCGACGACGCCCCCTTCCTGCTCGGGCGCCGCGACCGGATCGTCGCGGTCGCTATCGGCGCCGTCTTCGGCTTCGTCGTCGGCCTCACGTCGGTCGGCAGCGGCACCTTCTTCGGGCTCGTGATGGTGCTCGTCTACCCGCTGACGATGGCGAAGATCGTCGGCACGGACATCTTCCACGCGGCCGCGCTCCTCTCGGTCGCGGGCATCGGGCACCTCGTCGGCGGCAACGTCGACCTGCACGCGACCGCCTGGCTGCTGCTCGGCTCGATCCCCGGCGTCCTGATCTCGAGCCGCTTCACGGTGCGGCTGCCCGACGGCGCGCTGCGGATCGCGCTCGGCACCGTGCTCACGCTCAGCGGCCTGAAGCTGCTCGAGGTGCCGGAGGCCACCTGGATCCTCGTCTCCGGCCTCGTCGCGCTCGGCCTCGGGCTCGCCGGCTACGGCCTCCGCGCGCTGGCTCGGGCCCCGCCCGCGCGCACAGAACGCCTGACCGCGCCGCCGGCCCCGTACACTTGCGTGGCTTTGCAGCGGGTTCTCTCGACGACGGCCCTGCTCGGCCTGCTCATCGCCACGGCCGCGGCATTCGCGATCACCGAGCACCTGAAGCTCGTCAAGAGCCCGGTCTACGGGACGATCGTGTCGAAGACGCTCTCGCCCGTCTGCGGCTGCGCGCGCGGCAAGGCGAACATCGGCTTCAGCCTCCGGCACCCGGACACGGTGACGCTGACGATCCTCGGCCCGGGCGGCGACGCCGTCCGCACCCTCGCGGAGTCGCGGTTCCTGCCGCGCGGGCGCGCGACCTTCCGCTGGGACGGGAAGACGGACGCCGGGGAGCGCGCCCCCGACGGCGTCTACCACGCGCAGGTCCACCTCGCGGGACAGCACCGGACGATCCTGCTCCCGAACGAGATCCGGCTCGACACGCACCCGCCGCGGGTGTTCCGCCCGAAGCTGAACCGGGACACGTTCTCGCCGGACGGGGACAACCGGGCCGACTCGCTGCGGATCCACTACCGGTTCGACTCGCCCGCCCACGTCCGCATCTATCTCGGCTCCGAGGCGATCATCCGCGGCCGCAGCAAGAAGCCGACCGGCACGGTGACCTGGTACGGGCGGGTGCCCGGGAAGCCGAAGCCGCTCCCGGCCGGGACGTACACGCTCTACATCGGCGGGGTGGACGTCGCCGGCAACGTCACCCCCGGCGGCGCGCGGCTGCCGGTGGTCGTGCGCATCCGCTACATCCAGCTCGCACGCGACCAGATCGTCGTCCAGAAGCCGGGCGTCCGCTTCGGCGTCGCCGTGGACACGGACGCCCGCGCGTTCTGGTGGAAGCTGAACGGCGACGGCGGCGTCGTGCGCGGGAACTTCCTGCGGCTCCGCGCGCCGGCCGCGCCGGGCACGTACACGCTGGCGGTCGGCGAGCACGGCCACGCCTACCGCGCCAAGCTGATCGTGAAGAGCTCCAGGGCGGGCGGATGACCGACCTCGCGCGGATCGGCGGGCCCGTGGCCTGCATCGGGCTCGCCGTGCTCCTCGCCGCCCGCAGCCCGCGCGACCGGCTCGCCGGGCTCGGCTTCGCGGTCGTCGGCGCGGTCGTCCTCGTGGCCGCGGTCGCGCCGAACGAGCCCCTGGCGTTGACCGCCGCGGTCCTCGGAGGGCTCGCCCTCACCGTCGGGCTCGCGGTCCTCTTCCGCCGGGTGCCGTGGCTGATCCCGGCGGCGGCCCTCGCCGCGGTGCCGGTCCGGATCGGCTTCCTCGGGCACAAGCTGCTGCTGCCGCTCTACGCCGTCTGCCTCGGCGCGGCGGCGCTGATCGCGTGGGAGCTGCTGCGCGGCGACGAGCGCTCGCGGGAGCTGCGCGTCGCGGCGTGGCCGCTCGCGCTCTACGTCGGCTGGGTCGGCGGCTCGCTCGCGTGGAGCGTGGACGTGCACGAGGGCGCCGTCGAGCTGCTCGCGTTCTACCTTCCGTTCGGGATCCTCGCGCTCGCGGTCGCGCGGCTCCCGTGGAGCACGCTGCGGCTGCGGCTCCTCTACGGCGAGCTCGCGCTGATGGCGCTCGTCTTCGCCTGCGTCGGCTTCTACCAGTACGAGACCCGCGACATCTTCCAGAACCCGAAGGTGATCTACTCGAACGCGTATGCGCCGTTCTTCCGCGTCAACTCGGTCTTCTGGGATCCCTCGGTGTACGGGCGCTTCCTGGTCGTGGCGCTGATCCCGAGCCTCGTGCTGATCGTGCGCGGCCGCTCCAGGTGGGCGACGCCGGCCGCGTTCGCGCTCGTGGCCGTGACGTGGCTCGGCCTGCTGATCTCGTTCTCGCAGTCGAGCTTCGCGGCGCTGCTCGTCGGCGTGACCGGCGTCGCCGTGGTCGCATGGCGCTGGCGTGCGGCGGTCGCCGTCCTCGTCGCGGCGGCGGTGCTCGCCGGGCTCGCGTCGAGCGAGCCGAAGCTCCGCCACGCGATCGTCAACCACACGACGAAGGGCCTGAACAACGCGACGAGCGGCCGCGCGAGCCTCGTCGCGAACGGGATCCGGATCGCCGTCGCGCACCCGGCGGCGGGCGTCGGCGTCGGCGGCTTCCGGACGGCGTACGCCAAGCGGCTCCATCTCCGCTCCGTGGACTCGAAGGCGGCCGCGTCGCACGACACGCCCGTGACCGTCGCCGCCGAGACCGGGCTGGTCGGGCTGGCGCTGCTTGCCGCGCTCGTGGCCGCGGTGCTCGCGGACGCGTTCCGCCGCGTCGACCGCAGCTTCGCCGGGCGCGTGTCACTCGCCGCCGGGCTCGCCTTCGCGGCCATCCTCGTCCACTCGCTCTTCTACAACGACTTCTTCGAGGACCCGACCATGTGGCTCCTGCTCGGCCTCGTCGCCCTCGCCGCGCCCCGGGCCGGGCCGGCGCAGGAGCCGCCGCCGCCGGTGGAGCGGAAGGAGGCGGTGCCGGCGTGATCGAGCAGTGGCGGAGGGCGCTGGTGCTGGCGCCGCACACGGACGACGGCGAGTTCGGCTGCGGCGGCACGATGGCGCGGCTGGCCGAGGAGGGCTGCGAGGTGCACTACGTCGCGTTCTCGATCGCGACGCGCTCGCTGCCGGAGGGCTTCCCGCCCGACACGTGCGCCCGTGAGGTGCGCGAGGCGACGGCGGAGCTCGGCATCCCGAAGGAGCGGCTCACCGTCCACGACTTCGACGTCCGCACGTTCCCCGATCGCCGGCAGGACATCCTCGAGCTGCTCGTCGCGCTCTGGGAGGAGCTGGAGCCCGACGTCGTCTTCCAGCCGAGCCTGCACGACATCCACCAGGACCATCGCACGATCGCGGACGAGGGGCTGCGCGCGTTCAAGCGCACGACGATCCTCGGCTACGAGATCCCGTGGAACAACTTCGACTTCTCGTACGACTGGTACGCGCCGCTCGAGCAGCGCCACATCGACCGCAAGGTCGCGGCGCTCGCGCGCTACGCGTCGCAGCAGCACCGCCGCTACGCGAACGAGGAGTACATCCGGAGCCTCGCCCGCATCCACGGGGTGAACGTCAACCGCGAGCACGCCGAGGTCTTCCAGGTCTACCGCGTGGTCGCCTGACGCCGCCGGCGAGCTTCCGGCTTGGCGGGGGTTACGGCAGCAGGGACGACGTCAGGCAGACGCCGAAGGTCGGGTCGCACGTCGCGTCCACGATCCCGAGCGCGTTCTCGACGTGGGTCATCTCGGCGTTGGTGACGGCCGTCGCGTTCGGGTCGATGCTCGGGTCGTCGAAGGTGCCGTCGGCCCACGCGGCGTCGGCCCAGGCGGCGTCGGCCCAGGCGGCGTCGGCCCAGGCGGCGGACGCCCAGGCGGCGGACGCCCAGGCGGCGGACGCCCAGGCGGCGTCGCTCCAGGCGGCGGAGGCCCAGGCGGCGCTGCTCCAGGCGGCGGACGCCCACGCGGCGTCCGTGCTCGCCGTGGACTGCCAGGCCGCGGTGTCGAAGACCGGTGCGCCGTTCGTGTCGGCCGTGAGGAACGGAGCGAGGGCAGCGTTGCCGTTCGGCGGATCGGTCACCTTGCGGGCGGCTGCGACGTCCACCTCGCCGACGCCGAGCGAGCCCACGGTCGCGGACGGCGTGGGGTCGGCCGAGAGCATGAGCGCGCCCTTGACCTGGTCGGGCGTCCAGGCGGGGTGCTGCGCGAGCAGCAGCGCGGCGGCGCCTGAGACGACCGGCGCGGCGAACGAGGTGCCGCTCAGCTGCATGTAGTTCGCCGAGACGACGCGCTCGGGGCGGGCGGCCGCGAGCCCGGAGCTCGTCGGGACCGGGCCGATCATGTAGCGGCCGGGCGCCGAGAGCTCGGGCTTGGCGAAGCCGTCCGCGGTGTGGCCCCACGCCGACCACGGCGCGGCGACGTCGTCACCGGTGCCGATCGTGTTCAGGACGTCCGCGGCGCCGACCGTGATCACGAACGGGTCGTTCCCGGGCGCGAAGGAGACCTCGGCCGGCTGGCCGTCCACCCCGTAGTTGCCCGAGGCCGCCACGACGACGACGCCACTCAGCCAGAGCTTCTCGACCGCCTGGTCGAGCGGGTCGAAGAAGACGCTCGCGCGGTTCGCGCCGTGGAGCGAGAAGTTGGCGACGCGGATGTTGTACGCGTCCTTGTTGGCGAGGATCCAGTCGCACGCGGAGACGACGTCGGAGACCGTGGCCTCGCCGGCGTCGTCCATGACGTCGAGCGCGAGCAGGTTCGCGGCCGGCGCGACGCCCGCGAAGCCGTCCGCGGCCCCGGCGGCGATGCCGGCGACGAAGGTGCCGTGCCCGTAGCCGTCGCCGGGCGAGTTCGGGGTGAGGCTCGCGAGGTTCACCTGGCCGAGCACGCGGCCCGCGACGTCCGGCCGCGTCGCGTCGATTCCGGAGTCGACGATCGCGATCGTCGGCGCCGAGAGCCCGAGCGCGGGAGTCGTCCAGTCCACCGGGACGCCGGTCGACCAGGCCCACTTCTGTCCGTTCGACACCGGCAGCGCGACGGAGCTCGACCTCACGGTCTCGTTCGGCAGGATCGCGGCGACGCTGCCCCGGCGCGCCAGCCGGAGAATCTGGCTGCCGGTGAGGGTGGCGTGCAGACCGTCGATCGAGCGGAACTGCGCGTGCACCTGCGCGGCGGAGACGTCGTCGCCGGTGCCGCTCGTGTCCTGTTGAACGCGCTTCAGCAGCCCGCTCGACTTGCCCCTCGGATCACCCTGGACGATCACGTCGAAGGACTGGCTCGGGCTCTGCTGGATCGCGCCGACGAGCGACGGCTGGACGTACGCCTTCAGCTTCAGGGCGTCGGCGCCGCCGGCCTTGCCCCCGCCTGCCGTCGCGCCAGCCGCGGCCGCGAGGGCGCAGGCCAGGACTGCGAGGGCGATGCAGGCCCTGCGGCCGCTACGGCCCCAGAGTGCGTTGCCGCGGTGCTCTCCCCTTGCTCCCGACATCTCGCCGCTCGTCCCCTTTGTCCGTTGACCGCCGAGGGCGGCCCGCAGTGGATCACCAGACGCGCTCAACCTAGGGAGCAGAGCCGTTCGGTTCCTCCCCCGGACGGGTTAGCGCCGGAAGATCACTCGAACGAGGCATCCTGCGGTCTCGGTGCGGCCGCCCCGGACGAGGGGTTCGTCGGGCCTGCCACGAGCCGGGCGGGAGACGGTCGCGCTAGAGGACGAGCTCGGCGAGCACCTGCAGCGCCTCGGGCTGCGGCGAGCCGGCGAGGAGCGTCGTCACCGGCGTCTCGCGCCAGGCCTCGAGCCGGTCGCGGATGCGCTCCTTCGGGCCGACGAGCGCGACCGCGTCCACGAGCTCGTCCGGGACGGCGGCGATCGCCTCGCGCTGGTGGCCTGCGAGGTAGAGCTCCTGGATCCGCTCCGCCTCGGCCTCCCAGCCGTAGCGGCGCATGAGCGTGTTGTAGAAGTTCTTCCCCTTGGCGCCCATGCCGCCGACATAGAGGGCGAGGTGCGGCTTGAGCGCGTCGCGCAGGCTGTCGACGTCGTCGCCGACGAGGACGGTGACGCTCGCGGCGATCTCGAAGCCCTCGGGCGCGCCGGCGAGGCTCGCACCGAAGGCGTCGCCGAAGCGCTCGGGGTCGACGAAGATCGGCAGCCAGCCGTCGGCGATCTCCGCCGCGAGCGCGACGTTCTTCGGGCCGATCGCGGCGAGGTAGATCGGGACGTCGGCGCGGAGCGGCCGCAGCATCAGCTTCAGCGGCTTGCCGAGCCCGGTGGCGTCCGCGCCGTCGTACGGGATCCGGTAGTGCTCGCCCTCGTGCTCGACGACCTGTCGCGCGAGGGCGGCGCGGACGATCTCCACGTACTCGCGCGTCTTCCCGAGCGGCTTCCCCCACGGCTGGCCGTGCCAGCCCTCGACCACCTGCGGGCCGGAGGTGCCGAGCCCGAGGATGAAGCGGCCGCCCGACATGAGGTCGAGCGTCGCCGCGGTCATCGCCGTGTTCGCCGGGCGTGCGGCCGGGGATCTGCATGATCGCCGAGCCGACCTTGATCCGGCTGGTGACGGCGGCGATCCAGGCGAGGACGGTCACCGCGTCGGTGCCCCAGGCCTCGGCGGCCCAGACGGAGTCGAAGCCGAGCCGCTCCGCCTCCTGCGCGAGCGGCACGAGCTCGGCCGGGTTCGTGCCGGGCGGCGCGTAGCCGAGGTTGAGGCCGAGCTTCACACCGGGATCCTACAGCCGCTAGGCCTCAACTGCCCGTGTCGCACCCCGAGCTCGCAGCCGAGCAGGCCTACGTCGATCACGCCTACGCCTGCCTCGACCGGATGCGCGCCACGCTCGAGCGCACCGGCGACTCGATGGCGACGAGTTCGCCGCGGTCGCGATGGAGGCGTGGGCGAAGCGGCGGCAGCGGACGTTCCTCGACGCCGAGCGCGGTCTCGTCTTCGGGCGGCTGACGCTCGACGCGCACGCGCCGAAGCCGCTCTACGTCGGGCGGCGCTGGGTGCACGACGAGCGCCACGACCTGCTCGTCGTCAACTGGCAGGCGCCGGCCGCGCGGCCGTTCTATACCGCGACGCCGCCGAGCCGCAGCGCGTGACGCAGCGGCGCCGCTACCGCACCGAGGGGCGGCGGCTCGTCGACATCTCCGACGAGTCGCTCGACGGCACGCGCGCGTCGAGGGCGCCGTCGGTGTCGGACTTCCTGCTCGAGGAGCTGGAGCGGCGGCGCGAGGGGCGGATGCGCGACATCGTGGCGACGATCCAGTCCGACCAGTACCGGCTGATCACCGCCGAGCCGGAGGGGGCGCTCGTCGTCCAGGGCGGCCCGGGCACCGGCAAGACGGCGGTCGGGCTGCACCGGGCGTCGTGGCTCCTCTACACGCACCGCGAGCAGCTGCGGCGCGTGCTCGTCGTCGGGCCGAACCCGACCTTCATGGACTACGTCTCGCACGTCCTGCCGGCGCTCGGCGAGGACGCGGTCGAGCAGCGGGCGGTCACCGGAGCTGCTCGACGGGATCGAGGTCGGCCGCGAGGAGGCGCCCGACGTCGCGCGGCTGAAGGCCGACACGCGGCTCGCGAGGTCGTGCGCCGCGCCGTCGAGCTCGCCGTGCGGCCGGCGCCCGAGGAGCTCGTGCTCTACGCCGACGGGCGTCTTCGTCTCGGTGCGAGAGCGGCAGGTGGCGGAGCTGCTCGCGGAGGCGCTCGACGCGGACTGACGCGCTCGCGCAGGCGCGGGAGCGCTTCCGGATGGTGTTGCTGCGGCGCTTCTACGAGCGCTACGGGGAGCTGCTCGGGCCGCGCGCGCTGCGCAGCTTCGACGAGTCGAGCGCGCGCTCGCGCGGCGGCGGCTTCCTCACGCGCTGTCTCGACCGGGTGTTGCCGCTGCCGCGCGCGGAGAAGCTCGTCGCCCGGCTCCTCACCTCGCCGGCGGCGCTCGCGGAGGCGGCGGAGGGGATCCTCGAGCCGGCCGAGCAGAAGCTGCTGCTGCGCGACCGGCCGCGGCGCGCGTCCGACCTGCGTCTGGAGCGACCACGACCTGCCGCTGCTCGACGAGGCGCGGCCGCTCCTCGAGGGGCCGCCGCGGCCGTACGGGCACGTGATCGTCGACGAGGCGCAGGATCTGTCGCCGATGCAGCTCCTGGCGATCTCCCGCCGCGCGGTCGACGGCTCGCTGACGATCCTCGGCGACGTGGCGCAGGCGACGGGCCCGGTCGTCTACCGGCGCTGGCAGGAGCTCGAGCCGTACCTGCCCGAGGAGGCGGACGTCACGATCGAGGAGCTCCGGCACGCCTATCGCGTCCCGGCCGAGATCATGGAGCTGGCGCTGCCGCTGCTCGACCGGATCGCGCCCGACGTCGAGCCGCCGCTCGCGTACCGCCAGGGCGGCGAGGAGCCACGGCTTCGTGCGCGGTCGAGGAGCACGAGCTGCTGCGCGGCGGCACTGCGCGAGGCCGCGGCGCTCGCGGAGCGGGACGGGCTGCTCGCGGTGATCGCGCCGCGGGCGCTCGCGGAGAAGGCGCCGGGCGGCGATGCCTTCGACGAGGCATCCGTGCCGGTGCTGACGCCGCGGCAGGCGAAGGGGCTCGAGTTCGACCACGTGGTCGTCGTCGAACCGGCGGCGATCGCCGAGGCGGGCGAACAGGGGCTGCGCGAGCTGTACGTCGCGCTGACGCGCCCGACGAAGACGCTCGTCGTCGTCCACGCGCGCCCGCTGCCGGACGGGCTCGCGGTTCCTTCCTGATCGCCCGGCCGCCTGCGTGACCCCTGGGCGAGGTCTGGGTCACGCCTCCATCTACATCCACCTACATCTACATCTCCATCCACCTGCGCATCGCCGCGCGTGGCAGAGTCGTCACGTGGCCGACCGCGAGACCGGGACACAGCTGCGCTACTGGGAGGACTTTCCCGTCGGCTACGAGGCCGTGCACGGCACGCACGAGGTGACGGAGGAGGAGATCCTCCGCTTCGCGCGCGAGTTCGACCCGCAGCCGTACCACGCCGACCCGGCCGCGGCCCGGGAGGGCCCGTTCGGCGGGCTGATCGCGAGCGGCTGGCACACGGCGGCCCTCTACATGGCGATGTTCGTCCGCTCGCAGCTGCTCGGCGCGGCGGGTATGGGCTCGCCGGGGGTCGAGGAGCTGCGCTGGCTCGTTCCCGTCCGGCCCGGCGACGTGCTCACCGGCCGGAGCCGTGTCGTCGAGGCGTGGCCCTCGGAGACGAGCCCCGGCCGCGGCACCGTGGTCGGCGAGCACGAGTTCGTCAACCAGCGCGGCGAGGTCGTGATGCGCATGCGGGTCCGCGGGCACCTGGCGCGCCGGCCGCGGCCGAACGGCTAGCGTCGTGTCCGTGCGCACACGGACACTGGGAGACGGCGGGCCCCAGGTCTCGGTCGTCGGGCTCGGCACGAACAACTTCGGCGGCCGCTGCGACTACGAGCGGACGGCCGCGGTGGTCGACGCGGCGCTCGACGAGGGCGTGACGCTCTTCGACACGGCCGACGTCTACTCGCAGGGCACGAGCGAGGAGTTCATCGGGCGCGCGCTCGAGGGCCGCCGCGACCGCGTGGTGCTCGCGACGAAGTTCGGCAAGCCGATGGACGACGGCCCCGACCTGCCGCGCGGCTCGCGCGAGTACCTCCGCTGGGCGGTCGAGGGCTCGCTGCGGCGCCTGCGCACGGACGTGATCGACGTCTACCAGATGCACGACCCGGACCCCGCGACGCCCGTCGAGGAGACGCTCGGCGCCCTGAACGAGCTCGTGCAGGAGGGCAAGGTGCGCTTCCTCGGCTCCTCGAACTTCGACCCCGCGCAGATCGAGGAGGCCGACGACGCTGCCCGCGAGCGGGGCCTCGCACGCTTCGTCTCGGCGCAGAACCGCTATTCGTTCGTGAAGCGCGAGGCCGAGGACGAGCTCCTGCCTGCCTGCGAGCGGCTCGGCGTCGGCTTTCTCCCGTACTTCCCGCTCGAGTCGGGGCTGCTGACGGGCAAGTACGCGCGCGGCGTCGAGCCGACCGAGGGACGGCTCGCGCAGCGCCCCGAGTGGCTCACCGACGCGGCGTTCGACCGGGTCGAGGCGCTGCAGCGCTTCGCGGACGAGCGCGGGATCTCGCTGCTCGACGTGGCCGTCGGCGGCCTGCTCGCGATGCCCGCGGTCGCCTCGGTGATCGCGGGTGCGACGAAGCCGGAGCAGGTTCGTGCCAACGCCCGTGCCGGCGCCTGGGAGCCCGGCGAGGACGACGTGGCCGCGCTGCGGGCGCTCCGCTAGCGCAGGCTCGGCACGAGCCGGCGCAGGCGCGCGCGCTCCGCCGGGAGGTAGAAGCCGAGCACGAGCAGCGCCAGCGGGTACGCGAGCACGAGCAGGAGCGAGGGCGCCAGCGGGAGCGCGGCCGCGCGCGCGGCAACGGTCAGCCCCACGGCGGCGGCCACGACGGTGGCGATCCGCCGCCACTGGTACGGCACCGGGTAGACGTGCTGCGCGTACAGCGTCATCCCGGCGAAGAGGGTGACGTAGGAGCCGAGTGTCGAGATCGCGGCCCCGACCATCCCGTAGCGCGGGATCAGCCAGATGTTCAGGCCCACGTTGACGGCGGCCCCGACGCCCGTCACGACCCAGTTGAGCTGCGTCTTGCGCGCCCGGCCGCTGCCGATCGCGAGCACCGTGTAGCCGGCATAAGCGGCCCCCGCGAACGCGAGCAGCGCGACGCCCTTCGCCGCCCGCTGGTACGCGGGCGCCGTCAGCAGGCTCGTGATCCAGGGCGCGAGCGCGCCGAGCGCGAGCGCGATCCAGCAGCCGATAACGAGCAGGTAGGTGAGGACGAACGAGTAAGCGCGCTTCGCGTGGCTGTCCTCCTCGATCGAGTATGCGAACGCCGGCCAGGCGGTGCGGAAGGCGAACATGACGAACGTGATCACGGAGGTGATCTTGATCGCGGCCGAGTAGACGCCGACCTCGGCCTGGTCCTTGTACGCCGCGACGAACAGCCGGTCGACGAAGTTGATCCCCCAGAGCGCGAGCGCCGACGGGACGAGCGGCATCCCGAACCGCTGCATGCCGCGGAACAGCTCGCGGTCGAACTGGAGCCCGAGCTGCTCACGGCGGTAGGCCAGGAGCACGAAGTAGACGCAGAGCGTGCCGATGAAGTTGCCGACGATCAGGCCGAGCGCGCCCTCGTGGAGGGCGACGACGAGCACGACGGTCGCCCCGATCGTGATCAGCACGTTCGCCACGCTCGCGATCGCGAACGCGACCGACCGCTCCTCGACCCGGAAGAGCGAGGTCAGCTGCTCGTAGTTCATCTGCGCCCAGAAGGCGACGGCGGAGGCTCGGACGAGCTCCGGGTGGTCGCCGAGCTGGAGCAGGTGCGAGAGCCGTGTCGCGAAGAGGAGGCAGAGGACGAGCCCCGCTGTCGCCATCGTCATCGTGAACCAGAACGACGTGCGCACGACGACGAGCCGGCGCGCGGCGTCCTTGTGGTCGAAGTAGAAGCGGAAGAAAGCGCTCGAGACGCCCATCCGCAGCACGATCACGGCCACGGCGGAGGCGGCGGTGAGGGTCTCGACGCGCCCGTACGACCCCGGCGACAGGTACGCCGTGTACAGCGGCAGCAGGAAGAACGCGAGCAGGCGCGAGACCATCCCGCCGGCGCCGTAGATCGCCGAGTGGCGGGCGAGCCGCCGGAGCTCGTGGCCGAGCCTCATCGCAGGTGAGCGTAGACGGCGGCGAGGCTGTGCACGAACCGGCACGGTATCGCCACGAAGCCGCGACGGACTCGTGACCCGGCCGCGCCTGCACTCGTCCCGAAGCCCCCCGGGTGGGTGGGGGTCACCGCGCCGGGGTCACGGGGCGGCGACGTCGCCGAGCCGGTAGCGCAGGTCGTTCAGGCGGTCGTGCCGCTCGTCCGACACGGCGGCGAGGCACTTCGTCGCGCGACAGGCGAGCTCGACCAGGTCGTCCGCCGGAACGCCGTGCGTCTCGGCCCACTCCCGCTCCTCCGGCGACAGGTCGTCCGGCGGCTCGCCGGCGGTCGCCGCAACGAGCTCAGCGGCCCGCATCGCGCGCTCCGCGGTCTCGTCGTTCTCCGGCGTCTCGCACGCGGCCTTCAGCGTCTTCTCGAGCGACGTCCAGTCCATCATCCGTCCCATTCCACCTGGTCGAAGAATCGAAGCGCGCTGCGTCCCGGCCGGATCCGCGAGCGCAGCGCGGCGAGCTCGTCGTCGGAGATCTCGCCGAGCGCGCGCTTGACCGCGAGCCACGGCAGGTTCAGGTCCTCCTGGTAGACGAACGTGGAGATCCGCGGGTTCACCTCGATCACGACGTCGCCGACGAGCTGCACGTTGAAGAACCACTCGATCTCGAGCTCGCGCACGATGCGCTCCGCGGTCTCCATCAACGCCGCGTCCTCGAGCGTGACGAAGTACATGGCGAGCCCCGCCCGCATCGACTCGCGCGTCTTCGGGTGCCCGAGCAGGATCCGCTTCCCGTCGGCGATCCCGTCGACCGTCCGCTCGCCTCCCGTCGCGAGCTCCATCACGAGCAGCTCGTCCCCGCCCTCCTCGGGCAGGAGCCCGACCGCCTCCTCCAGCCGCATCGCCACCGAGCCGGGGCGCTCGCGCAGGAGCTGGTGCGCGCGGTCGACGGACGGGTCGAGGATCCGGAAGCCGCGCGAGCCGGAGGAGAAGACGGGCTTGAAGCAGACGGGGCGGTCCGGGTAGCCGAGCGCGCGCGCGGCAGCGTCGAGCTCGCGGGCTCCCGTGGCCCTCAGGAACTCCGGGCCGCGCACGCCGATCCGCGGGAGCAGCGCGTACGTCTCCGCCTTGTCGTTCGAGCGGCGGACGGTCTCGGGCCCGGAGACGAGCACGGGCACCGGGAAGCGGTCTCGTGCCGCCGCCAGCGCGGGCAGGTCGAACGAGGACTGCGGGAGCACGACGTCCACGCCCTCGCGCTCCACGAGCGCGAGCATCGCCTCGGTGTAGGCCGGATCCTCGCCGGGCGGGACGAGATGGAACGCGTCGCAGATGTGGCGGCCGATCGACCGCTCGGACATGTCCGCGCCGACGATCCGCACCTCCCGCTCGCCGTTCTCGCGCAGCGCGCGCAGCAGCGCCGCGGTGCCGGGCGCGCCCGTGGCGCTCACGAGGACGGTCGTCACGGGGCGAGCCCCAGGCCGTCGGCCTCGAGGTAGTCCCTCCATTGCTCTCGCTTCGCGTCGAGCAGCGCCTCCTCGTCCTCGAACACCCAGCGCTCCGGGTGGACGAGCAGCTGCAGCCACTCGAGCCCCGCCGCCGCGAGCGCCGCGTGCGGGCAACCGTTCTCGTCGCTCAGGACGTGCTCTCCGAACGGCGCCGCGGCGACGTTGACCGCGCCGAACACCGGCTCGGCCGCGTACGACGGCTCGGGGTTGTGCCAGGAGACGACCTTGTCGAAGCGCCCGTCGAGCTCGGCGCGCGGGTGGACGGCGTGCAGCCCGACCGCATGACCCCACTGGCGGAGCTGCCGCTGCGCGTAGCGGCCGACGTGCGAGTCGAGGTTGTAGAGCGCGCTCTCGGTCATCAGGAAGTACGTCGCGCGCGCGCCGGCCTCGTGCTCGAGCCGCGCCAGCTCGAGCGCCGCCTCGAGCGAGACCCGCACGTCGTGCCGGAGGAAGAGGTCGCCGCGGCGCGGGTGCCGGTCGAAGCTCGCCCAGTCGTAGCCGGCCGCGCGGGCCGCCTCCAGCAGCTCGCGGTAGTGGGGCAGGTCGAGCGTGCAGCCCGGGTCGTTCACGCGCGCGGATGCTACTTGCGCGGAGCGAGCGCGTCGTGCAGGAGCCGGAGCAGCGCCTCAACGTCGGTCTCCTCGCCGCCGACGACGCGCAGGGCGAAGCCGTTGAGCACGGTCGTCGCGAAGCGGCCGAGCTCGCGGGCCTCCACGTCGTCGCGGAAGGCGCCGTCGGCCTGGCGTGCCGCGAACCAGTCGACGAGCCGCGGCGACTTCTGCTCGGAAGCGGCCTCGAGCCGGCGCTGGAAGTCCGGGTCGTGACGGAGCCGGGCCTCCGTCTCGAGGAGCACGCCGAGCCAGTCCGGGTCCTCCTCGGCCATCGCCCGGACGGCCGCCTCCAGGCCGCTCTCCAGCACGAGGTCGCCGTAGCGGCGGCCGACTCCGGCCGCGAGCGCGGCGAAGAGATCGCGCTTGCTCGGGTAGTAGTTGAAGATCGCGCCGCGGGAGAGGCCGATCTCCTCCTCGAGCTTCGCCACCGTCGCGCCGTCGTAGCCGTGGCGGGCGAACGCGCGCTGCGCGCCGGCGAGGATCTGCTCGCGTCGGGCGTCGATGTGCTCCTGGCTGACCTTCGGCACGGGCTCCACTTTACAAAACCGTACGGTCGTCTTATTATCTCGCCGTGCTCTGGCGCAACCGCTCGCTGCTCGGCCTCCTGACTGCCGAGCTCGTCTCGCTCACCGGCTCGGCGATGACGTACGTCGCGCTGCCGTGGTTCGTGCTCGCGACCACCGGCTCGACCGCCCGGATGGGCTGGGTGCTCGCGGCGGAGATCGCGCCGATCGGGCTGCTCGGGATCCCCGCCGGCACGCTGATCTCCCGGCTCGGCGCGAAGCGGACGATGCTGATCGCGGACGCCGCCCGGGGGCCGCTGATGCTCGTGATCCCCGTCCTCCACTGGACCGGGCACCTCTCCTTCGGTGCGCTGCTGGCCGCCTCGTTCGCGGTCGGCTGCTTCACCGCGCCCTACTTCTCCTCCTCGCGGCTCGTGATCCCGGAGGTGATCGGCGACGACGAGCACCTCGTCGCCGCGGGGAACGCCGTCCTCGGCGGCGCCGCCCAGATCACGCAGGTCGCCGGGCCCGTGCTCGCCGGCGTCCTGATCGCCGTGACGAGCCCGCCGACGGTGCTCGTCGTGGACGCCGCCACCTACGTCTTCTCCTTCCTCACGATCCTCTCGATCGTCCGCGCCGGCAGTCGCGTCGAGCAGACGGCGGAGTCGCACGGCGTGTTCGCAGGGCTCCGCTTTCTCGCGCGCGACCCCTTGCTCGGGCCGAGCCTCGCCGTCGCCTGCCTGCTCAACTTCGTCGCCCAGGGGCTGATCGTCGGGATCAACGTCCTCGCCTACTTCCACTACCAGAGCGCCCACGTCGCCGGCTTCCTCTTCGGGGGCGTCGGCGTCGGCGCGCTCGCCGGCGCGGTCGTCGCGCAATCGCTCGTGCGGAAGGGCGACCTGCTCCGGCTGGCCGCTGCGGCGATCGTCGCCATGCCGCTGCCGCTGTGGCTGCTCGGGATCTCGCTGCCGTGGGCGGCCGCCGTGGCCGTCGTCGCCGCGTTCGGCTTCTTCTCGCCGCTCGTGAACGCGCCGATCATCGCCGTGCTGACGGTGCGGACGCCCGCGGCGCTGCGACCGAAGGTGATGACGGCCGTGATGACGGTGTCGAGCCTCGCCAGCCCGCTCGGCCTGGTCGTCGCCTCGCAGGCGCTGCACGTCGTCTCGCTGCGGACGCTCTTCCTCGGGATCGCCGCGCTGCTGACCGCCTCCGGCCTCGCCTTCGCCTCGGTGCTCCTCCGCAACCGCGAGGCTCCGCCGGCTCCGGACCCCTCCGTCCCGGCGCCGGCGTGATCAGCCGGTGAGCGTGCTGCGGCGCGGCGCGGCGCGGTGCCTGACGTCGCGCAGCGCCAGTCGCAGCCGCTCGCCGACGCTGTGCGGGCGCAGCTCCGCGAGCAGCACGGCGCCCGCGCCCGGGCCACCCGCGCCGTAGCGCGCGGCGCTCGCCTCCTCCGGCGTCACCGTGCGCCAGCCGTCCTCGCCGCGCGCGTACAGCTCGTCCTCGAAGACCAGGAAGCCGCAGCGCTCGAACAGGGCCACCCAGTCCTCCGGGGGACGCTGCACCTGCCAGCCCTGGTCGTCCGCGGCGCCCGTCGGGACGCTGACGAGGAGCCGCCCGTCGCGCGCGAGCACGCGGCGCAGCTCGCGCAGCGCGCCCTCGTCGCCGGCGTCGTCGCGCGGCGCTTGCACGGAGTAGACCGCGTTGTCGCGGCCGACGTGCTCGAGCGTCGAGACGCAGAGCGCGAGCTGGAACGAGCCGTCGGCGAAGGGCAGGTCGCGCACGTCCGCGACGACCGGGCGCAGCCCTGGCACGGCCGTCTCCGCGAGGTCGACGCCGGTCAGCTCCTCCGCGCCGAGTCCCGCCAGCCCGGCGAGGTAGGCCGGCTCCGCGAACGCATAGCCGACGTCGAGCACGCGCCGCTCGCCGTCGTGGCGTGCGAGCACCCAGGGGATCTCGATCGCGCGCTCGTCGCTCCAGGCCGGCGCGCGCAGCTCCCGCGGGCGGGCGGGACCGCGCACCTCGCGCGGCTTCCGGCGCTCCGCGGCCGCGAACGCGACGGCGCCGTCGAGCAGCGCCACGCGCTCGAACTCCTCGCTCGCCACGAGCTCCCGCAGCAGGCCCGAGCGCGAGAGCGTCCCGTCCGCGAGCTGCGCGAGCGCGCGCCGCCGCGCCTCCGGCTCCACCGGACGGCGCACGAGCAGCCGCCAGGCGCGCTCGACGAACGCCTCGTCCGTGCCCGAGGCGGCCTCGAGCCAGCTCTCCAGATCGCCCTGCACGGACTCAAAGCTAGACTCGCGCTCGTGTCCCTGCACGGAAAGCGCATCCTCGTCACCGGCGGAGCCGGCTTCATCGCGACCACGCTCGCGCGCCGGCTCGTCGAGGACAACGAGGTTCTCGCCCTCGACAACCTGCACCGGGACGCGCTCACGGGCACCGACCTGACCGAGCATCCCAACTTCACCTTCCGCCAGGGCGACGTCCTCGACGCGGAGCTGATGCACGAGCTGGCGAAGGGGGCGACGCACATCGTCCACTGCGCGGCGATCGCGGGCGTGCACACGGTGCTCGAGAGCCCTGTGCGGACGATGCGCGTGAACATGATCGGCACGTACAACGTGCTCGAGGCGGCGGCCGGGACGCTCGACTCGCTCGAGCGTCTCATCGACTTCTCGACGAGCGAGGTCTTCGGCACGCACGCCTACAACGTCAACGAGGGCCAGGTCTCCACGATCGGCTCCGTCGGCGAGGCGCGCTGGACGTACGCCGTCTCGAAGCTCGCCGGCGAGCACATGACGCACGCCTATCACGACGAATTCGCCGTGCCGACGGTCACGGTGCGCCCGTTCAACGTCTACGGCCCGGGGCAGATCGGCGGCGGCGCCATCCGCGCCTTCATCGAGGCGGCGCTCGCGGGCGAGGATCTGATCGTGCGCGGCGACGGGTCGCAGATCCGCGCCTGGTGCTTCGTCGACGACATGGTCGAGGCCGTGCTGCTCGGCCTCGATCGGCCCGAGGCGGTCGGACAGAGCTTCAACGTCGGCAACCCGCGCTCCGCGGTCACGATCTTCGACCTCGCGCAGCGCGTGAAGCGGCTCACCGGCTGCGCGGGCGAGATCCGCTTCGCGCCGCTCGACTACGTGGACGTGGAGCTGCGGATCCCGAACGTCGGCAAGGCGCGCGAGCTGCTCGGCTTCGAGGCGCGCGTGGAGCTCGACGAGGGCCTCGAGCGGACGATCGCCTGGTACCGGGCGCGCAAGCCCGTACTGACGTAGGCGCCGCCGTGCGCGTCCTCGTCACCGGCGGGCGGGGCTTTCTCGGCTCACACGTGTGCGAGGCGCTGCGGGAGGCGGGGCACGAGGCGGTCGCGCTCGGCCGCACGGACGGCGATCTGGCGGAGCCGGGCGTTGCGGAGCGGCTGCTCGACGAGCACCGGCCGGACGCCGTCGTCCACCTCGCGGCTGTCATGCCCGGCGACGATCGGCTCGCGCAGAACGCGCCGATCGCCGCGCTGGTGGCGGCGGCCTGCACCGGGCGCGGGATCCCGCTCTTCCACGGCTCGACGACCGCGATCTACGCCGGTGAGGACGCCTACGCGGTGAGCAAGCGCGAGAGCGAGGCCGCGGCCGCCGGCGCGACGATGCTCCGCTTCCACTTCCCGTACGGGCCCGGCCAGCGCGGCGGTGCGATCACGACGATGCTGCGGCAGGCGCTCGCCGGCGAGCCGGTCGTCGTCCACCGCGGCCGGGAGCGCTCGTTCTGCTTCGCGCGGGACGCGGCCGAGGCGGTCGCGCTCCTGGTCGGGCGGCGCGCCGAGGGATGCTGGGACGTCGGCCGGGACGACGACCGCCGCCCGCTGCTCGAGGTCGCGCGGCTCGCGTGCCGGGTCGTGGGCGCGTCGGAGGCCCTGATCGAGGAGGTCGACCCGCCGCCCGGGCCTGTGGCCGCGCTCGAGTCGCTCGACGTCGCGCCCCTCCGCGACCTCGGCTGGCGCCCCCGCGTCGAGCTGGAGGACGGCCTCCGCCGCACGCTCGAGTCGCTGCGCCCCTAGCCGGTGCCAGGCACCGGGACCCTGACACCGAGGCTCGCGCTGGTGTCTGGCACCTGAGCGACCGCACGGAACCGGTCGCGTCTCGCGGAGGCGTGTCCTCGACGGGCGCCGCGGCGGCCGCCGCTAGCATCGCGCCGACATGCCGAAGACCGTGCTCTTCCTCGGCGCCGGGCGCCATCAGCGGGCCGCGATCCTGCGGGCCAAGGAGCTCGGGCTCCGCGTCGCGGCGATCGACGGCAACCCGGACGCGCTCGCGCTGAAGGACGCCGACGTCGCCGAGGTCGTCAACTTCGTCGAGATCCCGAAGGCGATCGAGTTCGCGGAGCGGATCCGGCCGGACGGCGTGCTCACGATCACCTCCGACCGCGCCGTCGTCGCCGTCGCCGCCGTCGCCGAGGCGCTCGGCCTACCGGGGATCGGCGTGGACGTCGCCGTCGGTCTCACGCACAAGGTCGAGATGCGCCGCCGGCTCGAGCGGGCCGGCGTGCCGCAGCCGCGCTTCGGCTCGGCTCGCACGGTGGACGAGGCGCGCGCCGCCGCCGAGCACGTCCGCTTCCCGCTCGTGATCAAGCCCGCCGACTCCGGCGGCCAGCGCGGCGTCTTCCGGCTCGAGTCCGTCGAGGAGCTGGAAGAGCGCTTCGCCGTCTCGCTCGAGCTGTCCCGCGGCGGCGAGGTGATCGTCGAGGAGTTCGTCGAGGGTACGGAGATGAACGCGATGGCCGTCGTCCGCGACGGCGAGGTGTTGCCGCTGACGCTCTCCGACCGCCACCGTCCGCCCGGGCCCGGCTTCGCGGTCGGCTGGATCCACGCGTATCCGGCCGCGCTGAACGGCGACGGCACCGCGCGGGCGGAGGCGATGGTCGGGCAGACGCTGCTCGAGCTCGGGCTCCGCAACGGGATCGGCTTCCCGCAGCTGATCGCGCACCCGGACGGGCGGATCCTGATGATCGAGGTCGCGGCCCGGATCCCCGGCGGCCAGATGGCCGACCTCGTCCAGCACGCCGTCGGCGTCGACCTCGTCGAGGTGGCGCTCCGCTTCGCCCTCGGCGAGCCCGTGCCGGACGAGCTCTGCGCGCCGAAGTTCCGCCGGCCGGTCGCGATCCGATTCTTCACCGCGCAGCCGGGGCCGCTGCCGACGGGACTCGTGCGCTCCGAGGCGAGCCTCGACAAGGTGCTGACGGCGCCGGGCGTCGTGCAGGCGGCCAGCTACATCGTCCCGGGCGAGACGATCCGGCCCGTGCAGCGGGACGGCGACCGGCGCGGCTACGTGATCGCCGTCGGCGACACCGGCCCCGAGGCGCTCGAGCGCTCCGAGCGGGCGGCGGCCCTCGTCGAGGTCGAGGTCGAGGCCCGCCCCGCGTGAGCTGCGCGTTCGACCTCGCGCACTACGCCGAGCTGCTCGACGCCGCGGCGGCGGGCGGCTACCGCTGGGCCTTCTTCGACCGAGAGCCGCGAGCCGGGCGACCTCTTCCTCCGCCACGACGTCGACATGTCGCTCGACGCCGCGTTGACGATGGCCGAGCTGGAGGCGGAGCGCGGCGCCGTGGCGACGTACTTCCTGATGACCCGCGGCGACTTCTACAACCTCGCGGGCCCCGACGGCGAGCGGGCGCTCCTGCGTCTGCGCGAGCTCGGCCACCGCGTCGGGCTGCACGCCGTCCACCCGGATACGGCGCTCGACGACCGCTTCGACCCGGTGCTCGCCTGGCACACGCCCGAGGCCGAGTGGATGAGCGAGCCGGTCGCCGGCGCCGTCAACGCCTACCAGCCGCCGTGGTTCGACCCCGACCGCTACCGCTCCGACTCGAACCAGCACTGGCGCGGCGGCTGCCCGCACGAGCGACTCGAGCGCGGCGAGTTCGACTGGCTCCAGCTCCTGATCCACCCGGAGATCTGGGTCTACGAGGGCGCGACGATGCGCGAGACGATGCTGGCGCTGATCGACGCCGAACGGGAGGTGCGGCTGCGCCAGATGGCCGCCAACCGGATCGACCTGTCGTGAGCGGGCGCGAGCGTCCGCTCCGCGTCCTCCACGCGCCGGTCAACACCGCCGGGATCCCGTGGGCGCACGTCCAGGCGCTGCGGCGGCGGGGCGTCCAGACGGAGCTCGTCGTCTTCAACCGCTACCGGCTCCACCCGGAGGCCGACCGCTCGCTCGAGCTGGGCACGGGCTTCGTCCGCCGGCAGCAGGCTCAGTGGCGCGCCTTCCTCGGCCTGCTGCCGCGCTACGACGTCTTCCACTTCTACTCGGCCGTGACGCTCGTGCCGAAGTCGGTGCAGTTCCGGATCCTGCACGCCCTCGGCAAGCGCGGGATCTACCACTATCTCGGCCGGGACATCCGCCACAAGACGCGCGAGCAGCTCGCCTACGGATTGCGGGCGGACGCGGAGATCGTCGGCAGCTACGACGCGATCCGCTGGGTTCCCCACGCCGATGTCGTGCTGCCGGGGATCGAGGTCTCGCGGATCGAGCCTGCGATCCCGGGCGACCGCAAGCGGCCGGTGATCCTGCACGCGCCGTCCTCGCGGGGGCGGAAGGGGACGGAGCACGTCGTCGCAGCCTGCGAGGGACTCGACGCCGACCTCGAGATCGTCGAGGGGCTCCGCCACGACGAGGCCTTCGAGCGCTACCGCAACGCGGACATCGTCGTCGACCAGCTGAACGCGGGCTGGTACGGCGTCTTCGCGATCGAGTGTCTCGCGCTGGGGAAGCCGGTCGTGACGTTCCTCCACGACGAGGCGGTGCGGCGCACGGAGGAGGCCTACGGCGTCGAGGTGCCGCTGCGCTCCGCGACGTCCGAGACGCTGCGCGAGGCGCTGCGCCCGCTCGTGGCCGACGCGGCGCTGCGGCGGCGGATCGGACAGGCGTCGCGCGCCTACGCCGAGAGGCTGCACGACGTCGACGTGATCGCCGGGCAGCTGGTCGAGCTCTACGAGCGGGTGCTGGCGCAGCCGCGGCGGGACTTGACAGACTTGTGAGTCATCACTTACTCTAGGGCGCATGATCCCGCCGACCGGAACCCGTCTCACCGCCGACGAGCGGCGCGACGCCGTCCTCGACGCCGCGCTGATCGAGTTCGCCGAGCACGGCTACGAGGGCACGTCCACGGAGGACATCGCCCGCGACGCCGGGATCTCCCAGCCGTACCTGTTCAGGCTCTTCGGGACGAAGAAGGCGCTGTTCAAGGCCAGCACCATCCGTTCCTTCCGCGAGACACTCGAGCTGTTCCAGCGGGCCGCCGAGGGGAAGCGGGGCGCGGACGCCCTGGAGGCGATGGGCCACGCCTATGTGGAGATGCTCTCGACCAACCGCGTCCGGCTCAAGGCGCAGATGCAGGCCTACGCCGCGTGCGACGACGAGGAGATCCGCGCGGTCGTCCGCAACGGGTACGGCGACCTCGTCGCCTACGTCCAGCGTGTCTCGGGGTTGCCGGCCGAGGAGGTCTCGCGCTTCTTCGCCACCGGCATGCTCCTCAACGTCCTGGCCTCGATGGGCGTCCACGAGAGCCCGGAGCCCTGGGCGCGGTTCCTGCTCCAGGGCTGCGGCAAGGACGACTGACCGGAACGTCTCTCTTTTTCACCATGGAGGAAGTGATGACTCACAACCAAACCGCACGGATGCCGATCTGGACGATCGCGATCACCTCGCTGGCGCTCTTCATGGTCAGCCTCGACAACCTCGTCGTCTCGACCGCGCTGCCGGTCATCCGCCGCCAGCTGCACGCCTCGATCTCGCAGCTCGAGTGGACCGTCAACGCCTACACCCTCACCTTCGCGGTGCTGCTTCTGACGGGCGCCGCGCTCGGCGACCGCTTCGGCCGCCGGCGGCTGTTCTCGCTCGGGCTGCTCCTGTTCACCGGCGCCTCGGCGCTGGCGGCGCTCTCGACGAGCGCCACGATGCTCGACCTTGCCCGGGCGCTCCAGGGCGTCGGCGGCGCGGTCGTCTTTCCGCTCACGCTGACGATCCTCTCGGCCGCGGTCCCGGAGGAGCGGCGGGGGCTCGCGCTGGGCATCTGGGGAGGCATCGGCGGTCTCGCCGTCGCGTTCGGCCCCCTCGTCGGCGGCATCGTCGTCAGCGGCATCTCCTGGCACTGGATCTTCTGGCTGAACGTGCCGATCGGGCTCGTGCTCGCCCCGCTCGCCTGGCGGCGGCTCGAGGAGACGCACGGCGTGAACTCACGGCTCGACCTGCCCGGGCTCGGGCTGGCGAGCGCCGGCCTGCTCGGGATCGTGTGGGGCCTCGTGCGCGGGAACGAGCACGGCTGGACGTCGCTCGGGATCGCCGGCCCGATCGTTGCGGGCGCGATGCTCGTTGCGGCGTTCGTCGCGTGGGAGCTGCGCGCGCCGGCGCCGATGCTGCCGATGCGCTTCTTCCGCGACCGGACGTTCGCGCTCGCCAACGTCGCGTCGCTGCTGATGTCGTTCGGGATGTTCGGGTCGATCTTCTGGCTCGTGCAGTACTTCCAGACCGTGCAGGGCTACTCGCCGCTCCAGTCGGGTCTGCGGATCCTGCCGTGGACGGCGATGCCGATGCTGGTCGCGCCGCTCGCGGGCGCCGTCTCCGACCGGATCGGCGGCCAGCGGCTGATGGCCGCGGGGCTCGCGCTCCAGTCTGCGGGGCTGCTCTGGATCGCCTCGGTGAGCACGCCGACCACGCCGTACCTCGACCTCGTCCTGCCGTTCACGCTCTCCGGGGTCGGGATGGCGCTCTTCTTCGCCCCGGTCGCGAACGTCGTGCTCGGATCGGTGCGCCTCGAGGAGCAGGGCAAGGCCTCGGGTGCGAACAACGCGATCCGCGAGCTCGGAGGCGTCCTCGGTGTCGCGGTGCTCGCCTCGGTCTTCGCCCGCGTCGGCGGTTACGGCAGTCCCGAGGCGTTCGTGCACGGGACGAACACCGCCGTGTACGTCGGCGGCGCCGTGGTCGCGTTCGGCGCCCTCGCCGCCCTCCTCTCGGTGCCCCGCCGGCGCCGAGCGGAGCGCGTTCCCGCCGAAGCGCTCGCCGAGGCGGCGTAGCCGCCCGGTCACGTCTTTCGGAGCCACGTCCGGTGCCAGGCACCAGACGTGGCTCTCCGAGACCGAGTCTCTTCTGAACGGTGTGCCAGGGGCGTACCGGGAGCGGGCTGCGGCGGCGGCGTCGGTCGGAGGTGTCCCACGCGGACACGTCCTGGTGCCTGGCACCGGGACGTGTCCGGTGGAGTCACGTCTGCTCAGGCGTCCGCGAGCGCGACGATCGTGCGCCGGTTCCGGCTCACGAGCTTCGCCGCGAAGAGGCGGTCGTCGGCCTTCCGGAACAGCTCGACGGCGGTGGTGCCGTCGACCGGCGCCGACGTCACGCCGAAGCTCAGGTGCAGGTCCTGTGCCGAGAGCGCGCGCGAGAGCCGGGTGGAGTAGAGCGCCGCCTCCTCTGCCGGGCGGCTGGTGAGGATCGCGAACTCGTCGCCGCCGATGCGAGCGACGTCGTCGCCCGGCCCCGCATGCTCGCGGAAGACCGCCGCCACCCGCCGCAGGGCGTCGTTCCCGGCGGAGTGCCCGTGCACGTCGTTGAGCGCCTTCAGCTCGTCCATGTCGCCGAGCACGAGCGTGAACGGGAGGCCGGACCCGCAGCGCCGCGCCAGGCAGTCGTCGAAGGCGCGGGCGTTCCCGACGCCGGTGAGGAAGTCGTGCGTCGCGTGCTCCACGAGCCGGCCGACGAGCCGCCGGTTGCTCCTCGCGTAGCTTCCGACGAGCGCGCCGATCCCGCAGTACATGAGCAGGCGGATCCCGGTCGACGTCGTCATGAGGTGCGCGGTCGGCACGTTCGGCGTTGCCACCACCGCGGCGGCATACAGCCCCGTGCCGAGCACGCCGCCCGCCGCTCCCCAGAATTCGTCCGTCGCGAGCGCGACGAGGCAAATCGGCAGGTAGAAGAAATGGCCGAGCCCGAGGCCCGGCGTCTCGAAGACGACGAACGCCGCGAACACGCCGGCGTAGGCGCCCGCGGCGAGGACGAGCAGGAGGCGAGAGGAGCGCGGTTCGGCGATCGTCACCCTCGAAGCGTCGTCTGCGGGCCTTCGGCCTGCTTCACCCGTTCGAGGGGTCGCAGTCCGATGCGGCTGCGGCTCTCCGGCGGCGTCGGCGGGTCCAGCCGCGACAATGAGCCCGTGGCACGTCTGCTCGTCCTCGGCGCCGGCCCCGCGCAGCTCGGAGTGCTCGAGGCCGCACGCCGGCGCGGGCTCACCGTCGTCGCGGCCGACCGCGACCCCGCCGCGCCGGGCTTTCGCGACGCCGACCGGCGCGCGATCGTCTCGATCGAGGACGAGCCGGCGATCGAGCGGCTCGCCCGCGCCGAGGAGATCGACGGGGTCGTCGCGCCCGGCAGCGACCACGCCGTCGCCATCGCGGCCCGGATCGCCTCCCGGCTCGGGCTGCCGCACCCCGTGAGTCCCGAGACGGCGACGCTCGCCGTCTCGAAGCTGCGCCAGCGCGAGCGGCTCGCCGAAGCGGGCGTGCCGCAACCGCGCTCGCGCGTCTGCCGGACGCGCGACGAGGTCGTGGCCGCCGCCGAGGAGCTCGGCTACCCGTGCGTCGTGGAGGCGCCCGACCGCGCGGGCGAGCGCGGCGTCGGGCTCGCGAACGACGCGGACGACCTCGCCGCCGTCGCCGCGGCGGCGGTGGCGGAGTCGCGCAACGACTACTGCCTCGTCGAGGAGCTCGTCGGCGGGCGCATCGTCACCGTGAACGCGTTCTCCACGGGCGGGCGGCTCGTGCCGCTGACGCTCACCGACCGCGAGCAGGCGCCGCCGCCCGCGTTCGGCGTCCCGCTCGCGCACGTCTGGCCGGCGGAGCTGGAGCCGGCCGAGGTCGGGGCGGCGGTGGGGCTCGCCTCGGCCGCCGCCGAGGCGCTCGGGATCTCGGAGGGGCCGACGACCTCGCAGGTGCTGCTGGGATCGGACGGCCCGCTGCTGGCGAAGCTCTCCGCCCGCGTCGGCGGCGGCCACGACGCCGAGCTCTGTCTCGCGGGCCTCGGGATCGACCTGAACGACCTCGCGGTCGCGGCTGCGCTCGGCGAGCCCGTCCCGGAGGCAGCGGCTGCGTGCCGACGCAGCTCGCCGGCGGCGCCGCCATCCGCTTCCTCGTCGCGCCGCCCGGCGAGCTCGACGACATGCGCGGCGTCGAGGAGGCGGAGGCGGTCGAGGGCGTCCAGCGCGTCCTCCTCTACCGCGAGCCGGGCCACGTGTTCCGCGAGCTGCGGCGGGCCTCCGACCGGGCGGGCGCCGTGCTCGCCGTCGGCGCGACGGGCGCAGCCGCTCTCGCCGCCGCCGACGAGGCGGCGCGCCGCATCCGCTTCGTCACCCACGCGGTCGAGGTCCTCGCGTGAGCCGGGCGCTGCGCGTCGCCCTGACGCTCGCCGTCACCGGCCTCTGCACCGCCTACATCCTCTGGAAGATCGACCTCGGCCGGACGGGGCACGTCCTCGCGCACGCGCGGCTTCGGCTGGTGGCTCCTCTCGCTCGCGATCATGGCCGGCTCGGTCTGGCCGATGGCCTGGCGCTGGCGGCTGCTGCTGCGCGCGCGCGGCATCCACGAGCGGCTGCCGCGGCTCGTGCGGACGTACTTCGTCGGCTACGCGGCCGGGCAGGTGCTGCCGACGGCGCTCGGCGGCGACGCGTCGCGGATCTACGAGACCGCGCGCCGGCACGAGGGCGCGGGCGCGGCGGCGGCCGGGACCGTGCTGCTCGAGCGCGCGCTCGGCGGCGCGGCCACGCTCGTTCTCGCCGCGGCCGGGTTCGCGCTCGCGATCGGCCGCTACGACGTCGGCGGCTACCTCTGGGTCGAGCTCGCGTTCGTCGTCGCTCGCCGTCGCCGGCGCGTTCGTGCTCTTCTCGACCCGGCTCCACCCGGTGCTCCGGCTCGTGCGGCCGCTGCTGCGCGCGCTGCGGGTCGAGCGGCCGCTGCGCGAGGTCTACCTCGCGCTGCACTCGTTCCGCCGCGACGCCGCGCCTGCTCGCCGCGCTGTTCGCGCTCACGCTCGTCGTGCAGGCCGTGCGCGTGCTCGCGATCTGGTCGCCGGGCAAGGCCGTCGGCGTCGACCTCTCGCCGCGCCCGTACTACGTGATGGGGCCGCTGCTCTTCCTCGTCATGCTCGTCCCGTTCACGGTGAACGGGCTCGCCGTGCGCGAGTCGTTCTTCGTCAGCTTCCTCGGCACGCTCGGCGTCGCCGCCGACCCCGCCTTCGCGACCGGCTTCCTCTTCTTCGTCGTCACGGTCGCGCTCGCGCTGCCGGGCGCGGCGATCGTCGCCTGGGAGGCGCTTCGCGGCGGCGCGCGGCGGGCGCCGCACCCCGATGGCGACGTCTCGGCCGTCGTCGTCACCTACAACGCGCTGCCCTGGCTCGAGCGGTGCCTCGAGAGCGTGCGCGGCATCGAGACCGTCGTCGTCGACCACGGCTCGACGGACGGCACGGTCGCCCTCGTGCGCGACCGCTTCCCGGAGGTCGAGCGTCGTGGAGGAGGAGAACCGCGGGCTCGCCGACGGCTGGAACACGGGGATCGCACGCACCTCCGGCCGCTACGTCGCTCCTGCTCAACGCCGACGCCTGGCTCGACCGCGGGCTCGCTCGACGCGCTCGTCGGCTTCGCGGACGCGCATCCCGGGGCGGCGGTCGTGGGGCCGCGCCTGCGCATCCCCGACGGCTCGCTCCAGCGCTCGGTGCGCGGCTTCCCGACGCTGTGGCGGCTCGCGACCGAGTACCTGTTCCTGCGCAAGCTCGCGCCGCGCTCGTCGGCCCTCAACGCCTTCTACGCGGGCGGCTTCGCGCACGACGAGACGCGCGAGGCGGAGTTCCTGATGGGCGCCGTCCTGCTCGTGCGGCGCGCCGCGATCGAGGAGGTCGGGCCCGCGGACGACGACGTTCTTCCTCTTCAGCGAGGAGACGGACTGGTGCTACCGCTTCGCGCAGGCGGGCTGGAAGATGCTGTTCTTTCCCGGCGCGGGCGCGACGCACGTGCTCGGCGCCTCGCACGCCGGCCGGCTGTTCGGCGAGCAGGTGAAGGGGCACCTGCGCTTCCTCGCGAAGCACCGGGGCGAGGCCTATGCGGAGCGGGCGCGGCGGCTGCTGCTCGTCGTCGCTGCGGCTGCGCGGCGCTGCCTTCCGCGGCGCGCGCGGCGCCTCGTACCGCGAGACGGCGGCATGGCTCGCGTCCGGGCCGGTCCGGGAGCTGCTGGGGTGAGCTTCCGGGTCCCGCCGCTGCTGCTCGCGGCGCCGCTGCTCGGAGTCGCGCGGCTCCTGCCGGAGTCACGGGTTCGGGCTCTGGCTGCGGCTCGCCGCGGCGACGCTCGTGCTGCTCCTTCCGGGCGCGGCTCGTCGCCCGCACGCTCGGGCTGCGCGGCGCCGCGGCCGCGCTCGGCTGGTCGCTCGGGATCGTCGCCGCCGCGCTCGCGGTCACGTTCGCGGTGCACCGCTCGCTCGACCTGACGCTCGCGCTCGTGCTGACCGTCGGAGCGGTCGCCCTGCCCCTGTCGCTGGTAACAGTCTGTTACAAGCGTCTCGGGGTGCCGCGACGAAAGCCGCGGGATCGGGTTCCGCGGGGGCGCGGGGCGATCGTGCTCTCCGGGCTCGCGCTCGGTGGGGCGCTCTGGTGGGTCGAGGGCTCGTGCACGGCGACGCGCTGTTCCACCTCGGCCGGATCCGGAAGCTCGACGCGCTTCGGCGCGCTCTCGCTGCGCGCGGTGGACGAGTTCCGCGACGGCGGCCTCCACCCGGGCTACGCCTTCCCGCTCTGGCACGGCTGGCTCGGCCTCGTCGCCAAGCTCGCCGGGGCCGACCCGGCCGCGGTCGTCCTGCACGAGTCGAGCATCCTCGCGCCGCTCGCGCTCCTGCTCGCCTTCGAGATGGGGCTCGCGGTCTTCCGCTCGGCCTGGCTCGGCGCGGCGACGATGCTCGCGTCGGTCGGCCCAGATCGCCCTCGCGCCGGGGCACGGCGGCGCGTACGCCGGGCTCGAGATCCCCGGCACCGCGGCGCGGCAGCTGCTCGTGCCGGCGGCGATCGCGCTCTTCTTCCTCTTCGTGCGCCGGCCCTCGCGCGGCGCTCGGGGCGACGCTGGCGGTGCCGGGATGGGCCTCGCCTTCGTCCACCCGAGCTACGCGCTCTTCGTGGCGATCCCGCTCGCGGCCTTCGTCCTCGTCCGGGCGCTGCTCGCGCGCGCCGACGTGCGCGCCGGCGTCGCCGGGCTCGCGGCCCTCTCTCTGCCGATGGGGCTCGTCTTCCTCTGGCTCGGGCCGATCGTGCGCGAGACCCGCTCGCACACGCCGTCGGCCGCCGAGCGTGCCGCGCTGCTGCACCACTACGCCGGCGACCTTGTCGTCCATTCGCCGTCGAGCTATGCGCTCGCGCCCGAGGTCGTCGCCCGCACCGGCTCGATCGCGGTCGCCGCGCTCCTGCTGGTGCCGCTCGCCGCGCTCGCCGCTCGCCGCCGCTGGAGCGCGCTCGTGCTCGGCGGCACGGTGCTCGTGCTCGCGCTCGAGCTGTGGCCGTTCGTCTTCCCGCATTTCGCCGACGCCGTCTCGCTCTCGCAGGCCCGGCGGGCGGCGGGCTTCGTGCCCTTCGCCTTCGCGTTCGCCGGCGGCGCCGCGGTGCTCGCGCGGCTCCTGGGGCCGCTGCTCCTGCCGGTCGCGCTCGCGGCCGGGATCGCGCTCCAGCTCGCGTTCCCCGGCGACTTCGGGCTGCGGACGCCGCACACCGGCCCCGGGATCGTCGCCTGGGTGGCCCTCGGGGGCGGCTCGCCGGGATCGTCGCGGGCGCGCTGCTCGCCCGCCGGGGCGGCGGCGGCTTCGACCGGCGCGGGGCGCTGCCCGCGTTCGCGGCGCTCCTGTTCGTGCTCCCGGTCGCCGTGCACGGCTTCGCGAACTGGACGCCGGAGGTCGCGCGCGATCCGCAGGCGCTGACGCCGGGGCTCGTGCAGCTTCCTGCGCGCGGACGTGCCGAAGCGGGACGTCGTCTTCGCCGACCTCGAGACGAGCTACCGGATCTCCGCGTACGCGCCCGTCTACGTCGCCGCGGCGCCGCCCTCGCACGTCGCCGACACGAAGGCCAACCGGCTGCGGGCGCGCCGCCGCGCCGTCGTCCGCTTCTTCTCCGGCGGCGCCGACCTCGCGATCCCGCGCACCTGGCATGCGGGCTGGCTCGTGCTGCGCAGGGACGAGCCGGTCGCCGCCGTCGAGGGGCAGGGCCTGCGACCCGTCTACCGCGACGAGCGCTTCGTCGTCTTCCGGCTGTGACCAGGCACTACCGTTCGCTGCCGTGAAGCTCCTGCTCGTGACGCTCTACTTCCCGCCGGCCGGCGGCGGCGGCGTGCAGCGGCCGCTCAAGTTCGCGAGCCACCTGCCGGCATACGGGATCGAGACGCACGTGCTCGCGCCGGACAACCCCGACTGGCTGCACCCCGACGACGAGCTCCCCGTGCCGACGCAGGCCTGGGTGCACCGCGTTCGCTACGTCGGCCCGAAGGGCGTCAAGCCCGCCGAGCTGCTGCACGGGAAGGAGGGCCTCGCCCGGCTCGGGACGCAGGCCGGGCTGTTCGGGCGGCGGCTGCTCGTTCCCGACGAGAACATGCCGTGGAGCACGGTCGCGCTGCCGGCGGCGCTCCGGATCGCGCGCAGCGAGGGGATCGACGTCGTGCTCACGACCTCGCCGCCCGGGTCGCTCCACCTCGTGGGGGCGGCGGTGCAGAAGGCGACCGGGGCGAAGTGGGTCGCCGACCTGCGCGACTCGCTCGTCGCGCACGCTCACCGGCGCGGCGACGAGTCCCGGCTGGTGCGGCTGAAGGAGAGGGCCGCCGGCGGCGTCGCGAAGCTCGTCGCCTCGCGCGCGGACGCGATCGTCGCGGCGGCGGACGCGATCGCCGACGAGGCGCGGGCGCTCGAGCCGCGCGGCCGCGTGGTCACGATCCGGAACGGCTGCGACTTCGACGACTTCGCCGGGCTCGAGCGCCGGCCGAGCGACCGCTTCCGGATCACGCACACCGGCTCGTTCTTCGGCCGCCGCGACCCGAAGCCGTTCCTGCAGGCGCTCGCCGACTCGGGGCTCGAGGACGTCGTCGTCCGCTTCGTCGGGGACTTCCGGGCGGCCGACCGCGAGTTCGCCGAGCGGCTCGGCCTCGGCGACCGGATCGAGCTCGACGGGTACGTGCCCCGCCGCCGGGCGCTCGAGCTCCAGCGCGACTCGGAGGCGCTGCTGCTGCTGATCCCCGAGGCGGGCGGCCGCGGCCGCGGCGTCCTCTCGGGCAAGGTCTTCGAGTACCTCGCGGCGGAGCGCCCGATCCTTGCGGCCGTGCCGCCGGAGGGCGCCGCCGCCGCGCTGATCCGCGACACCGGCGCGGGGATCGTCGCCGCGCCCCGACGACGCGGACGCGATCCGCGAGGCGCTCGTCGAGCTGCACGGCCGCTGGCGCGCGGGGGCGCTCGACGGGCCGCCGCTCTCGGCCGAGTGGCGCGACCGGCTCTCGCGCGGCCGCCGCGTCGAGGAGCTCGCCGACCTGCTGCGGAGCCTCGTATGAGTCGCCCTGTCTGGGTCTCGAGAAGCACGCGCGTTCCTCGGGCGTCGCTGAGGGTACGGGGCCGGAGGGCACAGTACGGGCGTACGGGCCTGGAGAGGACCGTGCCCTCAGCGGCGCCAGTCGTCGGCGGAGCCGCGCTCCGCGCGGCGGGAGCCGACGACGGCGAGGGGCGTGCGTGAGCGTTGCCGCTCTCACCGCCGCGCGCGCCGTGCCGCGGATCCGCGTGCTCGACGCCCTGCTCGCCGTCACGCTCTTCACCGTCACCTTCGAGAAGGTGCACTGGCGCTTCGGCGGCCAGGTCGGGATCGCGGACGTCCTCACGATCCTCTTCCTGCTCGCGTTCGCGCTCACCGAGCGCCGCCCGCTGCCGCGCTCGAGCGCGATCGTCGTCGGCTTCTTCGCCGCGTTCCTGCTCGTCTACCTGTTCGGCTTCTTCGACATCGACACGAAGCAGGGGCTCGACCAGTTCGTGAAGGGGATGGTGAAGTTCGTCATCCACTTCCTCTTCCTCGCCGCCGCGGTCGGCTATCTGGCCCGGCGGGGCGAGCGCTTCTTCTGGCGCGCGCTCGCCTGGTTCACGGCCGGCTTCGTCGCGAACGCGCTCTACGGGATCGCGCAGCTCGTGCTCGCGCGCGCGGGCGTCAACCTCGACCACGTCCTGCTCGGGCCGCTCACGGGCGGCGCCAGCTCCATCAACATCTACGGCGCCGTCAACGGGCAGAGCGTCTACCGGCCGAACGCGCTCACCGGCGACCCGAACCACCTCGGGATCATGCTCGACATCCCGCTGCTCGCCCTCACGCCGGTCTATCTGCGGCTCGAGCGGCGGCACCCGCTGAAGTGGCCGCTCGCCGCTGTGCTCGCGTTCCTGCTGCTCGTGCTGCTGGCGACGCTCTCGCGCAGCGGCCTGCTCGGGCTCGGCGTCGGCGTGCTGATCCTCGCGCTCCCCTACCGGCGCTACGCGCGCTCCCGGGCGCTGCTCGCGCCGCTCGCGGCGCTGGCGCTGCTGCTCGCGTACGTCGTCTACAGCCGCTGGCACTACTTCTCCGTCGTGCTCCGGTCGCGGATCCAGACCGGCGGCGGCTCGACCTCGACCCACTTCCAGGTCTACTCGTTCATCCCGGACGTCATCCACCAGCATCCGCTGCTCGGGCTGGGCCTGAACAACTTCTCCGTCTACTACGAGTTCGTCACGGGGAAGTCGAACTGGGGCCCGCACTCGTTCTACGTGGCGCTGATCGTCGAGACGGGGCTCCTCGGGCTGCTGCTCTACGCGGTGTTCCTGCGCTACCTGTTCGTGCGCCTGCTCGCGGCGCGCCGGCTGGGGAGGCTGCTGGAGGCGCTGCGCGACCCGGAGGCCTCGCGCGTGCGGCCGCTCGCGTGGGGGCTGACGGCCGCGCTGGCCGGGACGATGGCGGCCAACCTCTTCTACCTGACGATGCAGTTCTATTACTTCTACGCGTTCACGGCCTTCGCGCTCGCGCTGCCGATCGTCTTCGGGCGGCGCGCCGGCGGGAGCGATGCACCCCGCGGCTCCTGAGCGTCCGCCCGCGTGGCCGCTGGCGCTCGTGACGCTCCTCGGCGCGGCGGGGTACGCGCTCACGTTCCTCGTCGCCGTCCACACGCCGCAGGGCCTGCACGTCGACGCTGCGCTCTACCGGCGGCTGAGCGGCTACGAGGGCGTGGTCGTCCAGCCCGCGGGACGGCGTGCGCTCGAGACGATCGACGCCGGGTCGCTCGCGCTGGGCGTGCTCGTGCTCGCGTTCCTCGCGCTCGTGCGCGGGCGGGCCGGACGGGCCGCCGCCGCCGCGGCGCTCGTCGTCTGCTCGGTCGGCTCCGCGGAGCTGCTGAAGCACGCCCTGCCGCACGTGGCGGGCGCGGTGCCGGCGGGACGGCCGGCCACGTTCCCCAGCGGCCACACGGCGGTGGCCGTGTCGCTCGGACTCGGGCTCGTGGTCGCGCTGCCACCGCTCCTGCGCGCCACGGCGGCGATCGCGGCGGCCGCGTACGGCGCCGGGATCGCCCTCTCCGTCGTCGTGCTCGGCTGGCACTACCCGAGCGACGTGGTCGGGTCGTTCTTCCTCTGCGCGTTCTGGGCCGGCGGCGCCGGGATCGCCTTGCGGGCGCGGCCGGGCGGTGCGGCGATCTCGGCGCGGGGGCTCGTGCTCGCGGCGCTCGCCGCCGCCGCCGCGCTCGCGTTCGCCGCATGGCTCGCGGCCCGTCACCCGCTCGCGGTCGCGTCGGTGCGCTCCCAGCCGGCGCTCCTGGCGACGGCGGTCGCGCTCGGCGCCCTCAGCGTCGCGCTGTTCGCGGTCGTCACGCCGCTGCTCGGCGAGCGCCCCGGACGGGGTACCCCGTCCGGTTGAGGGCAGCGCAGGTTTTCGCCGATAGACGCATCTCTAGGAGTGTGACCACCCTTTCTGGAGGCAATCCTCGATGAAGAAGACCCTGCTCGGCGCCCGTGCTCGCAAGGCCGCGGCCGCGCTCGGCGTCACGGCCGCGATGTTCGTCCCGCTGGCGATGTTCGGCGGCACGGCCCTGGCGCGCACCGGCGCGGCAGTGTCCGAATACGAGCACTCGGGCTCGTCCCAGTACCAGTACAAGGTGCAGCTCTGTCACCGCACGCACTCGAAGAAGCACCCCTGGCGGCTGATCAAGGTCAGCTCCCGCGCGGTGCCGGCGCACCTGCGCCACGGCGATCAGCCGGCGCCCTGCCCGACAAGCGCGTCGGCGGAGACGAAGAACGCGAAGCACGGCCATGGCAAGAAGCACGACGAGACCACGTCCACGAGCACGACCTCCCAGACGCAGCCGTCCGACAACGCCGCCAACGGTGGCGGCAACGGGCACGGCAAGGGCGGGGAGCACGGCAAGGGCGGCGGGCACGGAAAGCCCTAACCGCTCGGGCTGAACGGCATTGCGAAGGCCCCGCTCGTCGGGGCCTTCGCGCGTCCGGAGGCGGACGGGACCGTGTCGCTGCGGACGCCGGCGATCGAGAGCGCGCCGAGCGCGAGCGCGACGACGGCCGCTGCCGCGCGGAGGCGGGCGGGCACGGGCGGCGGGTCGTCCCCGTCCCCGAGCAGGACAGCCGCGCCGCAGCACAGCCCCGCCAGCACCACGGCCGGCAGCTCCCAGTCCCAGTCGAGCCCGGCGTGGACGAGGAAGGCGGCGTAGGCGCCCGCCGCGGCGGGCAGCGTAGGCGCGGCGCGCCGCCTGACGCCGCGCAGCGGCACCAGCAGCAGCCCGCCGAGCAGGACGAGCCCCGCAGGCCCGAGCTCGGCAAGCGTCTCGAGGTAGAGGGAGTGCGCGTCGAGCGCGCCGCCGCGGGTCGCCTCCTGCCCCGCCCGGGCCCAGAACCGGCCGAACGTGCCGCCGCCGGAGCCGAGCGCCGGATGCCGGAGGTACTCGTCGTGCCACGCGACGCGCCAGTACGAGACGCGCGGCTGCGTCGTCCCGGCCCGGCCGACGGCGAGGGCGCCGGCGAGCGCCACGCAGACGAGCAGCGCGAGCACGAGGCGCCGCGGCGCCTGCCGCTTCGCCCCGGACGCCGTTAGGCTCGCGGCCGCCGCAGCGCCCGTCCCGACCGCGCAGACCACCGCGACCGCCGCGAGCACGAGCGCCGTGCTGCGTTGCGGCGACGCCCCGAGGTCGGTGAGCCGGCTGCGCTGAGCGAGCCAGACGAGGAGCGCCGTCGCCGGAGCGGCGGCGGCAGCGGTCCGCAGCAGTCGTCCGGGCGCGGGCTCGAGGAGCAGCAGCACGCCGCCGCCGATCGCGAGCGCGAGCCAGGAGCCGCGGCTCTCGGCGAGCGCCAGCGCGAGGGCGAGCAGCGGCACGCTCCCGGTCGCGAGGGCGCGGAGCCTGCGTGAGCCGGCCTGGGCCGCGATGCCGGCGCCGAGCAGCATTCCCATCGCCGCGAGCACGCCCACGGCATTCGCATAGCCCAGCGGCTCCGCGAGCAGGTATCCCTCGAACTCGGCGTATCGCCGCGGCTCGAGCAGGTAGCGGGCGAGGGCGTAGACGAGCAGCACGGAGATCGCCGCGTGCGTGGCGAGCGCGAGCACCCGGGTCGGCGTCCGGCGTGCGAGCGCGAGCAGCGCGAGCACCGCGGCCGCGTAGACGACGGTTCGCCGCGCCTCGAGCAGCGACTGCGACGGGTGCACCGACCAGAGCGTCGAGGCCGCGGTCCAGGCGAGCAGCGCGAGCGCGGCCGCGGCCCAGGGCCACCCGTCGCGGAGCCGTCCTCCGGGGCCGAGCACAAGCGCCAGCGCCGCCGCCCAGCCCAGGAGCGCCCCGGCCCAGACCCAGGCGTCGGGGAGGTAGCCGCCCTGGGCGGCCCCGAGGGCCGGGATCAGCGCGAGCGGGACGGCGGCGACGGCGGCGTCGCGGAGCGGGGGCACGGCTCGCATTCTCGCGGGCGGTGGGGACGTGGCCGTCCAGGGCATGCAAAGTGCATGTGATAGGGTCGTGGCATGGCGCACATCCAGATCCGCAACGTGCCGGACGACGTCCACCGCACGCTGAAAGAACGGGCCGCGCAGGAGGGGGTGTCGCTCTCGGACTACCTGCTTCGGGAGTTCACGGCCAGGGCGCGTATCCCGACGCCGGAGGAGCTCGAGGAGCGGCTGCGCGACCGCCGCGGCGGCGGTGACGGCTGATGACGCACATCCAGATCCGCAATGTGCCCGAGGACGTCCACCGGACGCTGAAGGAGCGGGCCGCGCGACGGGGCATGTCCCTCTCCGAGTATCTCCGCGCGGAGACGAGCGCGCTCGCGTCGCTGCCGACCCTGCGCGAGCACGTCGACCGCGTGAGGGCCAGGCCGATGCCTCACCTCCCCGTCCCCGCCGCCGAGCTCATCCGCGCAGGGCGCGAGGAGCGGGAACGGGAGCTCGAGCGGCGCGTCGGCGGCGATGATCGTTGACGCGTCGCTCGTGGTCGACTATCTGCTGGACGGCGGGGCGCGCGGCTCCTGGTCGGCCGCGCAGATCGCAGCGGCGGAGTCCCTGCACGCGCCCCACGTCTTCGATCTCGAGGTCATCTCCGGTGCTCGGCAAGCCGTCCTCCGCGGCTTCGTCGCCCAGCGGAGGGCCGAGGAGGCCGTCGAGCGCCTCGGCGACCTTCGCGTGACCCGGTACCCGGTCGTGCATCTCCTCGGCCGGATCTGGGAGTTGCGGAAGACGCTGACGCCGTACGACGCCGCGTACGTCGCGCTCGCCGAGGCGCTGGCGCTTCCGGTCGTCACCACCGACCTCCGGCTGGGGCGCGCCCACGGCCACCGCGCCGAGGTCGTGGCGTTCGACGGCTGACGCATGCGCGTTCTCGTCCTGACCACGTCCTACCCGCGCGGCCCGGAGGACCCGGCCGGCCGCTTCGTCCTCGACGCGGTCGAGGGCGCACGCGCGCGCGGCGTCGAGGTGGACGTCGTCTCGCCCGCCGGCTTCCGGCACTTCGGGATCGCCTACGGGCACGGGATCGCCGGGAACCTGCGCGCGCGGCCGTGGCTCGCCGCGCTCGTCCCGGCGTTCCTGTGGGAGTTCCGTCGCGCGGCGGCGAGGGCGGCGCGCGGCGCCGACCTCGTGCACGCGCACTGGCTCGCGGCGGGCGCGGTCGCCTCAACGCTCGGGAAGCCCTACGTCGTCCAGGTCTGGGGGACCGACGTCGAGCTGGCGCGACGCGCGCCGTGGCTCGTGCGGCCGGTGCTGCGACGGGCTCGGCTCGTGCTCGCCGCCTCGACCGCGCTGGCGGAGGAGGCGCGGGCCCTCGGGGCGCGCGAGGTGCGCGTGGTCCCGAGCGGGGTCGCCATCCCGGAGTCCGTCGGCGAGCCCGAGCAGCCGCCGCACGTCCTCTACGTCGGCCGGCTCTCGCCCGAGAAGGGCGTGCTCGAGCTCGTCGAGGCCTGCGGCGACGACCTGCCACTCGTCGTCGTCGGCGACGGGCCGTTGCGGGCGCGCGTGCTGCAGGCGGTCGGGTTCGTCCCGCCGGGCGAGCTCGGACCCTGGTACGAGCGGGCGGCCGTGGTCGCCGCGCCCTCGCGGCGCGAGGGCTACGGCGTCGCGCCGCGCGAGGCGATGGCGTGGGGGCGGCCGGTGGTCGCGTCCGCCGTCGGCGGGCTCACGGACGCGGTCGAGGACGGCGTGACCGGGCTGCTCGTGCCGCCCGGGGATGCCGCTGCGCTGCGCGCCGCCCTCGAGCGGCTGCTCGGCGACGCGGAGCTGCGCTCCCGCCTCGGCGCGGCGGCGCGGGAGAAGGCGCGCGCCGAGCTGTCCTTCGCCGCCGCCGCGGAGCGGCTCCAGGCGGCCTACGAGGAGGCGCTCGGGCGAGTCGGGGCGAGCGCGTAATACGTTTCGTGGTACATTCCTGACATGCCGCGTACCGTGCAGGCCCGGCTCGACGAGCGTGCAGAGCAGGATCTCGCCGTTCTCCGCGACGAAGGCCGCAGCGACTCGGAGGCAATCCGCGTCGCGCTTCGCGAGGCAGCGGAGCGGCGGCGGCGCAGGAGCGCACTGCGCCTCGAGGCCGCGGCCGCCGCGGCCGATCCCGACGACCTCGCCGAGGCCCTCAGCGTGCGTCGCGAGATGGACGCTCTCGCCGCGCCCTGGCCGGACGAGTAGCGGGGCGTGGTACGGGGCGAGGTCTTCCGTCTGCGCGTCCACCGCGGGACGCGCCGCTCCGAACAGCAGGGCGTCCGCTACGCGGTCGTCGTGCAAGCGGACGAGCTGCTCGCGCTCTCCACCGTGCTCGTCTCTCCCACGTCGGCATCCGCGCCTCCCCGGTCGTTCCGGCCGACGATCGACCTTGCCGGAGGCTCGACTCGCGTTCTCGTCGAGCAGACCACCGCGATCAGCCCCGACAGGCTCGGCACATCGGTCGGGCGGCTCAGCGCAGGGGAGCTGCGCGACCTCGATGCGGCCCTCGCGCTCGTCTTGGGGCTCTGAGCACCGGAGTGCGGTTATACTAAAGGTATGAAAACGGCCGTGTCGATTCCCGACGGTCTCTTCGACCGGGCGGAAGAGCTCGCGCAGCGGCTCGGCAAGACGCGCAGCCAGGTGTACCGGGAGGCACTCGCCGAGTATCTCGCGCCGTGACCCGACCGCCGTCAGGGCGGCGATCGACCAGCTCGTCGAGGAGCTCGGCGTCGAGCAGGACGAGTGGCTGAACGCGGCCGGCCGCAGAGCGCTCGAACGCAACGAGTGGTAGTCAGCCGGGGAGACGTCTACTGGGCGTCCCTTCCGGATCCGTCCGGTTCCGGACCTGGCTTCCGGAGACCCGTCGTGGTCGTCCAGGGCGACGCGTTCAACGCGAGCCGGCTCGCCACGGTCGTCGTGGTTCCGCTGACGAGCAACCTCCGCTGGGCGTCTGCGCCGGGCAATGTGCTGTTACCCGCCGAGCGCACGCAGTTGCCGCGCGACTCGGTTGCGAACGTGTCCCAGATCGTCGCCGTCGACCGCGATGTCCTGACCGAACGCGTCGGTCACATCTCGGGCGCCGACGTCGAGCTCGTGCTCGCCGGCATCGATCTCGTCCTCGGCCGCGAATAGCGTCCGCCCGTGGTGAGCCTCCGCCTCTATCTGCACGCGCTCCGTGCCGCTCGCGGGCGACAGCTGCGGGCGCGGGCGCGCCGGCCGCTCGCCCGGCGCCGCTTCCCGCGCGGTACGCCGCCGCGCCAGGCCGGGCCGGTTCCCTCCGGCGAGGCGCTCTGGCGCTCCGACGCGTTCGCGCGCGGCGGCACGCCGGACCCGGAGACGCGGCTCGGCCGCCTCCACGCGCACGACGGCGAGGACGTTCTCGCCGCCGCCCGGGCCGGCGACCCCGAGGCCGCCCGCGGCCTCGTGGAGGCCTGGATCGACGCGAACCCGTCCCGGCCCGGCGACGCCTGGCACCCGTATCCGCTCTCGACGCGGGCCGGCAACTGGGTCGCTGCGCTGACGCTGCTCCCGGAGCTGGGCTCGGAGCGGATCTCGGAGAGCCTCTGGCGCCAGCTCCGCCACCTCGAGCGGAACCTCGAGCACGACATCCTCGGCAACCACCTGATCCGGAACGCGCGGGCGCTCGTGCTCGGCGGGGTCGCCTTCGCCGCGCCGGAGCTGACGCGCCGCGGGATCGCTCTCCTCCGCCGCGAGCTGGCCGACCAGGTGCTCGCAGACGGCGGCCACTACGAGCGCAGCCCCGTCTACCACCTCGTCGTCCTGCGCGACCTGCTCGAGATCCAGGCCGCCTTTCCGCACTCCTGGCTCGAGGACGCGATCGAGCGGATGGCGGCCTTCGCCGCCGCCGTGCAGCGCCCGGACGGGCGGCCGCCGCTCTTCAACGACGGCTGGCTTGACCTCGCGCCGCGGCTCGAGCTGCCGGAGCCGCCGCAGGGCCTGACGGTGCTCGAGCCGTCCGGGTTCTGCGTCGTGCGCGAGGGGCCACTCTGGCTCGCCTTCCGCTGCGGCCCGCCGGCGCCGGAGTTCCTGCCGGCGCACGCGCACGCCGACGCGCTCTCGTTCCAGCTCTGGTGGCACGGCGAGCCGGTGCTCGCCGACCCGGGCGGCGTGGAGCGCGGCACCGCGGCCCACTCGACCGTGCAGGTGGACGGCCGCGACCAGTTCCCGCCGGGGCGCGGCCCGTTCCCGGAGGTGAAGCTCCGCTACGCCCGCGACGGCGCCGTCGAGGCGAGCGTCCGCTTCGGCCGCCGCCTCCGCCACATCCGGCGCATCGAGTGGGGGAGCGATGTCGTCCTCGTCCGCGACCGGATCGAGGGCCGCGGCCGGCACAAGCTGGAGAGCAGGCTCGTGTGGGCGGGCGAGCAGCCGGGCTTGCCGGTCGAGGCGTTCGGCCGGCAGCCGCTGCCGGCCGAGAAGGGACGGCTCTTCGAGCGGCGACCCCGGGAGGCCGTCCCGGCTGCGGTCAGCGTCCTGCGCCTGACCGCCGGCCTGCCCGTCGAGACGGGCTTCACGATCCGGCTCCCGTCCGAGTAGCCCCGCGTCCGCGGTCGCAGCCGAGCTCGTCCCTAGCGTCTCGGCCGGCGGCCGTGCCGCGCGAGGTAACCCAGGCTGTAGAGCGAGCGCACGCCGCGCACGAAGGGCCGGTGCGTCAGCGGATGGGTCAGCAGCGCGTACGTCGCGCGGTAGAGGTCGCTCGGCATCTGGAGCACCTCCGGATTCTGGACGGAGGTGAGCGCGCTCAGCGTGAGCGGAACCTGCTCGTCGGCGAGCAGGGCGACGTCGCGGTTCGGCTCGGGAACGACGCTCGCGTAGACGTCCGCGAGCGTCTCGGCGGTCCGGTCCCAGCGCAGCGTCTTGCCCGCCTCGCGGACGGTCTGCACGAGCTCCGCCGCCCGTTCCGGGTCGCGGAGGACGGAGATCGCGGCGTCGGCGCTCGTGTCGGCGTGCCACGGCACGAGCGTGGCGGCCGCCTCGGGCAGGACGTCCCGGAGCGAGGACTGCCACGCGAACAGCGACGGCGTGCCCGCGGCGGCCGCCTCGAACGGCACGAGGCCGAAGCCCTCGTAGGTGGACGGATAGACGACGGCGCCGGCGCGCTCGAGCAGCCAGAGCTTCTCTTCCTCGGAGACCGCTCGGAGATCGACGGTGCGCGCGGCCACCCGCGGCTGCATGCTGAGGAACGCGGCCTCGTCGCCCGCGGACGTGCCCTTACCGGCATGAGGGCCTGCGAAGACGAGCCAGCCGTCCCAGCCGTGGCGCCGCTGGAGCGAATCGAGCAGCCGGAGCGCGAACACGCGGTTCTTGTGACGGAAGTTCGTCCCGAGGCAGAGCAGGTAGCCGGCCGCGGCGGCGGCGGGGAGCGCGCGGGGGCGCCGCGGGCGGGCGCGAGTCGGGAGCAGGTGGTCCACGCCGAGCGGAACGACCTGCGCCCGGCGCTCGTCCACGAGGTCCTCCGCGTAGGCGTCCGCGGCGGCGTGCTCGGACATGAAGACGACCCTGTCGGCGAGCGAGAGCGCCAGCCGCGTCAGGCGCTGGTACTCCCGCCAGTCGGTGAAGCAGGCGTGATAGGTCCCGTTGCGGTAGGCGATCAGGTCGAGCTGCGTCAGCACGAAGCGGTGTCCCAGCTCCGGTATCAGCCGCAGGTCGGACCATCTGAAGAGCTGCCCGGGGCGGTGGACGACGTCGGTGCGCGGCTCCCGCTCGCGCCGGAAGGTGTCGTCTCTCACGATGCGGACGCCGTCCAGGCTCTCGAGCACCTCGCGAGCCCACGCGCCGAGGTGGCGCGTCACGACGATCCTGAGGTCGGTCCTCTGCGTCCGGTGGAGCGCGGTGACGAGCTCGAGGGCCTGGACCTGCGTGCCGGTGATCGTGTCGCCGAGGAAGCGGGCGTCGATCGACACCGAGAGCGGTCGCAGCGCCGTGCCGGCCGCCGCGAGGGCGCGCGCGAGCGTCCCGGTCTGGCGCTCGGAGGTCACCCGGACGGCGTCGTGGTACAGCGGATGACGGCTGGAGACCACCCGCTCGTTCCGCTCCTGGATCGCGTTCCGGGCGCCGTTGCCCTCGAAGCTCGCTCCGCCCGCGTGGAAGACGAAGACGTCGTCGGCGGCGACGTGCACGAGCCCGTGCGCGAGGCAGCGTTGCGAGAAGTCGACCTCGTCGCCGTAGCCGGGCGAGAAGATCTCGTCGAACCCGCCGACGAGGTCGAGCGCCGCGCGGCGGATGTACATGCAGTGCCCCACCGCGGTCGGGATCCGGGGCCGGAGCCGGAGCGAGGTCTCCGCCACCTCGCGCGCCAGCCGCTCGGCGTCGCCGCCGTCCGGCAGCATCGGCCGCGGACGGTTGCGCTCGGGCACCGACAGGATCGTGCCGCTGTTGGTCAGCGCGCTCGCGGTGGCGATGGTCGAGTCGGAGTGGGCCGCCTCGCGCAGCCGCTCGAGCCATTCGGCGCCGACGATGCAGTCGCTGTTGAGCACGACGACGTCGGCGGGGTCGAGGAGCTCGAACGCGTCGTTCACGTTCCGCACGAAGCCGACGTTCTCGCCCTGGCGGCGGTAGATCAGCCGGTGGAGCAGCGCGCCGCTCGCGGCGAGCCGCTCGAGATAGACCTCGGTCTGCCGGTCGGGGCTCGCGTCGTCGGCGACGAGGATCGGCACCTCCGGCGGGGTCGTGCGTCAGGACGCTGAGCAGGCACTGCACGAACTGCTCGTGCGCCCCGTAGACCGGGATGCAGACGGCCGCCGAGTCGCGCGCCAGGCCGAGCGGGCGCCCGACGTCTGCATGCTCGACCGCCGCCCGCGGCGAAGATGACGCCCTCGCCGCAGGTGCCGCCTCATGGACATTCGTCATCGCGGTCTCCGGATGCTAACGCACTCCGGCTCGCCCGGGACCAGGCGCGGCCTCCGGGGCCCGTACTGCGGCGCGGTTACACGTCGGGAACGGTGACCGGCTGCCGGAGGCCTGCGAGTCTCGCGGGGACCCCCGCGTAGATCGTCCAGGGCGGGATCGTCGTGTTCGCCGGGACGAGCGAGTTCGCGCCGACGATCGCGCCCTCTCCGAGCGTCACGCCCGGAAGGAGGACGGCGCCGGTGCCGACGAGGGAGTCCTTTCCGAGCCGGACAGGCGCGGTGATCATGCCCTTCATGTCTTCGGGGATCATGGGCCCGCTCATGCGCTTGCCGTCCACGGGCGCCTCCGAGTGCGAGTAGATCCGCGCGAAGGACGCCACCGCCGCGTAGTCGTCGAGGTAGACGCCCCCGGCGCCGGCGATGATCGCGTACGGGGCGATGTGGATCCGCCGTCCGATGACGATCTCTCCTGCGAGCGCGTCCAGCGTCACGTGGTGGTCGATCAGGACGTAGTCGGAGACGCGGATCCGCTTCGGCATGGTCACCTCGACGCCGGTGCCGATGAGGACGCTCTCGCCCATCGCGCCGAAGCGGAAGCGGTAGTAGAGCTGGCGCAGCTTCATGCCGACCGGCCCGGGCCACTGCTTGATCACGGCCACCGGGATGTCCGTCAGCAGCGCGCGCAGGCCCAGCGGGATCGCGTAGCGGGCGGAGATCCGGCCCGACTCGCGGAACTCGAGGAAGGCCTTGAGCTCCAGGCTGGGCTCCTGCGTCGGGTCGAACCCGCCGGGGTCGCGCTCGGGCTTCACGAGACCGACCGTCGCACCTTCTTGAAGCGGTCGCCGAACTGGTACCGGTCGACCACCTCCACCTTCACGGGCACCTTGAACCGTTCGAGGCGTTCGCCGCAGTACCGCTTCACCAGCGCCTCGAACTCGGCCGGGTCCACCGGCTCTCTCGTCCGGATCTTCGCGCACACGATGTGACCCACAAGCGGGTTGGGTTCTCCGAAGACCGTCGCCTCCTCGACCTCGTCCAGCGACTGGATCACGCTCTCCACCTCCGCCGGATAGACCTTCTCGCCGCCGACGTTGATCAGCTCCGACTTGCGTCCCAGGATCCGGAAGTAGTCGCCGTCCTGGAGCACGGCGTCGCCCGTGACGAACCAGCCGTCGGGCGTGATCGGGGTCGGCGCGTTCAGGTAGCCGATGATCGTCGACTGCGTCTTGATCTGGAGGATCCCGTCGACGACTCGCGTCTCGTAGCCCTCGCCGCCGAGCTTGACCCAGAGCGAGCCGTCCCCGCGGGACTTCGAGCGCAGCACGCCGACCTCGATCAGGCCGTACGTCTGCTGGAGCCGGACCCGCGGGAACGCCTCGCGGAGGCGCTCGAGCGTGCTCTCGGGCATCGGCTCGGCGCCGTAGGTGATCAGGCGCAGGCTGCCGAGGTCGTGCTCCCGGTATGCGCCGCTGAGCAGGAGCAGGTTGAGGAACGTCGGCGTCGCCGGCAGGAGCTCGACCCGGTGCTCCTCGATGAGGGCGCAGACGCCCTCGGGCGAGCGGTCGCGGCCGGTCACGATCGTCCCGCCGTTCGAGAGGGCGTGCAGCATCGTGTTGAGGCCTCCCCAGTGGTCGAAGAGGAGGAACGTGAGCGTCGTCAGCGCGGGGCGGCGGACGCGGAACTTCTCCAGGAGGTGGGTGAAGTCGTGGACGGCGGCCTTCGGCTCGCCCGAGGTGCCGGAGGAGAAGAGGACGAGGCCGGGCCGCTCCCGCCGGCGGAGCTCGTCGTAGAGCTCGTGCGCCGCCGTCCGACCGGTCGTCTCGAAGCGCACCTCGTCGTGGTCGTCGACGAACGCGTACGCCTCCACCTGGGCGATCTCGTCCTTCTCCTCGCGGCCGGCGCGGCTCGTGTTGCTCTGCGGGACGACGACGGCGCCGCGCGCGACGAACGCGAGGAACAGGGCCACCGTGTTCGGCGAGAACTCGCCCTCGAGCGCGACGACCGTCCCCGCCCGGATTCCCTCCCCGTCGAGGCGTTCCCCCCAGCGCCCGACGAGCTCGAGGAGCTCCCCGAACGAGCAGCGGGAGGCGGGTGCGATCACGGCGGGAGTCGTCGCCCACTCCGCGAAGCGCTCGGTGAGGAAGTCGACGAACATCAGTACTCGAGCAGCACGCTGCCGTAGGAAAGGCCCACGCCGAAGCCGCAGAGCAGCACCCGGCTGCCGGGGCCGACGCGCCCCTCGTCGAGCGCCGCGCGCAGCGCGACCGGGATCGACGCCGAGACGAGGTTGCCGACGTCCTCGAGGTGGACGAACGTCTTCTCCGGCGGCAGCGAGAGCGCCTTCGCCACCGTGTCGAGGCTCATCTTGCTCGCCTGGTGGAAGACGTAGAGGTCGACGTCGTCGAGCGAGAGCGACTGCCGCTCGAGAAACCCGCGCACGTGCGCCGGCACCGTGGAGTTGACCCAGGACCAGACGCCGAGGCCGTCCATGTAGATGTTCTCCGCGCAGCGCACGTTGCCGTGCCGGTCGGTCTCCTCGCGCCGCGTCTCCTCGCCGCGAGGCTGCCGCCACCCTCCCGCGGGGATGTAGAACTTCTCGAAGTCGGCTCCGTGCGAGCCGAGCTCGGCGGCGACGATCCTGCCGCCGTCCCCGTCGGCGGCGGTCACGAGCGTGACCGCGGCGCCGTCGCCGAAGAGCACGCGGGCCGAGCGGTCGCGCGGGTTGATGTGCTTCGAGTACGTGTCCGCCGTGACGAGCAGGATCTCGGAGGCGAGGCCGCTCCGCGCGAAGGAGTCGGCGAACGCGAGCCCGTAGACGTAGCCGGAGCACGCGAGGTTGTAGTCGAACGCGAGCACGCGGTCGCCGAGGCCGAGCCGGCCGTGGAGCAGGTGCGCGTTGCCCGGCATCACGTAGTCGGGGCTCTGCGTGCAGTAGACGACCGCGTCGACGCGCCCGAGGTCGACGGCGCCCTCCTCCACGAGCGTCTCGCACGCGCGGACGGACAGGTCGAACGCGGTCTCGCCGGGAGCGGCCACGCGGCGCTCGGCGACGCCCGCCCGCTCGAGGACGGACTCCATGTTCCAGGACGGGTTCTCGCGTGCGAGCTCGTCGTTGGACAGCACTCGCTCCGGCAGCGCGGACGCGATGTGGCGGAGCGACGTCATCCGCGCAGCTCCGGCAGTGCGTCGAGCCTCGGCAGGACCTCGCCCATCAGCGCGGACGGGCCGTGGCCGGGATGGAGCCTCGTCCCGGTTGGGTAGCGCTCCGCCAGCAGGTGCACCGAGGAGAGCAGCAGGTCGCGGTCGCCGCCGGGAAGGTCGGTGCGGCCGAGCTGCTTCGCCATGACCGTGTCGCCGGTGAAGAGCTCGCCGGCGATCTCGAAGCAGACGCTCCCGGGGGTGTGGCCCGGCGTGTGCACGACGCTCACCTCCAGCGCTCCGAACCGCAGCGTGTCGCCGTCGGCGAGCTCGACGTCGACGGCGGGGATCCGGATCGAGTCCTCGCCGAGGAACAGCACCCGGTAGAAGTTCGCCCGGCGGAGCAGGTCGGCGTCGTCCGGATGAAGGTGGAACGGGACGCCGTACTCCTCGACCACCGGCACGACCGCACCGAGGTGGTCGTAGTGCGCGTGCGTGTTGACGACGGCGTGGACGCGCAGGCCGGCCGCGGCGACGTGCTCCCGGATCTGGGCCGGCTCGCCGCCGGGGTCGATCACGACGGCGTCGCCCGCGGCGCACGCGACGACGTAGCAGTTCTCCTTCCACGGGCCGGTGACGATCCTGGCGACGTCGAGCATCTACGCGCCGCCGAGATAGATGATCTGCCCGGTGACGGCCGAGCTCTCCGGCCGCAGGAGCCACTCGACGGTCTGGGCGACCTCCTCGACGGTGCCCACCTCGTGGACCGCGTTCCGCTCGAGCACGCGCGCCAGCGCCTCGGAGTCGACCGCCTCGGCGAGCCCTGCTCCGACCGCCGCGGGAGCGACGACGTTGCACGTGATCCCGTGCGCGGCGACCTCCTTGGCGAGGACGCGGGTCAGCGCGTTCACCGCCGCCTTCGAGGCGGTGTACAGCGCCTCCCCCTCGACCTCGTGGCGCGTGGCCATGGAGCCGATGTTGACGATGCGGCCGGACTCGCCGCGCATCATCAGCTTCACGGCCTCGCGGCAGACGAGGAAGGGCCCGAGGACGTTGGCGTGGAGCGTCTCGATCGCCGCAGCGGCGGACGTCAACGCGACCAGCGACAGCGCGGGGTTGACCGCTGCGTTGTTGACGACCGCGTCGAGCCGTCCGATCTCCTGGCGGATCCACCTGAACAGCTCGACGACGTCTTCCTCCGAGGAGACGTCGGCGACGCGGTGCGCGTAGCGATCGTGTTCGATGCCGGCGTCGGCCGACCGGCTGCAGCCGACGACCCGGTAGCCGCGCTCGAGCAGGTGCCGGGCGAGGTGGTTCCCGATGCCGCGGCTGGTACCGGTCACCAGGACGACCTCCTCTCCAGGCATCAGGCGGTCTCTTTCAGGAGCTCCTCGACGTAGTCGGCGAGGGCTCCGATCGACCCGAACGGGCTCGGCTCCCGGGAGAGCGCCCGGTCGTCGGCGAGCACGACGGCGACGCCCGTCTCGTCCTGGATCTGCTGCTCGGCGGCGACGATGAAGTTGACGAGGCCGAGCGAGTCGAGAGCGCTCGCGCTCCCGTAGAGCGGCGTGTCGAGCGACTTCTCGAGCGGCGGCTCGCCCTGCCGCTGACGGTTGATCGCGTCGACGGCGGCATAGAGGCGGGCGACGATCCTGTCCTTCATGAAGGGGCTCCGGCGGGCGGGGACGATTCGGCGTACCACCATAGCGCCGGCCGCGGCCCGCGAGCCCCGCAAGCGCCGCCCCGTCACCGGAAGGAGAGCACGCGGGAGATCGGAACCCGGGAGGGGTCGAGGTCGCGCAGGTGTTCCGCGGTCGTGGCGTTCCCGGGGACGCCGAGGGCGGCCACCGTCTCACGCACGAGCGCGAGGCGGCGCGCCTGCGTCTGCCGGAGCGGCACGACGAGCCGGCGCAGCTCGTCGTCGTCCGGGTAGTCGTAGCCGTCCACCGCGTGGAAGAGATAGACGCCCTCGTCGGAGCGGCCGACGGCGCCGTACGCGGCCCGCCGAAGGGGCGCGGGCAATCGGAAAGCGAAGGTCGAGTGGACGGGGAGCCGGGCGAGCGGCAGCACGGAGACCGGAAGCTCGTAGAGGAAGCCGTTCGTGGCGCGGATGCGCCGGATCGTGCGCGAAGCGAGGGCGGCACGCGGCGTACCGATCACCTTCTCCGTCCCTCCGCGCGACCGTAGCCGCAGGTAGAGGCCGAGGAGGGGCGCGACGAACGTGGGCAGGATCGAGGAGTCGTAGACGTACCCCGCGGCCACGAGGGTGTCGACGACCGCGGCGTCGAGGTGGTAGCCCGGCGCGCGGAAGCCCACGGGCTTGACGCCGGTCGCGGAGGCGATCGCCTCGTCGGCGGCGAGGATCTCGCGTTCCTTCTCCGCGCGGGAAAGCGAGGCGAAGGACGCGTCGTGGGAGAACGAGTGGTTGGCGATCTCGTGCCCGCCGGCGGTGGCCTCGACGCAGAACCGCCTCGCCGCGGGCCGGTCGAGGTCTCTGCCGATCACGAAGAACGTGGCCTTCACATCTGCGGCGTCGAAGATGGCGAGCAGGTGCGGCAGCGCCTCGTCGTACACCGACTTCGCCGCGGATGATGCGGAGACGCCGTACTCGGCCTCGGCGATCCAGAGGTCGTCTGCGTCGACGTGGAGGTGCATCACCGTGTGCGCGGCCGTCGCGTCACTGCGCGAGCCTACCGGGACCCGCCGAGCAGGCGAACGCGATGCCGTAGCATCGGCGCGTGATCTCCTACGCTCAGAACGGTGAGGACGTCGTCCTCGCGAGGGCGTTCCGGGACGTCGCGACCGGGTTCTACGTCGATCTGGGCGCCGCCGATCCGGTGTTGGACTCGGTGACGAAGCACTTCTACGATCGCGGCTGGAGCGGCGTCAACGTGGAACCTCTCCGCGATGCATACGCCGCGCTCGAGGCGGAGCGGCCGCGCGACGTCAATCTTCGGGTCGCGATTGGCCCCGAGTCGGGCATGGGCAGGTTCTTCGAGGCGCTGGACGCGCCTGGCCTTTCGACCTTCGATCCCGATCGTGCGGATGCCGCGGGCCGGGTCTCGCGGCTCTCGGAGTACGAGGTCCCGATGACCACCCTGCGCGAGCTGTTCGAAGAGCATGTCGGCGATCAGGACGTCGAGTTCCTCAAGATCGACGTGGAGGGGCTCGAACACGCCGTCCTGTCGACCGGCGACTGGGAGCGTTTCCGCCCTCGCGTGCTCGTGATCGAGGGTGATCCGGGCCGCGTCGAGGGGCTGCTCGTCGAAGCGCGTTACCGGCAGATGCTGTGGGACGGGATCAACAGCTTCTGGGTGCGGCAGGAGGACGCCGAGCGTCTGGCGCCCGCGTTCGCCCGTCCTGCGCTCCGTGCCGTCGACGGGTATCAGCCGTGGTACGACCTGTTCCCCTTGCGCGACGCCGTTCACGCTCTGCTGGCCTGCCGGCTTCGGATGCTCGGCCGCAGCCGCGTCGACGACGGCGCGCTGCGCGCCGTCGCTCAGGTCTATGCGAGTCGACCCGACGTGCGGGCCGCTTTCGGCGAGCCGCTCGCGCTCGACATCCCCGGCTTGCTGCGCTGGGCGGTGGCGGCACCGGCCGGCGATGAGCCGGCCGCGGTTGAGCTGGCGTCTCACCAGGCGGCGCTGGAGCAGCTCGCCGACGTGCGCGACCCGATGGGCTGGCTCCACCGGAACTTCGGGCGCGTCCGTCGCCGGCTGCGGCGCGCGGCGAGACGGCTCCGTCACCGCGCCTGAGCTCGTGGCTCAGTAGAGGACGCCGGGATCGATCGAGCGTCTCTCGACGGTCACATCCGCACCGCCGGCCTCCGTGGCGTCGACGGAGCGAGGTAGGCCGGCCGCGGCTGCCCAGAACCAGACTCGGTCGAGCGGTACGACGTAGCGGGACGCCTCCGAGGCCTGCACCGCGATCGTGAACTGCATGCCGGCCACCGTCAGCGGCACGTCGATCTCCGGCGAGTGCGGCGTCCCGGCCGGGAAGGTGATCACGAGCTGCGTGCCACAGTCGGGTCCGGACGTGCAGCGCTCCCCGGAAAGCCTCGCGGCCTCGGGGATGTGGCCGAGGTTCAGGGTGGCGCCGATGCGGTCCTTCCACCAGTCGAGCGCGATCGGCTCGCCCGGCCGGCGAGGGCGGAGGATCGCGAACGTGCCGATCTGCCGCTCCGGCACGAGCGAGCGCACCGCCCAGGAGTAGAGCAGCGGCACGCGAACCGGGCTCGGCACAGCGTCGAACACGAGCGCAGCCGGGGAGAAGTTCCACACCGCGCGTGCCGGCGGGTGGCTCCGGAGCCGGTCGAGCACGATCTTCTGGAAGGCGAGCGGCGACGTGTCATAGAGATCGTTGAAGTAGTAGGGCCAGCTCTCTCCGAGCATCATCGGGACGGCCGTGTCGTCTCCGAGTACCCACACCGGCCCGCCGGCGCGGACCGCGGGCGTCGCGCGCAGCGCCCGGATGACCGGCTTGTAGTCGTCGAACTTCGCGAAGCTCCGCGCGCCGAAGGCCTGCTTCTCCTGCGCCGCGAACTGGCCCCGCTGATGGATCAGCGCCCCGACGCTGTCCGAGAGGCGTGCCGGCGCGGCGCTCAGCGCGCGCCAGCCCGCCTCGTACCCGCCGGAGACGAGGACGAGGGCCGCCAGGGCGCCCGCGGTCGCGGCCACGGCGACGGCGCGCCGCGTCCGGTGCAGGGCGGCCGCGGTCATCGCCCAGTAGACGAGCCCGAACACGAGCGGGAGCCAGATCTGGGTCGCGCTGTGGGGGCGCAGGATCTGCTTCTGCAGCATCATGAAGCCGAGCAGCCCGAGGGCGACGACCGCCGCGGACGAGGCCCGTCCGTGGCCCCGTCGCTTGACGAGGCCGAACATCCCGAGGGCGACCGAGACGGGAACCGCCCAGAAGATCAGCGACTCGAGCGTCTTGGGGGTCGTGACCCACTGGTCCACCGTGCTCGGGAATGCGTACGCGGACGCCGCGACGAGCTCCTGCTCGTAGAACACCGTCGTGCCGTGGAGGATCCCGAAGCCGAGGAGCACGACGACCGTGATCCCGAGCGGCATGCCGATCGTCGCCGTCGCGCGTGCCGCCCAGCGCCCGATGTCCGCCCGCGTCCGCCGCACCTCGGTCGCGAGCTCCACGAGCAGCAGGAAGCCGATCGGCGCGAGGGCGTAGAGGGTCTGGGCCACCTCGAAGAGCGTCAGGCTCAGCGCGGCCACAGCGAACGCGAGTCGCTTCGGCGAGCGGAGCCGGTCACGCGGGTCGATGCCGACGTAGAGGAGCACGAGACCGAGCGGCCCGACGTAGCGCGTCGTGAACGGGGCGTCCGTCGAGAGGAGAGCGGTCACGAAGAAGCCCGCGACGAGTACGTAACGGCGCACGAGCGTCCATCCCGAGAGGAAGCGTGAGAGTGCCACGTACGCCCCGAGGGCGAGGAAGGCCCAGAAGGAGAGGAACCAGAGATACGAGGCGACCGGCCCCCACGGGGCGGGCTCGTCGAAGAGCCACTGGAAGCCGTAGGGCCAGAAGAAGTCCTTGATCGGCTCGAGGTTCGTCTTCTGCACGAGGTACTGCCAGAAGATGAAGTTGTTCGCGTCCCAGGACGGCACCAGCTGCGGCGGCGGACCGATGAGCGCCCGGAGGTTCGGCATCCCGGCGAGTGCGGCCACGACGACCGGCGCGGTGACGAGCGCCGGCGGGAGCCAGCGCGGAACCGGCCTCGATCCCGCGTCGACCGGTTCCTCCTCGACGGCCGCGACTTGCACGCGCCTCAGACGTCCTACGAGCGCGACCGCGACCGGCACCGCAAGGGCTGCGGCGACCGCTGCGTCGACGATGAACCGCTCCCGGCCCTTCCAAATGCCGACATAGGACGCGTAGCCCACCGCGTGGCTCACGTCGTCCTGGAAGTCGAGCCGCCAGCTCAGCCAGGGCAGCCCTCGGACGGCGACGAGCGTCGCGGCGATCCCGAGCGGGAGCCCGAGCGAGCCTCGTCCGCGGACAGCGAGCACCGTCGTGAGCAGTGTGGCGAGCAGCAGGATCGCGACGAACGACGGCAGCCGCTGCGTCACGGCGCGGACGAGCATCAGGCGCAGGGCGCTCTCGTGCGTGTCGAGCGAGATCTGCTGGAGGTCGATGGCCGGATAGACGTCCGTGCCGCGAACCTCGATGCCGTCGCTCAGGTCGCGCTTGGTCGCGTGGTACGTGGTCGCTGCCTGCAGCTGGGCGAGAGTGACGCGACCGACCACGCGGCTCCCCCGCGTCAGCCTGATGCCGTTGATGAGGACGCGGCCGCCCGGTTGTGTTCCGACGGGGATCGATAGGTGGCCGATGTGGCTGCGGTAGACCGGGACGGTGTAGGTCGCCTCCGTGCCCCACTGCATCGGAAGGATCGTGAGGTTGCCCGGATTCGAGTCGTTCACCCACACCTGCCACGAGCAACAGGCGTCCGCACTGAAAGTCGCGTCGATCTGGAGCCGGGGAGGGTCGTGCCGTGCCCAGGCGAGGATGCCGCAGCCCGCCCCGAAGACGACGAGGGCGACCACCAGCGGCAGCAGCGCGCGCGCCGAGACCAGTCGACGCACTGCCTTGCGCGTCCACGAGCGGCCGGCTGGCGGTGTGTGAACCGTCTCGCGAGCCGCCATCGCCGCCAGCGTACCGCGCGATGCGGCGCTCGCCGCCTCGCCGGGTCGATCGTCGGACGACGCCGTTATCCTAACGCGCGATGGCCAACGTCCTCGTCGTCGGCGGCGCCGGGTACATCGGCGGCTGGCTCACCGACCAGATCCGCGACGCCGGGCACGACGTCCGCGTCTTCGACGTGCTCCTCTACGAGGACCAGTACCTCAAGGACGTCCACTTCGTCCACGGCAACGTCCTCGACCGGGACGTCGTGAAGCCGCACCTCGACTGGGCCGACGCCGTCGTCTGGCTGGCCGCCATGGTCGGGGACGGCGCCTGCGCGCTCGATCCCGAGCTGACGCGCGCGATCAACGTCGAGTCGGTGCGCTGGCTCACGTCCGTCTTCGACGGTCGCATCGTCTTCATGTCCACGTGCTCCGTGTACGGCGCCCAGGACGGGCTGCTGACCGAGGACGCGTCCCTCAACCCGCTGTCGCTCTACGCGGAGACGAAGGCGGAGGCGGAGCAGGCGCTCGCCTCGAGCGACGCGATCGTCTTCCGGCTGGGCACGATCTACGGCGTCAGCGACGCGCACTCGCGGATCAGGATGGACCTCGTGCTCAACCTCCTGACGGTGAAGGCGATCCTGTACGGGCGAATCAGCGTCTTCGGCGGCGACCAGTACCGGCCGCTGCTGCACGTGCGCGACGTCGCCGAGGCGGTCGTCCCGACGCTCTTCAGCGAGCATCGGGGCGTCTACAACCTCGAGAGCGAGAACGTCACCATCCGCACGCTCGCCGAGCGGATCTCGGCCTTCTATCCGGATGTCGAGGCGGAGTTCACGGAAATGCCGTTCCAGGACCTGCGCAACTACCGCGTCTCGAGCGACCGCGCCCGCGAGACCTTCGGCTTCGACCCGAAGCTGACCGTCGAGGACGGGATCCGCCAGGTGGCGACGGTCGTCCGGGACGGGCGCGTGCGCGACACGAGCTCGCCGCGCTACTCCAACCTCGACTTCCTCCGGCCGCTGCTCGTGCCGGAGCGGTCGCCGCTCGGTCGCGAGATCGTCGTCGGCCACCACTTCCGCACCGCCGCCAACGGCGGCCGGAGCGAGGAGCCCGTCGAGACACGGGCCGGGTCGAATGGGACCTGAGCTCCTCCGCGGCGGCCTCGCCGTCGACGATCGCGGCGAGGTCGGCTTCGTCAACGACTTCGACTTCGGCGACGTCAAGCGCTTCTACACCGTGTCGAACCACGAGGCGGGGTTCGTGCGCGCGTGGCACGGTCACCGCAACGAGGCGAAGTACGTTCTCGCCGTCGCCGGGGCCGCGCTCGTCTGCTGCGTCGAGATCGACGACTGGGACGACCCCTCGCCCGGGCTCGAGCCGCAACGCTTCGTCCTCAGCGAGCGCAGTCCCGCCGTGCTGCGCGTCCCGGCCGGCTACGTGAACGGCTTCATGACGCTGACGCCGGGCGCGAAGCTGATGTTCTTCTCCACGAGCACGCTCGAGGAGTCGCTCGGCGACGACATCCGCTTCCCGGCGCGTTACTGGGATCCGTGGCACGTCGAGGAGCGCTAGGGGCGCCGTCTGGCCGAGCTGAGCATCATCGTCCCCGCGCGGAACGACGCGCAGACGCTGCCGCGGGCGTTGCGGGACCTCGACCGGGTCGTCGCCCAGGGCTCCATCTTCGCCGAGGTGCTCGTGATCGACGACTCGAGCGAGGACGACACGCTCGACGTCGCGGTCCGCCTGGCCGACGAGCACCCGAACCTGCACGTCCGCGTGTTCGAGCGGAGCCTCGACCGGCCGAGCTTCGGCGGCCTCGTGCGCTACGGGCTCGCGCACGCCTCCGGCCGCTACTGCGCGATCGTCTCCGCCGACGGCTCCGACCCGGTCGACCTGCTGCCGGAGATGCTGAAGCGGCTCCGGGCCGGCGCGACGATGGCGATCTGCTCCCGCTTCATCCGGCCCGAGGACACGCACAGCGTCGGACCGACGTACCGGCTCTACCAGTCGGTCTACCGGACCGGGATCAAGCTGCTCCTGGGACGGGAGGTGACCGACAGCACGTACGGCTTCCGCGCGTTCAACCGGATCCACATCCTGGAGCTCGGGCTGTCGGCCAACCGCTTCAACATCTTCCCCGAGATGACGTTCAAGGTCCTCGAGAGCGGCGGCACCGTCGAGTACATCCCGGGCGCGCAGCAGCCGGTCGGCGTCGGCGGCTCGGAGAAGTTCAAGCTGCCGAACGAGATCCTCGGCTACGCGGGCGTGCTCGTGCGGGCCTGGCTACACCGGACCGGCGCGGCGCGCTGGTTCTAGGGCCGCCGAGATGGCCGCGGACGGCCTCGCCGTTCGCCGTGGCGAGCCGCACGACCGAGCAGATCGCCTCGATCTCGGGCCGAGCAAGGGACGTTCCGGTCGGAAGGACGAGGACCCGGAAGACAATGCCTCTGTCGCGGGAAGCCGCCGAAGGGTCGCCTGCATACGGCTCTAGGCGGTGGCAGCCGGGATGGAAGTAGCGCCGCGCGAGGACGTTCTCCGCGTGCAGGACGGTCACGAGCTCCGTCGCGGGAGAGGCCACCGGCGCGCTTCGAGTCCAGCTCGAGGACGACGTAGTGGTAGTTGTGACGCTCGCCGCCCTCGTAGCGGAGGAGCGAGACGGCGTCGACGTCCGCCAGCTCGCGTTCGTACGCGTCGTAGTTCCTGCGGCTCTCGGCGATGAAGTCGTCGAGGCTGTCGAGGGATGTCAGGGCCATCGCCGCCGAGAGCTCGCTCATCTTGCCATTCGTACCAAGCTCCCTGACGGCGTCGTAGGCGTAGAAGCCGAACGCGCGCATCAGGCGCAGTCGTTGCCCAGGCTCGCGGCATCGTCGGTCGTGATCGCTCCGCCTTCCGCCGCGTTTGCGATCTTCGTGGCATGGAACGAGAACACCTCCGCGCGGCCGAGACCCCCAACGGGTCGCCCGCGGTACGTGCAGCCGAGAGCGTGAGCGGCGTCGAAGATGAGCTCGAGGCCGTGCCTGTCGGCGATCGAGGAGAGCGCATCGACGTCGCACGGCCTGCCCCAGAGGTGGACGCCCAGGATCCCGGTCGTCCGCTCAGTGACGGCTCCTCCACCGCGCCGGACGAGGTTGTGGGTGTCCGGGTCGACGTCGCAGAACACCGGTTCGTGATCCCCTGCATCTCAGCGCGTGGGCGGTGGCCACGAAGGTCCGACGAGGGGACGATCACCTCGCCGGTGAGGTCGAGGCCCTTCGCGAGCAACTGGAGACCGACGGTCCCGTTCGTGACGGAGACGCAGTCGCGGACGCCGACGAGATCCGCCACGCGCGCCTCGAACTCGAGGACGAGCCGCCTTCGTTGGTCAGCCATCGCCGGTCGAGAGCCGCGCTGATCCGCTCGAAGAGCGCCGCGCGGTCGCCGATGTTCGGCCGCCCGACATGCAGCGGCTCGGCGAACGCGGGCTCGCCGGAGAAGATACCGAGCTCCTCGACGGCCTCCTTGCTGCGCGGAGCGCGCGCCGCCTCAGCTCGCGGCGACCGCATGCCCGATCCCGGTCGTGCCGAAGCCGTCTCCGTTGTACAGGAGGTGGAGCAGGCCCGCGTGCTCGTAGAGGCAAGGGTAAGCGAGCATGGTCGAGTCCCAGCCCTCGCCGGACACATCGATCCCTGCCTCCTCGTCCTTGCGGTCCCAGGAGATCCCGTCCTTCGACTCCGCGTAGCCGATCCGGTAGCTCGCGCTCGGATCGTCCCGATAGCCGCGGCTGCGGCGATAGCAGAACCACATCTGGTAGCCCTCGGGGCGGGAGACGATCCACGGGCGCGCGTTCGCCTCCTCCGGATGCTTCGGCTCTATGCAGGTGACGTTCTCGCGCCGCCACACCACGCCGTCGTCGGACTCGGCGTACTTGATCACGTACACCGGCTCCGGATGCCCGTCGACGACGACCCAGCCCGTCGACGACGCATACCACATGCGCCATGTGGAGCCCTCGCGAAGACGAACGGGGTGGCCGTGAAGAACGGCTCGTCGCGGCTGCGGTCGACGAGCGGCCCCTCGTATGCCCGCTCGAACGTGAGTCCGCCGTCGGTCGAGACGGCGAGACCGACGGCGTTTCTGTATGGACCGTGACTCCGGCATCTCAGCCGATGTAGTACAGGTACTTCTCGCTGCCGACGGTCACGACGCACGACGGCATCACGCCCGAGTCGTCGAACGCGCCGAGCCGGCCGAGATCGAGGACGGCTGCTCGTGGATCTCGTGGACGATGCTCGGTCCGCGGCGTCCACCTCGATCAGTGCGCCGCGGCGCTGCCGCGAGATTACGGCGAAGACGTCGACGAACGGCGATCACGTCGGCGGCGGACGCGGCGGCGACATCGTCGTTGCGCGCACCACGCGAACACGCGGCCGCTCGATTCCACCGGCACGCCGACGGCAACGGGGATTCGGCCGGTCAGGGTGAGCCGCGCCGCCCCCACCAGGTCGCCGCCGGCGTTCTCAGACCAATAGAACGGTCTGGTTCCTTCATCATTCACACTGCCGCTCACTGATGGATGAGTGATTGTCCGCGCTCCAACGACCGTTGTCTATGTCAAACACCAAAATAACTATTGCATGCCGAGACGACGACGTCATCATCACGGGGCCGCATTGTTGTGTGACCGCCGGGTCTGCTCCACATCACCGTCACTCATCTCACAGTGCATGGATCAGGGATGGAAACAGTTCTGCCACACCAAGTTCGGAGGTCGTCGCTTTCGACGACACGTACCAGATCACGTCGATCCTTTTCCTTTGCCTCAGTTGCCCGCTGGGAGGTGGCTTGATTGGCTTGACGAGATGGGGGACGAGCGGCAGCCCGGCCCCACCTGGACCGGCTCCATCTCCTCGAAGGCGTACTGGGACCTTGGCCAACTCCGCCGTGTCGCGTCCAGACTGCCGTCCATGACGTGAGTTCCGATGAGCGTGCGCAGCCACGTGAGCAGCGCCCACTGCTCGGCGAGATCAGGCCGGCACTTCACCATCGTGTGCACCAAATGGGCTGCGGTTTGTCATAGAGCCGTTCATAGCACGTGTGTCATGTTTGCCCTAGGTAGGCGGGCGCGGCCCGTCGCCGAGCCGGCCAATGGCACCGGCCCGCCGCCGCTTTCTCCGCGCCCACCTCAGCGTCGCCGAGCGCCTTGTCGGCGAAGCGGTCGAGCGCCCGGCCAGCAGGTACCACCACGCCCGGCAAAGCCCGTTGTTGTCATGCCGGCGAGGTGGGAGGACGATGCGGCGGTCACAGTCCAGGTGGCCGGGTGCCAGAGAGATTGCCTCGATCGGGTGGAGGCGGCGAGACCGTGCTGGTGGCCATTAGCCGCCGCGAACCGGAGCCTTGCCGGGATGTCGGATCGTGTGCGTGAGCCTCGCAGCTACTTCGATGAGTCTGTTATTGGCTGATGAGGTGAGGACGCTTGTGCACGAGAGACGAGCGCGCACCGCCGACCCGACGTGCGGGATGCCAGGTGCTGGGAGATCATTCATATGCAGGTCCTCAAATGCTTGGACAATTGGAGCATCATCGTTTATGCTGTCAGTTGCCGACGCATGCCGCGCACCGACGCGACCACTGGCGCACGCATCGAGGTCGTCAGGCAGACCCGCCGAAGGCTGCATGCCGAAGGCACAGGGCCGTCGGCGTGAACATTTGAGGTTGGTGCTGATTGTTCATTGGCGCGGACCATGGATCCACCGTCACGCACAGCAGCTGGTGCTCGCAGATGGATGAGCGGACGCGTCATAGGCCGGATGTGTTGCCGACTCGCAACGCCATCGAGGTACCGCCACGCTGATCGGGTTGCGATTGTGGGGCGGCGCCGCCATGGGGATCCTGGCGCCTCCCAGGAGGATGTGGGAACCCGTGCCTCCATCGAGTTGTCCATGCCCCGTCGAGCTCGCCCGCAGGGTTGATCAGTTCCGGCGACGACGAGGACGTTGCGGAATCCCGCCACCGACATCTGCGGCCACCACACCCACCAGCAGGTGGACGCGAGCTCTCCTGAGTCGCGCAGGTCGGCAGCGCGAGTGTAAGTTTTTTTTATGAGCCTCACCGTTCCTGGTCAGTCATCTTCGTCACCGTAGACGGTCGCCGAGCCGGCCAGCTCAGTACTGTTTTTGTTGGCTTTTGATCTGGTGGTCAGTTAGTCATGTCTTCGAGTGATTGTTTGGGTTACGGTTTGCCGAGAGGTTGTTTGCCGAGGAGGGTAGGTCTTTCGAATTTTGCAGTCGGACGTGGAAACGACGAGCTCGGATTCGGCGGATTGGTGCTTTCCGCGAGTAGTCAAAACGTCAGTGTCCTGCTTCGGCCTTGCAAGAAAGTCGGCGAATGGAAGTACTGAGTCGTCCACAGGTGTTAACGCTTGACAATCAGCCCGCGTTCATTCAGGTCGGCCAACGTGTTCCACGTATTACCGGATCCACGATCAACGAGATTGGCCAGCAGAACACGGTCGAACTTGAAAATGTGGGTTTGATTCTTGGTGTGACACCTCGTATCAGTCCCGAGGGGAATGTGACCATGGAAATTGACGCGGAAAAATCAGAGGTCGGCCCCGAGTCCGAAGGGATTCCTGTCTCGATTAGTGCCGACGGAACGATCATGCGCAGCCCGCGGTCAATGTGGCAAGTGCCAAGCGACCGTTAGTGCAGCCGATGGTGAAACCATTATTCTCGGGGGATTGATCTCGAACAGTCGAAAAGAAGTTCACCGAAAAGTTCCTTGGCTCGGTGACCTTCCACTTTTAAAGCACCTGTTCCGTTTCGATTCCGTCTCAAACCGACGTGCCGAATTATTGATCATTCTCACACCGCATGGATACGATCGAATGGGGATATGGAACGCATCAAGCAGACCGAAATGGCCCGAATGAACTGGTGTGCCTGTGACGTCTTTGACTTGCACGGCGAGATTATTGTCGATCAACATTGTGGACAATTGTTTTCCGATTCTTTGGATAACGCTGAAACCGAAGTGATCTATCCGCACCTCGAGCCTCGCGGTCGACCCATCTTGGACCCCAATTCGGTGATTGCCCCACCCCTTTATGTCGAGCCGGAATCACCGGCTGAACCTGAATGGCCAGCAACCTTAGAGAGTACGGAGCTATTGCCAGTTCCCAGCCCCAATTTCAATCCCCCCGAACGGCCCGTAATGTAAAGCCGCCCGGTTAACCGTAGCGGAAGTCGTGCATGACTTTTGCTCAGTCCTCGCTTGACGTTTTCTCGCAACGACAAGTCGAAAAAGAGATCACATCTAAGAAGACATTTTTTAAATTGAACCATCATGATACGTTCTTGCCCAAGACTTTGGATCCTCGTTCTGCTTGTTGTCATCGCAGCCGCAGGATGCCAATTTGTCCCGAAAAGATCAAGTCACCAGGCAAACTTTTTGGGCTCAATGAGCAACCGGTCGTGCCGAGTCGAATGATGATCATCTGGACCGATACGGTCCTGCATCAACCTCAGCAGCCAGGCGTTCGTGGGTTCGGCGGGCGAATTTACTTTTATCCCGAGCAGGGTACCGAGCCGGTTGCCGTTGACGGCGGGATGGCTGTCTATGCATTCGATGCGGAGCAGCTTGATCCAGAGCTAACGCGGCCCAAGCGAAAGTTCGTCTTTACCGCAGAACAGTTTTCGGAACACATGAGCCACACGTCGATGGGACCATCTTATAGCGTTTGGTTGCCTTGGGACGAAGTGGGTGGCTTCAGTGAACAACTCAGTCTGATTGTCCGCTTCGAAGGAACCCAAGGAGGTGTGGTCATCTCCGATCCGACCATCAAACTTTTACCGGGACGAGACAAACCAGTGGGCGAGAAGAGCAATGCGGATGCTTCAATGCCGTCGACTGGCGTGGCGCGGGCGGGCGGTGTTCAAAACGACTCCCCAGGTAGCATGAAATTGGCGGGGTTTGAAGACATACATCCACCAGCAAAAGGCCGCGGCGAGAAACGCAAACCATCGATTTGCCGCCCAGCTTCTACCGGCACTTGGATGCTCCTTTACCCTCAGATAATTCCAATTCCTACGAGTCGCCGAGTTCGCACGAGTCCTCAGCGACCGAACAGCCGGATGTGCAACCGAATTTGCAAACGGTAGCGGAGATTTCGGCTGATCATGCGGCAACTCCGACCACTCGCTGGGCACGCTATCCGTTTCGAACAATGGGAGGCAACCCAATGGCTGCTCCGAACGGACAACGGCACCAGCCGCAGCCCGCGGGATGGATGCAAAGTTTGCCCAAAACACCTCGTCACAACTTTTCGAACCGAACCGATTAAAATGAAAGTAGCGGAACTCGCAGAGAGTTCCGGCCCGCCAGCGGTTTGGCCGAAAGTCTGGCGACTTCCGCTACCTTTGAAACTGAATCGCTACCTTTGAAACTGAATCATGGTTCGGAACGAACCACAAGTTGGCTTTCAAGCTTGTCAATGTGTGGTTCAAAGGAAGCCAAGTTGAGAAGTTTTTCGGCGACCGCTACGGAAGCGACGCTGCCTCGCAGAATCGTTCGACCGTTACTGTGCACGACCTCAATGTCTGAGCCAGCTGCTAGCTTAAGCAAAGCTCGCAGACGGACGTCTCGCTCGTCAGCCCGTTCGGTCGCGAGCACGCGATCTGGTTCGTACAATTCGTCCAGCACGAGCCGTGGATAGTACAACATGTTGCGTCCGAGTCTCGGCAGCGGTCGATTGACCTGACGGCTCCTATCCTCAGGCGGCTGCATCGTTTCCGTCATGGTTTGAACTCGCCCAGTACCGATCGCTTGTCCGCTTCCAACAAATCCTTGAAGCGACTGACGGTCCGTGCCAACGTACTCGCCGCGCGATCGGTTCTCACGCAGAAAGCGTTCTTGCCCACTAAGCGTTCCCTCTTCACCGATCGGCGCTGCTACAGCACTCGAGTTGGAACGACCGCCTTGGAGCGGTTTTCCAAGTGTTCCGGACCAAATGTCGCGCCTGAGATGTCGCACTGATTGACACCACAATCGAGAACAACAACAGTCTTACAAATATGAGGTTTGGGTTGCATGGTTAAATAATCAAAAGGAGGGGATTTAGCAGTCAGAGACCTGAACCGAAGCAAGTGTAAAGAAAAAA
>CAVSIO010000004.1:0-188686 GCA_963728095.1 uncultured Thermoleophilia bacterium | reverse complement strand
ACGATCGCCGTGAGCCGGGCGGTCGCGGCCTCGGGCGCGCGCAGCGGCAGGGGCCGCTCGAGCCCGCTCCGCCCGAGCGGCAGCAGCAGGGCAGCACAGCAGAGAGCGAGCAGGCCTGTCCGTCGCATCGCCCCTCCTACACCGCCGCGTCGAGGGAGGTTCCGCCGCTACTCGACGGTGACGGTTTGAACGCGCGGTTGCCGAACGCGACGACGGCGACGCTGAACCTGTCCGGGATCTCGTCGAGGAACCTCGCCGCGGTGGCAGCGCGCCGCGCCCGCGTGGCGGCGGCGCTCGTAGCGGGCCGAGCCCACGTCGTGCCGGCTCAGCAGCTCGAGCAGCGGCTTGCGCCAGTCGAGCGGGCCGCGGAGGTCGGAGACGGCGGCCACGAGCCCGCGCCGGCGAGCTCCTGCTCCGGGCCCGCCGGCGAGCACCCGCCGCTCGAGCACTGCGCGCACGCGATCGTCGAACATCGCGGCACCCTATCCTTCCGGCATGCGCGCGGAGCTGACCGTCGAGATCGACCGGTCGCCGGAGGAGGTGTTCGCCTACCTCACCGACGTCGCGAATCTGCCGGCGTGGCAGTCGGGAGTCCACGCGGCCGAGCTGGAGGGGAAGCCGGCCGCCGGCGCGCGGATCCGCGAGTCGCGTCACATGCTCGGCCGCGAGCTGAGCACGACGCTCGAGATCGCGGAGTACGAGGCGCCGCGGCTCTTCACCCTGCGCGCGCTCGACAGCCCGGTGCCGTTCACCGTCCGCCACGAGCTCGAGCCGAGCGGCGACGGCACGCGCCTGACGGTCGTCGGCGAGGGCGACGCCGGACTGCTGCCGGGCTTCGCCGCCGGGATCATGGCCCGCCGCGCGGAGGCGCAGTTCCGCAAGGACTTCGCGCGGCTGAAGAAGATCCTCGAGTCCTAGCCGCGGGCGCGGCTACTTCTTCGGCAGGCGCTGCCACGCGGGCCAGTTGTGGAACGCGCCGGGATCCTGCGTGATCGTCTGGGTGGTCGAGCCGTCGGTGCGGACGAGCAGCAGGTCGCCGCGGTTCGCGGGCGCGACGACGAGCCAGTAGCCGCCCGGCGACCAGGTGACGGAGACGGCCTCGTCGACCGTCTGGACGACGCGCTTCGCGCCGGTTCCGTTCGCCTTCGCGATCCACGGGTCGCCGTTGCGGATGAACGCGATGTGCGTCGCGCCCGGCGACCAGGCCGGCGAGGACGCGTTGCGCAGGATCCGGTGCTGCCCGGTGCCGTTCGTGCGCATGAGCCAGATGTCGCGGCCGCGGCGGTATGCGATCGAGCGGTCGTTCGGGGCCCACGCGGGCTCGCCCTCCTCGGCCGCCGACTGCGTCAGCCGGGCCAGCCCGCTGCCGTTCGTGCGGACGATCCAGATGTCGTGCTGCTTCGCGCCGCGGCGGGCGAGGTCGCCGAAGGCGATCGCCGTGCCGGTGACCGACCACGTGGGCCAGGCCGCATCGCCCATGCCGGCCGTGATCCGGTGCTTGCCGCCGCCGTAGGGGCGCATCGCCCAGATGCCGCCCACGCTCACGTCGGGCACGTAGGCGAGCCAGCGGCCGTCGGGCGACCAGGACGGCGTCAGGATCGCGTCGTCGTACTTCGGGGTGTAGACGTGCTTCGTCGCGCCGGTGCGCGGGTTCAGCACCCAGATGCCCGTCGCGTGCAGGCCGCAGCAGTAGCCGTAGGCGATCAGCCCATCCGACGGGGTCAGGCCGCTGCCGGCGTCCGCGGCGGGGACGGCGAGCGCGAGCGCGGCCACAGCCACGGCCACGGCGAGCGGGAGCGGGAGCATGCGGCGACCCATCGTGCTGTGAAGTGTGTTACACGCCCGGCAGTCTGTCTATGGCCCGCTGCACGTCGTCGCGCACCCAACACGTCGCCAGGTGGTCGTTGACGACGCCGCACGCCTGCATCGCCGCCCAGAGCGTCGTCGGGCCGACGAAGCGGAAGCCCGCCTGTTTGAGCCGTTTCGAGAGCGCGGCCGACTCCGGGGTCTGCGCGTGCCAGTCGGCGGTCGAGCGCGGCGGCGGGTGGCGCTCCGGCGCGTGCGACCAGACGAGCTCCTGCAGCGGCGTCCCGGCCTCGCGCAGCGCGAGCGTCCCGCGCGCGTTCGCGATCGCCGCCTCGATCTTGCCGCGGTGACGGACGATGCCCGCGTCGCCGAGCAGCCGCTCGACGTCTCGCTCGCCGAAGCGGGCGACGAGCTCCGGGTCGAAGCCGGCGAAGGCGCGCCGGAACCCCTCGCGCTTGCGCAGGATCGTCAGCCAGGAGAGCCCGGACTGGAAGCCCTCCAGGCAGAGCCGCTCGTAGACGCCGCGCTCGCCGGTGACCGGCCGGCCCCACTCCTCGTCGTGGTAGGCGACGTAGAGCGGGTCGGTCGTCCGCCAGCAGCGCGCGGGCTCAGCCGACCTCGACACGGACGACGCCGTCCACGACGCGCACCGGGTACGTCTCCACCGGCTGGAACGCGGGCAGCGAGAGCGGCCGCCCGCTCTCGAGGTCGAACGCGGAGCCGTGGCGGGGGCAGATCACGCGGCAGGTCTCCTCGTCCCAGTCGCCCTCGCAGAGCGGGCCGTCGTCGTGCGAGCAGCGGTCCTCGATCGCGTAGAGCTTTCCGCCGCAGTTGTAGACGCCGACGAAGACGCCGGGCGCGGCCGTGACGAGCTTCACCGACCCGGGCGGGAACTCGTCCGCCGGCGCGACGTCGATCTCGGGCACGGCTACGACAATTCCAGCTCGTCGAACCCGGCGAGGCCGTCGGGGAGCGGCGTCCCCTTGGCCTTGTGCAGCGCCAGCTTCAGCGTGGTCAGGCCGAGCATGGCGCACTTCAGCCGCACCGGCGTCAGCTCGATCCCGATCTCGTCGAGCAGCTCCTGCTTGTCGAGGCCCGCCACCTCGCCCGCGGTGCGTCCCTGCACCATCTCGGTCAGCATCGAGGTCGCCGCCTGCGAGATCGCGCAGCCGCGGCCGGAGAACTTCACCTCGTCGATCGTCTCGCCGTCGTCGCCGAAGGCGACGTAGATCGAGACCTCGTCGCCGCAGAGCGGGTTCTGCCCCTCGGCCGACGCGTCCGCGGGGTCGAGGATCCCGTGCCCGCGCGGGTTCTTGTAGTGGTCGAGGATGACCTCGCGATACATCTGGTCGAAGCCTTCGGTCATGCGAACACCTTACGCACCGCGTGCAGCCCGTCGACGAGCTGGTCGATCTCCTCGGGCACGGTGTAGAGGTAGAAGCTCGCGCGGTTGGTGGCGGCGACGCCGAGCTTCTGCATCAGCGGCTGGCAGCAGTGGTGGCCGGCGCGGATCGCGACGCCCTGGAGGTCGAGGATCTGCGCCACGTCGTGCGGGTGGATCCCGTCGAGGTTGAAGGAGACGATCCCGGCGCGGCGCTCGGCCGGTGGTCCGTAGAGCTCGATGCCGGGAATCTCGCCGAGCCGGCCCAGCGCGTACGCGGCGAGCTCGTGCTCGTACGCCTCGATCGCGCCGAGCCCGGCCGCCTCGAGGTAGTCGATCGCCGCGCCGAGCCCGACCGCCTCGGCCATCGGCGCGGTCCCCGCCTCGAACTTGTGCGGCAGCTCGCCCCAGGTCGTCCGGTCGAGGCGCACGGAGCTGATCATCTGGCCGCCGGTGAGGAACGGGTCCATGGCCTGGAGCAGCTCGGCGCGGCCCCAGAGGACGCCGATCCCGCTCGGCCCGCACATCTTGTGCCCGGAGACGGCGAGGAAGTCCACGCCGAGCGCCTGCACGTCCAGGGCCATGTGCGGGGCGGCCTGGGCGGCGTCGCAGACGAAGATCGCGCCCTGCTCGTGCGCCCAGACGACGAGCTTCTCGACCGGGTTGATCGTCCCGAGCGAGTTCGAGACGAGGTTCGTCGCGACGACCTTCACGGTCCCCTCGCGCGCGAACGCGTCGAGCCCCGTGAGGTCGAGCTCGCCGTGCTCGTCGAGCGGGAGCATCCGCAGCTCGGCGCCGGCCTTGCCGGCGATGAACTGCCACGGGACGAAGTTCGAATGGTGCTCGAGCTCCGTGACGACGACGAGGTCGCCCGGGCCCAGGTTCGAGAGCCCCCACGCGTAGGCGACGAGGTTGATCGCCTCGGTGGCGTTGCGGACGAAGATAACCTCGCGTGCATCCGGCGCGTTCACGAACCTGCGCACCTTCTCGCGCGCGCCCTCGAGCGCCGCGGTCGCGCGCTCGCCGAGCACGTAGACGCCGCGGTGGACGTTCGCATACGACGTCTCGTAGAACTGGTTCATCGCCTCGAGCATCTGCCGCGGCTTCTGCGAGCTGGCGGCGGAGTCGAGGAACGCGAGCGGCTTCCCGTGGATCTTCTGCTCGAAGATCGGGAAGTCCTTGCGCAGCGCGCGCGCGTCGAGCTTGGTGGTCATGGTCACAGCCACGGGTTCATGGTATCCGCGACGGGATTCGCGGAATCTGCGCGCCCGGTTAACCGTCCGCTCATCCGGGGAGTCGAGAGTCGAGCCGTGACCGGGTCGATGCGCATCGCTGCCCTCTCCGTCGCCGCCGGGCTTCTGCTCGCCGGCTGCGCGGGCTCCCGCGGGAGCGCGGCGACCGCGACCGCCGGGGTCGAGGCGACGACCGCGACGAGGACCGTCGCGGCGACGACCCCGCCGACCCCGGCCGAGCGGGTGCTCGGCCTGCCGCCGCTGAAGCCCGGTCCCGTGCCCGGCTACCTGATGGTCGCCGACCGGAACAACAACCGGATCATCATCCTCGACCCGCACACCAAGAAGATCGTCTGGCAGTTCCCGCGCCCGGGCGACGTGAAGCCGGGGCAGTCGTTCCACGACCCGGACGACGCCTTCTTCGCACCCGGATACGGGAGCATCACGATCAACGAGGAGTACAACCAGACGATGTCCCAGATCGACCTGAAGACGCACAAGATCGTCTGGTCGTTCGGGCATCCGGGCGTGCGCGGCTCGGCATTCGGCTACCTGTCCAACCCGGACGACGCGTACCTGCTCCCGAACGGGCTGTTCATGGTCGCGGACATCCAGAACTGCCGCGTGCTCTTCGTCAACCGCGCGAAGAAGGTCGTGCGGGAGATCGGCCACGCGGGCTCGTGCGGGCACAACCCGCCGCAGGGGCTCTCCTCGCCGAACGGCGCGACGCCGCTGCCGGACGGGGGCGTGCTCGTGACGGAGATCGGCGGCTGGGTCGACCGGATCTCGAAGAGCGGCAAGCTCGTCTACACGATCCGCACGCCGACGTCCTATCCCTCGGACGCGCAGCTCCTGCCGAACGGGAACATCCTCGTGGCCGGCTTCAACACGCCGGGGCGCGTGGACGAGATCACGCCGCAGGGGAAGATCGTCTGGACGTACGAGCCGACCGGGTACTGGGCGCTCGACCGGCCCTCGCTCGCCGAGCGCTGGCCGAACGGGATGATCGCGATCACCGACGACTGGCACCACCGCGTGATCGTCCTGAACCCGAAGACGAAGAAGGTCGTCTGGTCGTACGGGCATCTGAACCGGCCGAGCTCCAGTCCCGGCTACCTGAACAAGCCGGACGGGCTCGACCTGCTCCCGGCGGTGCCGGCGAACGCCACCGCCCGGGTCACCGTCACCACGGCCGGTCGAACCGCGCCAAGTAACAGTCTGTCACTTGGAAAGGCGCGGCTTCGGGTGACGCGGGTCGGGTCGCTGCCGCAGCCGTTGTCGAAGGCCTCCGCCGTCGCGCTCCCGGGCGGGAGGCTGATGATCCTCGGCGGCGAGGCCGGAGGCTCCTCCGTCGACACGATCCTCGTCGGGCCGCCGGGCCGGCTGCGCGCGGCGGGCCGCCTGCCGAGTCCCGGCCATGACGCGGCCGCCGTGCTCGTCGGCGGCTCCGTCAGCCTCTTCGGCGGAGGGCAGGCGACCTCGGTCGACTCGATCGTGCGCGTCTCGCCGTCCGGCGCGGCTCGTGCGGCCGGGCATCTCGACGAGCCGCTCTCCGACCTCGGCGCCGTCGTCGTCGGCGGGAAGGCGTACCTCGTCGGCGGCTACACGGGCTCGACGTTCGCGAGCGCGGTTCTCCGTTACCGGGGCGGCGGCAAGACGGTCACGGTGGCCCGGCTGCCCGCCGGCACGCGCTACGCCGGCGTCGCCGCGATCGGCTCCACGATCTACGTCGCCGGCGGGCTGACCACGAACGGCACGACCGACGCCGTGTACGCCGTCTCGACGCACGGCCGGGTTCGCCGGGTGGCGACGCTCCCCGCCCCGGAGGCCCACGCGGCGATGGCCGCGCTCGGTGGCCGGCTCTACCTCGTCGGGGGGACGAGGGTGCTCGCGATCGACCCGGGCTCGGGCACGGTGACCGTGGCGGCGCGGCTGCCGGCGGCGCTCGCGGATCCGACCGCGACCACCGTGGGCGGGCAGATCGTCGTCACCGGCGGCGGCACGAGCGCGGTCTACGCGCTCACCCCGGCCGGCTGAGCGGTCGCGCCGCCCCGCGCGCCGCGGTTTCGAGCCGGGCTACTCGGTGCGGACGAAGACCGCGTTCTCCCAGATCGGGCCGTGCGGCTCGCGCGTCTCCTGGACGAGGCCCGCGCGCTCGGCGGCCGCCGCGATCCGCGCGACGGGGTGGACGTACGTCCTGAAGCCGCAGCCCGTGAGGCGGAGCCAGGCGTTGACGAGGCGCACGCCGAGCCTCGTCAGCCCGCGCTCGCGCGGGTACGTGAGCAGGAGCCGGCGCTGCGCGTGCGCGGCGGCCGTGCCGACGAGGGCGTCCGCGTCCGGGTAGCAGCAGACGACGCGGTGGAGGACGACGAGGTCGTGCGGCTCGACGACGCCCTCCTCGTCCACGAAGTCGGCGACGTGCCGCTCGACGCGGTCGCCGAGCCGGTGCTCGGCGAGCAGCGCTGCGGCTGCGTCCTCGTAGCCGCCGGAGAGCTCGACGTTCGTGCCGCGCGCCGCCCCGGCCTCGAGCAGCTCCAGCTCGAGCGAGCCGATCCCGCCGCCGATCTCGAGGACGCTGGAGCCGGCGACGTCGCCGGCGAGCGCGACGAGTCCGCGTGCCGTCTTCGGCAGCCCGCGCCGCCGGTAGCGGCGCGCGTCGTGCCGGGCCATGCGCCGGCTGAACAGGCGGCGGTACTCCGACGGCGGCGTGCAGCACGATCCGGGCATGTCGCAAGCGTACGTCCTGGGCGGACAGGTCTCGCGGCGGTGCGGGGCTTTGCCGCCGGTCGCTATCGTCGGGCGTCGTGAGCAGCGACTACGTCTTCACGATGTACCGGGTCGACAAGTTCTACGGCCCCGACCGGCAGGTGCTGGCGAACATCTCGCTCTCGTTCCTGCCCGGGGCGAAGATCGGCGTGCTCGGCCCCAACGGCGCCGGCAAGTCGACGCTCCTGCGGATCATGGCCGGGAAGGAGGAGCCGTCCTCCGGCAGCGCCGAGATCGCCCCCGGCGCGGTCGCCGGGCTGCTCGAGCAGGAGCCCGTGCTCGACCCCGACAAGGACGTGCGCGGCAACGTCGAGGACGGCGTGCGCCCGCTGCGCGATCTGCTCGACCGCTTCAACGAGATCTCCGCCGCCTTCGCCGAGCCGGACGCCGACTTCGACGCGCTGCTCGCCGAGCAGGCGAAGGTGCAGGACGCGATCGACCGTGCGGACGCGTGGCAGCTCGACGACCACCTCGACCACGCGATGGACGCGCTCCGCCTGCCCGACGGCGACCGCGACGTCTCGACGCTCTCCGGCGGCGAGCGCCGGCGGGTCGCGCTTTGCCGGCTGCTCCTGTCCGCGCCGAGCCTGCTCCTCCTCGACGAGCCGACGAACCACCTCGACGCCGAGTCGGTCGCCTGGCTCGAGCGCTTCCTCGCCGACTACAAGGGCACCGTCGTCGCCGTCACGCACGACCGCTACTTCCTCGACAACGTCGCCGGCTGGATCCTCGAGCTCGACCGCGGCCGCGGCCTCCCGTTCCAGGGCAACTACTCCTCCTGGCTCGAGCAGAAGCAGGCGCGGCTCGCCGCCGAGGAGAAGCAGGAGTCGGCCCGCCGGCGCACGCTCGCGCGCGAGCTCGAGTGGGTGCGGATGAGCCCGCGCGCCCGGCAGGCCAAGTCGAAGGCGCGCCTCGGCGCGTACGAGAAGCTCCTCGCCGACGAGCAGAACGTGAAGCTCGACCGGGTCGAGATCCACATCCCGCCGGGGCCGCGGCTCGGCGACCTCGTGATCGAGGCCGAGGGCGTCCAGAAGGGCTACGGCGACCGGCTGCTCGTGGACGACCTGACCTTCTCGCTCCCGCCCGCCGGGATCGTGGGCGTGATCGGCCCGAACGGCGCCGGCAAGACGACCCTGTTCCGGATGATCGCCGGCGAGGAGAGCCCGGACGCGGGGGCGTTGAAGGTCGGCGACACGGTTCAGCTCGCCTACGTCGACCAGTCGCGCGCCGACCTCGACCCGGCGGGAACGGTCTGGAAGGAGATCAGCGGCGGCCTCGACACGATCGCGCTCGGCAAGCGCGAGGTCAACTCGCGCCAGTACGTCTCCTGGTTCAACTTCAAGGGCTCCGACCAGCAGAAGCGCGTCGGCGACCTCTCGGGCGGAGAGCGGAACCGCGTCCACCTCGCGAAGCTGCTCCGCTCGGGCGGCAACGTCCTGCTGCTCGACGAGCCGACCAACGACCTCGACGTGGACACGCTGCGCGCGCTCGAGGACGCGCTGCTCGACTTCGCCGGCTGCGCCGTCGTGATCACGCACGACCGCTGGTTTCTCGACCGCGTCGCGACCCACATCCTCGCCTTCGAGGGCGACAGCGAGACGACGTGGTTCGAGGGCTCCTGGGGCGACTACGCCGAGTGGGTGCGCGAGACGCGCGGCCCGGAGGCGCTCGAGCCGCACCGGATCAAGTACAAACCGCTCGTGAGGAGCTGACGATGGGCCAGACCGTCACCCCGTATCTGCTCTACGAGGACGCGGAGACCGCCGCCGAGTTCCTGGCGCGCGCGTTCGGCTTCCGCGAGGTCGACCGGCAGATCGGCGCCGCGGGCGGACTGCACCTCGAGATGGAGGCCGGCGGCGACGGCGGCCGCATCTACCTCGGCACCGCGCCGGACGGCTTCCGGAACCCGTCGAAGGTCGGGCGGACGTCGATGGTCTACGTGCTCGTCCCGGACGTGGACGCCCACCACGACCGCGCGAAGGCGGAGGGGGCCGAGGTCTTCGAGGAGCTGATCGACCTCCCGTTCGGGCACCGGCGCTACAGCTGCTCGGATCCGCAGGGCCATCAGTGGTCCTTTGCGACCGCGCAGGAGTAGGTCGCGATCGCCTTCAGGGTCGCGGGATCCGGCGAGAGACCCCGCCCGAAGCCGGAGAACCCGCCGCCTCCCCCGCCTCCGCCGCCGAAGAAGAGCCGCAGCCGCCGACGAGCTTCGCGGTGACGACGCCGGTGTCCGTGCCGACGAGCACGGTGGAGACGGGCACGTGCAGGGCGCGCGCCCTGTCGGCGGCGTCCTGCGGGCTCGTGCGGCCGCCGTCGCGGGCGCCGTCGGAGATGACGAGGACGGTCGTCGGCGGCACGACGCCCTCGACGGCCTTCTGCCGCTGCCCGAGCTCCGCCGCTACTCGACGGTGACGGTCTTGGCGAGGTTGCGCGGCTGGTCGACGTTGAGCCCGCGCAGGCGCGCGATCCGGTAGGCGAGCAGCTGGAGCGGGATGACGGCGAGCGCGGCCTGGAGGAACGCGGGCGTCTTGGGCACGTAGATGACGTCGTCGGCGTAGTGCTGGATGTCCTCGTTGCCGTCGGTCGCGATCGCGATCACGTGCGCGCCGCGGGCCCGCGTCTCCTGGATGTTGGAGACGATCTTGTCGTAGACGTGGATGTCGGTCGCCACGACGACGACGGGCGTCCCCTCCTCGAGCAGCGCGATCGGGCCGTGCTTCATCTCGCCGGCGGAGTACGCGTCCGTCGGGATGTACGAGATCTCCTTCAGCTTCAGCGCGCCCTCGAGCGCGACGGGCAGCCCGATGTGGCGACCGAGATAGAGGAAGAAGGGCGCCTCGTAGAAGCGCTGGGCGATCTCCTCGATCGGGTGCTCTCCGTCGAGGAACGCGGCGATCTTGTCCGGCAGCTCGTGCAGGCGGTCGAGGATGAAGTCGATCTCCTCCTTCGGCAGCGTACGCCGGATCTCGGCGAGCTTGAGCGCGAGCAGGCTCAGGAGCGCGACCTGCGCGGTGAAGGTCTTCGAGGCGGCGACGCCGACCTCGAGCCCGCAGCGGGTGAAGAGGGTCGCGTCCACCTCGCGCGTGATCTGCGTGCCCATGAGGTTCGTGATCGCGAGCGTGCGGGCGCCGTGCTCGCGTGCGAGCTTGACGGCGTTGACGGTGTCGCGCGACTCGCCGGACTGGGAGATGCCGATCACGAGCGTGTCCTTCGTCAGCACCGGATTCCGGTAGATCCACTCGCTGGCGATGTCCGGCTCCACGGGGACGCGGGCCCACTCCTCGATGATGTAGCGGCCGACGACGCCGGCGTGGTACGAGGTGCCGGCGGCGACGATCACGATCCGGCGCAGATTCCGGATCTCCAGCTCGCTGAGCCCGAGCGCCTCGAGCAGGAGCTCGTGGCCGCGTACGCGGTCGCCGATCGTCTCGGCGACGGCGTCCGGCTGCTCGTAGATCTCCTTGAGCATGAAGGTCTCGTAACCGCCCTTCTCCGCGCTCTCCTCGTCCCAGTCGATCTCCTTGACCTCCGGGTGCTCGATCCGCAGGCCGTCGCGGAAGAAGCGGGCGCCGCCGGGGGTGATCTCGACGATCTCGCCGTCGTCGGGGAAGACCACGCTCCGCGTCTCGCTCAGGAAGGCGGCGATCGACGAGGCGAGGAAGTTCTCGCCCTCCCCGATGCCGACCACGAGCGGCGTCTGGTGGCGTACGCCCGCGAGCAGGTCGGGATGGTCGTGGTGGATGGCGACGATCGAGAAGTGGCCCTCGAGCTGCGGGTAGACGCGGATCAGCGCCTGGGTGAGGTCGCCGTCGTACTCGCGCTCGAGCAGGTGGACGACGACCTCGGCGTCCGTCTCCGAGCCGAAGGTGTGCCCCTCGGCGGTGAGCCGGTCGCGCAGCTCGCGGTAGTTCTCGATGATCCCGTTGAGGACGATCGCGAGCCGGCTCGGCTCGCAGCCGGTCAGCGGGTGCGCGTTGCGCTCGGTGACGGCGCCGTGAGTGGCCCAGCGCGTGTGGCCGAGGCCGTGGTGGGTGGTGGAGCCGTTCGGGATCGCGGCTTCGACGAGCTGCTGCAGGTTGCCGACGGCCCGCACGTAGTCGAGCCCGTCGTCCTCGCGCAGCGCGATGCCCGCGGAGTCGTAGCCGCGGTACTCGAGCCGGCGCAGCCCTTCCAGCAGCAGGGGCTTCGCCTCGCGCTCGCCGACGTATCCGATGATCCCGCACACGCTGCCGCTCCTTTCCCTCGTGAGGAGGAAGATTCCCCCGGAAACACGACGAGCCCGGCCACGAGGCCGCTCCGCAACGTCGCGGGGCGGTCAGCCGAGCTCCCGGTTCACGAGCGCGGCGATCCTAGCACAGAGGCGATCGGCCGCCTCCGGGGTTGCGGCCTCGGCGAGCACCCGCACGAGCGGCTCGGTGCCGGAGGGGCGGACGAGCACGCGGCCCTCGCCGGCGAGCTCCTCGTTGACCTGCTCGACCTGCTCGAGCAGCGCGGGCGGGAGCGGGCCGCGGGCGACGCGCGAAAGGTTCTGCTTGGCCTGCGGGAAACGCGGCATCGCCGCTGCGACCTCCGAGAGCGGGCGACCCTTGAGGGCGCCGCAGAGCAGCAGGGCGGCGACGAGGCCGTCTCCGGTGACGTGGCCGTCCAGGTAGATCACGTGGCCGGACTGCTCGCCGCCGAGGAGGCCGTTCTCGCGCCGCAGCGCCTCGAGCACGTAGCGGTCGCCGACGTCGGTCGTGACGACGCGGATCCCTCGCTCCTCCATGAGCCGGTGGAAGCCGAGGTTCGTCATCGTCGTCACCACGACGACGTCCACGCCGAGGTCGAGCGCGAGCACGGCGATGATCTGGTCGCCGTCGAGCGGCTCGCCGTTCTCGTCCACGGCGAGCATCCGGTCGCCGTCGCCGTCGAAGGCGACGCCGAGGTCGAAGGAGCCGCCGCGGACCGTCGCGCTCAGGGCCGCGAGGTCGGTGGCGCCGCAGCCGACGTTGATGTTCGAGCCGTCGGAGGCGTCGCCGATAGCCGTCACCTCGGCGCCGAGCTGCCGGAAGGCGCGCGGCGCGACACCGGCGTAGGCGCCGTTCGCGCAGTCGACGGCGATACGGAGCCCGGTCAGGTCGGGGCCGAAGCGCTCGAGCACGTGCCCGAGGTAGCTGTCGACCGCGATGCCGACGCGATCGATCTCGCCGTTGCCCCGGCCGGCCGCTCCGTCCGCGGGCGCGTCGAGGAGCGCCTCGATCTCCTCCTCCGCGGAGTCGCTGAGCTTGCGCCCCTCGCGGTCGAAGAACTTGACGCCGTTGTACTCGGGCGGGTTGTGCGAGGCGGTGATCACGACGCCGAGATCGAGCCGCAGCAGCGCCACGGCCGGCGTCGGCACGACACCGGCGAGCACGGCCACGCCGCCCGCGGAGGCGATCCCGCGGGCGAACGCCTCCTCGAGCTCCTCCCCGGAGGCGCGCGTATCCCGCCCGACGAAGACGCGGCCGCCGCCCGACCAGATCGCCGAGGCCCGGCCGAGCCGCTCCAAGAGCTCCGGGGTGATGAACTCGCCGACGATCCCCCGCACGCCGTCGGTACCGAAGTACTGCCTCGCCACGAGGCGGCACCCTAGCGACATCCGCCCCCGCAGCAGCCGGTTCCCCGTCCCGAACGGACACGTCTTTCCGCAGCCCCCACCCAAGGGCGGGGTCGCGGTCCCTCCGCCCTCGGCATCGACGCTACCGGCAAACCCGACACGGGAGCGTGCCGGTTTCGTGCCGGAAGGCCGGCAGATGGCTCACGGGAGAGGTGCCGCGGGCGCGCGCTAGCGCTAGCGCTTGGAGAACTGCGGCGCCTTGCGCGCCTTGTGCAGGCCGGCCTTCTTGCGCTCGACCTGCCGCGCGTCGCGCGTGAGGAAACCCTCGCGCTTGAGCGGCACGCGCAGCTCCGGGTTCGCCTCGACGAGCGCGCGCGCGATCCCGTGCCGGACGGCGCCCGCCTGGCCGGTCAGCCCGCCGCCGTGGACGCGTACGCGGAGGTCGTACTGTCCCTCGAGGCCGGCGACCTTCAGCGGTGAGGTGGCGATCGTCCGCCAGACGGCGCGCGGGAAGTACTCCTCGATCGTGCGGCCGTTCACCCACGTCGTCCCGTCGCCGGGTCGCAGGATCACGCGCGCGACCGAGGTCTTGCGCTTGCCGGTGCCGCGGTACTGGGCGATCTGACTCACTTAGTGCTCCAGGTTCAGGGGACGCGGATTCTGCGAGGCGTGGGGATGCTCGGGCCCAGCGTAGACCTTGAGCTTCGTGAGCTGCTGCCGCGCGAGACGATTGCGCGGAAGCATCCCCTTCACCGCGCTGCGGATCACCTCGGTGGGCCGCCGGTCGAGCTGTTCGCGCAGCGTGCGGCTGCGCAACCCGCCCGGGTAGCCGGAATGCCGGTAGTAGCGCTTCTGGTCGAGCTTGTTGCCCGTGACCGCGATCTTCTCCGCGTTGACGACGACGACGAAATCGCCGGTGTCGACATGCGGCGTGTACTGCGGCTTGCGCTTGCCGCGCAGGGTGTCGGCGATCTGCGTCGCCAGCCGGCCGAGCGTGAGCCCGTCGGCGTCGACGACATACCACTCCCGCGTGATCTCTCCCGGCTTTGCGCTATAGGTCTTCATACAGAGAAGGGGCGGACAGCGTCCGCCGGCGGCGGATTGTAGCGAAGATCAGCCGGCGGAGTGCTTGACGCGCGAGATCTCGCTCTGTGCCCGGGCGAGCGTGATCCGGCCCGCGCAGAGCTGCGCGTGGAGCCGGTTCTCGATTGCGTCCACGGCCCGGGCCCGGGCGATCGGCTCCGGCCAGAGGTTGCGCGGATCGCGTGGATGGCCGCCCAGCTCCAGGCTGATCAGGTGATCCTCCTCGTACGCAGAGGACGGGCCGCTCTCCCCGTATTCGCGCATCTGGCGCAGCTTCAGCTCGCTCGTGTAGCTCGAGGGTGGGCGAATCGTGCGCGTCCAGCCGGCGACGCACACGGTGCGGCGGATGGTCGCCTGCGTGACGTCCGGGTCGCGTACCCCGGGCGTAAGCTTCCAGCTCGCGCGGATGACGGCGGAGACGCGCGTGCGCGGGGCGGCTGTCGCGCGATGGCACCAGTACCGGCGCGTGCCGTAAACGACGACCTTGGCGTCCGCGGGTTTCCGCTCGTCCGCGTACGACGTGCAGAGGAGGCCGCGCCAGGGATAGGTGTGATGGTCGGACGGGCACGCGTGGTGGAGGTGGCACGGGTTCCGGTGCGCGGACGCGCCCGCCGCCGTCAGCGCCGCGGCGAGCGCGAGCGCGAGCACGGGACATGTCCTCAGCAGTCGTGTCCGCAGCACGACCGCAGGCTAGCGTGGGCGCGCGGGCCCGGCTACTCGGCCGGTGAGAGAGCCGGCACGGCGGCCGGCGCGCGGCGCACGGCGAGCCAGACCGCGGGGAGCGCGGCGACGCCCGCTGCGGTGAGCGCGAGCGCAGCCGCTCCGGCGGCGCTGTAGACGAGCCCGCCGACGAGCGCGAGCGCGGCCGCGACGAAGCTCGAGGCGAGGTCCGAGAAGCCGATCAGCCGCCCACGCTCGGACGGGCCGGCGAGCGAGACCAGCTCGGTCGTCGCGGCCACGTAGGAGAGGTTCCAGCCGAGGCCGAGCCCCAGCAGGGCCACGCTCATCCCCGCGACGCCGCCGAGCCAGGCGAGCCCGACGTTCGACACCGCCATCAGCACGAGCCCCGAGACGAGCGCGCGGCGCCGGCCAAAGCGGTCGACCAGGTCGCCGACGACGAGCACGAGCCCGTACATGCCCAGGATGTGCACGCTGATCATCGTGAAGACGTCGCCCTGGTGATGCCCGCGGCCGACGGCGACATAGCCGGCGAGGTTCATCACCCCGGCCATCACGGCGAAGCTCGCGACCGCGGCGACGAGCGCGGCCTTGACGCCCGGGCGACCGAGCATCTCCCGCAGCGGCGCCGCCGGCCCCTGCGCGGCGTCCTCCGCCGGATAGGAGAAGGCGATCTCCTGCGGGTCCGGCCGCACGAGCCGGGTGACCAGAAAGCCCGCGAGCATGAACGGGATCCCCATCAGCCACGGCCCCATCAGCCCGTGCGCGTCCAGTGCGCGGTGCGAGAACAAGGGTCCGAACACGACCGGCCCCCACACGGCGCCCGAGACCGCGCCGAAGAGGACGAACGCCATCCCCCGCGCGCGCCGCTCGGGCGGGAACATCTCCGCCGCCGCCGCGCGGGAGAGCTGCACCATCGCGCCGGCGGCCCCGGTGCAGGCGAACCCGAGCGCGACGAGCGTCGCCGAGGTGAGCGCGCAGCCACCGGCCAGGACGCCGCAGCCGGCCGCCCCGAGCAGGAACGCGCCCCGGATCACGGGCATCCGGCCGAACCGGTCCATCAGCCGGCCGGCGGGGCCGACCGCCAGGCCACCCGAGACGAGGAAGATCGCCGGGCCGAGGCCGAGGATGCCCGTGACGCCGGTGACGGCGACGAGGGTCAGCGACGACAGGGCCGCGGCGAGCTGGAACATCCCGGAGTTGCAGACCATGCCGCCGGCGAGCAGCACAGCGTTGCGGCGGATCGCTGCGGGGGCGACGGCGCTCACCGGCCGAGTGTAATCCGGAGCCCTGCGGCGAAAGCCGCCGCACCGCCTCGGGACGGATGACGGACGTAGGGTGCGCCGAGGGCGGCTGCCGCAAGCCTGCCGACGGCGATCGCGCGGCGGCCGTGCGCCACCTCCTCGAGGAAGGGGGCGGCCGCGACCACCTCCGCCTTCGTCGGCCGCCGGTTCGACCGCGCCGTGCCGGGGTGCGTGGGCACGACGTTCCAGAGCAGGACGTCCTCCTCGATCCCGAGCTCGGCGAGAACGCGGTGGACGATCGTCGCCGTCGCCTCCGCCGGCCCCGATCCGCTGAGCTGGCGTTCCGAGGTGAAAGGGATGCCGCTGACGCGCGCTCCCCGGTAGCCCGCCGCCTCGCCGACGAGCACGATCGGTGCGTCGGCGCGCGCGGCGAGGTGATCGCGCAGGCGCGCACGGCGGAGCTCTGAGCGAGCGTACTGGTTGTACGTCGCGCCGATGCGGGCGCAGGCGAGCCGGGCCACGAGATCCACCGCGGCGAGCCCTCGGAGATCCGGCTCCGCTACGCGGACGGGACCGTGCTCCGCGCGCGCCAGACCCTGTTCAGCTCGTCCTGCGCGTAGATCAGCTCCACCGGCAGCAGAAAGACGGCGATCACGAAGAGGATGAAGCCGAGGATCGGGCTGACCTCGGTCGAGACCCCGGCCTGTCGCTGCGCCTGCTGGATCCGCTCGAAGGTGTGGTACCAGGAGACGAAGGGAGGCACGATCACGAGACTTCCGAGGCTCACGGCCAGCAGAGCGACGACCGGACTGACGTCGATCCCGGCTGCGTCCCGCAGCTCGCGGTTCACCTTGTAGTACCAGACGAGGTAGTAGATCCCGAGCGTCACGAGCGGCCACACGAAGACGAGGAACGGGTTCCTGATCTTCACAGTCGTCGAGTCGACCCGGATCTCCTCGGCCATCACCTGCTCCCTTCCGCGACTGACGGGGCCCAGCGGCCGCGAGCCTAGCGCAGCGCCAGCACGACAGGAACTCGCGACGAAGACGCGAGGGTTGGCGAGGCACGATTCCCACATGGTGCAGCGACTTCTCCGATGGCGACGCCACGCCTCGCCAGGTGGCGACGCCACGCCACGCCACGCGTTCGCCCTGGCGGAGTACAACACCCGGGACGCGCGCGACCTCTTCTCGCACCTGCTGCGGCGCGTTCGATACGGCGAGCAGATCGTGATCGCGCATGCGGGGCGGCCCGTCGCAAAGCTCGTCCCGTACGCGGGAGAGCCACGGCGACCCGGGCTCGTGCGCACCACGCTGGTGGTCGGCGACGCGACGCAGCGACGCCGGCGCGAAGGAAGCTAGCCCGCTACTCCCACTCGATCGTGGCCGGCGGCTTCGACGTGACGTCGAGCACGACGCGGTTCACGCCGGGAATCTCGTTGACGATCCGACTCGAGATCGTCTCGATCAGGTCGTAGGGCAGACGGGCCCAATCGGCCGTCATCGCGTCGTCGCTCGTGACCGCGCGGATGACGACGGGGTAGCCGTATGTCCGCTCGTCGCCCTGGACGCCGACGGAGCGGATCGCCGGCAGCACGGCGAAGGACTGCCAGAGCTCACGATAGAGCCCCGCCCGGCGCACCTCCTCCTGGAGCACGGCATCCGCCTCGCGGAGGATCTCCAGCCGCTCGGCCGTCACGGCGCCGATGATCCGGATCGCGAGCCCCGGGCCGGGGAAGGGCTGCCGCCAGACCATCCGCTCGGGCATCCCGAGCTCCTCGCCGACGCGCCGCACCTCGTCCTTGAAGAGGAGGCGCAGCGGCTCGACGAGCTTCATCTTCATGTCTTCGGGCAGCCCGCCGACGTTGTGGTGCGACTTGATCGTCGCGGCGACGCCCTCGGTGCCGCCGGACTCGATCACGTCGCTGTAGAGCGTCCCCTGGACGAGCCAGCGCACGTCGCCAAGCCTCCGCGCCTCCTCCTCGAAGACGCGGATGAACTCGCGGCCGATGATCTTCCGCTTCTGCTCCGGCTCCTCGACGCCGTCGAGCAGCTCGAGGAACCGCTCCTGCGCCTGGACGTGCACGAGCGGAACCTGGAAGTGCTCGCCGAAGGTCTCCACCACCTGCTCGGCCTCGGCCTTGCGCAGCAGCCCGTGATCGACGAAGACGCAGGTGAGCTGGTCACCCACGGCCTTGTGCACGAGCAGCGCGGCCACCGCCGAGTCGACGCCGCCGGAAAGCGCGCAGAGGATCCGCTCCGAGCCGACCTGCGCCCGGATCCGCTCCACCTGCTCCTCGATCACGGCTGCGGGCGTCCAGGCGGGCGGCGCGCCGGCGACCTCGTAGAGGAAGTTCTTGAGGATCTCCATCCCGTGCGGCGTGTGCACGACCTCGGGATGGAACTGGACGCCGTACAGCTCCCGCTCGCGCTGCTCGAAGGCGGCGATCGGCGTGGACGGCGAGCCGGCGACGACGCGCGCGCCCCCCGGCGGCGCGACCACCGAGTCGCGGTGCGACATCCACACCGTCTGCTCGTCCGGCGTGTCGCGGAAGAGCGCCCCCTCCGTGGCCCGCAGCTCCGTCTTGCCAAACTCCGAGACGCCGGTGCGATCGACACGGCCGCCGAGCTCGAGCGCCATCAGCTGCATCCCGTAGCAGATGCCCAGCGTCGGGATGCCGAGCTCGAAGATCCCCGGATCGACGCGCGGCGCGCTCTCCGAGTACACCGAGGCAGGGCCGCCGCTGAGGATCACCGCGTACGGGTTGCGTGCGCGCACCGCCTCGGGCGAGATCGCGTGTCCGACCAGCTCCGAATAGACGCGGCACTCGCGCACGCGGCGCGCGATCAGCTGCGAGTACTGCCCGCCCAGGTCGACGACGAGAACCGGCCGTTCCTCTGGGCCGGGAAACTCGACGACCCGGGCGCCCTCAGCGGCGATAGTTCGGCGCCTCTTTCGTGATCGTCACGTCGTGCGGGTGCGACTCGCGCAGGCCCGCAGCCGTGATCCGCACGAACCGCGCCTGCTTCATCTCCCCGATCGTCGCGGCGCCGCAATAGCCCATCGCCTGCCGCAACCCGCCCACGAGCTGGTGCACGACGTGGTCGAGCGGGCCCTTGTACGGCGTCCGCCCCTCGATCCCCTCGGGGATCAGCTTCTCGACGTCCTCGACGTCGCCCTGGAAGTAGCGGTCCTTCGAGAAGGAGCGCGCCTTCATCGCGCCGAGCGAGCCCATGCCGCGGTACTCCTTGAAGCGCTCGCCGTGGGAGAGGATCACGTCTCCCGGCGACTCGTCGACGCCCGCGAGCAGCGAGCCGAGCATGACGGCGTCCGCTCCCGCGCCGATCGCCTTCGCGATGTCGCCGGAGGAGGTCATGCCGCCGTCGCCGACGACCGGGATCCCCTCGTCGGCGGCGACCCGGGCGCAGTCGTAGATCGCGCTCACCTGCGGCACGCCGACTCCCGCGACGACCCGGGTCGTGCAGATGCTGCCGGGGCCGATCCCGATCTTGATCGCGTCCGCGCCCGCGTCGATCAGTGCGCGGGCCGCCTCGGCGGTCGCGATGTTCCCGGCCATCACCTCGACGGCCACGCCCGCCTTGATCTTGCCGACCATCTCGAGCACGCCGCGCGAGTGCCCGTGGGCGGTGTCGACGACGAGCAGGTCGATGCCGGCCGCGGCCAACGCCTGCGCGCGCTCGAGCGCGTCCGGGCCGACGCCGACCGCCGCGCCGACGCGCAGCCGGCCGCGGTCGTCCTTCGTCGCGTCCGGGTACTGGATCTTCTTCTGGATGTCCTTGACCGTGATCAGCCCGCACAACCGTCCTTCGGCGTCGACCACCGGGAGCTTCTCGATCTTGTTCCGGTGCAGGATCGCCTCTGCTTCCGCGAGCGTGGTGCCGACCGGCACGGTGACGAGGTTCCGCGACGTCATCAGCGCCGACACCGGCTGGTCGACGTCGTTCTCGAAGCGGAGGTCGCGGTTGGTCAGGATCCCGACGAGCACCCCACCGGCGCCGGTGATCGGGACACCCGAGACCTTGTAGCGCGCCATCAGCTCGAGCGCCTCGCGTACGAGTGCGTCGGGCGGCAGCGTCACCGGCTCGACGATCATCCCCGACTCGGAGCGCTTCACCTTGTCGACCTCGGCGACCTGCTCCTCGATCGAGAGGTTGCGGTGGAGGATCCCGATACCGCCCTCGCGGGCGAGCGCGATCGCGAGCCTCGCCTCGGTCACGGTGTCCATTGCCGCCGAGACGACCGGGATGCTCATCGCGATCGAGGGCGTCAACTGCGCCCGCGTCGAGACGTCGTTCGGCAGCACCCGCGACTCGGCGGGGACGAGCAGCACGTCGTCGAACGTCAGCCCCTCCTGCGCGAACTTGCGGTCCAGCTCGACGAGGCGCTGGAGATCCTCGGGGCGAAGCTCGACGCTCACGCAGGCCCTCCCTTCATGCAGCAAGCCCAGACGCCTGAAGGTCGCCTGGGCCGGAAAACACGGGCTGGAGCAAGGACTTTCAAGAATGGCGATGGTACCACCGTCCGCGGACGGGGCCGGGGGCGACGCGCTTCGAACACCGCCCTAACACCCGGGGGCTACCGTGCCCTCGTGCGGACGCTGCTCGCCGCTGTCGGAGTCGCGTCGGTCATCGGATCGGCGAACGCGGGCCCCCAGCTCCAGACGCTCTACCGGAGCGGAAGCGGCCCGATCGCGGCGTTCGCCCAGGACGGCCCACTGCTCGCCTGGTTCGCCCCGAGCACGCGGCGGTGCAACGCGGTCCACATCCTCTCGCTCGCGAACGGGACGACGGTGACGCTGCCGCGGCAGGGCCGGAACGCCCGCAACGTGACCTGCCGCTGGGAGATGCACACGCCGGCCGCGGTCCGCCTCGCCCTCGCCGGATCGGACGCCCTCTGGACGCTTCGCGAGCAGTCGCCCGTCCCCTACGACTACGCCGTCAGCGCCGGTGTCGGAGACCGGAACGAGCGCCGCTTCCGGGAGCTCGCCCACACCAACAGCGGAGCGGGGCTCTGGCTCGGCGGTATCGCCGGCGACGAGGGCACGCTCGTCTACTCGGTCACCGCCGTCTCCTACGTCGACCAGGTCGCCTGCCTCGCCCACCTGTCGAAGAGGGCCTGCCGCCTCCGCATCGCCGGCCGCGCCGGCGGAATCCACCGGCTCACGGGCCGCAAGGACGTGCTCATCCACGGCACCGGGCCGGCGCTCGCCGTGGCGGCCGCCGGCCGGCGCGTCGCCTACATCCCGGCGGCGCGCGTCGACGGCCGCGGACAGCCGGTCGCGGGCGCCGGCCGGCCGATCCCGGTGCGGGACACGCGCACGGGGCGCCTCGTCTCACGGGCCGCGCCGCGCGGGACAGCGCAGGCGCTCGCCCTCTCCCGGAGCGTGCTCGCCGTGCTCGTCCGCCGCGGCCGGAGCGACCGCATCGCGTGGTACGACCCGGCCGACGGGCGGCTGCAGGGCTCCGTCGCGGTGCCGCGCGCGGCAAGCCCGGAGCTGAGCGCAAGCGACCGCTTCGTCGTGTTCCGCGTCGGCCGGTCGATCCGGGTGGTCGACACCGTCCGCCGCCGCGTGCGCACTGTCGCCAAGGCCGCCGCGAAGCCGATCGGCCTCTCGCTCGAGGGCACCCGCATCGCCTGGGCCGAGAACGTCCACGACCGCGGCCGGATCCAGGCCCTCCACCTCGGCTAGGCGGCCTGCGCTCGGATGACGGTCGGCGGGCGTCCGTGTCGCCGCGCCGGGTAGCGTGCGTCGCGTGAATCACCTCCGCGGCGCCGACGGGACGATCCGCAGCGACCACCGGGGCGATCACGGCCACGAGCATCCGCCCGACCACGGCCACTCGCACGGTCTCGTGGATCGCTCGATCGTCCGCTCGCGGGCCGGGGTCAAGGCGGTCACGACGAGCCTCGCCGTGCTCGGCGTCGCGGCGATCGCCCAGCTCCTGATCTTCGTGCTGACCCACTCGGTCGCTCTCCTCGCCGACCTGATCCACAACTTCGGCGACGCGCTGACCGCGGTGCCGCTCGGGATCGCCTTCTTCCTGCGGAGCTTCCGCGGCGAGAAGATCGCCGGCCTGTTCGTCGTCCTCGCCATCTTCGTCTCGGCGTGCGTGGCGCTCTACGAGACGATCCTCCGCTTCGTCCACCCCCACCAGCTCACACACCTCTGGGTGCTCGCCGCCGCCGGGATCATCGGCTTCGTCGGGAACGAGATCGCCGCTCAGGTGCGTCTGAGGGCGGGGAAGCGGCTCTCGAGCCCGGCTCTGATCGCCGACGGGAACCACGCCCGCATCGACGGCTTCGTCTCGCTCGGCGTCGTCGCGAGCGCGATCGTCGTCGGGCTCGGCTTCAAGATCGGCGATCCGATCGTCGGTCTCGTGATCACGCTCGTGATCATCAAGATCACCTGGGACTCGTGGCGAACGGTCTCGACGACCGATCCCGGCGAGATGACCGATCGCTAGTCCGGCCTGCCCGGCGCGCACGAGCGGGTGCGCGACCTCGACCGCGACGGAGAGTCGGGGCTAGATAGAGACCGGGTCAAGCTCGGTGACCTCGACGGCGCCGGCGAGCCGGCTCGCCTCACGCGGGTCGAAGCGCCCCGCCCCGAGCTCCAGCACGGACGCGGCCGCGCACCCGACCGCGGTCCGCAGCGCCGCGGCGGGCGGCTGCCCGTCGAAACGCTCGGCGAGGAAGCCGGCGAGCAGCACGTCGCCCGCCCCGACCGACGCGACCGGGTCGATCCGCGCGACGGAGGCGCGCAGGCGCAGCACCTGCTTCTCCTCGCGGAAGAGCGCGAAGCAGGAGGTCTCCTGCGTGATCAGGACGTTGCGGGCGCCGATGTCGGCGATCGTGTCGAGCGCCATCACGAAGTCCTCGTCGTCGTCGAACTCCTGCCCGACGATGCTCTCGGCCTCGCGCTGGTTCGGGGAGACCAGGAACGGCTCGGCCTCGACGCCGAGGCGCAGCGGCTCGCCCTCGCAGTCGAGGACGCACTGGACGCCGCGCCGGTTCAGGTCGCGGATCGCCTCCGCGTAGAAGTCGTTCTCGACGTCGCGCGGCAGCGAGCCGGAGAAGACGACGAAGGACGCGACGCGCGAGAGGTAGTGGAGCTTGTCGAGCAGCACCTCCAGCTCCTCCGGACGCACGGCCGGACCCCACTCGTAGACCTCGGTCAGCGTGCCCGCGGTCGGATCCACGACCGCGATCGAGGTGCGCGACTCGTCGGCGATGCGCACGAAGTCGTTGAGGATCGACTCCACGGCGAGCTCCTCGATGATCCTGTCGCCGGTGCGCCCGCCGGCGAGGCCGGTCGCGACCACGGGCGAGTCGAGCCGCTTGAGAGCGCGCGCGACGTTCACGCCCTTGCCGCCCGCCCCGGTCAGGCTGTGGCTGGCGCGGTGACGCTGCCCGAGCTGGAAGTTCGGGACGGTCAGCGTCCGGTCGACGGCCGCGTTGAGCGTGACGGTGACGATCATCCGAAGATCCCCACCAGATCATGCACGGTCCGGGTGGCGTACCAGCGGATCTTGCCGCCGAGGCCGGGCCGCGCCACCGAGCGCGCGGCGACGAGCGGCCGCGAGCCGAGCAGCGTGCCGCCGGACCAGATCTGCACCGAGCCGAGCGGCCGGCCGCGACGCACGGGAAGCGAGAGCGCCGTCGGCGCCACGACCTTCTGCACGAGCGGACGCCCCACGCGGACGACACGGACGAGCGGCTTCGTCGCGACGAGGGCGACCGGCGGGCGCCCGAAGCCGAGCGCGGAGCTCGCGTAGGCCCGCAGCCGCACGAGCGTCAGCGTCCGGTACTGGGAGACGCCCCAGGAGAGCAGCCGCTCGAGGTCGTCGTTGCGCCGCGCGCGCGTCGGGCTGCCGAGGATCACGGCGTAGATCGTGTACCCCTGTCGGCGCACCGCCGCGACCTGGCACCAGCCGGCGTTGTCGGTGTGCCCGGTCTTGACGCCGATCAGCCCCGGGAACGAGCCGAGCAGGTCGTTCCACGTGTGCACGCGGAACGCGCCGCCCTCGATCGTGTCGCTCCGCTCGCGCACGAGCCGGCGGACGACCGGCAGCTGCATCGCGGCGCGCGCGAGCACCCAGACGTCGTGGGCGCTCGACACGTGTCCCGGCGCGTCGAGCCCGTCCGGACGGACGAAGTGCGTGTCGGCGAGGCCCATGCGCCGCGCCTTCGCATTCATCCAGCCGACGAAGCGGTCGATCTCGCCGCCCGCCGCGGCGGCCGCGAGGGCGTCGGCGGCGTCGTTCGCGCTCTGGATCAGCGCCCCTTTGAGCAGGTCGCGGACGAGGATCGTCTGGCCGGCGCGCAGCGGGATGCTCGACCCGCCCGCGGCCGCCGCCTCCTCGCTGACCGTGACCGTCTGGTCCGGGCGGAGGTGCTGGAGCGCGACGAGCACGGTCATCAGCTTCGTGAGGCTCGCGATCGGGATGCCGGCGTGCGCGTTCCGGGCGGCGAGCACCTCTCCGCTCGCGGCGTTGACGACGTAGAACGCCCGCGCGTCGGGGTTCGGTACGACTGCACCGGCCGGCGCGGCAAGCGCCGCGACGAGGGCCAGCGCGACGGCAGCGAACAGCAGCAGCCGGCGGCGCATCGAGCGGAACCCTAGCGACTTCAACGTGGGGGAAACCATGTTGGCAACTGGCCGTTCTCTGTAGAAGCTGGCAACCAAGCCGTTTCGGGCGACCTCTCACCGCCGACTGACCCGCTACCCTCGGAGGACGATGGCCGGGAAGAAGGATATGGACGCCACGAAGAACGTGCCGGAGGGGGAGCCGACGCAGGTTCTGCCGGGCGGCACGAAGACGGGACTTCCGAAGCGCAAGGACGTGATCGCGGCGCTTCGGAAGGTGGCGAAGAAGCCCGACCGAAGCTAGATCGGGAGGCTCACGGCGGTGACGAGCCGTGAGCGGTCCCGCCGATTTCCTTTATCGCCTCAACGACGGCATCGGCGATTTTGTCGAACGCAGGCTTGAGCGGCTTGCCCGCCAAAGACGACGGGATGTCTGCCTTGCCGAACGCTATGCGGTAGCGGAACTCGGCATTCACCTTCACTTCAGGGTTGCGGCCGCTGCCGTCGGGTTGGAAGGGCATCGTCGCGACTATTGCGCCTTCTTCAAGGGTCGCGCCGCGCCAGATCTTGAGGTCGCCCGCCTGTATCCCCCGCTGATGGGTGATACACGAACTCAGCAGCGTAGGGATGAGTGCGACGACCGTGATGTAGCGGTGTTTGTCGGCGTTGGAGAGTTCGCGGAGAGCGGCGAGTGGGTGGGTATCGGCTGCGTTCCCTCGGTGGTACGGCTGGTGCCGGTCGATCACTGTCACCACCGGTTCGGGGATCCCCCAGAGCATTGCGGGGGCCTTCGTGAACCATTCCTTCGCGCCTCCGAAGATCGGGAACGCGGTGTTGCCGTCGGGACTAGCCGAGATTCCGTAAACGAGTTGGTCAAGCGCCGAGCGCAGACAGTGGATCGCGTCGCCAACACGGATGCCCCACTCGATCATGGGGAGCGGTTGCAGAAGCTCAGCGCGGAAGAGGAAGCGATAGTGCGAGCCCTTCACCTCCGCCTCTCCATTGAGCCGGTAGAGCAGCCCTCGTTTCTCATCCCAGAACCGCTCCGCCTCGCGGTTCAGATCTTCGAGGTGCTTGTCCGCCCGCTCGATCTTCTTGAAGATAGCGTCGGGGTCAACCACGGGACTACCTCACCATGACGGCGGCGCTGTGTCTAGATCGGCCGCGTGGCGTTCCTCAGAAGCGAACGGAACATTGCCGCGTCATCGTCGCGGTGGTTCCACTTCCAAACCCATTCGTTCAGGTAGCCGGGAAGCCACCGCGTCGAGATCGAGTGGTGCGTTCCGCGCACGTCGGTCTTGAAGTGCCCGAAGAAGCCTTCGATGGTCTGCGTGTGGACGTCCCCGTGGACGTAGATCCGCTGCGAGTGGTTAATGCGACGGTGGACATAGCGGCCGGTCTTCATCATTGGGTTGTAGCCCGCTCCAGTCGTCCGTGAAGACCATCGCGCCGGGCAGCACGAACGACTCGACGGTCGGCGCAGCCAGTCCGCGGTGCTTGACGACGGCGGCGCGGATCTTCCCGCCGCGCTCGACCGCAGCGACGACGATGTCGCGCTTCTTCCAGTAGCGGGCCGGGGTACTGGATTCCCTCCTTGCGGAGCCTGCGCCGGTCGGACTCGCGAATCTTCCCGCCGATGAACGTCTCAGTCGGCCTCGACCTCGCCGGACAGCGGGCCGGTGTAGTCCTGCTCCATCAGTTCTTCGCGGATCAGGTGCAGCATCCGCAACGCGGTCTTGTAGTTGACCCCGATCTCCCGCTCAAGCTGCTTCGCGGCGATCCCACATCGCGAACTAGAGACGAGATAGATCGCGTAGAACCACAGATGCAGCGACGTGGACGACTTGTGGAAGATCGTCCCGGCGGTCGGGTGGATGTGGTGCCCGCAGGCGGTACACGTCCACGACTGGCGGCGCTGCTTCGTCTCGTACCGCTTGAACGGGCGCATCTGCTCGCACTTCGGGCACTCCGCGTGCTCGCCGTCCTCGGCGTAGCGGGTGCGCCACAGATGATCGAGGCAGGCAGCGTCGTCCGGGAACTCGCGGATGAACTCCATGAACGACATGCGCGAGTCGGACGACTTCGCGCGGACTGGATTCTGTCGATTGGCGGGAGGCATCTTGTACCCCACACTGTATAGACGGCGTCGGACGAACAACGCTCGGGTAATCAACCGAGGGCAGCCGCTACTTCGCCACGCTGATCGCGTGAAGCCGAATGACGTGGCAGTCACGGCAGACGACCATCGCGCACAACTGGATCGGCCCACTCGGATCACCAGGGTCGCCACCGTGTCCGACAGCGCGAAGCTGGAAGGGGTTTACGTCCACTTCCAGATCAGCACTTCCGCAGACGTGGCAAACGCGGGCGGATTCCGGCAGACCATCGAGATAGTTCAGGTAGTCGAAGAGCATCGCTGGACCTTCTCGCGTCTCGTCCGCGCGATCAAGCGCCGCCTCTACAGAGACTGGCCAATTGCCAACCATGTTTCCCCCACGGGCCCCCTCCTCACAGCTCGGAAACGCTGCGCGTTTCCTCGCTGGTTGGCGCGCGTGACGGGAGGGTGGTGTGCGCTGCGCGGAGAGCGCGGTCTCCGCTCCGCGCCAACAACCGCTCTCGCCCAAGAGCGTGTCCGGACGTAAGCGCTGTCTTGTCGCGGCCGGTCGTGCCTGTGGCAGGACCGGCCTGCTGGTTCGGCCTGCCCGTAAGCCGGCTGACGCCTGTCTTACGTGCAGGCCTTGCCGCTTCGTGTCACGAGCCGCACAGGCGTGGACGTAACGCGGGCGCAGCCGCGTTACGGGAACGCGAACCAGCGGGTGGACCTGGCAAAGCCACGTCCGCCCGCGACAGGGCAGGCAAACCGTCCAGAACGCCCTTGGGCGAGAGCGGCCTCGTGGGCGGAGGCGGGACCGCGCTCCCGCCGCAGCCACACCACCAACCGGCACGCGACCCGAAGAAGGGGGCCAACGGGGGAAACATGGTTTCCCCCGTTACTTGACGCGTATCTTCTGCCCCACCTGGAGGGCGTTCGGGCTGACGCCGGGGTTGAGCGCCTCGATCTCCGCCACGGTCGTCCCTTCCTTCGCCGCGATCGCGCCGAAGGTGTCGCCGCTCTGCACCGTGTAGTAGACGGGGCCGCCGAGCGTCGCCGTCGTGACGGAGCCGCCCGTGTCCGCGACGGTCTTCGCGGGCTTCGGCACGGGGGCCGCGGCCGGCTGCGTCACCGGGCCGAGCGTGCCGGTCGCGGGGGCGGGGCCGCCGAGTCCGGCGCGGACGAGCAGCACCGCGATCGTGACGCCGAGCAGGAAGAGCGCGGGCGCGCCGTAGTGCGCAAGCCGCCGGCGCGACACGGGCGGCCTCACCATCCGGAGACGGACCTGACCTCGCGGGCCAGCCGCTCCGCCTCGGCGCCGGCCGCGGCCCGCCAGTCTCCCTCGACGGAGCGGTACGCGTAGATCACCGAGCGGGACGCCGAGACGAGCGCGCTCGCGGGGCCGGCCGTGAAGGCGCGCTCCACGTCGGCGGGCCGTCCGCCCTGGGCGCCGATCCCGGGCAGGAGCAGCACCGCGCGGGGCAGCAGCCGCCGCGCCTCCGCCACCTCCCTCGGGTACGTGGCGCCGACGACCGCGCCGACCGCCGAGAGGCCGCTCTCGCCGACGATGTCCTCGCCCCACGCGTCCACGAGCGCCGCGACGTGCTGCCACAGCGGGCGCCCGTCGGAGAGCGTCGCGTCCTGGACGTCGCCGCTGCCGGGGTTGGAGGTCTTGACGAGGCAGAAGAGCCCGGCGCCGTGCCGGCGGCACGCTGCGAGGAACGGCTCGAGCGAGTCGCGCCCCAGGTACGGGCTCGCCGGTGATCGCGTCGGCGAGCGGCGCGTCCGCGCCGCGCGGCTCCACGAACGCGGCCGCGTACGCGCGCGCGGTCGAGCCGATGTCGCCGCGCTTCGCGTCCGCGATCACGAGCAGCCCGGCGGCGCGGGCGTAGTCGCACACCTCCGTGAAGGCGACGGCTCCGGCGGGGCCGAGCGCCTCGAAGAAGGCGGACTGCGGCTTCACGGCCACGGCGTGCGGCGCGACCGCGTCCACGATCCCGCGGCAGAAGCGGGCGCACGCGGCCGCGGCGGCCTCGGGGCCCTGCGCCGCCTCGCCGCGCAGCTCCACCGGCAACTGCTCGAGCACCGGGTCGAGCCCGACGACGAGCTGGCTCCGCTTGCGCTCGACCGCCTCCGCGAGCCGGTCGGCGAAGTGGCTCGACCGCCGTCGCCGCCTCCGCGTGGACGTCCTGCGCAGCCATTGCGTCAAGAGTACTGACCGCCCCGGAATGCGCGAGGGGCCGCCGAAGCGGCCCCTCTCAAGTCCTCGGAGGAGGCGTGCCCTCGCCCGCCTTAGTACTGCTTGACGGCCGTCTTCAGCGTGCTGCCGGCGGAGAACTTCGGAACGCGCGCCGCCGGGATGTGGACCTTCTCGGTCGGGTTACGCGGATTGACGCCCATCCGCGCTGCGCGCTGCTGCGTCGAGAACTTGCCGAAACCGGTGAACGCCACGTCGCCGCCGCTCTTGAGCGTGTCCGTGATCGTCTCGAGGAACGCGTCGACCGCCTTCCCTGCATCGCGGTTCGACAGCTGGCTTCGACGGGCGATCTCCGCCACGAACTCCTGCTTCGTCACTTCGCTCCTCCTGTTCTTCGGGTTCCGGGCCGATTCCGACCCTACCAGGGACTCGTTTCCCGCTCAACCATGCGGTTTTGCGGGGGTTTTCGTGGTCTTGAGCAGCTCTCCTGCTCGAAACAGCGGCCGTAACCGCACCGCGTGGCGCGCGAGAGCGTCCGCGCCGCCCTCCTCGCGGTCGACGACACAGACCGCGGTCGTGACCAAAAGACCGGCCTCGCGGAGCGCCTCGACCGACTCGAGGAGAGCTCCGCCGGACGTCACGACGTCCTCGACGAGGCACACCTGCTCGCCCGGCTCGAAGGGCCCCTCGAGGCGTTTCGCCGTCCCGTATTCCTTTGCTGCCTTCCGCACGATCAGGAACGGCAAACCGCCTGCGAGCGAGGCCGCGGCGGCGAGCGCGACGGCCCCCAGCTCCGGTCCGGCGAGCCGCGCCGACTCCGGGGCGTGCTCGCGCACGGTCGCCGCGATCCGCTCCCCGATCGGCGCAAGCAGATCGGGGCGCGTCTCGAAGCGGTACTTGTCGAGGTAGTAGCGGGAGCGCTTCCCCGAGCGCAGGAGGAAGTCGCCCTCGAGGTACGCGGCGGCGGCGAGCGCCTCGCGGAGCTCCTCGTCGGTCACGATCCGCGCGGCGGCCCGGAGCAGCTCGCGCGCGACCGGCAGCAGCCGCTCCGCCTCGGCGGAGCCCTCGACGAACGAGACCATCGAGCCGTCGCCGAAGTACACGTCGAGCCGGTCGCGGCGGCGGCCGAGCGAGCGGCGGTAGAGGAAGGTGCCGGCGAAGGCGCCGGTGCCGAGGCCCGCGAGGCCGAGCAGCTTACGCCTCATCGCCGGGCTCCTCGCTCTTCGTCGCGGTGCTGCGTGCGCCGCTTGCGCTTCGGCTTCTCCGGCTCGCCGCCGGCGCCGCGCAGGCAGCTCTTGAGGTCGTAGAAGACGAGGCCGACCGTCGGCTCGGCCGCAGTCGTGGCGACGATCCGCAGCCCGCCGTCGAGGACGACGAAGACGCTCCCCTCGGGCGTCGAGGCCTCGAGCTGCGTCACCTCGCCGTCGGCGGCGCGGAAGGCAGCGGCGCCCTCGAGCAGTTCGACCGCCCCGCGCACGAGCGCCCGCGCGGCCTCCTCGCCGGCGAGCGTCGAGCCGAGCACCTCGCCCTGCTCGTCGAAGAGCACGGCGGCCTCGATCTGCGACGAGATCTCGGTCAGGTCGGCGAGTGCCTGGGCGGGGTCCATCTCGGCTCGGAGGCTAGCAGGGTGCAGACTCCCGCCAGTGCAGATCCGGAAGCGGACGCTCGTGCAGAAGTTCTTCGCGGACCGCGGCACGCACCTGGCCGCGATGGTCGCCTACTTCGCGCTGCTCTCGTTCGTGCCGCTCGTCTTCCTCGCGCTCTCGCTGCTCGGGCTCGCGCACCGCGCCGACGCCTCCGACTTCTTCGTGGAGGAGCTGTCGCGCGCCTTTCCCGGCAGCTCGCTCGAGAGCATCCTCTCGCTCGTCCACCAGGTGCAGGACAACGCGACGGCGCTCGGGATCATCGGCGCAGTCGGCCTGCTCTGGTCGTCGCGTCTCCCTCTTCAGCGCGCTCGAGTCGGCCTTCAACATCGTCTACGACCGGCCGAACCGGTCCTTCCTGCACGGGAAGGGCCTCGCCGCCGCGCTGATGGTCGGCTCCCTGGTGACGCTCTTCGCAAGCCTGATCGTGGGCGCACTCGGGGTCGAGTTCTTCCGCCGCGCGACGCCCAGCTTCCTCTCGGGCTCGGCGCGTCGGGTACACGCTCTCGATCGCGGCGTCGCTCCTGGGCGTGTTCGTCTTCCTGCTCGGCGTCTACCGGCTGCTGACGAACGCGCCGGTGACGGTGCGGGACGCGCTCCCGGGCGCGATCATGGCGGCGGTCGTGCTCGAGGCGTCGTTCCAGGTGCTGCCGAGCTTCGTCCGCTACGCCGACGTGAACGTGACGCTGCGGGCGCTCGGCGGGCCGGCGATCCTGCTGCTGTGGCTGTACGTGATGGCGAACGTGATCGTGTTCGGCGCGGAGCTGAACTGGTGGTGGGCGCAGCGGCGCGCGCCGCAGACCGCGGGCGAGGCCGAGACGGGCTAGCCCGAGGGCACGGCGTGCTCGCGCACGACCGACTCGATCGCGCCGTTCTGCCGCACGAAGACGAACCAGGTGAGGGCCCGGGCGCCCCGGTTCCACGCCTGCGTCAGCGTCACGACGGCGCGGTGGGGCTTCACGAGCGAGACGTCGGTCGAGCACGTCGCCGGCACGCGCTGCCCGGTCTGCGTGTCGCGCGCCGTGCAGGGCCGGGTGCCCGGCCTGTGCGGGAAGACCTTCCCCCAGGCGCGGCCGCGCGCCGAACCGGAGAAGAAGGCGTCGAGCGTCCTCTGCGCGGCCGGGTTCCCGCCGCCGCAGCCTGCGGCGGCCAGGGTCAGCGCGGCGAGCGCGGCGGCGCTAGCGACGAGCCGCATCCACCGCCTCGGCGAGCGCGCGGGCGGCCCGGGCGCGATGCGAGTTCTCCGCCTTCCACGCATTGCCGAGCTCGGCGACCGTCCGCTCCTCCCCGTCGGGGACGAACACCGGGTCGTAGCCGAAGCCCTCGCTTCCGCGCGGCTCCTCGCCGATCCGGCCGGCGAGCGATGCCAGTGCCGCGCAGCTCCGTCCCGTCGGGGGCGATCGCGACGAGCTCCGAGACGTAGCGGGCGCGCCGGTCGCTCGACGCCCTCGAGCTCGGCGAGCAGCTTCGCCACGGCGGGCGGCCCCTCGGGCGCGTAGCGCGCGGAGTGGACGCCCGGCCGCCCGTCGAGCGCCTCGACCTCGAGCCCGGAGTCCTCGCCGAGCACCCAGTCCGCGCCGCCGCTGAGCGCGCGGCCGAACGCAGCCTTGACTGCGGCGTTCTCGTAGTAGGAGGCGCCGGTCTCCGGCGGATAGCCGTCCGCGGCGAGCGGCTCGACCGCCCAGCCGGGCAGGAGCCGCTCCAGCTCGCGCGCCTTGTTCGGGTTGCGGGAGCAGAGGATCGCCCGCCTGCCGGGCGCGGTCAGTCCATCCATCGCACCTCGAGCACGCCGTCGATCTCGGCCACGCCGGCGACGATGTGCGGCATCGCCGCCTGGCGCAGCTCGATGTCGACCGCGACCGAGCGGCGGTCGCCCTCCTGCGTCACGTCGAGCGAGACGACGCGGCCGCCGGCGCGCTCGATCTGCTCGATCAGCGGCGCCGGGCTGCCTCCCGCCGGGATCTCGACGAGCAGGCGGTCGAGCTGCGGCCGGAAGCGATGGACGACCTTGAACGCGACGATGCGCAGCGGGCCGAGCGTGAGCAGCGCACCGGCGGTCGCGATGATCGCCGGAGAGTAGTAACCGGCGCCCGAGGCCATGCCGATCGCGGCCACGAGCCAGAGCGTGGCGGCCGTCGTGAGGCCGCGCACCGACAGGCCCTGCCGGATGATCGCGCCGGCGCCGAGGAAGCCGATGCCGCTCACGATCTGCGAGGCGATGCGGGTCGGGTCGGCGCGGACGAGGTTGCCGCCGTTCAGGAGGAAGCTGCGGAAGCCGTAGGCCGAGACGATCGTGAAGAGCGCGGCGCCGACGCAGACGACGAGGTGGGTGCGCAGTCCCGCCTCGCGCTCGCGCAGCTCGCGCTCGAACCCGACCGCGCCGCCCAGCACCGCCGCGACCGTCAGCCGGAGGAGCTCGTCCGGCCAGGTGAGGGCGGGGACCGAAGCCGCGGCGAGGACGCTATGGAAGGGCACGGGCGACCACCTCGGCCTGCACGACGCCGATCCTCTCGATTCCCGCGGCGGCCAGGCCGAGCAGCTCGTCGAGCACCTCGCGCGTGAACGGGTCACGCTCGGCGGTCGCCTGCACCTCGATCAGCCTGCCGTCGCCGGTCATGACGACGTTCATGTCCGTGTCCGCGCCCGAGTCCTCGGCGTAGTCGAGGTCGAGCACCGGCACGCCGCCGACGACGCCGACCGAGACGGCGGCCACCGAGTCGCGGAAGGTGCGCGCGAGGCCGAAGCGCTCGAGCGCGCGCATCCCGGCCACGTAGGCGCCGCAGATCGCGGCGCAGCGCGTGCCGCCGTCCGCCTGGAGGACGTCGCAGTCGAGCCACATCGTCCGCTCGCCGAGCGCCTGGAAGTCGGCGACGGCGCGGACGGCGCGGCCGATCAGCCGCTGGATCTCGACCGTGCGCCCCTGCTGCTTGCCCCGCGCGGCCTCGCGCTCGACGCGGTCGCCCGTGGACGCGGGAAGGAGCGAGTACTCGGCGGTGATCCAGCCACGGCCCTGCTTGCGCAGCCAGCGCGGCACCTCCTCCTGGATCATCGCCGTGCAGAGCACCTTCGTCTTCCCTTGCGTGATCAGGGCCGAGCCGTGCGGGTGCTCGAGGTAGTCCGGCTCGATCTCGAGCGGCCGGAGCTGGTCCGGCCGCCGCCCGTCCTCTCGCGCGCTCACGCCGCCGCCTCCGCGAGCTGCGCGACGGTCACGACCTCGACCTCGGCGATCGGGAGCTGGAGGAAGCGCCGCCCCATCTCCCGGAACGACTCGGGCTCGCCGGTCGTCAGGAAGCGATAGACGCCCTCGCGCGACGGCTCGTTCTCGATCCCCTTCCGCGCCAGCGTCTCGGCGACCTCGCGGGCGGTCTCCTCGGCGGAGAAGACGAGCGTCACGTCGCGGCCGAAGACGCGCTGGAAGACCGGGCGGATCAGCGGGTAGTGCGTGCAGCCGAGGATGACCGTGTCCACACCGGCCTCCTTCAACGGGGCGGCGTACTCGCGCACGGCCCGCTCGGTCTCCTCCCCGTAGGGGTCGTCGCCCTCGATCAGCGGCACGAGGCGCGGGCACGCGACCGCGTGGAAGGCAACGCCCGCGTCGAGCGCGCGCACGAGCTCGCCGTAGCGGCCCGCGTCGACGGTGCCCTGCGTCGCGAGCAGCCCGATCCGCCGGTTGCGCGTCGCCTGCACCGCCGCGTGCGCCTCCGGCGTGAGCACGCCGATCACCGGCGCCGCCAGCTCCTCCTGGAGCTGCGGCAGCGCGGCCGAGGTGGCGGTGTTGCAGGCGACGACGATCAGCTTCACGTCGCGGGCCTCGAGGAACGCCCCGATCTCGTGCGCGAAGCGCCGCACCTCCGCGAGCGGGCGCGGGCCGTAGGGCAGCCGCGCGTGGTCGCCGAGGTAGACGAAGTCCTCGTGCGGCAGGGTCACCAGGCACTCGTGGAGGACGGTCAGCCCGCCGACGCCGGAATCGAACACGCCCACGGGCCGCGGATCCATGCGCCGGAGTCTAGTGGTCGCGTTCGTGCGTCCGTTCCTTTCCGGCCGAGCGAAAACCGAGGAGGCCAAGGACGCAGGGAGCCCCGATAGCCGAAGCTGTCGGGGCGACTGAGGACGCCGGCATCCGACGCGTTTGCAGCCGGCCGGGAAGACAACGCGGTGCGCGGACGCGGCCACTGGAGATGCGCGGGTTTCCGAGATACGCTCTGCCGCGGTCGTGGGTCTCCGGAGGGTCTTCTTTCTCGCAGGATGCGTCGCCGCTCTCGGCTGGACGGGCGCAGCCACGGCCGCGGCGCCGCAGGAGCTGACGATCCAGGCCTCCGACGGGACGGAGCTCGCCTGCGGGCTCGTCGAGCCGGACGGCGCTCCGCCCGAGGGCGGCTGGCCGGCGCTGATCCTCTTCCACGGGCTCGGCGGCAAGCACGAGGACATGGAGCCGGACGCGGTCGCGACCTTCGCGCCGGCCGGCTACGCGTCGCTTGCGTGCGACGCGCGCGGGCACGGCGCCTCCGGCGGCGTCTTCGGCCTCGACGGGCCGCGGGACGTCCAGGACACGGGCGAGCTCTTCGCGTGGCTCGCCGCCCGGCCCGAGGTCTCGGACACGGAGATCGGCGCCTTCGGGATCTCGCTCGGCGGCGGCGCGGTCTGGAACGCGGCCGCGGCCGGCGTCCCCTTCAAGGCGATCGCGCCCACGATCACCTGGACGAACCTGACCACCGCGCTCGCGCCGCAGGGGCTCTCGAAGTCCGGGCTCGTCGTCCAGCTCGCACAGCTCGTGCCGACCGACCGCTGGGACCCCGACCTCCTCGCCGCGAAGGCCTCGCTCGCCGCGAGCACGGACCTGGCGACCGTGACCGCGCTCGCGGCGCCCCGCTCGGCGCTCGCCCGCCTCCCCGCGCTGACCGTGCCGACGCTCCTGCTCCAGGGTCGCCACGACTTCCTGTTCGACATCGACCAGGCGCTCGCCGCCTACCGCCTGCTGCACGGGCCGAAGCGGCTCTACCTCGGCGACCTCGGGCACGCACCGGCCCCGAACCCGGGCGCGGAGCGCGCGACGTACCTCGGCGAGGCCGTCACGTGGTTCGACCGGTACGTCAAGGGGATTCCGAACGGGGTCGAGACGAAGCCTCCCGTCGTGCTCGCGCACGATCCGTGGGACGGGAAGACGACGAGCTACCGCGGCCTGCCGCCGGCGCGGAAGACGAGCGTCGCCCTTCCCGGCACGACCGCGATGCGGAGCGGCGGCCGCGTCGTCCGCCGCGCCCGCCTGACCGGCGGGCCGCTCGAGACGTTCGGCGCGCCGACGGTCGCCGTCCGCTACGCGAACGCGAGCGGCTGGGACCGGCTCGTCGCGGTGCTCACCGTCGCCGGGAACCCGGTGCCGCTGAGCGCAGGCGGGATCAAGCTGGGCAAGCCGAGCGGCACGGTCACGATCAGGCTGATGGACGAGAGCGTGCGGATCCCGCGCGGCGCCCGCCTCGTCGTCACCCTCGGCGCCACCTCGCTCGCGCAGTCGCCGTCGAACCCGCTCTATCTCGGCGACGTCCAGCCGGGCTCCTCGATCACGATCGGGCGTGAGACACTGACGCTCTCGGTGTTGAAGCGGACAGTGTCCAGATGAAGGCGGCGCTGCTGGCGCTCGCCGCGGCGGCGCTGCTCGCCGTCCCGGCCGCCGGCGCCGGGCGCAGCGACACGCCGGGCGTGACCGCGACCGAGATCCTGATCGGCGGCACCGGCCCTCTCACCGGGCCCGAGTCGGCGTACCAGCCGATCCTGACGGGGGCGAACGCGTACTTCCAGTACGTGAACGCGCACGGCGGCGTCTTCGGCCGGAAGATCGTCTACAAGGTCGAGGACGACGGCTACGACCCGGCGCGCACCGTCCAGCTCACGCAGCAGCTCGTCGAGCAGGACCACGTCTTCGCGATCTTCAACACGATCGGCACCGAGCACGCGATCGCGATCCGGGACTATCTGAACCAGGCGAAGGTGCCCGAGCTGTTCGCGGGCAGCGGCTCGGTCGCGATCGGCCGCGCGCACCTGCAGCGCCCGTGGACGATGGGGATGCTGCCGAGCTTCGTCGGCGAGGGCGCGATCTACGGGCGGCGGATCGCCACGACGCAGCCGAAGGCGAAGGTCGCCGTCCTCTACGAGAACAGCGTCTACGGGAAGGAGCTGCTCGCCGGGCTGAAGCGCGGCCTCGGCAAGCGGAAGGGGCAGGTCGTGGCGACGCAGAGCTACGTGCCGACCGACGTCGTCGTCGCCGGGCAGATCCAGGCGCTGAAGGCATCGGGCGCCGACACGCTGGTGATCTTCGCCCTGCCGACGCAGGCGATCGGCGCGTTCGTCTCGGCCGCGCGGCTCGGCTGGAGCCCGCAGGAGTACGTCAGCTCCGTCTCGATCGACCCGGCGGTGATGAAGATCGTCCAGCTGAACGCCGGCAAGGAGGCCGGGACGGGCGCGATCTCGAGCGCGTTCCTGCACGACCCGACGAACCCGACGCAGAGCAAGACGCCCGGGGTGCGCCTCTACCTCCAGGTGATGAAGCAGTACCTGCCGAAGGAGGACCCGAACGCCGTCGCCCACCTCTACGGGATGATGGCCGCGTACACGATGGTCGACGCGCTCCGGCACGCCGGCCGGAACCCGACGCGCGCGAGCCTGCTCGCCGCGGCGACCCATCTGAAGGAGACGAACCCGTTCCTGCTGCCGGGGATCGCGGTCGCCACCTCGCCGAAGAACTACTTCCCCATCCGCAAGACGTATCTCGTCCGCTACGGGCACGGCTACTGGAACGTGCTCGGCAAGCCGATCGCGACGAGCTAGTCGAACCGGCCAGATCAACCGAGGGCGAAAGGAAAGGGAGGATCAGGAGATGAGCAGAGGGTTGCGCGCGGCATCCGCCGCCGCCGCGGCGATGGGGGCGCTGGCGTTCGCCGGCTCCGCGTTCGCCGCGAACACCGGGTCGGTCGCGGTCTCGCACGCGGGCACCGCCACGACGATCCACATCAGCATCCCGCGGGAGACGGATCCGATCGGGGCGATCGGCATCTACGTCCCGGCGAGCTACGGCGTCACGCTCGGCCAGGCGCCGGGCACGGCGATCGGCAAGATCCCCGCCGCGGCGGTGTACTCGTACGACACGAACCTGACCCTGCCGCTGACCGGCGCGGTCGTCGTCGCCGACCCGGCCGCGATCCCGGCCGCGACCACGGCGGCGTGCATCGGGGCCGTGACGCCCCAGGCCGTGTGGATGCTGAACCTCGAGCTGTCCGGCCAGTCGCTGGCGGTGCCGATGTTCGTCAGCGCGACCGCCGGAGCGGAGCAGGCGCTCGGCGGCTACAAGATCACCACGTGCCTGCCGCCGCCGGACGTGCCCCAGGACGTGCCCGGCCGCGCCGCGTTCGGGGCGCAGCTGCTCGACGCGGAGTTCACGGTGAACGGCATCTTCACGCCGCCCAGCGGGGCGATCGTGTGGGAGGCGCTGATGACGCCGTACACGCCCGGCGCGGGCACGATCAACCTCGCCGGCACGTTCGAGACGCGCGCGCTGATCGCGCCCGCGGCGGCGTCGCTGAAGGCGAAGGTGAACCGGAAGACGCACGTCGTCACGCTGACGGGGGCGGTCGCCGGCGGCGGCGTGCCGCTCAGCGGCTCTGTCGTCGTCTACCGCGGCGCAAAGCCGAAGAAGCTCTCGGCCGCGGGCACCGCGAACGCCAGCGGCGGCAAGTTCACGAGCCGTGCGAAGGCGAAGGGACGCAAGCCGGTCTACTTCCAGGTGAAGGTCAGCGGCGCGGAGACGGACGTCACCGCCGCGGCCTGCCAGCAGCCGCTGCCGGCGACGATCGCCCCCGGCGGCTGCGTGTCGGCGACGCTCGCGCCGTTCACGGCGACGAGCAAGGTCGTCAAGGTCAAGCCGTAGGCGGATCGAGGCCCGCGGGGAGCCGCCGCTCCCCGCGGGCCTCCCGCACGGCGCTCGTATCCTCCGGACATGGCGGCAGCCGTTCGGATCGGGACGTGTTCGTGGGCGGACGAGGCGCTCTCGAAGTGGTTCTACCCGCCGAAGCTGCCCGCGAAGGAGCGGCTCGCCTGGTATGCGCAGGTCTTCGACACGGTCGAGGTCGACTCGACGTACTACCGGCTGCCGAGCGAGTCGGTGGTCGCCGGCTGGGCGGAGCGCACGCCGCCCGGGTTCACGATGCACGTGAAGGCCTTCGGGCTGATGACGCGCCACCCGGTCAAGGTCGAGGTGCTGCCCGAGGATCTGCGCGCCGAGATGCCCGTGGACGAGCGGGGGCGTGTCGACCGGCCGCCGCGCGAGCTGCGCGGCGAGGTCTTCCGCCGCTTCCTCGAAGCGCTCGAGCCGCTTCGCGCCGCCGGGAAGCTCGGCGGCATCCTCTTCCAGCTCCCGCCCTACGTCGTCTTCAAGGAGGCGTCGCTCGACTACCTCGCGTGGGCGCGCGCGCAGCTCGGCGCCGACGAGATGCTCGTCGAGTTCCGGCACCGCTCGTGGCTCGACGACGAGCACCGGAGCGAGACGCTCGCCTTCCTCGAGCGGCTCGGCGTCGCCTACGTGATCGTGGACGCGCCGCGCTCCGACACCGCCAAGAACCTCGTCCCCACGGTGGTCGCGACGACGGCGCCGACCGCGTACGTCCGCTTCCACGGCCGGAACCTCGGCACGTGGAACAAGCGCGGCGGCTCCGCGGCCGAGCGCTTCGACTACCTCTACACCGACGAGGAGCTGGAGGAGTGGGTCGGCCCGCTGCGCGAGCTGGCCGGGCAGTCGGAGCAGGTCTTCGCCTTCTTCAACAACAACGCGTCCTCCCCGGACGAGAACAACCCGCTCGGGCGCGTGTCGCAGGCGGCGACGAACGCGCGCCAGCTGCGGCGGCTCCTGGACGTGAACCGGATCCGCGCGACCGGCGGCGCGGACGGCGTGCCGTAGAGTTCGAGCCGTGCACGTCCTCTCGGTGATCCACGGCGCCGACGCGCGGACGGAGCTGTTCGCGCCGGTCGTCGCCGAGCAGGGGCACGAGCTGGACGAATGGAGCTTCGCCTGGGGCCCGCCTCCGCCGCGGCCGCTCGACGCCTACGACGCGGTGCTGGTCTTCGGCGGCGCGATGCACGCCGACCAGGACGCGTGGCACCCGTGGCTGCGCCAGGAGACGCTCTGGCTCCAGCAGCTGCTCTCGCGGCGCGTGCCGACGCTCGGCATCTGCCTCGGCGTGCAGCTGCTCGCGCGCGCCGCCGGCTCGTGGGTCGGCCCGCTGCCGGAGCCGGAGATCGGCTGGCACGAGGTCTCGCTCACCGAGGAAGGGCTCGCGGATCCGGTGCTCGGCTCGCTGCCGCCCGCGTTCGAGGCGCTGCAGTGGCACCACTACACCTACGGCGTGCCGGCCGGCGCGGTCGAGCTGGCGCGGAGCCCGGCGTGCACGCAGGCGTTCCGGCTCGGCGACGCGTGCTGGGGCATCCAGTTCCACCCGGAGGTGACGGCGGAGCAGCTCGAGGGCTGGATCGCAGACGCCGAGGATCCGCCGGGCGACCCGGAAGCGCTGCGCGCCGAGACGCCGGCGAAGATCGGCCCCTGGGGCGAGCTCGGGCGGACGCTCTGCTGCAGCTTCCTCGCCACAGCCGAGCAGCCGGCCGGCGCCGCGGCCGTGTAGCCGGCCGGCGCCGCCGCAATAGATCAAGTTTCTTCGATATATTGCGCTCGTGACCGAGCCGTCGAGCCTGCTCGCCTGCTGCTCGCCGCTCGTGCGGCCCCAGCTCGACGACGGCGAGGCGGCCGAGCTCGAGCGGCTCTTCCGGGCGCTCGCCGACCGGAACCGGCTGAAGGTCGTCAACATGCTGGCCCAGACCGGCGGGGAGGCGATCTGCGTCTGCGACTTCCAGGACGCGCTCGGCCTGAAGCAGCCCACGGTCTCGTACCACCTGAAGCAGCTCGTCGACGCGGGCGTGATCGAGCGCGAGCAGCGCGGCCGCTTCGCCTTCTACGCGCTCGCGGCCGGCGTGCTCGAGCGCATCGCCGAGCTCGTGCACCCGCCGGCCGGAGTGCCCGCGTGAACGTCCTCTTCGTCTGCATCCAGAACGCCGGCCGCTCGCAGATGGCCGAGGCGCTGTTCACGCTCGCCGCCGGCCGGCGCCACGGCGCACGCTCCGCCGGCTCGAGCCCCGCGGAGCGCGTCCACCCGGAGGTCGTCGAGGTGATGCGCGAGCACGGCGTGGAGCTCGCCGGCCGCGTGCCGCACGGGCTCGAGCGCTCGGATGCCGAGTGGGCGGACGTCGTCGTGACGATGGGGTGCGGCGACGCCTGCCCGTACATCCCCGGCAAGCGCTACCTGGACTGGGAGCTCGACGACCCGCACGGCCGGCCGATCGAGCGCGTGCGCGAGATCCGCGACGAGATCGGCCGGCGCGTCGAGCAGCTCGCACACGAGCTCGACTCGGCCGGCGAGCGAGAACGGAGCGCGGGCTGATGGCCGTCGCCGAGAAGCGCCCTCCCACCGCCCGGCCGCCTGCCGCCGGCGACACGGCGGTGCTGAGGCGGCTCTCGACGCTCGACCGCTTCCTGCCGCTCTGGATCGGGCTCGCGATGGCGGCCGGGCTCGGCCTCGGCGCGCTGATCCCGAGCCTCAACGACGGCCTCGACCGGCTGCGGGTCGGCACGGTCTCGCTGCCGATCGCGCTCGGGCTGCTGCTGATGATGTACCCGGTGCTCGCGAAGGTGCGCTACGAGGAGCTCGGCCGGAAGCAGCAGGACGGCGTCTCGAACAGCCTCTTCTTCGGCGTCTCCCTCTTCCTCTCGTGGGTCGTCGGGCCGCTGCTCATGTTCGCGCTCGCCTGGCTGCTCCTCGCCGATCAGCCCGCGTACCGGACCGGGGTGATCATCGTCGGGCTCGCCCGCTGCATCGCGATGGTGCTGATCTGGAACGACATCGCGCAGGGCGACCGCGACCGGGCCGCGCTGCTCGTCGTCTTCAACGCGGTCTTCCAGGTGCTCGCGTTCTCGCTGCTCGGCTACTTCTACCTGACCGTCCTGCCGGGCTGGCTCGGTCTCGACACGCAGGGCTTCGAGGTCGGGATCTGGGAGGTCGCGCGCACCGTCCTCGTCTTCCTCGGCATCCCGCTCACCGCCGGCTTTCTCACCCGCCGCATCGGGCTCAGGCGGAAGGGGCGCGACTGGTACGAGCGCGAGCTGATCCCGCGCATCGGGCCGATCACGCTGTACGGGCTGCTGTTCACGATCGTGCTCCTGTTCGCGATCCAGGGCGACACGATCACCTCGCAGCCGCTCGACGTCGCCCGGATCGCGCTGCCGCTCCTGGCCTACTTCGCCGTCATGTGGGTTGCCGGCTTCGCGATCGGCATGCTGATCCGCCTGCCCTACCCGCAGACCGCCAGCCTCGCCTTCACCGTCGCCTCCAACGACTTCGAGCTGGCGATCGCGGTCGCCGTCGGCGTCTTCGGCGCCACCTCCGGGCAGGCGCTCGCCGGAGTCGTCGGCCCGCTGATCGAGGTGCCGGTGCTGGTCTCGCTCGTCTACGTCGCGCTATGGGCGCGGCGGTTCTGGCGCGCCGCGCCCGCCCCGGCCTAGCGCTCGAGCGGCAGCTCGTCGTGCCGGCTCCACTCGTGCCACGAGCCGGCGTAGTTGCGCGCGTCGTAGCCGGCGTAGCGCAGCGCGAGCGTCGCAAGCGCGGAGCGGGAGCCGGAATGGCAGTAGGCGACGACCTCGGCGCCCTCGGGGAGGCCGACGAGCTCGCGGATCCGTTCCGCCGACTCGGGCGCGCCCGGGCCGCGGAAGAGCGCCTCGACCTCGACGAGCCGCGCGCCGGGGATGTGCCCCTGGCGCGGGTCGCAGTGGTTGCCGCGCTTGCCCCGGTACTCCTCGGGCGTGCGCACGTCCACGAGCGCGAGCGCGGGATCGTCGAGCCGGGAGGAGAGCTCCTGCCGCGTCGGCAGCGCGCGCGGGTTCGGCTCGAGGTCGGCCTCGCGCACCGGCTCCAGCTCCACCGGCCCCTCGGCGAGCTCGCCCTGCCAGCCGGCCATGCCGCCGAGCAGGATCGCAACGCGCTCGTGGCCGGCGAGCTCGGCCATCTGGACGGCCGGCATCGCGCCGACCCCGTCGCCGCGGTCGACGAGCACGAGCCGCTCCCGGCCGGTGATTCCGTGCCGCCGCAGCCGCAGCGCGACCTCGCGCGCGAGCTCCCGCACCGACTCCTCGTCTGCGCCGGGCGGCGGCGAGCCGAGCACGAGCGGGCGCGAGCCGGGGATGTGGCCGCGGATGTGTGCGTTCGGGCCGCGCACGTCGCCCACGACGAGGTCGTCGTCGCCGAGCTGCGCGGCGAGCCACGCTGCGTCCACCACCCGGGGAAGCTCGGCGCCGGTCATCGGGCGGGAACTCTCGCAGAAGTCCGCGTCACAGCGCGGCGACGACCTGCGCCTCCGCCGCGACCGCGGGCCGCTCGAGCAGCCGCTCGAGCCAGGCCGCGAGGGCCGGGTACGGGTCGAGCACGACGCCGAGGTCGTCCCGTGCCCGCAGGATCCACGGGAGGTAGCCGATGTCCGCGAGCCCGTACTCCGCGCCGCCGAGCCAGGGCCGCTCGCCCAGCACGGCGTCGAGCCGCCCGAGCTGCTCGTCCAGCCGCTCCCGCGCGTCCTCCTCGCCGCGCCGCAGCGCGTAGTACGGCCGCGTCAGCTCGTCGTGGCGGAGGATCAGGAGACGCGGCAGCGCGCGATCGGCAGGATCGGCGGGGAGCAGCGGCGGTTCCGGCCAGCGCTCCTCGAGGTACTCCATGGTCACCGCCGACTCCGGCAGCAGCCACGCGTCCTCCTCGATCACGGGCACGCGCCCGGCCGGGTTCTTCTCGTACAGCCAGGCCGGCCGGTCGCCGAGGTCGATCTCGACCGTCTCGTACTCGACACCCTTCTCGGCGAGCACGATCCGGACGCGCGCGCAGTAGGGGCAGCAGGCGGCGTCGTAGAGCGTCAGCATCAGGCGCCCCGCCAGCCGTGGTCGGCGTCGGTGACGCCCATGAGCGCGGCGATCCGGGCGATCAGCTCGAGGGCGGGCGGCAGCTCGGCCGGAGAGGCGGCGGTGCGGGCGACCTCGCGGACGCGCTGCGGGTCGGCGCCCGTGAGCCGCGCGACGACCCTCGGGTTGGAGCCGAGCGCGACCACGTCGCCGGGCGGCAGCGGCCCCCGGAACTCCGGCACGGACAGGTACTCGTCCACCGCGCCGCCCCGGTCGTAGAGCGTGTAGCGGACGGCCGTTCCCTCCTCGACGCCGATCGCGAGCGTGACCGCGGGAAGCGCGAACGAGAGCTCCTTCCCGAGCCGCTGGACGAACTTCGGCTCGCGGTCGATCAGCTCGTCGTGGACGGCGACCCAGCCGTTGCGCGGGCCGGTGACGCCGGTGCCTGCCGAGCGCCCCATCCGCGGCAGCACCTTCTGCACCGCCCGCTCGACGGCGCCCAGGTCGTCGGTCTGCACGTGGACGGAGCCGAAGGTGGGCCCGGCCGGCGGCTCCAACCGCAGCTCGAGCTCGTCCAGCCGCGCGCCGAGGATCAGCTCCACCGGCTGGAGGCCCCAGCGCTCGTAGACCCCCCGCGCGACGGCGTTCGAGGCGAGCACCTCGAGCTCGAGCATCTCGGCGCCCGCGGCGCGGAGGCGCGCGACCACCTCGCGCACGAGTTCGGCGGCGACACCGCCCGCGCGCGCCTCCGGGCGGACGTAGAGCACGTCGAGGAAGCCGAGGCGCTCGCCGCGGCGGGTCGCGACCGCGAGCCCGACCGCGCCCGCGTCCCGCTCCGCGAGCAGGACGATCCCGTCGCGGACGGCGCCCTCGATCCCGGCGAGCGTCTCGTCGGCATCGACCTCGCGCCACGGCTCGTCCGGCACCTCCTCCTCGAAGGCGTTCCACAGCTCGCGGACGAGCGGCAGGTCGTCGGCGGTCGCGGGTCGGATCACGGCGTCAGGAGCGAGGCGAGCAGGTAGTGGGCGGCGAGGTTCTGGAACGGGTCGAAGCGCGCGCCGGCGGCCCGCACCTCCACGTCACCATAGAGCGCGGCGACCGCCTTGCGCAGCGCGAGGTCGCCCGCGGGCCACGCGCGCGGGCGCGCGAGGTGGCGCGCGAGGAACCAGTCGGCCGTCCACTCGCCGAGGCCGCGCAGCGCGACGATCCGCGCCTTCACCTCCTCGTCGGGGAGCGCCGAGAGGGCGTCGAGGTCGAGACCGGAGCGGGCGAGGCCGACGACGGACTCCGCCTTCCGGCGGGTGAGGCCGCACGCCGCGACCTCCTCCTCGGACGCCGCCGCGAGCCGCTCGCGCTCCGGGAACGCCCAGGCGAGGCCGGCAGGGCGGCCGAAGCGCTCGATCAGCCGGTTGCGGATCGCCAGCGCGGAGACGAGCGAGACCTGCTGCGCCGTGATCGAGGTGACGAGCGCCTCGAACGGGTTGGGCACGAGCGGCGGCCGCAGGCCGCGGAAGCGCGCGACGAGGCCGGCGAGCACCGGGTCGGACGCGGCCCAGGCGTAGAAGCCGGCCAGGTCGAACTCGAGCCCGAGCAGCCGGCGGACGACCGGCTCCGTCTCCGCGTCGAGCGGCTCGACCGAGACGCCGCCGGGCGCCGCCGCGATCCGCACCTCGCGGCCCGCGACCGCCCGGTACAGCGTTCCTTCGTACCAGAGCGCCGCCCTGTCGGCTCCGAACGCGCGGAAGCGCGCCGTCGAGAGCGCGAGGTCGAACGGCTCAGGCACCGCCAGCAGGCCCATGCCGGGACGCTAGCGGGGAGCCGCACCGGTACGGCTCCCCACCATCGGCAAGTAACAGACTGTTACTTGGAGGAACTGCCGGGCTCAGCCGCCGGCGCCGATCTGGCCGGCCAGGTTCTGGAGGCCCTGCGCGGCCTGGTCGAGCGCCGCGTCGCTCGTCGGCTGCGCGGCCGCGCCCTGACCGGCGCCCTGGCCGTCCAGCCAGGCCTGCACCTTCGAGGCGAGCGTCTGCAGGCGAGCGTCGATCCGCTGGAGCCGCGCGATCCTCTTGTCCGCGTTCGTGCAGTGGTCGTCGGTGCTCGACGTGCCGCACTGCTGGAGCGCTGCGATCCGCTCCTGCGCCTTGACGTCGAGCGCCTTCAGCCGCTCGAGGATCTTCCCGGCCGCCTGGACGCAGCGCTGCGAGGGCTGGCCGGCCTGGACGCAGCGGCGGAGGAAGCGCCGCTCGATCCGGTGCACGCGCTGCCGCAGCTTCGGCTGCTGCCCGTTCGCCGCGGCGCCGGTCGCGGCCGGAGCCGGAGCGGACGGAGGCGTCGTGCCGTCGTCGGCCAGCGCCGCGGGCACGACCGCCAGCGCGAGCGCGACGAGGGCGAGGGGGAGGATTCGCTTGACCATTCGGGACTCTCCTTGCGAGGGGGATCGTTCCTTCCGGAGCGCACCGTGGTCCGGCCCCGTAAGGCGCCGCGCTGCCCCGCGTAAGGTCGGCGTAAAGCCCGCCCGCTGCCGAGCTGCTACGTCCGGCCGGCGCCGACGTCCACGGCGGCGGCGAGCTCGTAGAAGTCTCCGAACGGCTCGAACGGGACGCCCTCCGCCACGAGCCACTCGGCGAGGCCCGCCCGGGCGAAGACCCGCGCCGAGACGAGTGCGGCACAGCGGTCGGAATAGCCGTCGCCGACGTAGACGACCGGCCCCTCGGGCAGCGACCGGCGCTTGCAGAGATCGCCGCAGACCGGGCACGGCTCGGGGTCGCGCCAGACGACGCGCCAGCCCTCCGGCCGCGGCTCGATCCAGTTCGCGCGCACCTCGAGCGAGACCCCCTCTCGGGCGAGCAACGGCTCGATCAGCTCGTGGAACCCGGACGAGAGGACGAGCGGGTCGTGCGCGCGGGCGAGCTCGGCGAACCCGGGCCGGATGCGCGCCTCGCGCTCGAGAAAGCCGACGACCTCCTCGAGCGGCGCGGTGACGGTCGCGAACTCGACCTCGATCACCTCGCGGAAGGAGATCGTTCCCGCCTGGAGCCGACCCTCGACGGCCGCGAAGACCTCGGGGTCGCCGAATGCGTCCAGCACCATCCAGAGCGAGTCGGTCTCGGTGACCGTCCCGTCCCAGTCGAGCACGAGCCTCATCCCGCCCACGCTACCCGCCAACTGTGCCAGGCACCGGAGCCACCGCTGGTGTCTGACACCGGTCGGGGCGGCTACAGATGCGAGGTGAGCCCGGCGCCGGAGGCGTCGCCGTCGGTGCCGTCGGCGTCGGCGTCGCCGTCCTGCGCGTTCTCGTACCACGAGCTCCAGTAGCGCCCGTCGTCGAGGTCGCGCGCGAACGTCGTCAGCCGGAGCGGGTTGAACGTGTCGCACATCACCGCCAGCTCGTGCGTCTCGTGCAGCCCGATCGCCTTCTCCGCGAGCCCCGGCTGCGGCCCGTGCGGGAGCCCCGACGGGTGGAGGGTGATCGACCCGACGTCCACGCCCTTCCGCGAGCCGAAGTTGCCGGAGACGTAGTAGATCATCTCCTCCGACTGGAGATTCGAGTGGTGGTACGGGATCGGCACCGCCAGCGGGTCGAAGTCGAGCTTGCGCGGGCAGAAGGAGCAGATCACGAAGTTCGGCCCCGCGAACGTCTGGTGCGAGGGCGGCGGCTGGTGGATCCGGCCCGTGATCGGCTCGAAGTCGTGGATCGAGAACGTCCACGGATAGAGGTAGCCGTCCCAGCCGACGACGTCGAACGGGTGATAGTCGACGACGTACGTCTGATAGCCGTCGCGCACGCGCACCTTGACCGGAAACTCGCCGCGCTCGCGCACCGTCCGCAGCTCGGCCGGCGCGTGGATGTCGCGGTGGTAGTACGGCGCCCCCTCGACGATCTGCCCGTACTGGTTCCGGTAGCGGCGCGGGATCTCGATCAGCCCGGGCGTCTCGAAGACGAGATACCGCTGCGGCCCCTCGGGCCGGAACCGGTAGGTCGTGCCTCGCGGGACGACGACGTAGTCGCCCTCCGTGTACGGCAGGTCGCCGAAGATCGTCTCGAGGGTGCCCGATCCCTCGTGGACGAAGATCACCTCGTCGCCCTCGCCGTTGCGGAAGAAGTAGTCCATCGTCCCCTCGGGCCGGCAGAGGGAGATCTCGACGTCGCCGTTCCACATCAGCAGGCGGCGCCCGGTGATCTCGTCGCCGGCCGGCTCGGTCTCGAACGTCGCGAAGTGCCGGTGTGCGTGCTGCTCCGGCACCCACTCCTCGCGCTCGATCGGCTCGAAGCCGGCGAGCTCCTTCACGCGGCAGGGCGAGTGGAGGTGGTAGAGGATCGACTCGTTGCCGGTGAAGCCCTCGAGGCCCATCACCTCCTCGGTGAGGAGCGTCCCGTTCTCGCGGAACTGGATGTGGCGCTTGCGCGGCACGTCCCCGAGGCGCTGGTAGAACGGCATGGGAAAACTGTATCGGGGACAGGCTCCCGCCGGCTCGCTCCGAGGAGCCTGCCGCCGATTCCTAGTGATGTGGCCGGTGACGTTGCCCGGTTCCCGGGTCGCGAGCACCAAGCGATGCAAGGACGCAGGGAGCGCTCATAGCCAAGCTATGGGCGCGACCGAGGACGCCGCAGCGCGCCGCGTGACCGCGGGCCGGGGACCCGGCAAAGGTTGCCGGTTACATCACTAGGTGCCGAGCGCCAGCGTCGCCAATCGCCGCCCCACCGCCGGGGCGAACTTGAAGCCGTGGCCCGAGCACGCCGAGCCGACGACGACGCGGCCGCGCCGCTCGAGCAGGAAGCCCTCGTCGGCGGTCGTCGTGTAGAGGCACGTCTCCGCGGCGACCGGCTCCGGGCCGGTGCCGGGCAGGCGCTCCGCGACCCAGGCCGCGACCCGCCGGACGAGCGCCTCGTCCGGGGCGCCCGGCTCGTCCGGGTCGGCCTCGGCCCCGCCGTGGTGGACGCCCGCCTTGACGCCGTGGACCGGGTCGTGGAGCGCGTAGAACGCGTGGCCGCCGGGCGTCTCGCCGAGCTCGACGACGGAGGGCAGCGGCGGCCCCTCGCGGCGGAAGTAGGCGAGCGTCTCGCGCGTGACCCGCACCGGCACGCCGGGCACGAGCGCCCGCACCCAGGCGCCGGCGGTGACGACGACGACGTCGGCGTCGAGCTCGTCCGGCGAGGCGACCCGGCGACCCGTCTCCACGCGCGCGCCGCGGCGGACCGCCGCGTCGAGGAGTGCGTGCCGGGCGCGGTCGGCGCGCACGATCCCGCCGCTCGGCTCGTACAGCGCGATCCCGCCCGACGGCAGCCCGACGCCGAGCGCGCGCGCCTCCTCCGGCGCGAGCGGCCGGTGCTCGGCTCCGGCCGCGGCGAGCGCCTCCGCCGAGCTCGCCTCCGGCGAGGGCGCGATCTCGACGAGCCCGACGAGCTCGAGCAGCGTCTCCCCCGACTCGGCCTCGAGCGCCGCCCAGTCGGCGCGCGCCTCGCGCGCCAGCCTCGATCCAGGCGGGATCCGGGTAGGCGAGCCGCACGATCCGCGTGCGGCCGTGGCTCGAGCCGCGGTCGTGGTCGAGGTCGAACTGCTCGAGAACCGTCACCTCCGCCCCGCGCTCCGCGAGCGCCCAGGCGGCGGCGCAGCCCATCACGCCCGCCCCGACGACCGCCGCACGCGTCACGCGGCACATCCTCGCGGATGCGCCGCGGACGCGGCGGCGGGACCCTCAGCGCCCGCGAGAGACGGGGATCACCGGGCACTCGAAGGACTTCACGACGCCGAGGTCGGTCGCCCCGCCGGGGCCCGGATCGGCGAGCGCGGCCTCCACCTCGGCGGCCGAGTCGAGGTCGCCGCTGCCGTTCGCGTCGTGCGCGGCAACGGTCGCGGCGTAGTCCGTGTTGTAGGCGACGCCGTGGACGCGCCAGCGGCCGCCGCGGAAGCCCGGGTCGCCCGGCGCCGCGTCGGCGACGTTGTACGGCTGCCCGGCCAGCGCGTAGATCGTCTGGAAGCTCGAGTCGGGCGCGCCGGTGTGGGAGAGGTCGGTCGGCGTGCCGACCGTCCGGTAGAGCTGGCCGTCGACGTAGATCGCGGGGCCGGTGACCCCGCCCGAGCCGCCGGCGAGCGCGCCGGCGGCGGTCGCGAGCGCGACGACTGCGGCGAGCGCGAAGGTGAGACGGAACATGCTGTTTCCTCCTCGGTCGTGTGACCTCCCGAGGATCCACGCCGAGGATTGCGCAGGCCTTGCGGCGGCCTTACGGGTCCCTGAAATCCGTCACGGCCGCGGCCCGACCTCGTTCCGCAGCTCGCCGAGGCCGGCGAGCGCGAGCGCCACCTCCACGCCGGCGCGCACGGGCTCGAGCGCCTCGCCGGGGGCCCCGATCACGTCGCCCGGCAGCAGCCGCGTGTTGCGGGCAGCGTGCGCGGCGAGGCGCTCCCAGTCGGGCCCGCCGGACGGCGCCTCGTCCGGCGTCAGCACCGCCGGGCCGAGCGAGATCGCGAAGTCGCGGCTCTTCGCCCCCGGCAGGGCGGGCGCGCGCCACTCGCCCATGATCGTGACGCCGCCGATCGCTCCGTCCGCGCCGACGACCGCGGCGGGTCGCAGCACCGGCACGATCTCGTCCGCGCCCTCGGGCAGGACGACGACGTCGCCCGGCCCGTGGACCGCCGCCGGGTTGACGAAGGCGAAGTCGTCGCCGTCGAAGATCCGGATCGAGGGCGGGTGCAGCACCGGCGCACGCAGGACGACGTCCGCGAGCGGATACTCCGCGTGCTCGCGCGCGAGCCCGCCGCCCGTGAAGAACGCCTGGAGCGTCTGCGCGGCGAGCTGGATCACGCGCTCGCCCTCGATCCGCCCGGGCCAGCCGCGCTCGAGCTCCCGCTCGCGCGGGCTGAACATGCAGAGACGCACGGGCTACGGCTCGGTGTGGACGACGACGTCGGCGATCTCCGGCAGCTCGCTGCGGATCAGCTCCTCGATCGCGGCTCGCGTCCGCGTGCGCATCGGCGAGCGCCTGCGTCCCGTCGAGGCGGAGCGTCAGGTAGGCGACGAGCCCCTCGTCGGTGTCGAGGAAGCGAAGCTCGAGCGGTTCGGCACCGGTGGTCTCGCGGACGATCCGCGCGACCGTCTCCGCATCCCCGGCGACCGCGGCGGGTGCGGGTCGGCAGCCCTCCGCCTCCTCGGCAAGCGGCTCGAGGTGGGTCTGCACCGTCGCGACCTCGGGCACCTCCGCGCAGGATCGCCCGCTCGACCTCCTCGGCGATCGCGTGCGCCTCCTCGAGCGTCAGGCTCGCCGGGCAGCTTCAGGTGGAGCGAGAGCTCGGTGCCGGAGTCGAGCGAGACGGCGCTCACGTTGTGCACCTCGCGCACACGCGGCACGGCGAGCGCGGCCGCGTGCGCGCGCTCGCGCACGGGGCCGCTCTCCCCTCGCGGCTCGACGTGGACGACGACGTCCGCCTCCGGCAGCGCCGCCTGCACCGCCCGCTCCACGGCGTCGGCGGCGGCGTGCCCCTGGCCCGACCGGCGCGTCGAAGGAGACGCCGATCACGACATCGGCGAACACCCGCCCCGCGGCCTGCCGCATCCGCAGCCGGCGCAGTTCCGACGGCGGGGCGAACGCCCCGGATCGCGCGCCGCGCAGCGGCCGCCGCGTCCGCGGGGGCCCGGTCCATCAGCACGTCGACGTTGCGGCGCATCAGCCGGACTGCGGCGCCGAGTACCAGCACCGCGACGAAGAGCGCCGCCGCCGCGTCGGCGTTCGGGGTGACCTGCGCGGACGAGCACGAGCCCGACGAGCACCGCGACCGAGCCGACGAGGTCGCTGCCGAAATGGAGCGCGTTCGACGCGAGCGCCGCGCTCTCGTAGCGGCGCGCAGCGCGCGACGACGCGACGGTGCGGCCGATGTCGATCGAGGATCACGACCCCGATCACCACGAGTGCGTACCAGCGGGCGTGCACGTGCGAGGTCGAGTGCCCCGCGAGCCGCGAGACGGCTCGCCAGACGATCGCGAGGCTCGCGAGCGCGAGGATCGCCGCCTCCCCGAGCGCCGCCAGGTGCTCCGCCTTCCCGTGCCCGTACTGGTGGCCCGTGTCGGCGGGCCGCTGCGCGACGCCGACCGCGAAGAAGGTCAGGAGCGCGGCGACCAGGTCGGTGCCGGAGTGCGCCGCCTCCGAGATCAGGCCGAGGCTGCCGGTGGCGAGGCCCGTGCCGAGCTTCAGGCCGATCAGCGCGGTCGCGGCCAGCACGGAGAAGAGGGCGGTCTTGCGCTGAGGACTCACGCGCCGAAGCGTACGCCGGAGCTCAGCCGACACGCTCGAACGGCCAGACGAGCACGTCCTGCCGACGCGAGAAATGGCAGAGCGGCTCGCCGCGCAGCTCGACCGGCGAGATCGTCGTCAGCTCGATCTCGGCCTCCGCCCGCTGGAGCGGCCAGAGGTCGTGGTGGATCTCGGCGCGGTGCAGCGCCCCCGCGGCATCGGTCGTGTAGAGGCAGTAGCGCTCGGCGAGGAACCACTCGAGCGAGCCGCGCGCCGCGTGGAAGACCTTGCCATCGGCGCGATAGCGGCCGCTGAAAACCTTCCCGCGCTCGCCGCTGCGGGCGCACTCGACGTCCCGCCAGTCGCCGATCCGGTCGAACGACATACGCGCACGAAGTACGGCAGCCGGTAGCGCCGGCGGGCGGCCTCGACCGCGAGCCGGCTGGAGGCGTCGAGGCTGAAGAACCAGACGCCCGGCTGCCCGTCCGCCGCGCGGACGTACGTGCGCACGTTCAGCTCGAGAAACGACGACAGGCCCGGCAGCGGCAGCATCCCGCGCACCCGGAGCCCGGACATCCGGAAGGGGACGATCCCGAGCCACGCGCCGCCGTCGTACAGCTCCACCTCGAGCTCGCGCGGGACGTGCGGGCGGACGCTCCTCGAGCCGGGACGCGCCAGTGCGCGAAGAGCAGGTCGTCCCACGTCTGCCCGGACGACCAGCGCCCGTCGGGCAGCGGCCACGGCCGGTGCCCGAGCCGCTCGAGCGAGCGCGCCTGCCGGCCTGCCGCCCTCACGTCGACACAATCCGTCCCTCCTAGAGATTCCCGCGCAGCGCCTGCTCGCGCTCGATCGCCTCGAACAGCGCCTTGAAGTTGCCGTCCCCGAAGCCGCGGGCGCCGTGGCGCTCGATCACCTCGAAGAACACCGTCGGCCGGTCCTGCGCGGTCTTCGTGAAGATCTGGAGCAGGTAGCCGTCGTCGTCGCGGTCGGCGAGGATCTTGTGCCGCCGCAGGTCGGCGTAGTCCTCGTCGATCTCCCCGACCCGCCCGGGCACCTCCTCGTAGTACGCGTCCGGCGTGTCGAGGAAGACCATCCCGCGCTCCTTCAGCGCCTCGACGGTCTCGACGATGTTCGTCGTCGCCATCGCGATGTGCTGCGCGCCGGCGCCGTTGTAGAACTCGATGTACTCCTCGATCTGGCTCTTGCGCTTGCCCTCGGCGGGCTCGTTGATCGGGAACTTGATCTTCCCCTCGCCGTCCGCCATCACCTTCGACATCAGCGCCGAGTACTCGGTCGCGATGTCCTCGTCCGAGAAGTGGATCATCTCGGTCATCCCGAACACACGCTCGTAGTACGCGACCCAGTCGTTCATCCGGCCGAGCTCGACGTTGCCGACGATGTGGTCGATGTTCGTGAGGCCGACACCGCCGCGCGCCTGCCCGTTCGGGGCCGCCGACCGGAAGCCCGGCTTGAACGGCCCGGCGTAGTCGCTGCGGTTCACGAACGTGTGGATCGTGTCGCCGTACGTGGCGATCGCCGAGAGCTCGATCGAGCCGTGGTCGTCCTCGACGCGGGTCGGCTCGAGCACGCCGCGCGCGCCGCGCTGGACGGCCTGCCGGTACGCCTCGGTGGCGTTCGGGACGGTGAGCGCGATGTCGCGGACGCCGTCGCCGTGGCGCGCGTGGTGGTGCGTGATCTCGTGGTCCTCGCGCAGGGCGCTCGTGACGACGAAGCGGATCTCGCCCTGCTCCAGCACGTAGGAGACGCGGTCGCGGACGCCCGTCTCGGGCCCGGAGTACGCAGTGGGCGTGAAGCCCATCGCGTGCTCGTAGAAGTACGCCGCCTGTTTCGCGTTGCCGACCCAGAGCTCGACGTAGTCCCAGCCGAGGAGCGGCATGAAGTCGTCGGCCATCGTCCGATTATGCCCCGCCCGCGCGCCGAGCGAATCCTTTACCCCGGCGAGACGCCTGCCTTACACGCCCGCTCTACCCTGGTCGCGATGAGGAAGCTCGTCGCGTTCGCGCCGCTCGCCGCGGCGCTCGCGCTCGTCTCCGCCGCGTCCGCCTCGGCGCCCGTCGTGCCGGTCTTCACGCAGCACCGGATCGCGTCGCGCGCGCCCGCCGTCGCCTTCGTCCCCGCGCGGCTCGCGACCGGCTGGCGCTACCGGAACTGGCAGGTTCGGGCCGGCGTGCTGCGGATCTGGTTCGCGAGCCACACCGAGCCGCGCAAGACGATCGTCTTCGTCGCCACGCCCTTCCACGGCTCCTGCCGGGCCGGGATGGCGCGCAGCTTCCAGATGGCCGGCGTCAAGGTCTGGTGGGGCCGCACCCCGAACGAGCAGGAGGCGTGGCGCTGCGTCCACGGCCTCAAGCTCGTCGCCGCGACCGCGATGCCGCCGACGCGCTTCGCGCCCGCCGGCCTGGCCCGCGTCGCCGCGTCCGGCCACCGGATCCGCTGAGGCTCCCGCTCACGCGACGGCGACGAAGTCGACGCCGTCGACGAGCCCGAGCGCGGCCGCCTGCTCGCGCACGCGCGCCCGCCCCGCCGCGCCCGCGACGGCGCCGAGCGCGAGGGCGCCCGGGAACGAGGCCGCCTGCTCGACCGGCACGACCGAGGCGCCGTGGATCTGCTTGCCGAGCTTGCGCGGGTCGAGGTCGACGAACGCGGCCACCGGGGTGCCGGCCCGCAGCAGCTCGCGCGCGAACGCCTTCCCGGTCGGCCCCGAGCCCCAGACGACGGCGGCCCGCCCGCCCGCGAGGAGCGTCTGCCGCAGGTAGTGCACCTTGCAGCACCTGAACGCGTCGAGCGAGTACTGGGGCTGGGTGCGCGACAGCCGCTCGCCGTGGTCGCGCCAGCGCAGCACCGGGTGGTCGACGTTCCGGAAGCGGCCGCCCGCCGCCCATAGCCGCAGGACGAGGTCGTAGTCCTCGGGCCAGCCGGGGTCGCGATAGGAGGCGAGCTCGGCCCTTGTCGTCAGCCCCGGACCGGGCAGCGGGCACTCGACGAAGACGTCGCGCGCCGCCGCCTCCGCGGTGACGAGCCCGTTCAGCCACGACTCGTACGCCCGCATCCCGTCGGTCGCGGCCGGGAAGTACTCGACCTGCCCGCCCACGGCGGCGAGCCCCTCCTCCTCGATCGCGGCCGCCTGCAGCTCCAGCCGCTCGGGCGCGGCGACGTCGTCGCCGTCCATCCGCGCGACGAGGGGCGCGCGCGCCTCCGCCCGCGCGCGCTCGGTCGCCGCCACCATCCCGAGCGGGGGCTGCCGGAGGACGCGGAAGCGCCGGTCGCGCCGCGCGTGCGCCTCCGCGAGCGCCGCCGTGCCGTCGCGGGAGCCGTCGTCGACGACGATCACCTCGTGGTCGGCGAGCGTCTGCGCGGACAGCGACTCGAGCGCCTCGTCGAGGAACTCCTCCTCGTCCCGCACCGGCAGGAGGACGGAGACGCGCGGCCGGCCCGGTCCCGCTCGGGTCACTCCACCGGCTGCGGCGGGACGGGGGCGCGCCGCCAGAGCCGCTCGTACGCGATCCCGGCGAAGATCAGCACGCCGCCGGCGAGCTCGAGCGTGCGCAGCGTCTCCGAGAGCAGCACGAGCGCGAAGAAGACGGCGAAGAAGGGCTGCAGGTTCGCGAACAGCGACGCCCGAGACGGCCCGACTCGCGAGATCGCCGTGAACCAGAGGATGTTCGTGAGGAACAGCGGCCCGACGACGGCGAAGCCGAAGCCGAGCCAGACCTTCCAGCCGAACGAGAACTCCTGCGCGCCGATCTGTGGGACGCTGACCGCCGCGAGCGGCACCCAACCGATCGCGAGCACGAGCGCGCTGATCCGGTACGGCGAATAGCGGCGCATCAGCGGCGCGATCGAGACGGTGTAGAAGGCCCAGGTGACCGCGACGCAGATCGCGATCAGGTCGCCCCAGAGCGAGGCCGACAAGCCGCTGCCCGCGCCGGCCGCCACGAGCCCGACGCCGGCGAAGGTGATCCCGGCGCCGACCCAAAACGAGCCCGCGAGCTGCTCGAGGCCGAGCGCGATCGAGATCAGACCGATCCAGACCGGCGTCGAGCCGAGCAGCAGCGCGACGGTGGACGCGTTCGCGAGCTTCACGCCGTAGACGAAGCAGACCTGGTTGGCGAAGATCATCAGCCCCGCGGCGAGCACGAGCGGCACGTCGGCGCGCGCGATCCGGAACGAGCGCTCGCGCCGGTACGTGAAGGCCCAGAAGAGGGCGATCGCGGCGAAGTAGCGGATCGACCCGTAGGCGAGCGGCCGCCAGCCGTGCAGGAACATGTAGCGCGTGACGGTGATGTTCAGCGCCCAGAGCACCACCGTCCCGAGCAGCATCGCGTCCACGGGAGATGCCCTGCGCACACGCTGGAACCTACCCTGGGTTAGGGTTTCCGCGATGTCCGAGCCGACCATCTCCGACGTCGACGCCCTCGTCGGGCCGGCGACCCCGCATTTCGCGTACCAGCTCCGCGCGCGCGTCCGCGAGCTCGTCCGGGACCTGCCCGAGGAGCACCCCGTGCGACGGCACGCCGAGGAGCGGATGGCGCTGCTCGACCGGCTCGGCCACGCGTCGTCCAAGGCGGAGGACGGCGCGCGCGAGCCCAGGACGCGCCCCGGCTGGGAGGAGCTGCCCAGCTCCGCGCCGGCGGACGCGCCGCTCCCCCGGCGGCGATGAGCCTCCAGGGAGCCTCGGTGCTCGTGACCGGAGGCACACGAGGGATCGGCCGGGCGATCGCGCTCCGGCTCGTCGGCGACGGCGCCGCCCGCGTCGTGCTCGGGTACATGCGCAACGACGCGGCCGCCGAGGAGACGGCCGAGGCGGTGCGCGCGGCCGGGGCCGAGCCGGTGCTCGTTCGCGGCAACGTCACCTCGGAACGGGTGGTCGCCGAGATGGCGGACGCGGGGCCGTACCGGGTCGTCGTCCACAACGCCGCCACGGGCGTGATCCGCGCGGCGCTCGAGACCGAGGACAAGCACTGGGACTGGACGCTCAACGCCAATGCCCGCGCCCTGCTCTCGCTCGCCCGCGTCACGGCGCCGGCGATGGAGCCCGGCTCCTCGATCGTCGCCATCTCCAGCCTCGGCTCGCAGCGCGTGCTCGAGAACTACGTGCTCGTCGGCACCTCGAAGGCGGCGCTCGAGGCCGTCGTCCGCTACCTCGCCGTCGAGCTCGCACCGCGGGGGATCCGCGTCAACGCCGTCTCGGGCGGCGTCGTCGAGACAGGGGCGCTCGAGCACTTCCCGAACAAGGACGAGATGCTCCGCACCGCCGACCGCACGCCCGCCGGACGGCTTGTCGAGCCGGAGGACATGGCGGGCGCGGTCTCCTTCCTCTGCTCACCCGACGCCGAGATGGTGTGCGGGCAGACGCTCGTCGTCGACGGCGGCTTCTCGCTGCCGGCCTAGGCCGTGGACTGATGGAGCCGACCGACTACAACCGGCGAGCGTGGGACGACGTGCACCGGCCGGAGGCCGAGCCGGTCGGGCTGCCGTCGATCGTGCAGCAGACGCTCGGCGACCTCGGGGGCAAGCGCGTGCTGCACCTCCAGTCCGCGACCGGCGAGGCGACGGCCGCGCTCGCCGAGCTCGGCGCCGTGGTCACCGGCGTCGACCCGCGCGGGGAGCTCGTCGAGGCGGCGCGCGAGCGCTGGCCGACGATCCTCTGGGTGCAGGGCGACGTGCAGGCCCTGCCGTCGGAGCTGCGGCGGGGCCGCTTCGACCTCGTCTACTCGGGCGAGGGCGTGCTGGCCTGGATCTCCGACCTCGACGGCTGGGCGCGCGGGCTCGCGGCCGGGCTGCGCCCGCACGGCGAGCTGCTCGTCTTCGACGACCACCCCGTCGCCGACTGCGTGGACGGCCTGCTGCGCTGGCGCGAGGACTACTTCCGCGAGCCGGACGCCCCCGAGCGGCTCTGGCGGATCGGCCAGGTCGCGACGGCGCTCGCCCGCGCCGGCCTCCACGTCCAGGCGCTCGAGGAGTACCCGGGCGGCACCTCGCGCCGCCGGCACGACCGGCGGATCCCGGCGACGTTCCTGCTCTACGCGCGCCGCAGTTGATGGCGAGATGCTGAAGGCCTGGGAGAGGGTGCTCGTCCTCGCGCCGCACACCGACGACGGTGCGTTCGGCTGCGGCGGCACGACTGCCCGGCTCGTGGAGGCGGGCGCGGACGTCCGCTACGTCTCCTTCTCGGCCGGCACGACGTCGCTCCCCGCCGGCCTCTCCGCCGACGTCTGCGCCCGGGAGGTGCGGGAGGCGACCGCCGAGCTCGGCGTCCCGGCGGGGAACCTGACCGTGCACGACTTCAAGGCGCGGACGTTCCCCGACCGCCGCCAGGACGTCCTCGAGTTGCTGATCGAGCTCTGGGACGAGTGGCGGCCCGACGCCGTCTTCCAGCCGAGCGTCCACGACGTCCACCAGGACCACCAGGTCGTCGCCGCGGAGGGCCTGCGCGCGTTCAAGCGCACGACGGTGCTCGGTTACGAGACTCCCTGGAACAACGTCGGCTTTCCGTACCAGTGGTACACGGCCCTCGAGCAACGGCACCTCGAGCGCAAGGTGGCGGCGCTCGCGAAGTACGCCTCGCAGCCGCGCCGCTCGTCGGATCCCGAGTACGTCCGCGGCCTCTCGCGCACGCACGGCATCGACGTGAACCGCGAGTACGCGGAGGTCTTCCAGGCGCACCGGGTCGTCGGCTAGCGGCCGGCGGGCCAGCTCTACGAGCGGAGCCGCTCGAACGCCTCGTCGAGCTCCGCGTCGCGTGATCGTCAGCGGCGGCGTCGCCTGGACGAGCGAGCCGTCGAGCCCGGCCGGAACGACGAGCACGCCGCGGTCCAGCGCCTCCCCGCGTCGCCCGCGCGCGCGCGCAGGAGGCCGCGGCCGTGCCAGCCGGCCTGCTCGAAGCGCTCGCCCGGCCGCGACGACGCGGTCGAGCAGGCGCGGCGCCTCGTCGAGCACGACGAGTGCGGCCGCGCACGCGAGCGGGTTGCCGACGTGGGTGTGCGTGTAGACGTCCTCCGGCCCGAGCCGCCACAGCTCCTCCAGCCCGTCGCGGTAGAACAGCGCCGCCGAGAGCGGGATACCGCCGCCGAGCGCCTTGCCGACGCAGAGGACGTCCGCGACGTCCTCGCCCGGCCAGAGCTCGCCGACGCGGCCGAGGCCCGCGTAGATCGCGTCCACGACGAGCAGCGCGCCCGCCTCGTCGCAGCGGCGGCGCAGGGTCTCGAGGAAGCCGTCGCGGCGGCACGCGCGAGCCGGCCCGCCCCTGCACCGGCTCGACGATCACGCAGGCGGCGTCCGCCGGCAGCGGCCCCGGATCCTCGCCGTAGGCGCGCCGGTGCACCGGCCCGGGCAGCCACGCCGCGAACGGCTCGCGGAGCCGTTCGAAGCCGGTCGCCGCGAGCGCGAGCAGCCCGGTGCCGTGGTAGGCGCCGTCGAAGGCGACGATCCCCGGGCGGCCGGTCGCGAGCAGCGCGGTGCGGAGCGCGATCTCGACCGCGTCCTCGCCCGTGACCCCGAGCTTCGCCGGCCGCGGCAGCGCCTCGCGCAGGCGCGACGGTGACCTCGGCGTCGGCGAGGTCGCCGAGCGCGTGGACGACCTCCTGCGCGCGCCACGCCTCGAGGATCCGCGGGTTGCGGTGCCCGAGCGCGGCGACGCCGAAGCCGCCGGTCAGGTCGAGCAGCTCCCGGCCGTCGGTCAGCGTGACCCGGCAGCCCTCGGCCTTCCGCCAGGTCACCGGCGTCCAGATCACGGCCGCAGCCGGAGCATGCGCCGGGCGGTCGCCCGCGCGATCGTCCCCGCCATCGCCGGGTTCTCCTGGAGGCGGCGCAGCGAGTAGCCGTACCAGTGCTCGCCGAACGGGACGTAGACGCGCAGCCGGTGGCCGTCCGCGACGAGCTCGTCCGCGCGCTCCTCCCGCACGCCGAGCAGCATCTGGAGCTCGTACTCGTCGCGCCCGAGCCCGCGCTCCTCGACCCGGCGGAGCGACTCGCCGAGCAGCCACTCGTCGTGGGTCGCGATCCCGACGTACGCGCCGGCGTCGAGCAGCGCGTCGAGGCAGCGGACGAAGTTCGCGCGCACGGCCTCGCCGTCGGTGAACGCGATCGAGGACGGCTCGACGTAGATCCCCTTGCAGAGCCGCACGTTGGGGCGCAGGTCCGCGAGCGCGTGCGACGTCGTCGAGCGTGCGGCGCAGGTACGCCTGGAGGACGAGGCCGACGTTGTCGTGTCCGTCCTCGCGCAGCTCGCGGTAGAGGCGCAGCGTGTCGTCCGTCGTCGACGAGTCCTCCATGTCGATGCGGACGAAGTTACCGGAGCCCGCGGCGTGCGCGGACGACGGCCTCGAGGTTCTCGCGGCAGAGCTCGTAGGAGAGGTCGAGCCCGAGCGCGGTGAGCTTGACGCTGACGTTGGAGTCGAGGCCGCCGCGCTCGATCTCGGCGAAGACGTCGCGGTAGGCCTGGGCGATCGCGCGCGCGTCCTCCTCGCGGGTGATCTCCTCGCCGAGGACGTCGATGGTCGCGAGCTTCCCCTTCGCGTTCAGGCGCGCGCACGACGTCGACCGCGTCGAGCAGCGTCGAGCCGGCGATGTAGCGGGACGAGAAGAGCTGGACGACCGGCTTCGGAACGGCCGGCAGCAGGCGAGCGATGGCGCGGTCGAGCAGCGTCACGAGCGCGGCGATTGTACGCAGGAGCGGCCGACCGGACACGTCCTGGTGTCGGACACCGTCACGAGACCGTCACGCGGCCGGGCGCTCAACCGTGCGGCAGCCGAACTCTCGGAGACCGTTGCGGCCATGCCCCGGTGTCAGACACACCGACGAGAGCGTCACGACTTCGTCGCGCCTCCGTCACGGCCGTCGTCGGAACGGGGCGCCGCTACGACTCGCGCATGAACCCCTGGCGGGCCGCGCTGACGAGCGCCACCGCCTCGGGGAAGAGGACGCGCATCGCGTCGCGCATGGCGACCGCCTGCTCGTCCACGCTGCCCTGCGCCTGGATCTGCGGCGAGCGCAGCCGTCGTCAGCTCGACCGCCGTGTTCAGGGTCAGCGTCGCGAACTGCTCGCGCTGCGCCTCCTGCACGTGCTCGGCCTGCTGCTCGGCGAACTCGCGCAGCCCGCGCATCAGGTCCTCCGGGTCACCCCCGAACGGGAATCCGAAGCCTCCACCTTCCATGCGCCGAGTCTAGCCGCAGCGACGGCAGCGACCGCTCAGGACAGCGGCCCCTTGTAGCAGCCCTCCACCTCGGCGGCGAGCTCCTCGACGGCCACCAGCGCCTGCTGCATCGCCGCGGCGAACGGCGAGCGCGCGTCCTCGCCGAGCGCCTGCTCGAGCCGGCGGGAGGCGGCGCCGATCGCGTCGAGGTACTCGGTGCGGGCAACGCGGCGGCGGCGGCTCGAGCGTCCCCTCGAGCACTGCGGCGGCCTCCTCCGCGAGCCTCGATCCCCTCGGGAGCCTCGGTCTCGCGCAGCTCGCGCAGCCGCGCGCGCAGCGTCGGCGAGGTCGCCGCCGCCCGCCGTCTCCTCCGCCACCTCGCAGAGCGCGGCGAGCGAGACCGCGTCGCGCACACGCCGCCGCTCCTCGACCGGCCGCCCGTCGGCGTCGAGTGCGAGCCACGCATGCCCGGCCGCCGACTCGTACGCGCAGAGGTAGACGCGCCCGCCCTCCAGCGGCTCGGCGGCGAGCAGGCCCGCGACCCGCTCGCCCGGCGAGGCGAAGACCGCCGCGGCTGCCGAAATCCGGTCGAGGTCGTCGCTCAGCGCCACGGCGCCAGAATAGACTCGGCTCCTTGGCCGGGCCTTCAGCGAGGACGAGCCACGCGCGGGAGCTGTTCGCTCCGCTCGGGCCGACGTACGACCGCTATGCGCGGCTGCTCTCGTTCGGCCAGGACCCGCGCTGGCGCACGTTCCTCGTCTCGCGTGTCCCGGCGGACGCGCGCCGCGTGCTCGACGTCGCGAGCGGGACGGCGGCGGTGGCGATCGAGCTCGCGCGGGCGGCGCCGGAGCGGACGGTGGTCGGGGTCGACCAGAGCCCGGAGATGCTCGCGACGGGCCGCGCACGGGTCGAGCGGGCGGGGCTGGCGGGCCGGATCGAGCTGCGCGAGGCACGGGCGGAGGAGCTGCCCTTCGCGGACGGGGAGTTCGACGCGCTGACCTTCACGTACCTCCTGCGCTACGTCGACGATCCCGAGGCCACGCTGCGCGCGCTGGCCCGCGTGGTGCGGCCGGGCGCGGTCGTGGCGATGCTCGAGTTCGCCGTGCCGCGCGGCATCTGGCGCCCGCTGTGGGAGCTGTACGTCCGCGTCGGCCTGCCCCTCGCCGGCGCGGCCGTCTCTCCCGGCTGGGCCGAGGTCGGGCGCTTCCTCGGGCCGAGCATCCGCGGCTTCTACGAGCGGCTGCCCGAGCCGCGGCTGCTCGAGCTGTGGCGAGAGGCGGGGATCGAGGACGTGCGCGCGCGCCGGCTCAGCGTCGGCGGCGGGATCGTCGTCTGGGGCCGGAAAGCGTGAGCACCGGCGCGCGGCCGGCGTTCTACGCGCTGCGGCCCGGCGGCTGGCGCGACTACGTGACGCTGCTCCACCCGCCGTACACGCTCTGGCATCTCTCGTACGTCGGAGTCGGCGCGGCGCTCGCGCCGGAGATGCGCTGGGGCCGGCTGGGCTGGACGGCGCTCGCCTTCCTGCTCGCGATGGGCGCTCGGCGCGCACGCGCTCGACGAGCTGAACGGCCGCCCGCTGGAGACGCGGATCCCCGCGCCGGTGCTCGCCGCGCTCGCCGCGCTGTCGATCGCAGGGGCGTGTGCGATCGGGATCGTCGTCGCGCTCGGCTCGACGCTCTGGCTGCTCGCGTTCGTCGCCTTCGGCGCGTTGCTCGTCGTCGCGTACAACCTCGAGCTGCTCGGCGGCGCCCTCCACTCCGATCTCTGGTTCGCCGGAGCGTGGGGCGCGTTTCCGGTGCTGACGGCGTACTTCGCCTCGGCCGAGCGGCTCGGCGCTGCGGCGATCGCGGCGGCCGCCTACGCGTTCCTCTCGAGCTACGCGCAGCGCAGACTCTCGACGCAGGTGCGGCTCGTGCGACGGCGCGTCGCGGCGGTCGAGGGCCGGGTCGATCTCCGGGACGGAGGGACGCTCCCGGTCGACGCCGACGCTGCTCGCCCGGGCGCCGGAGGCGGCGCTCCAGGCGCTCGCGGCGGCGCGTCGTCCTGCTCGCGGGCGCGCTGCTCCTGGTACGCGCCGCCTGAGGCTCGCTCTACGATGGGGCGGTGCCGCTCTGACGACGATCGTCGACCTCGTCTTCGCCGCCGGCGTCGTCGTCGCCGCAGGAACGCTCGCCGGAGCGTCGCCTCCGGCTCCTGCCGCGCTGGCTCGCTCGTCGCCGCTCGCGACGCTCGAGTCGGGCGCCGCGGTCGCCGCCTGGGTGCTGCTTCGCGCTGCGGCACGAGCGCGCCGCTCGCCGTCGCGGCGGGCGGGCTCACCGCCTGCGCCCTCGTCGCGGCCGGCTCGCTGCTGCTCCGCGAGCGCGCGCCTCGCGCCGATCGCCGACCCGACGCGCATCTCGTGCAGGCCGCAGAGCGCGGCTCCGCGCGCTCATCGAGCAGCGAGGCCGCCGAGCGGGCCGGCGGAGCTCGAGCGGACGCTCGCCCGCGCCCGCGCCGACTCGGTCTCGCTGCTCGTGGAGGAGGAGCGGCAGATCGCCGACGAGCGGCGGCGCGCCTTCGCGGAGCGCGAGCGCGACGCCGGCGCGTCGCTCACGGAGTCGCTCACGCGGACGCAGGCGCAGGTCGAGCAGCGGCTCGCCGGCTGGGCGCAGGATCTCGACCGCGCCGCCGAGGCGACGAAGCAGCGCATCGCCGAGCTCTCCCAGCGCCAGCAGCAGCTGCTCGCCGAGGTCGAGCTGCAGATCACCGCCGACGCCGAGCGGCTCGCGGCCGAGAGCGAGGAGCAGCGCGCCGGCGATCGGCCGGCTGCGCGGCGAGCTCGAGAAGGCGCTCGAGGAGTGCTCGCGCACTGCGCAGGCGCGAGGTCGAGGCGCACGCGGCTCGAGCGGCGCCGCGCGATCCACGAGCTCGAGGAGCGGATGCGCCGCCGCGAGCGCGAGCTGCTCGAGCGGATCGAGCGCGAGGAGACCGAGGCGGTCGCAGCGGATCCGCGCGGGCTTCGAGGACGTCCAGCGCCGCCAGATCGAGCAGATGGAGCGCGCTCGTCCAGCGCGCGGTCACGGCGTACTCCGACGAGGCGGCGCAGCAGTTCGCCGGCGCTGGTCAAGGCGGCTCGCGAGGACGCGGCGCAGCGGCTGTCGCGCGAGCTCGACCGCTCGGTCGAGCGTGTTCGCGCGCGAGGCGGAGGCGGTGCTCGCCGAGCGGCTCGCCCACGTCGGCGACGCCGGCGCGCAGCGGCTCGAGCGCCGCCTGACCGAGGTCGACGAAGGGCCTCGAGCGCCAGCGCGACGACTGGATGGGCGCACTCGGCAGCGCGTCGCGCGAGCTCGAGGCGGACGTCCGCCGTCGGCTCGAGGAGCTCACGGCCGACGCCGAAGCCGAGCGCGCCGTGCTCGAGGCGCGCCTCCAGGAGCTCGTGCGCCGGTTCGACGCTGCAGGCGCCGTTCGCGCCGACTCGTAGCCGTCCGACCAGCCGACAACCGCCCAACAATCGCGGCAGGGTTCGTCCAAGCCAACCACGAACCCTACGGAGCCATGAGGCTACGAGATGACCGAGATCGCAGAGCCCGGCACGGACGAGCGCTCGAAGGTCGAGAGCTGGCGGCTCCACGTGCTGATCGAGGCCGGCTACCCGCTCCCCCTCGCCGAGCGCCTCGCGGCGAGCGAGGCCGATCTGCACATCGCCGTCGACCTCGTCTCGTCCGGCTGCGCGCCCGAGACCGCGGCCGAGATCGCTCGCTGTCAGAACGCCCGGCCCGGCCGCGAGTACGCTCGAGCGGACTCGTGAGCAAGGTCGAGGCGCTTCCCGTACGACGACCGCACCGTCTACTCGGTCGCTGCCTTCAACCGCGGCGTCGCGCAGTGGCTCGGCAAGCTGCCGACGATCTGGGTCGAGGGCGAGGTGACGGAGTTGCGCCGACACGACCGCTGGTCGTCCGTCTTCCTCACGCTCAAGGACCCCTCGGACGGCTCGTGCGTCTCCATGACGATGCGCCGTACCCGGTTCGACGCGCTCCGTCTCGACCTCCGCGACGGCGAGCGGGTACACGTGTACGGCCGCCCCGAGCTGTTCGCCCAGCGGGGCGACTTCCGCCTGCGGGCGCTCACGATCGAGCGGTTCGGCCTCGGCGCCCACCTCGCCGCGCTCGAGCGCCTGAAGGCGGTGCTCGCCGCCGAGGGCCTCTTCGCCGCCGAGCGCAAGCGGCCGCTACCGCTGCTCCCGCGGCGGATCGGGCTCGTCACCGGCAACGACGCCGCCGCCAAGCGCGACGTCCTCACGACCATCCGCGGCCGCTTCCCCGCCGCGAACGTGCTCGTCGCCGAGACATACGTCCAGGGGCCGCGCGCAGCCGTGGGTATCGTCGACGCGATCCGTGCGCTCTGCGAGCAGCCGGACGTGGACGTGATCGTGCTCACGCGCGGCGGCGGCAGCTTCGATGACCTGCTCCCGTTCAGCGACGAGGGGCTCGTGCGGGCCGTGGCGAGCTGCCCGTGCCGGTCGTCTCCGCCGTCGGGCACGAGCAGGACACGCCGCTCTGCGACCTCGCCGCCGACGTTCGCGCCTCGACGCCGACGATGGCCGGGAAGCTCGTCGTTCCCGAGCTCCATGAGTTGTGCGGCGAGCTCGACCGCGCGCGCGAGGCCATGGCGCGCTGCGTGCGCCGGACGCTCGAGCGGGACGCGCGGCGGGTGGAGCGGAGCCGGGAGCGCCTGCGGGCGGCGCCGCGGCTGGCGCTCGAGCGGCAGAGCCTGCGCGTCGAGCGGGCGCACGAGCGCCTGCGTCGGGCACCCGTGCTCGCGGTCGAGCGGAAGCGGGCGGCGCTCGAGGGCCTCGCGGGGCGACTCGTTGCGTTGTCACCAAGGGCAACACTCGAACGAGGGTACGCGATCGTCCGGACGGACTCGAAGCTCGTCACGTCGTCCCGCGACGTCGCCGTGGGGTCGCGCGTGGACGTGACGCTCTCGGAGGGCGCCTTCGGCGCGCGCGTGGAGGATGTCGCGTGAGCGGCGAGCCCGAGCAGACCTTCGAGCAGGCGCAGGTCGAGCTCGAGCAGATCGTCGAGCGCCTCGAGCAGGGCCAGGCTTCCCTCGACGAGTCGCTCGCTCTCTGGGAGCGCGGCGAGAAGCTCTACGCGTTCTGCCGGCAGCGCCTCGACTCGGCGGAGGGCAAGATCGAGGAGCTAGCCCTCCGCGTCGAGGAGACGCGCCCCGAGCCGGAGGCCTAGCCCGACGAGATCCTCGCGGGCCCGCGCCGGGTCGCCCGAGAGCGCGAACGTCTCGGCCCCGGCCGGCGTCTCGTCCACGATCCCGCCGAAGACGACGCACGGAACGCCGGCGGCGCGGCAGCGGCGAAGCACCTCCACGGGCGCCTTCCCCTCCAGCGTCGTCGCATCCACCCTCCCCTCGCCGGTGACGACGAGGTCGTACGGCGTGGGGTCGAAGCCGACGAGGTCGAGCAGGGCCGCGGCGCCGGGGACGAGTCGCGCGCCGAGCGACGCGAGCGCCGCGCCGAGCCCGCCGGCCGCACCCGAGCCGGGCAGCTCCGCGTAGCGGGCGAGCTCCGCCCGCCCGCGCAGGCGCTGCTCGAGCAGCGCCACCTGCTCCGGTGTCGCTCCCTTCTGAGGCCCGTACAGCCGCGGCGCGTCGTAGAGCAGCGTCGCGACGTCGCAGAGCGCGAGCGTCGGCGCGGGCAGCGCCCGCAGCGTCTCGAGCAGCCCCGCGCCCCCGTCCATGTTCGCGGTGCCGCCCAGCCCGACCACGAGCTCGGTCGCCTGCAGGCGACCGAGCAGCTCCCCGAGCCCGCGGCTCGACGCGGCCACGACGTCGAGCCTCTCCGGGTCGAGCGGAATCGCCTCGGCCGCCTCGACGACGGTCCGCCCCGGCAGCTCGCGCACCCGGGCGAGCCGCGGACGCCCGAACGCGTCGTGCGTCTCCAGCTGCCGCAACCGCCCGCCGGGGATCGCGTCGAGCGTGCCCTCGCCGCCGTCGGCGACCGGCCGCTCGTCCGCTTCCACACCGGCACGCCGCAGCCCCTCCGCGAGCGCCGCCGCCGCGGCGGCCGCAGCGAGCACGCCCTTCAGGCTCGCGGGCGCGGCGAGCGCCCTCACCCGGGGACGTGCTCGGGTTCGGACTCCTCCCGCTCCTGCTCCTCCTTGTCGGCGTCCCCCAGCTCGGCCTGGTCGGCCGTCGGCATCACCTTGAGCATCGCGAACGACAGCCCCTCGCGGGCGAGGAAGAGGAGCCCGACGCCGATCCCGACCGACGCCTCGATCGCCTGGAGCCCGAAGCCGTAGGCGACGCCCCGCGCGTAGGCCACGCCGTAGCTGGCGGCGAGCGGGGTCGCGATCGCGACCTGCACGAGCCCGACGTTCCCGGGCCAGAGGGGGAAGATCGTCGCGACGTTCATCAGCAGGAGCACGAGCCCCGCGGCCGGCAGCGGCGCGTGGATGTCGAAGGCGCGCATCGCCGTGTAGACGGCGAGGAGCTGACAGACCCAGCCGCAGACCTGGAAGAAGATCGCGACCCCCGCGCCGAGCGGCGTCCGCATCACGCCGAGCCCCTGCCGCGCCATGGCGAGAACACGCCGGGCGGCGCCGAACTCGTCCATCGGGGTGTGGTGCCGGCGCGCGGTCGCGAACGCGAACGCGAAGAGCGCGACGCCGGCGCCGACCGCGACGAACAGGCTCGTGATCGCCCAGGCCGGGATCTTCGCCGTCAGCAGAACGTAGAGGACGAGCAGCACGACCGGCACGAGGTCGAAGACGCGGTGCGCGAAGACCGTTCCGACGAGCGTGGCCCAGAGGCCCTTGCGCCGCGGCAGCTTCCGGTTCAGGACGGCGACGCGTGCGAGCTCGCCGATCCGCCCCGGCAGCACCGCGTTCGCGAACAGGCCGACCGAGAACGCCGAGAACACGAGCAGCGGGCGGGGGTGCGGCGGCGGCATCGCCTGGCGGATCACCGTCGTCCAGGCGAGCGCGCGCACGACGACCGAGAGGAGATTGAGCGCGATCGCGACGACGACCCACTGCCACTGCACTGCCGCGAACGCGTCGGCGATCCCCGTGAGGCTCGGCCCGCGCCACCAGAGAAGGGCAATTGCGGCCGCGAGCAGCGGCAGGCCGGCCGCCGCACGAGCCAGCGGGCCACTCGGGATGCGCGGCTTCCTCATCCGGCCGCTCCGACCTCGCGGTAGATCTCGACGAGCCGCGCCGCGATCGCGTCCCACGAGTAGCGCTCCTGCGCGAGCGCGCGCGCCGCGGCCCCCATCGCCTGCCGCCGCGGCTCGTCGGCGAGCAGCGACTCGACCGCGGCGGCGAGCGCCCCGTCGTCGCCGGCCGGGAACGCGAGGCCCGTCTCGGGGGTCATGACGTCACGGTAACCCGAGATGTCGGACGCGACGACCGGCGTCGCGCAGGCGAAAGCCCGCGTCAGCACGATCCCGAAGCTCTCGCCGCCGAGCGAGGGCGCGATCAGCGCCTTCGCCGCGAGCAGCTCCTCCGTGAAGACGTCCTGGTCGAGGAAGCCGAGCACCTCGATCCCGTCGTCGGGGACCCGGAGCCGGGCCATCAGCAGGCGTACCCGCAATGGATCGGCGCCGATCACGCGCAGCTCGGCGCCGGTGCGGCGGCGGATCTCCGGCCAGGTGCGCAGCAGCACGTGCAGCCCCTTGCGAGCCTCGTGCCGGCCGGCGAAGAGGACGCGGTGCGCGCGACCCCCCGGCTCGGCGCGGGGCGGGATGAGGACGCCGTTCGGGACGATCTCGTACTCGCCGTCGAGCCAGCGCGTGGCCGACTCGGCGGCCATCGGCGAGACGGCGATCCGGCGGTCGATCCGCTCGGCGAGGAAGCCCCAGACCGGCGTCGCGATCCGCATCCAGCCGAGGTCGCCGTTCGCGTGGAAGGTGCCGACGGTCGGCCCGTCCCAGAGCGCGAGCGCGGCGATGCAGGGGATCGGCGTCATCGGCTCGTGCAGGTGCAGGACGTCGAAGCGCTCGCGCCGGAGTGCCTGCCTGATCCGGAAGAAGGAGCGCGGGCTGAGGATGATGTTCGGCAGGGAGCCGTTCGCCGGGACGATCACCGAGCGGCCGATCGGGAGCACGTCGGGCGGCGGGTTGCCGTGGCGGCCGTGCCGCGGGTGGAGCACGCGCGTGAACTGGCCGGGCGGGTCGTTGCCCATGATCGTCTTCACCTCGCAGCCCTGGGCGCGCAGCGCCTCGGCCTGGAGCTCGGCGTGCTCGACGACGCCGCCCCAGAAGGACCACGAGTACGGCACGACGATTCCGACCTTCACGGGGCCATTATCCTCAGCCGCCGCCGTGCGCCTCCGCTCCCCCCACGACCGCGAGATCCTGCAGCTTGCGATCCCCGCGCTCGGGGCCCTCGCGGCCGAGCCGCTGTACGTGCTCGCCGACACCGCGATCGTCGGCCACCTCGGCCGCCCGCAGATCGCCGCGCTCGGGCTCGCCGGCACCGTCCTCGCCGGCGCGTTCACGATCTTCAACTTCCTCACCTACGGGACGACGGCGGTCGTCGCCCGCGCGTCGGGGGCCGGGCAGCACGAGCGCGCGGCACGGCTCGCAGCCCAGGCGCTGTGGGTCTCGCTGACGATCGGCGTCGCACTGCTCGTCCTGTGCGAGGCGCTCGGAGGCCCGTTGCTGCGCGGCCTCGGCGCCCACGGCCGCTCCGGGCATCTCGCGCTCGTCTACCTGCGGATCGCCGCGCTCGGGCTTCCGGCCGCGCTCGTCACGCTCGCGGGCCAGGGCTACCTGCGCGGGGTCTCCAACCTCCGCCGGCCGCTCGAGATCGTCGTCGCCGCGAACGCCGCGAACCTCGTGCTCGAGCTGCTCTTCGTCTACGGCTTCGGCTGGGGAATCGCGGGCTCGGCGGCCGGCACCGCGGTCGCGCAGGCCGGGATGGGGATCGCCTTCGTCGTCGAGCTGCTCCGCCCGCGGGCGAGCTCGCGGCGGCCGAGCCTGCGCGAGATGCGGCCGATGGTGCGCATCGGCCGCCAGATCTTCGTGCGCACGGCGGCGCTCTATGCGTCGTTCCTCGTTGCGGCCTCCGTGCTCGCGCGGATGGGAGACGCCGAGCTCGGGGCGCACCAGATCGCGTTCCAGCTCTTCATCTTCCTGGCGCTGATCCTCGACGCCGTGGCGATCGCGGGGCAGGTGATCGTCGGCCGGACGCTCGGGGCGGGCGACGCCGACGGCGCGTATGCGGCGGCCGTGCGGATGATCGGGTGGTCGGCGCTCGTCGGGCTCGTGTTCGCGGTCGTGCTGGCGCCGCTGTCGCACTGGGTGCCGCGCGCGTTCACCGGCGACCCGGCGGTGCTCGAGCAGGCGGCGGCGCTGTGGCCGCTCTTCGCGCTGATGCAGCCGCTCGCCGGCGCGGTCTTCGCGCTCGACGGCATCCTCATCGGCGCGGGCGACACCCGCTACCTGATGTGGTCGATGCTCGCGGCGAGCGCCGTGTTCATCGCGATCGCGGCGCTCTCGCTGACGCTCGGCTGGGGAGTCGTGGGTGTCTGGGCCGGACTCGACGTGCTGATCGGCGCCCGGCTCGCCCTGCTCGGCGCCCGCTTCGCCGGACGCCGCTGGGCCGTCCTCGGCTGGACCTAGAAGAGGTGATTGACAGCCCCGGCCGACGGTGCAAAGGTCGGGCGGCCGTCAATCCGCCGCAGGGAGTTCACATGGCCACCGCAGAGCCGAAGCTCGGTCTCGCCCTCTCGGGCGGCGGCCACCGCGCCGCCTTCTTCCATATCGGCGTGCTCGCCGGGCTCGCCGAGCTGGGCCTGCTCCGGCCGGTGCGGGTGATCTCGACCGTCTCGGGCGGCTCGATCGTCGGCGCGCTCTACTACCTCCACGTCAAGAACCTGCTGGAGTCGAAGCCGGACGCCGAGATCGGCGACGAGGACTACGTCGAGATCGTCCGTGCGGTGGAGCGCGAGTACCGGGAGGCGGCGGCGAAGAACATCCGCGGCTCCGGCTTCTCGAGCCTGCTCGCGAACCTGCGCATGGCGGGGCCGTCCTACTCGCGCACCGACCGCGCCGGGGAGCTCTACGAGCGGCGCTTCTATACGGGCGCCTGGGGCGACCGCGAGCGCCGCGGCGGCCGGATCGCAATGCGCGACCTGCTGATCCGCCCCCTCGGGCACGAGGGGAGCTTCGACCCCGACCGCGACAACGTGACGCGGCGCGGGCCGGTGCCGATCCTGCTGCTCGAGGCGACGACCCTGAACACCGGCCACAACTGGCGCTTCGAGGCGATGTACATGGGCGAGCCGGAGCGCCAGGGAGAGATCCAGAGCGACCTCGACAAGAACACGATCCTCGCGCGGACGCGCTGGGACGACCTGCCGCCGGCGTGCCGCGACTTCCCGCTGGGCGCGGCGGTCGCGTCCTCGGCCGCGTTCCCCGGCGGCTTCCCGCCGATGCAGATCACGGGCCTGTACCCGCGCTACGTCGTCGCGCTGACCGACGGCGGCGTCCACGACAACCAGGGGATCGAGGGTCTCGTCGACCGCGGCTGCACGCATCTCGTGATCAGCGACGGCTCCGGGCAGATGCCGGACGTGCCGAGGCCGGCGACGCGGATCCCGGCCGTGCTCGGGCGCGTGGTCTCGATCTACGGCGACGCGGAGCGCGAGCAGCGGCTGCTGCGCGCGCTCGAGCTCGGCGAGAGCGCCTTCGTTCACCTCCAGACCGGCCTCGAGGCCTACAGCCGCTCGCCGGGCGCGGAGCCGGTGCTGCGCGCACGCGGCCTGACGACGTCCGACTTCGGCGTCGACGAGCGCGTCCAGCGCGCGCTCGCACAGGTGCGCACGGACCTCGACGCGTTCTGCGAGGTCGAGGCGTGGTCGCTGATGGCCGACGGCCGCGCGCTGATCTCGAAGGTCGTGCCGAAGCGGCCGGTGGCGGAGCTCGGGTCGCCACTCGGGAGTCGCGAATGGGCGTTCGACGCGGTCGGGCCCGAGCTGGCGCACCCGTCGGAGCGCTACCTGAAGGTGCTGCGGACCGCGAAGCAGCGGTTCGGGAAGCCGGTGCTGCTCGCCCCGCGCTGGGTGGCGGTCCTCGTTGCGGCCCTCGTCCTGGCGGCACTCGCCGCGGCGGCGGTCGGGCTCGCCCTCCTGCTCGTGCCGCACGGGATCGTCCTCTTCGCCCTCGCCGCCGCGGGGCTCGCGGGCCTCGTCCTCTACCTCCAGGCGGCGAACGCGGTGAGCCGTGTCCTCTACGACACCGTCGTGCCCGCGCTGCTCGCGCTCCCGCTGCTGGTGGTGTCGCTCGGCGCGCTCGCCGCGGGCCGCGCCTGGCTCGCGCTGGGACGAGCGTCGCGGCTCCCGCCTCACGCCCCCTGAGCCGGGCACGGCCCCCGACTACACTGCCGCGCATGGACGGACTCGCCGAGCTGCACACCCATCTCGGCGGCTCGGTCTCCTCGGACATCCTCTGGTCGCTCGCGCACCTGCAGGGGATCGCGCTGCCGGTGAAGGACTACTGGGACTTCGACCGGCTGGTGACGGTCTCCGACCCGCGCGGCGTGCCCGACCTCGACGCGCTCGACCAGATCTACCACTGGACGGAGCTGATCCAGTCGAGCCCGGCCGCGGTCGAGGTGTCGGTGCACGGCGCGATCGGCGGCGCGTACCGCTCCCAGGGGATCACGACGCTCGAGCTGCGCTTCAACCCGATGAAGCGGAACCGCGGAGGCGAGCGCGACCTCGACCACATCATCCTCGCCGCCACCCGCGGCCTCGACGTGGCGAGCCTCGAGTACCCGCAGGTGCGCGCCGGCCTGATCCTGATGATGGACCGGACGTTCACGCAGCGGCAGAACGAGGTGATCGTCGAGAAGGCGATCCGCTGGGCCCGCCGCGGAATCGTCGGCGTCGACATCGCGGGGCCGCGCCCCGGGCACGAGCGCTACGACTACCGGTCGGTGCTCCCGATGGTCGAGGAGGCGCGCGCGGCCGGGCTCGGCGTGACGATCCACGTCGGCGAGGAGGGCGGCGAGTTCGGGCGCGAGGAGGTGGGCGAGGTGCTCGAGGTGCTGCGTCCGGACAGGATCGGCCACGGGATCCTCGCCGCGGGCGACGCGGAGCTGATGCGCGACCTGCGCGACGCGGAGGTCGTCCTGGAGATCTGCCCGACGTCGAACCTGCTGACGAAGGCGCTGCCCGACGAGGACGCCGTCCGCGACGTCTTCCGCATCTTCGTCGAGCACGGCGTCCGCTTCACGATCGCAACGGACGGCCCGGAGATGATGGGGACGCACCTGCGTGACGAGTTCGACCTGCTGCGGCGGATCGGCGCACTCACGCAGGAGGAGCTCGACGAGGCGAACCGGCGCGGCCACGAGGCGACCTTCGTGACCGGCGGCTTCCGCGCAGCGCGGGTCTAGAGGCGCGAATACTCCCATCGGCCGATGGTTCGCGCGCCCGGCCCGGCGTAGCGTCTGCCCGCATGAGGAGCACCCCAAGCGACGCGTCTCCGGCGCTCACCGAGCGGCAGAAGCAGGTGGTCGAGCTGATCGCGGCCGGCTGCTCGAACGAGGAGGTCGGGATCCGGCTGGGCATCTCGCCGCGAACCGCGAAGGCTCACTGCGACGTGCTGCGGCAGAAGCTCGGCGTGCCGAGGCGACGTCAGATTCCCGCCGCATTCAGGACGCTCACGGGCGAGGACCCACTCGCACGCGGGCAGGCGCCGGCCGCGGCCGGCGTCGGGGGCTGACGGCAACCCGCGCCCGGCGCTTCGGCCCCGGGCGCGGGCCCCCTTCGTGCAAACCGTGACAAACGGATTCTCAAGGTCTAACGTAGGAGCACGGGCAGGCGTCGGCCCGGTGGGCGATGGACGAGGGCACGACAATGATGCTGTCTCCAGCGTTGGCGCACATCATCGAGCGCCCGCGCCTGACGAGGATTCTCGACGAGTCCGGGGCGAGGCTGATTCTGCTCGCCGCGCCGGCCGGCTACGGCAAGACGACGCTGGCGCAGCAGTGGGCGGACAAGCAGCCGCCCCCGGTCGCCTGGTACCGCGCGACGCGCGCGTCGGCGGACGTGGCGGCTCTCGCGGTCGGGCTGGACGCGTCGCTGTCGACCCTCTCGCGGACGACGAAGCCGGATCCCGAGCGGCTGGAAGCAATCGCCGCCGCGAACCCGAAGCCGGAGCCGCTCGCACGAGCACTGCTGAAGCGACACGGCAGCTTGCCGCGCGAGGCCCTGCTCGTCATCGACGAGTACGAGTCGGCGGCTAGCGAGGATGCAGAGCGCCTCCTCGCGATCGTCATAGACGCGCTTCCGATCCGGTACCTGATCACAAGCCGCGCGCATCCGCCCTGGTTCGCCCGCATGGCCGTCTACGGGCACGGCCGAGCACTGGGCGTAGACGCGCTATCGATGACTGAGGACGAGGCCCGCGAGGTGCTTTCGCAACGGCTCCCGACGGATGCCGCGCAGAGTCTACTCGCAATAGCGGACGGTTGGCCCGCGATCATCGGCTTAGCGGCGATCGATCCTACCGGAGAGCTGCCTGAAGAGACCCTCCTGCCACAGACGCTGTACGACTTCCTGGCCGGCGAACTCCTAGCCTCTGCTCCCGCGGAGATCCAGCAGGCAGTGCTTCTCATTGCCGCTGCGTCGATCAGCGAGGTCTCGGTTGCCCGCCTCGTGCTCGGCGATCAGACTGATGCTGCGCTGACGAACGCCTCAACTCGCGGGCTACTCGTCGTGATCGGTAACGAGGCGCGGATCTCGATCCATCCGCTCCTGCGCGAGTTGGTACTCGCACGTCTCCGGAGGGGCGACAACTGCGATCGGTCGGCCCTCATCGATCAACTCCGCACGCTCCGAGAACATGGACGTTGGGAAGAATGCGTCTCGGCTGCTGAAGCCATCGCCGACGCATCGTTCGCCACGGAGACACTCAGAAGCGCGACTGACGAACTCCTACACGCCGGCCGCGTTACCACCCTGCGACGTCTGGTGGAGATCGGGCGAACGTCGGGGGGCGGTAATCTGTTCTTGGACTACGTCGAGGGTGAAATCTCCTTGCGGGCTGGAGATCTTGACCTTGCTCTTGCTCTGGGCGTAGCGGCGACCAAGGGCCTTGGAAAAGAGGAGGTAGCGCGCGCCCATCTGCTCGCTGCGCACGCAGCTCATCTGACCGACAGGCAGGCGCTCGCAGTCGCACACTATGACGCCGCGAAGAGCACAGCGGACGCCGAGGTCAGAGCCGCTGCGTTGTGGGGTTTGTCTGTTGAGGCGTTTGACCAGCAGCGTCCGGATTCTCAGTCAGCACTAGCAGCCTTCTCAGCCGAAGCAGCGCCCACCCCCGAGAATCGGCTTCGCACCGCGTCCGGCACCATCAAACTTGGAATACTGAACGGGAACCTGGTGCAGCGGCTGCTGGATGCCGAATTTGTTCTGCCGTTGCTGCCACGTGTTGCCGACCCGATGTCGCTGACCGGGTTCCTAAACTCGTATGGCTACGCGCTTCTGTTGCGCGGAGAGTACGCACGGGCGGTGGCGGCTCTCGACCAGATCGTCACGGCTGCCAAGGAGTTCGGGCTCGACTTCGCCGCTCGATACGTACTTCATCTCCGAGCCGCCGCGTTCATCGGGCTTCGCCGATTTTCGCTAGCCGATCGAGTGCTCACGCAGCTTGAACAACAAGTGAGATCCACCCCCGATCCATTCCTCGAGGCGAACACGCTCATGCAACGTGCACGACTTCATGTCAGCACCGGAAACCCCCAGCGCGCGACTGACGTACTCGTTCTCGACCCGGACACCCGCAACAACAAGGGGACGCGCGGCGAGTACTTGGCCGTTCGGGCGCTTGCACTTGCAGCGTCCGGGAGCACGCGCGACGCCGTCGAGACCAGCGGTCGCGCAAGGGATGCATCCTCGCTCATCGAGGTGTCTGCATTGACGAGCATGGCGCTCGCAATCTCGGCAGCTGAGGACGGAGCATCGGGGACGACGATTATCAAGTGGTTCGTGACAGCACTTGAAACGGAGGTCGTCGACGCCGTGGTCATTGGGCTCAGAGCCTCACCGAAGCTCCTTCAAGAAGTTGCCGCCCAGTCGCAGTGGCAACGCGACTTGCAGCGGATTCTTCTCAAGTCAAACGACGCGGCTCTCGCAGCTCGGGCCGGATTGCCGATCCCACGCGAGGCGCGACGAACAAGAGCTCTGTCAACACGAGAGCTCGAGATTCACGAGCTCATCGCACAGGGCCTAACCAACCCTGAGATCGCCAGGCTGCTCTACATCAGCGCATCGACCACGAAGGTACATGTGCACCATATCCTCGAGAAGCTCGGTGTCCGCTCGAGGGTTGAGGCGGCGCGCATCTGGCAGGCTCCAGACGGCGAGGGCTGAGCTAAGAACCGAGAGCGGCGGCTAGCGCTGGGGTTGCCGGCGCCCCGGCCCTCTGGTCGGTCCGCTCATGGAACACGAACTCCGCGGCGACACCCGCTCGATATTCCTCGTTAGCTGAAGCAAGGACAGCCTCAAAGGCGGCGACCACGCTTGTATCGAACTGGCTATCAACTGCCTGCGCAAGCCGGAGCCGGGCGACTCGGCTTGGCATCGCGTCCCGATAGGGTCGGTCAGACGTCATCGCGTTGTACGCATCGGCGACGGTGATGATCCGCGAGAGGAGCGGGATCTCGCTGCCGACGAGCCGATCCGGGTAGCCGAGGCCATCGACGCGCTCGTGGTGATGACGGACGATCGCCGCAATCTGCTTGTAATCGTCCACCTTCGCGAGAATCCGCTCTCCAATAACGGGATGGAGTTCCATCTGTCTTCGCTCGTCGAGCGACAGGGTTCCCTGCTTCTCGAGCAGGCCTGCCGGCAGCCCGATCTTGCCGACGTCATGAACCAGGCCGCACAGATGGACGAGCTGCTGATCGTCCTCGCTGAGGCCCAGGCGAGCCGCGATATCCCGTGCGTACACCGCGACGGACGCCGAGTGTCCTGCGGTGTACTGATCTCGCGCATCTAGGGCCGCAACAAGCGCAGTCGCGAACGAAAGGTTGGCTCGCTCAAGCTGGGCATTCACCGCGACCACGTCATCCGTGAGTCGCCGCTGTTCCTGGTAGAGACCGTAGAGGCGTTGAGCCGCCACTGTCGGCACAAGGAACAACGGAAGCGTCCACGGAGAAACAGCGGTGTAACTGATTGCCAGCACAGCGACCAGCGGCGCGTACAACGGAACGGCGACCACCGTGACCGGTAGCAATGCTCGGATCACCTCGAAGGGGCTCCCGCTCCGACGTACGTAGAACGTGAAAGCTGCGAACGCGGTGTCAAGGACCTGGGACGTGACTGCTCCAAGCACCGTGGCCAGGCCGATCCCGACATAGAGCGATGACACTGCTGTCGCCGCCACGGCCGCCACGAGACCCGTTGCCGCTCCTGTGAGGGCCTCAGTGGATGAGTAGATGAGCCAGCGAAGGCCAGGCCTTGGATAGCGACCACGGCGGATGAGCGGGGCATCCGCCAGCATCGATGCTGACCCGACGATCATCGCAGCGATAGGCCCGAATGCGACGGCGGCGAAGAGCGTTGGGAGAAGCGAAACCGAGAGTTCGAGATTCGCCGTTACCCGAACACGACCGCGTTCCGCGATCGCAGCGAGCAGTGCCAGCGCCACGATGGGCCCGATAGGCGTCGGGCGGTATCCCACCACAAGAAGCCCGAGCGCCAAACCGGCGGCAGACACGGAAAGAATGGCCGCGTACGTCGCGAGCCACACGCCCTCTGATGGCCGCCGGAAACTGCCCAGGGTGTGCTTGATCTTTCGCATTGCTATTGATTTCTCCCCCAAAAGGGGTATAAGCTTCGCGGTGCCGTCAGTCCCTAGAGAGGAGTCTCTCTTGCGCAAGTCGATGATTACCCTGGTTGCCCGTGCTGCCGTTCGCGGCGGCGCACGCGCTTGGTAGGTTAGGCCGTCGAATCCTGCGTTGTCCACAGGCCACGGGCATCCCCCAGGTGAGGGATATCCACAGGTTGTGAACAACGTAGCAAGCGCTTAAGAATTGAGACGCCGGGTGGGTAAGCACCCGGCGTTTCGACGGCCGAGGCCGCCGATCTTTCTACAGGGGGCTGTGGAAGAAGCCCCGGAGTCCGCTCAGCCGATGATGCCGCGGCGGAAGCCGACGGCAACGGCGTGCGCGCGCGAGCGGGCCTGCAGCTTTGCCAGCAGGTGCCGGACGTGCGACTTGACCGTCTCCTCGGAAAGGAAGAGACGCTGCCCGATCTCGCGGTTCACGAGGCCGTCCGAGATCAGTTGGAGCACCTCGATCTCGCGCATCGTGGGCTCCTGCTCCAACTCGCGGAGCGGCCCCTGGAAGGGGATGACCTCCGCATTTCCGTTCGCGTAACGCCGCCGCGCGGCGACCTCCTCGAACCGGCGCGAGTGGTTCTTGTAGCGGTCAAGGATCTCCTTGCGCTCTGCAGCGTCCACGGCCGGAGTATCGGCGCGCCCGGAGCCCCCCTTTAGAGGGTTCTACCTCGAACGGGGGTCGTGCCCCTCGCCCGCGTGCCGCAGAGCCGGGTCGGAAGCGCCTCCGGTTGCCCGCGGAAGTGCGGTCTCGTCCGCCGCGGCGGGGCTGTTCAGGGCCACCGAGGCCGCCTCGAGATCCACCTTGTCCACGTTCAACGGGTGGTGGCATGCGGCGAGGTGGCCGTTGCCGTACTCGACGAGCGGCGGCTCGACCTCGCTGCAGATCTCGGTCGCGTACCGGCAGCGCGGATGGAAGCGGCAGCCGGTCGGCGGGTTGATCGGGCTCGGCACGTCGCCCTCGAGCACGATCCGCTCGCGCTGCCGCGCCAGGTCGGGGTCGGGGATCGGCACCGCCGAGAGCAGCGCCTCCGTGTACGGCATGATCGGCCGCCGGTACAGCTCTTCCGCCGGCGAGAGCTCGACGAGCTTGCCGAGGTACATGACCGCGATCCGGTTGCTGACGTGCCGGACGACCCCGAGATCGTGCGCGATGAAGATGTACGTCAGCCCGAACTCCTTCTGCAGGTCGACCAGCAGGTTCAGCATCTGCGACTGGATCGAGACGTCGAGCGCCGAGACCGGCTCGTCCGCGACGACCAGCTTCGGACGCAGCGCGAGCGCGCGGGCGATCCCGATCCGCTGCCGCTGACCGCCAGAGAACTCGTGCGGGAAGCGGTTGTAGTGCTCCGGCGAGAGCCCGACCGTCTCGAGCAGCTCGTCGACTCGCGCCTTCCGCTCGGTCCGGTCGCCCAGGCCGTGGATCTTCATCGGGTCGCTGATGATCGTGCCGACCCGCTTGCGCGGGTTCAGCGACGCGTACGGATCCTGGAAGACCATCTGCATCTGCGCGGCGCAGCGGGCGGAGCCGGCGCGCTGCCGAGACCCTCGATCGGGCGGCCCTGGAAGACGATCTGGCCGGCCGTCGGCTCGAGCAGCCGCACGACCGTCCGGCCGAGCGTCGACTTGCCGCAGCCCGACTCGCCGACGAGGCCGAGCGTCTCGCCCTCGCGCACCGCGAAGCTGACGTCGTCGACGGCGTGCACGCGGGCGACCTCGCGCTGCAGCACGCCCTTGCGGATCGGGAAGTACTTCTTGACGTTCCTGACCTCGACGAGCGGCGTCGCCGTCCGCTCTGCCCGAGGCATGCTCACGCAGCCTCCGTGCTGGCCGCCGGTGATCGTCTCGTCGCGGAGCTCGCGCTTGAAGTCGACGTCGAGCCAGCAGCGGTCGAGGTGGCCCGGCGTGCTCGCCGCGATTCTCCAGCGCCGGCTCCTCCTCGCACTTCTCGAACGCGTGCGGGCAACGCGGCCGGAACTTGCAGCCGCGCGGCGCGTTGATCAGCGACGGCGGCGCGCCCTTGATCGTGTGCAGCCGGTCCGGGCGCGGCCGGTCGAGCCGCGGGATCGAGCCGAGCAGGCCCCACGTGTACGGGATCTGCGGGTCGTAGAAGAGGTCGCGGTCGCCGCCGCGCTCCACGACGCGGCCCGCGTACATGACGACGATGTCGTCCGCGATGTCCGCGACGACGCCGAGATCGTGCGTGATCAGGATCACGCCGGAGTCGAAGTCGTCCTTCAGGCGGCCGATCAGCTCGATGATCTGCGCCTGGATCGTCACGTCGAGCGCGGTCGTCGGCTCGTCCGCGATCAGGATCGACGGGTTGCACGAGAGCGCCATCGCGATCATCGCGCGCTGCCGCATGCCGCCCGAGAACTCGTGCGGGAAGTCGTTCACCCGCGTCTCGGGGTTCGGGATGCCCGACCTGGCGGAGCAGCTCGACCGCCCGGTTCTTCGCCGTCCGCCGATTCGACCGACTCGTGGGTACGGATCGCCTCGACGATCTGCTCGCCGATCCGGTAGACCGGATTCAGCGACGTCATCGGGTCCTGGAAGATCATCCCGATCTCGTTGCCGCGGAAGTGCTGCATCTCGTCGTCGGAGACCTTGAGCAGGTCACGGCCCCGTAGCGGACCTCGCCCTCGAAGCGCGCGTTCACGTCGCGCGTCAAGCCCATGACCGTCATCGCGGTCACGCTCTTGCCGGAGCCGGACTCGCCGACGATCCCGAGCACCTTGCCGCGCTCGAGCTCGAACGAGACGCCGTCGACCGCGCGGACGACGCCGTCCTCGGTCGCGAACTGCACCTTGAGATCCTCCACCTCGAGCAGGCGCTCACCATCATGTGGGCCGGATCCTCGGGTCGAGGTACGCGTAGAAGACGTCGACGAGGATGCTGAAGAAGACGATGAAGAACGCGCCGTACATCGTGACGCCCATGATCGGCGGCAGGTCGAAGTTGTTGATCGAGAGCGCGGCGTACTGGCCGACGCCGTGCAGGTCGAAGACCGTCTCCGTCAGGATCGCGCCGCCGCCGAGCACGGCGGCGAAGTCCAGCCCGAACAGCGTCACGATCGGGATCAGCGAGGTGCGGAGCACGTGCCGGACGAGGATCCGGCGAGGCGAGAGGCCCTTCGCCTTCGCCGTGCGCACGTAGTCCTCGTTGATCGTGTCGAGGATGTTCCCGCGCAGGACGCGTCCGTAGAAGCCGACGAAGAGCACGGCCAGCACGACCCACGGCAGGAGCAGGTGGTAGAACCACTGCCAGGGGCTCGACGTGAACGGGTAGTACTCGCCGTCGGGGAAGATCGTGGCGACGCCGCCCTCGGCCAGGTAGTAGCGGGCGATGATGCCGAGCCAGAAGACCGGCATCGAGATCCCGATCAGCGCGAGCACCGTGATCACGCGGTCGGACAGCCTCCCCGCGGTGACCGCGGATGCCACCCCCACGAGGATCCCGAAGAAGAGCCAGATGATTCCGGCGCCGACCGTGAGCGAGAACGTCGCCGGCATCCCCTGGCGGATCTGCTGGAGCACGTTCTGCTGGTTCGTGTACGAGACGAGGTCGCCCGTGAACATCTTCTTCAGCATCCGCCAGTACTGCACGTAGAAGGGCTGGTCGAAGCCCCACGAGTGGCGGATGTTGACGATGTTCTGCTGCGTCGCGTTCTTGCCCGCGATCCGCTGCGCCGGGTCGCCGCCGGGGACGACGATGAAGATCAGGAAGACGATGAAGGTGACGGCGATGCACACCACCGCCGCGCCGATCGACCGTCTGACGAGGAAGGTGGCCATCAGTGGCCTCCACTGTCCCGCTGTTGGATGCCTCGGTCGCGAGCACCAAGCGATGCAAGGACGCAGGGAGCCTCGATAGCCGAAGCTATCGAGGCGACTGAGGACGCCGCAGCGCGCCGCGTGATCGCGGGCGAGGCGCCGACGTGCGGGGCGGTGGAGGCCACTACTAGTGCTCCACCTTCACCTTGGCGCGCGGGTCGAGCGCGTCGCGGAGGCCGTCGCCGAAGATGTTCAGCGAGAGCACCGTGAGCACGATCGCGATGCCCGGCGCGAGCGCGAGCCACGGCCGCGTGACGATCAGCGTCTGCCCGTCCGAGATGAGTGTGCCCCACGACGCGGTCGGCGGCTGCACGCCGGCGCCGAGGAAGGACAGCGCCGCCTCGAGCACGATGTTGTTCGCGACGATCAGCGTGAAGAAGACGAGCACCGAGCTGACGATGTTCGGCAGCAGGTCCGAGAACATGATCCGCAGCGGGCTCGCCCCCTGCGAGATCGCCGCCTCGATGAACTCCTTCTCGCGCAGCGAGAGCACCTGGCCGCGCAGCGGCCTGCCGACGTACGGGATCAGCACGTACGAGATGACGAGCGTCGGGATCCAGATGCTGCCGCTCTGGATGTTGACGCCGAAGTGGTGGAAGCCGTTGATCGCGAGCGCGGAGCCGAGGGCGATACCGAGCAGCACGACGGGGAACGCGTAGAAGAGGTCGAAGAAGCGCGTGATCACGAAGTCGATCCAGCCGCCGAAGTAGCCGGCGAGCAGCGCGAGGATCACCGCGAAGAAGACGCAGATTCCGGAGGAGGCGATGCCGACGATCAGCGACGTCCGCCCGCCGTAGAGCAGCCGCACCGCGATGTCGCGCCCGTTCGCGTCGGCGCCGAGCACGAACCGGCCGCCGCCGCTGAACCACGTGGGCGCGATCGGGATCGCCGAGACGAGGACGCAGTCGCTCCCGCCCGTCGTGCACGGCTTGCCGCTCTTCTTCTCGATGTACCCGCCCTGCGAGACGACCGGCGTCCGGACTCCGTGCACGTTGACGATCTCGAGGATGTGGTTCGCGTTCGGGCCGGAGTGGGCGACGTGGCGCGCGTAGACCGGCGCGAGCGCGCAGGCCAGGAGAACGAGCAGGAAGATCCCGAGGAACGCGAACGCGATGTAGTTCCGCCGCAGCCGGCGCCAGGCGAGGAACCAGGGGCTGTGGCCGCGGATGGCGTCCGCCGACTCCCCCGCGGCGAGCTCCGCCGCCGTGTCGAGGGTGAACTCGCTCTCGGTTGCACGCTGCGCCACCTACTGCCTCCCTCGCCGCGCCTCGGGACGAGGCTCGTCGGGGGCGCCGTACCCGGCGCCCCCGACGAGTGAACCATGTTTCTCGCCTACTTCTTGCAGATCAGCGCGAAGTCGAACTGGTAGAGGACATGGTTGACGTAGCAGCTCAGGTCCATGCCCGAGTTGAAGAAGTCCGTGAACTGCCTGTTGATGAAGGGCACCCACGGAGCGTCCTGCATGATCGACTTGTCGAGCGTCGCCCACTTGGCGTTGACGGCTTCCGACAGCGTCGGCTCCTTCTTCAACGACGCGATCGTCTGGTTCACAGACTTGTTGTCGTAGTTCGCGTAGTTGTTGTTGTGCGTCTGCGTGATCCGATCGCCGTTCAGGAGCACGTCGAACCAGTCGAGCGGGTGCGGGTAGTCCTGGAACCAGTCGGCGAAGCCGATCTGCGCCTTCGTCGCCTGGTTGCCGACGGTCGTCCAGTACACGGCGGAGTTGACGATCTTCTCCTTCGCGTCCAGGCCGATCGCGTTGAGCACGTCCGTGAGGTACGCCGTCGCCTTCGGGTCGAGGCCGCGGTCGTGGTTCCAGACCGTGACCTTCGCGCCGGTGGCTCCCGCCTGCTTGATCAGCTGCTTCGCCTTGGCGAGGTCGTACGGGTACAGGTCGTGCTTCGTGTACTGCGGGTACGTCGGCGGGAGGATGTTCTCGGTCGGCTGCGCGAGACCGCCGTAGACGCGTACGAGCGCCTGCCGGTTGACCGCGTAGTTGACCGCCTGCCGCACCTTCACGTTGTCGAAGGGCGGCACCTTCGTGTTCATGAAGAAGTAGTACGTGTTCGCCGGCGTGTAGACCTTGATCTGGTCGCCGTACTTCTGCTGCGTCGACGCCAGCCGGTCCGGTCGGGATCTGATGGAAGTCGTAGTCGTCCTGCCCGCTGATCACGCGCTGGAGAGCGACCGAGTCGTCCCCGATGATGTCGAACGTCATCTGTGTCCGGGTTCCCGGCCGGGACGTTCCCGCCGAACACGGACGCGTCGAAGTTCGGGTTCCGGACGACGATCGCCTGCTTGTTCGGGGCGTAGCTCTTGATCATGTACGGCCCCGTCGACGGCAGCGGAGTCGTCGACTGGTCCTTCGCAGGCGAGCCCGCGGGCACCGGCGCCGCGAACGTCGTGGCGAGGATGTTCTCGAAGTCGCCCTGCGGGGCGGTCAGCTGGATCGTGATCTCCCCGGTGCTGTCGTTCGTCGTGATGCCGCTGATGTGGCCCTTCTTCGTCTTGCCGAACTGGTCGGCGCCGACGATGTTCCCGAAGAAGCCGACACCCGGCGAGTCGACCTTGTAGTCGCGCTCGATCGCGGCCCTGAAGTCGCTTGCCTTCACCGGCGTCCCGTCGGAGTAGGTCAGGCCGTCACGCAGGGTCAGCGTGTAGGTCTTCCCGTCGGACGAGACCTGCGGGAGGTCCTTGGCGAGGTAGGGGACGATCGTCGCCCCGTCCGGCCCGTTCACGTGCTTGTAGCCGAGCAGGGGCAGGTAGACGTTCCACATGATCGCCCAGCCCTCGACCGTGTACGAGAGGGCGGGGTCGAGATAGTCGATGCCGGTGTCGTACGCGACCCGGAAGTTCGCGAACTGCTTCCCGCCCGCGGCGCCGCCCGACGTGCTCGTCCCGGCCGACGCGGACGTCGCGGTGCTGCCGCCGCCACCGCCGCCGCACGCTGCGGCGATCAGTGCAAGGCCGACGGTGAACGTTGCGGCTGTCGCCAGCCACTTCAAGCGATGACTTCGGTTCAACTGGGGTACCTCCCGGACTCGTAAGACGATGGGCGGCACAGGATTCCGCGCCGCCGCTCGCGCTGCAAGATCTGACGCTCGGCGCCGAACTCTAGTTAGAAACGCGGCCTTCCGGCGGTGCCAGCCGCACGGTCGCCCGCCGGCGCGCACGGAGCTCGTCGGGCTCGGGCTCCTCGACGACGCCGCCCCCCTTCTCACGCTGCGTCGCGTGCAGGATCCGGCCCGCGCCGAGCCAGAATGCGACGTGGTCGGCGGCCGTGCCGGGATCGCCATACGTGACGAGGTCGCCCCGCCTCAGCTCGGCCTCCGACAGCCGCTCGCCGGCCTCCTCCTGCTGGTCGGCATCGCGCGGGACGAGGCGCCCGGTGGCGCGGAAGCTCATGTGGACGAGCCCGGAGCAGTCGATCCCCGCCGCCGTCATCCCGCCCCAGAGATACGGCGTCCCGAGCAGGGAGCGGGCGGCCTCGACCGGGTCGGCGGCGCTCGGCTCGAGCCAGGCGGGGTCGGGATCGCCGCCGAGCGCGTCGGCGCGGATCCAGCCCGGGTAGTCGTAGGACGTGCGGACGCGCGCCCAGCCGCCCGCGCGTTCCTCGACCTCGAGCGGCTCGCCCGGCAGCGCCTGCGTCACCTGCTCGGCGTCGTCGCTCGGCTCCGCCCGGAGCGGTGCGAGATGGACGGCGAACGTATGTTCGCTTACGCTTCCGCTCATGCAGCTCAGGCTAGACGCAGCCGACCGGCTCGTGGAGCTCGTCGAGGAGCGGCGCGGCCCGGTGGTGGCGGAGGAGGCGGCCCGGCGGCTGTTCGCGCTGCGGCAGGCGCCGGCGGGTCTCGCCCGCTCCCTGCTCGCGGAGGTCGTGGACGCGGACGCGCGTCTCGCCTGGAACGGCGACGCCGTCGGCCTCGCGAGCCCGCCCGGCGTGGAGCTGCTGCTCGAGGAGGCGACCTACGTCGTCGTCGACCTCGAGACGACCGGGCTGCGACCGGGCAGCTCGCAGATCTGCGAGATCGGCGCCGTGCGGGTGCGCGGGCTCGAGCTCGAGGCGGAGTTCCAGACGCTCGTGAACCCGGGGATGCGGATGGCGCCGGGCGCGTCGGCGCTGACGGGACTGCGCGACGCCGAGCTGCGCGGAGCGCCGTCGCCCGCGGTCGCGGTGCGGCGCTTCCTCTCCTTCGCCGGCGACGCCGTGCTCGTCGCGCACAACGCCCGCTTCGACCTCGCCTTCCTCGACCGGGAGACCGAGCGGTCGACGGGCTCGCGGATCGCGGCGCCGGTCGTGGACACGGTGCCGCTCGCGCGGCGGCTGCTCGCCGGGCGCGTGCCGCGGGCAAGCCTCGCGCAGCTCGCCCACTTCGTCGGCACCTCGGTGCAGCCGTGCCACCGGGCGCTGCCGGACGCGCAAGCGACCGCCGAGGTGCTGCTGGCGCTGATCGGCCTCGCACAGGAGCGGGGCGCGCGGACGGTCGCCGACCTCGTCCGGCTCTCCGCGACGCGGACGCGGCGCGTGTGGCACAAGCGGGAGCTCGCGTTCGGGGCGCCGCCGCGGCCGGGCGTCTACCTCTTCCGTGACCGCAACGAACAGGTGCTCTACGTCGGCCGCGCCCGCGACCTGCGGGCCCGGCTGCGCTCCTACTTCCGCAGCGAGCGGCAGCGGCCCGCGGTCGAGGCGGCGCTCGCCGCCGTCGAACGGATCGAGTGGCGCGTGCTCGGCTCGGAGCTCGAGGCGGCGCTCGAGGAGCTGCGGCTGATCCGGGAGCTGCGCCCGCCCGCAAACGCTCGCGTCGCGCGGCCCGAACGCTACGTCTGGCTGCGCCGGCGCGGCGACGGCGTCGTGGCGTCGCAGAGCCCGCCAAGTTGCAGTCTGCAACTTGGCCCGATCCGCTCGCGGCGCACGGCGCAGCTCGCGGCGCGCGCGCTCACGGCGGCGGATCTCGAGCGGCCGGCGGCGGCGCTGCCGCGGCTGAGGCGGCGCCTCGCGGAGCTCTCGGACGCGCGCCGCTACGAGGACGCGGCGCGGCTGCGCGACCGGCTCGAGGCGCTCGAGCGCGTCTGCCGCGAACTGGAGCGGGTGCGCCGGCTGCGCGAGCTCGAGCGCTGCCTGCTCGTTCCGGCGACCGAGCCGGAGCACGTGCGGGCGTTCTTCGTCGCCGGCGGCGTGCTCGCCGCCACGCGGACGCTGCCGCCCGGCGGCGGCGCCGCGCTCGAGGTCGAGGCCGGGCTCGCGGCGGCTCGACGCGCGGCAGGCGCAAGTAACAGTCTGTTACTTGGCTCGCTGGAGGAGCTGCTGCTCGTGGGGACGTTCCTGCGCCGGCCGCCGCCGGAGCTGCGCGTCGTGCCGCTCGAGCGGAAGGCGATCCTGCGCGCGGCGCGCGCCCTCGCGGTCGCGCACGCCCCCACGCCGCGCGCGCCGGCGCCCGCGCCCCGCCCTCAGGAGCGCGGCCTGTTCTAGGCCGAGACCTCCGGGTCGTAGAGGTGGCACTCGACCTCGACGTCACCCTGCGGCAGCAGGCGGGGCGTACGCGGCTCGTGGAACTCGATCTCGACGCGGTCGCCCGTCGCCTCGAGCCGGCGCACGCCGCGCCAGAACGGCTCCTCCGGATCCTCCGCCCGCACCGCCTCGAGCAGCTCGAGCAGCTCGCCGGCGTCGTGGCCGCGCCCGGCGGGCAGGGACACGCGCGTCGCGGGCGCCTCGAGCGCTGCCAGGCTCTCGACGAGCGCGCGCTCCGCCTCGTACCGCTCCGCGCCCGCGCGCGCCCAGCGGGCCTCGAGCAGCTCCTTCAGGTCGCGCGACTCCCAGCCGCAGACCTCGAACGCGCGCGGGCAGCGCGGATGGAACGTGCAGCCGAGCGGCGGCCGCGCCGCGTCCGGCACCTCGCCGCGCGGCAGGTCGCGCGGGATCTCCCGCCTCGGGTCGGGCTCCGGGATCGCGCGCAGCAGCGCCTGCGTGTAGGGGTGCTTCGGGTCCGCGTAGATCGCCTCCGACGGCCCGATCTCGACGATGCGGCCCAGGTACATGATCGCGATACGGTCGCAGAAGAACTTTGCCGTCGCCAGATCGTGCGTGATGTAGAGGTACGTGAGGTCGAAGTCGCGCTTCAGGTCGAGCATCAGCTCGAGGATCTTGGCGCGCACGCTCATGTCCAGCATCGACACCGGCTCGTCGGCGACGAGCAGCAGCGGGTTGAGGATGATCGCCCGCGCGATCACGGCGCGCTGCTTCTGCCCACCCGAGAGGTCGCTCGGGTACTTCTCCAGGAACTGCTCCGCCGGCGCGAGCCCCACGTGCTCGAGCGCCACCGCGACCCGCCTGCGGATGTCCGCCTTGTCGCGCGTGATCCCGTGAATCCGCAACGGGTCGCCGACCGACTGCTCGACCGTCATCGCCGGGTTCAGCGACGCGTGCGGGTCCTGGAAGATCAGCTGCATTCGCCGCCGGTGCTCCCGCAGCTCACGCTCCCGCAGCCCGGTGATCTCGCGGCCCTCGAAGACGACGCTGCCCCCGGTCGCCGGGACGAGGCCGAGGAGCGTCCGGCCGAGCGTCGTCTTGCCGCTGCCCGACTCGCCGACGAGGCCCAGCACCTCGCCCTTGCGGAGGTCGAGCGAGACGTCGTCGACCGCCTTCACGAAGCCGGCCTCCCGCCCCACGAGCCGGTCGAGGAAGCTGCCCCGGATCGAGTAGTACGTCTTCAGGTTCCGGACGGAGACGAGCGGCGCCGCCTCCTCCGTTGCGAGCTCGGGCTCAGGCTTCGTCTGCAACCGCGATCTCCTCCCGGACGAGCTCGTCGCGCCCGCCCGCCGGGATCCGCTCCTCGGGGCCGTGCAGCCAGCACTGCACCCGCCGCCCGTCCTCGAGGCGCTGCTCGACCGGCTCGACGTCCACGCACACGCGAAGCGCATCGGGGCAGCGCGGGTGGAAGCGGCAGCCGCTCGGTGGGTCGATCAGGTTCGGCGGCGCGCCCGGGATCGAGTGCAGCGCCGTCGTGTCGAGCGAGATCGTCGAGCGCAGCAGCTCCCGCGTGTACGGATGCGCAGGGTCGGCGAAGACGTCGCGCGCAGGACCCTCCTCGACGATCTTGCCCGCGTACATGACGGCGACCCTTTCGCACGACTCGGCGATGATCCCGAGGTTGTGCGTGATCAGGAGCAGTGCTGTTCCGAAGCTCGCCTTGAGGTCGGCGAGGATCCCGAGGATCTGCGCTTCGACGATCACGTCCAGCGCCGTTGTCGGCTCGTCGGCGATCAGGAGCTTCGGGCGCAGCGACAGCGCGAGCGCGATCATGATCCGCTGCCGCATCCCGCCCGAGAACTCGTGCGGGTACTGGCCGAAGCGCGTCGGCGGGATGCCCATCTTCCCGAGCACCTCGAGCGAACGCCGCCGCACCTCTGCGCCCTTGATCCCCGGCTCGTGCCGCTTCAGCGTCTCCGCGAAGTGGTCCTCGATCCGCAGCAGCGGGTTCAGGCGGGTCATCGGCTCCTGGAAGATCAGGCCGAGGTCCGGCCCGCGCAGCTTGCGCAGCTCCTTCTGCGAGAGCGCGATCAGGTTCCTGCCGCCGTAGCTCACCTCGCCGTCGGTGGCCGCGCCCTCCGGCAGCAGGCCGAGGAGACCCCGGCCGAGCGTGGACTTGCCGCAGCCGGACTCGCCGACGAGGCCGAGCGTCTCGCCCTCCTGGATCTCGAGCGAGACGCCGTCGACCGCGCGCACCGGGCCGCGCGACGTGCCGTAGTAGACGCGGAGGTCGCGAACCGAGACGACGCTCACTCGACCAGGCCCGCTTCCCCGCGGAAGGTGACCTTCTCGATCCGCCGCCTGCGCAGCACGGGTTGATCGTCTCGTTCAGGCCTTCGCCGAGCAGCGTGATGCCGGTCACGAGCACGACGATCGCGAGGCCCGGGAAGAGGCCCGTCCACCAGATGCCGGTGGTCGCGTCCGAGAGCGCACGCTGGACGTCGTAGCCCCACTCCGCCGCCTCCGTCGGCTGCACGCCGTAGCCGAGGAAGCCGAGCCCGGCGAGCGTCAAGATCGCGTCGGCCGCGTTCAGCGTCGCGATCACGGGCACGTTCTGGACGACGTTGAAGAAGACGTACTTGCGGATGATCGTGAACGGAGACGCGCCGAGGGCCCGCGCGGCCTCGACGTAGGTCTCTTCGCGAACGCTGATCACGTGGTTGCGGACGACTCGGAAGTACTGCGGCACGTACACGACGGTGATCGCGATCGCCGCGGTGAAGACGCCCGAGTTGACGGTCGAGCCGAGCAGGAAGGCGATCACGATGGCGAGCAGCAGCGACGGAAACGCGAACAGCGCGTCCATCAAGAGCACGAGCGCGCGGTCGAGGACGCCGCTGAAGTAGCCGGAAAGGAGCCCGAGCGGCACGCCGAGCGCGAGCGAGAGAACGAGCGCGAGAACGACCACCTTCAGCTCGGTTTGAGCGCCCCAGACGACCCGCGAGAGCACGTCGTCCGACTCGACGGTCGTCCCCATCAGGTGGTGCGTCGACGGCGCGGCCAGCTGCGGGAACCGGTGCCCGTCCGCCTGGTACTGGCTGAACCCGTACGGGGCGATCCAGCGGGCGAAGAACGCGAGGACGACGAAGAAGAGCGTGATCGCCGCGCCCGCGACCAGCATCACGCGCGCGAGGCCGCGCGTCTCCGCGATCGGCGACCAGAGGCGCTTCAGCCCCGGGCGGACGCGCCGCCCCGGGCGGCGCGCGGTCGTGCTCGCGACCGCCATCAGTAGCGGATCCTCGGGTCGATGAAGGCGTTCACGAAGTCGATCACGAGGCTGGCGACCACGACCACGAGCGCGAACACGACGATGATCCCCTGGACGCCGACATAGTCGCGGTTCGCCAGGTACTTGATCAGCGTGTAGCCGATGCCGGGCCAGTTGAAGGTCTCCTCGGTCAGGATGGCGCCCCCGAGCAGCAACGCAGTCTGGAGGCCGACGATCGTGATCACCGGAACCAGCGCGTTCCGGAAGGCGTGCCGGTAGACGACCGAGCGCTCCCCGATGCCGCGGGCCCGCGCCGCCTCGACGTAGTCGTCCTTGAGGGTCCGGATCACGTTGACGCGGACGAGGCGGATGAAGATCCCACCGATCACGAGCCCGAGCGTCGTCGCCGGCAGGATCAAGTGCTTCGTGATGTCCCAGAGCGCGCCCCAGTCTCGGGCCCAGATCGCGTCCACGAAGAGAATGTGCGAGTGCACGGGCAGGAACGCCTGCGTGATCGGGCTCGCCTGGTTGGAGGTCGGCAGCCAGCCCAGGTAGACGCCGAAGAAGAGCTGGGCGAGAAAGCCGAGAAAGAACACCGGCATCGCGTAGACGACGATCCCGAACATGCGGCCCGCGACGTCGATCCACGTGTCGCGGTAGCGGCCGGCGAGCAGGCCGATGACCACGCCGACCACCAGCGCGACGAGCCCGGCGGCCACCGTCAGCTCGAGGGTGGCGCCGCCGTTCTCGATGATGATGCTGCTCACCGGGCGCCGGTCGGTGATCGTCGTCCCGAAGTCCCCGTGGACGATGCCCCAGAGGTAGTCGCCGTACTGGACGTAGAGCGGCTTGTCGAAGCCCAGGTCGTGCGTGATCTTGTTGATCACCGCGGCGGGGACATGCCCGCCGAGCGCGGCCGAGATCGGGTCGCCCGGCGCGACGCGCATCAGCAGGAAGACGAGCGTGAGCAGGATCAGCACCATCGGCACGACGAGCGCGAGCCGCGTCAGCGCGTAGGTCTTGAGCGAGGTTCCCGAGCTATGCATACACAGAGACGGAGACGCCCGGGCGCGCGCTCGGCGCACGCCCGGGCGTCGGGACCATCGTTACTTCGAGATCAGCCAGAACCGCATGATGAACGTCGGATCCAGCGTCGCCGCGATGTTCTTCACACCGCTCTTGGAGACGGCGATCATCGACCCCTGCCAGTAGGGGATGATCGGAACGTCCTTCGCGGCGAGCACCTGAGCCTTGCGGACGAGCGCGAGCCGGGCCTTGGTCGCCTTCGTGCCCTGCTCCTTCGTCATCAGGGTGTCCATCTTCTTGTCCGAGTAGCCGTTCTGAAGGAACTGCCCCTTCGGGTAGAAGGGGAGCAGGTAGTTCTCGGCGTCCACGTAGTCCGGGAACCAGCCGAGCTGGAAGAGGCCCTTCGTGGTGCCCAGCGTGTTCACGTACTGAGCCCACTCGGCCGTCTTCAGCGTCACGTTGAAGAGGCCGCTCGCGTTCAGCGCCCGCTGGATCTCGGCGTACTCGTCGGCCGACGCGTCGCCGTAGTGGCTGGGCGTGTACCACACCGTGAGGTCCACCGGCGTCGAGACGCCGGCCGCGTTCAGCACGGCGGCCGCCTTCGCGCGGCTCGGCGTCCGCCCGTACATCGTCGCGAACGCGTCGATGTGGCCCGGCAGGCCCGCCGGCACCATCGAGAAGAGCGGCCGCACCTGGCCGTGGTACACCCGCGAGGCGATCGTCTTCCGCGGGAACAGGTACGCGATCGCCTTGCGCACCGCCGGGTTGTCGGTCGGCGCCCGGTTCGTGTCCATCACGAAGTACCGGATCGACGCGGCCAGGCCCTTGTGCACGACGATGCCCTTCTCCCCCTCGAGAGAGCCCAACTCGGTCGGCGTGAAGCTCTGGAACGCCATGTCGATCTCGCCCTTCTCCAGCGCGAGCTTCATCGTCGACGACTTCGAGTAGTAGCGGATGATGACGCCGCCGTTCGCCGGCTGCGAACCCCAGAAGAACGGGTTCGGCTTCAAGACCACCTGCTGGCCGGCCGTGAAGGTGCTGAGCATGTACGGGCCTGTGCCGACCTGCGTCGAGCTGTTCGCCAGAATCTTCGTCGCCGGGTAGACGTTGTGGTCGACGATCTGGCCGGCGCCAGTCGTGAGGATGTTCGGCCACGTCGACTGCCCGTGCTTGAGGTGGAACACGACGCTGTAGGCGCCGCTCGTCGTCACGCTCTTGAGGTTGTCGAGCAGCGACGAGATCCCCGAGGGATCCTTGATCTTGATCACGCGATCGAACGAGTACTTCACGTCGGTCGACGTGAAGCTGTCGCCGTTCGAGAACTTGACGCCCTGGCGCAGCGTGCAGCCGTAGGTCTTCAGATTGCCCTTGAAGCCGCACCTCGTCGCGAGTGCGGGATGCGGCGAGAGGCTGCCCGGTCCCGCCTCGAGCAGCCTGTTGAAGATCTGATAGTCGACCGTGCCCGAGCCGAAGTCGTAGTTGCCGGCCGGGTCGATGTTCGTGACCGAGTCGGTCGTGCCGTCCACGATGATCGAGCTCGCGTTCGTCCGCGCGGTCGCCCCCGTCGCGACCACGAGCGCGACGGCAGCGAGCGCGGCCGGAACGAGCAGAAGAGTCCTTCTCCTCCTCACGAATGCCCTCCTTCCCAGGTCCCCCTCCGAGCGGCCCTGATGGCTTTCGGCGAGTATCACAGGTTGTTTCCCGCGGGAAAAGGGGGCAACTGGGCCTGCGCCGCGCAGGGCGGCAGGCGTGCCTCGCCCGCGGCGTGACACAGGCTCGTGCTAGGCGGCGACGCTGATCAGGTCGCGCAGGGCGCCGAGCCGCGCGAGGGCCTGCCCCTCGAGCTGGCGGACGCGTTCGCGCGTCAGGTCGAGCTCGTTGCCGATCGCCTCGAGCGTCCACGGCTCGCCGTCGAAGCCGAATCGCAGCTCGAGGATCCGCCGCTCGCGCTCCGGGAGCGCCTCGAGCGCGCGCCGTACGCCCTGGCGGCGGAGCGACTCCTCCGCCTCGTCGAACGGATCGGCCGCCTCGCGGTCGGCGAACAGGTCGCCGAGCTCGCCCTCGTCGTCCGCGCCGACGGTCTGGTTCAGCGAGACCGACGCGTGCGCGGCGCCGAGCGCCTCGTCGACGTGCTGCATCGGCAGCCCGGTCGCCTCGGCCAGCTCCTCCTTCGTCGCCTCGCGACCGAGCTCCACCTCGAGCCGCCGCGCGGCGCGCGACAGCTTCTGCTGCCGCTCGACGACGTGCACCGGCACGCGGATCGTGCGCGCGTGGTTCGCGACCGCGCGCTGCACCGACTGGCGGATCCACCAGGTCGCGTACGTCGAGAACTTGTAGCCGCGCCGCCAGTCGAACTTCTCGACCGCGCGGTTGAGGCCGAGCGTGCCCTCCTGGATCAGGTCGAGGAAGGGGACGCCGAGCCCGCGGTAGCCCTTCGCGATCGAGACGACGAGCCGGAGGTTCGACTCGATCATCCGCCGCTTCGCGGTCGGGTCGCCGCGCTCGATCCGCTTCGCGAGCATGACCTCCTCGGCCGCGGTCAGCAGCTTGTGCCGGCCGACGTCCGCGAGGAAGAGCTGCAGGCTGTCGGCGGCGCCGGAGAGCTGCGCGGTCACGACCGGCTCCGGCTCGGGCTCGGCCTTCTCCGCCTCCGTCTCCTTGTTCTTCTTCGCCGCCCCCGCGCCCGCGACGGGCACGCCGATCTCGAGGCCGATCCGCTCGAGCTCGCGGGTGAGCTCCTCGACCTCGGTCTCGTTCAGGTCGAGCTCGGCCGCGAAGGCCTCGAGCTCGGTCGGCTCGACGAACCCGCGCTCCTCCGCGCGCTCCACGATCGCGCGGATCTGGTCGGTCTCGAGCAACTCGTGAAGCTGGTTCTGCGTCAGGGTCCTCTCAGTCCTTTCCGGTCCTGCAGTCGGAGAGCGTCAGCGAACCTTCTCACTTTAGGAGGCAAGTCCTCCCGCTGCCAGGGGAACCGTCAGGAGGGTCCCTGCGGCACGAGCATCCGAGACTCGGAACGTGCGGCTGCGCCTCTCTATTCCGCCTCGACGGGCGTCCGTTTGCGCGCGCACGGGCACCAGGCCTCGTCCCAGATAAGGACGCCGCAGGGACGGAAAAGTTGCGCGGCTCAGGAAGCCTTGCGGCGGGCACGGGTCGTCTTCTTCTTTGCCGGTCCCTTTGCGCGCCGCTCGGCGAGCAGCTCGACGGCCCGCTCGATCGTGACCGTCTCCGGGTCGTCGCCGCGGCGGAGGCTCGCGTTCGTCTCGCCGTCGGTCACGTAGGGCCCGAAGCGGCCCTCCTTCAGCACGATCGGCTTGCCGCTCACCGTGTCCGGGCCGAGCTCCTTGAGGGGCCCCGCGGCCGCCGCGCGGCCCCGGCGCTGGCGCGGCTGGGCGAGCTGGACGAGCGCCTCCTCGAGCGTGATCGTCAGCAGCTGCTCCTCGGACTCGAGCGAGCGCGACTCGGAGCCCTTCTGGACGTACGGGCCGTAGCGGCCGTTGCGCGCGACGATCTCCTCCCCGTCCTCGGCGACGCCCACGGTGCGCGGGAGCTGGAGCAGCCGCAGCGCGTCCTCGAGCGTGATCGTGTCGAGCGACATCGACGTGAAGAGCGAGGCGGTGCGCGGCTTCTCCTTCGCGCCCTCCGGGAGCGTCTCGGTGACGTACGGCCCGTAGCGGCCGCTGCGGGCGACGATCTCGCGCCCGCTCTCCGGGTCGGTGCCGAGCGTGCGGTCGCTCGACGGCTGCGCGAGCAGCTCCTCCGCGCGCTCGACCGTGAGCTCGTCCGGCACGACGTCGTCGGACACGTTCGCGCGCTGGCCGTCGCGCTCGAGGTAGGGGCCGTAGCGGCCGATGCGGAGCACGATGCCCTCGCCGATCTCGATCGAGTTGATCTCGCGCGCGTCGATCCCGCCGAGGTCGGAGACGAGCGCCTTCAGCCCGTCGCGGTCGCCGTCGCCGCCCTCGCCGAAGTAGAACCGCCGCAGCCACTCGACCCGCTGCTCGTCGCCGGCGGCGATGCGGTCGAGGTCGTCCTCCATCCGCGCCGTGAAGTCGTAGTCGACGAGCCGTGTGAAGTGCTGCTCCAGCAAGCCGACGACGGCGAAGGCGAGGAACGAGGGGACGAGCGCGGTGCCCTTCTTGAAGACGTAGCCGCGGTCGAGGATCGTGCCGAGGATCGACGCGTACGTGGACGGACGGCCGATGCCGAGCTCCTCGAGCGTCCGCACGAGCGTCGCCTCGGTGTAGCGCGCCGGCGGGTTCGTCTCGTGGCCCTGCGGCTCCAGCTCGACGAGCGTGACCGCGTCGCCTTCGGAGAGGTTCGGCAGCCGCCGCTCCTCGTCGTCGCGCTCGGCGCCGGAGCGGTCGTCGTCGCGACCCTCCTCGTAGGCGGCGAGGAAGCCGCGGAAGGTGATCACCGTGCCCGACGCGCCGAACTCCGCGCGCTCGGCGGCATGCTCCGACGTCGCGGCGGACGTGCCGGCGATCCGCAGCGAGACGGTCTGCCCCTGGGCGTCCTTCATCTGCGAGGCGACCGTCCGCATCCAGATCAGCTCGTAGAGGGCGTGCTCGTCCCGGGAGAGCTCGCCCTGCACGTCCTGCGGCGTGCGGAAGGTGTCGCCGGAGGGGCGGATCGCCTCGTGCGCCTCCTGCGCGTTCTTCACCCGGCGCTCGTAGCGGCGTGGCTGCTCCGGCACGTACTCGGCGCCGAACAGCGAGGCCGCCTGCGAGCGGGCGGCGGCGAGCGCCGACTCCGACAGGGTCGTCGAGTCGGTGCGCATGTAGGTGATGTAGCCGTTCTCGTACAGCCGCTGTGCGACCCGCATCGTCGTCTGCGCGGTGAAGCGAAGCTTGCGGCTCGCCTCCTGCTGGAGCGTCGAGGTCATGAACGGCGCGCTCGGCCGGCGGACGTACGGCTTCCGCTCGACGCGCGCGACGGCGAACTCCGCGTCCCGGAGCCGCTCGCCGAGGCTGCGGGCGGTCGCCTCGTCGAGCTGGAGCACATCGCCGCCGCGGAGCTTGCCGTCGGGGCCGAAGTCGCGGCCCGTGGCGACGCGCTTCCCGTCGAGGCCGACGAGCCGCGCCGCGAACGATTCGGGGTCGAACGTCGCCTCGAGATCCCACCACTGCGCCGCCGTGAACGCCATCCGCTCGCGCTCGCGCTCGACGACGAGCCGCGTCGCGACGGACTGGACACGGCCGGCGGAGAGGCCGCGCATGATCTTCTTCCAGAGGACGGGCGAGATCTCGTAGCCGTAGAGCCGGTCGAGGATCCGCCGCGACTCCTGCGCATCCACGAGCCGCTGGTCAACCTCGCGGGTCTCGCCGAGCGCCCGCTCGATCGCCTCGCGGGTGATCTCGTGGAAGACCATCCGCCGCACCGGCACCTTGGGCTTCAGCACCTGGAGCAGGTGCCAGGCGATCGCCTCGCCCTCGCGATCCTCGTCCGTCGCGAGCAGAAGCTCGTCCGCGCCGGCGAGGAGCTTCTTCAGCTCGCCGACCTTCTTCCGCTTGTCGGCGTCGACGACGTAGAGGGGCTCGAAGTCGTGCTCGACGTCGACGCCGAGGCGCGCCCACGCCTGGCCCTTGTACTCGTCGGGGATCTCGGCGGCGCGGTCGGGCAGGTCGCGAATGTGGCCGACGCTCGACTCGACCACGAAGTCCTTGCCGAGATAGCCGGCGATGGTCTTGGCCTTCGCCGGCGACTCGACGATCACCAGGCGCTTGTTGGGTTTGCCCTCCGGCACGGTCGGTCACGATAGCGGGCGCTCCCTCCGGCTCCAATGGCCCGCGCGAACAGGTGATACTCCGACCCGTGCGGCCGAGCCTCGTCTACAACGTCGTCGCCGTCCTCAGCTGGCCCGTCCTCAAGGTCCTGTTCCGGCTGCGGGCGCGCGGGATCGAGCACCTGCCCGGTGAGGGCGGTTACGTGCTCGCCTGCAACCACGTCTCGAGCTTCGACCCGTGGCCGCTCGGCCTCCCGCTCTGGCCGCGCCGGTTCCTGCGCTTCATGGCGAAGTCGGAGCTGTACTGGTGGCCGCTCCGCCTCGTCGTCGACGGCGCGGGTGCATTTCCGGTGCGCCGCGGGCAGGCGGACGCCGAGGCGATCGAGACCGCCGTGCGGCTCGCGCGCGAGGGCAACGTGATCGCGATGTTCCCGGAGGGGACGCGCCGGACGAAGGGGCTCGTCAAGCGCCACGAGGCGCGGCCGCGCTCGGGTGCGGCCCGGATCGCGCTCGAGGCCGGCGTGCCGCTCGTCCCGGCCGCCGTCGCCGGCACCGACCGGCTGACGCGGCTCGGGCCGCTCCGTGCCGCGTACGGACCGCCGGTGGAGATCGACGACCTGCGCGGCCGTGAGGACATCCGCGAGGCGGCGCAGGAGGCGACCGGCCGGCTGATGGAGCGGATCGCCGAGCTGGAGACTTCGCTCTGACGCAGGCGGGAACGCTGCTCGCGGTGGACGGCGACTCGTTCGCGCACCGCGCGTACCACGCCCTGCCGAAGTCGATCCGCCTGAACGCGGTCGTCGGCTTCACGAACATGCTCCTGCGCCTCTACGAGGCCGAGCTGCCGGACGCCGTCCTCGTCGCGTGGGACACGCTCTCGGCGCCGACCTACCGGCACGAGGCGTTCGAGCCCTACCAGTCCGGCCGCGTGTTCGAGGCGTCGCTGCTCGAGCAGCTCGACGTGCTGCCGCAGCTCGTGGAGGCGATGGGCTTCGCGGTCGCCGGGGGCGCCGGCTACGAGGCGGACGACTTCCTCGCCGCCGCCGCGCGCGCGTGGCCGGGCGAGGTGCTCGTGGCGACCTCCGACCGGGACGCGTTCCAGCTCGCGAGCGACCGGGTGACGATCCTCCAGCCGGTGAAGGGCGTCAGCGAGCTGGCGCGGATCGGCCCCGCCGAGGTTCGGGAGCGCTACGGCGTCGAGCCCGAGCAGGTGCCCGACCTGATCGCGCTGCGCGGCGACCCCTCGGACAAGCTTCCGGGCGCGCGCGGCATCGGCCCGAAGAAGGCTGCGGAGATCCTGCGGGAGCACGGCACGCTCGAGGCCGCGCTCGCCGCCGGCAGATTCTCGGCGGAGGCGGAGGACTTGCGCCTCTTCCGGCGAATCGCGGTGATGGACGCCTCCGCCCCCCTTCCTCCCCTCAAGGACCAGACACCCACGTGGGCGGAGGCGTCCGACTTCCTCTCGGAGCTCGGTCTCGGCAGGGTCGCCGAGCGGGTAGCGGCGCTCGGCGGCTGACCCGCTCGTAGAATTCCCCTCGATGCACGAGTGGCTGTCACGCCAGGCGGACGCGCTCGCCGCCACGAGCGGCGCCCCGCGCGACGAGCTCGAGCTCTCGGCCGGCGAGATCGAGACGCTGCTCGACCTCGCCGCCGTCGCGGCCCACGAGGGTGGGGCGCGGACGAACGCGCCGCTCCTCTGCTTCATGCTCGGACGCGCGCGGGCCGCCGGCGCCGACCTCGACGAGCTCGCAGAGACCGTCCGATCGACGTCCTGACGCATCCGGCGCTCGCGCGCCTCCACCCGACCGGGCACCATCCGGAGCGGCCGGCGCGGATCGCCGTCCTGCTCGAGCACCAGCACATCTGGAGCGAGGGACGGCTCGCGAGCGAGGAGGAGCTGCTGCTCTGCCACCTGCCGGAGCACGTCGCGCGCGTCCGCGACACCGAGGACCCGCACTGGCTCGACTACGACACGATCTGCACCGAGACGACCTGGGAAGCGGCCCAGCTCGCGGCGGGAACGGCGATCGAGGCGGCGCTCCGCGGCGGGTTCGCGCTCGTGCGGCCGCCTGGCCACCACGCGCTGCCCGGCCGCGCGATGGGCTTCTGCCTCTTCAACAACGTCGCCGTCGCCGCGCGGGTGGCGCAGCGCGAGCTCGGGGTCGAGCGGGTGGCGATCGTGGACTTCGACGTCCACCACGGGAACGGCACCGAGGCGATCTTCCGGCACGACGACAGCGTGCTGTTCGTCTCGCTCCACCAGTGGCCGTTCTACCCGGGCAGCGGCGGCCCGGAGGACCAGCTGGAGACGACGCTGAACGTGCCGATGTCCGCGGGCTCGGGCGACGAGGAGTACCTGCACGCCTTCGAGCACGCGGTCGAGCCGGCCGTGGAGCGCTTCGAGCCGGAGCTCGTGCTCGTCTCGGCGGGCTTCGACGCTCACGTGGACGACCCGCTCGCCGACATGCGCGTCACGGCCGAGGGCTTTCGGGAGCTGGCACGCCGCTGCGCGCGGCTCGGCCCGCGCGTCGGGGCGGTGCTCGAGGGCGGCTACGAGCTCGAGACGCTGCCGGATCTCGTCGACGCCGCGCTCTCGGGGTTCACCGCTCCCTGAGCAAAGCGAAAGGCCCCTCCCGGGGCCGCTCGCTGCCGCAGTACTTCCGCCATCCCTCTGCCGTGGAGGAGGGGGTTTCGCTGTCTGGTCACGATATCGGCGCGGCGCCGCCGTGGCTCGTGCCCCGCGGCTGGTGAACGGCATCCCCCACGGTGGGTGATTGCACCGTTACCTGCGGGCAACGGCGAGCTGCTCGAGCGCCTCGCGGCGTGAGGAGACGCCGAGCTTGCGCAGGAGGCTCTTCACGTGCGAGCGGACGGTGTGCTCGGAGATGAACAGCCGCTTCGCGATCTCGTCGGTGCCGAGATGGTCGTCGAGGAGCAGCAGCACCTCGACCTCGCGGGCCGAGAGGACGGCGGCGATGCTGTCCGGCACGCCGCCGGCGGCACGGCCGTTGCCGCCCCGCACTTCGTCGAGCAGGCGTCGCGCGATCGGGCCGGAGAGCGCAGCCTCGCCGTTCACGACGCCCTCGAGGAACGCGGCGATCCGCTCCGGCGGCTCGGTCTTCAGCAGGTAGCCGGCGGCGCCGCCGCGGATCGCGGCGAGCAGGTTCTGCTCCGTGCCGGAGGCGGTGAGCACGACGACCTCGCACTCGGGAGCGGCCTCGCGCAGGTGCGGCAGCGCGGTCAACCCGTCCATGCCGGGCATCGAGAGGTCGAGGAGAACGAGGTCGGGCTGGAGCCGTCCGGCCTCCTCGATCGCCTCGGCGCCGTCCGAGGCGAGGCCGGCGATCTCGAAGCCATGGGCGCCGAGCAGCGACGCGAGCGCGTCGCGCGTCAGCGGGTGGTCGTCGACGATGAGGATCCGGAGCGGCGACACTCCACCCTTATCGGCAGGAACGCTTCTGCCGACAAGAGGAACGTGAAGAACCGCCGCACCGAGTTCCAGGCCTGGCTCTGGGGAGAGGCCCTGCTCGCGGGTCTGCTCGGCGCGAGCCTGGCGCTCTTCATCGCATACCCGGTGCTGCGGACCCAGTACGACCTGCCGGAGCTGCGGCTCGTGCTCCAGACGACGATGGTGCTCGCCGGCCTGCTCGTCGCGCTGCTCGCCGCCGTCCGCTTCTCGGTCGAGGGACGCCGCCTCGACCTGCTGCTCGCGAGCGGCTTCTTCGTCACCTCTCTCTCGGCCGGAGTCTTCGCGATCGGGCCGCTGCTGGGCGGCCAGCCGCTGAACCGCTCCGAGGGCTGGGCGGCGGTGATCGGCGGCATCATCGGCCAGATGCTGGTGGCGGCCGCGCCGCTCGTGCAGGGCCGGAGCAAGTACCGCGACTGGGCGATCGCGAACGCGGTCGCCGCGGCCGGGCTCGCGCTCTTCGTCGCCTGGTCGCTGCTCCGCGCGGCGGGGACGACGCTGCCGCAGCTCACCCCGCCACCCGGCGACGCGCTGCCCTTCTACCTCACGGGCACGTTCGCGCTGCAGGCCTTCGTCAACCTCGTCGCGGTCGTGGGCTGGGGCGAGCGCTTCCGCCGCCGCGGCGACGACCTGGCGCGCTGGCTCGCGCTCGGCTTCACGCTGATGCTGTTCGCGGCGCTGCACCTCGTCTTCACGCCGCCGGGCGGGAGCACCTACGTCTCCGAGGGCGACTTCCTGCGGATGCTCGCGTACACCGTGATGCTCGTCGGCGCCTGGCGCGCGATCCGGTTCGCCGAGTTCGGCCGCGCGGTCGCCGAGGAGCGGGCCCGCGTGGCGCGCGAGATCCACGACGGGCTCGCGCAGTACCTGTTCGCGCTCTCCACGCACGCGCAGATGCTGGAGGCTGGCGCGCCGCTGGAGGAGGTGGCGCCGCGCCTGAAGGAGGCCGCGGCGCTCGCCCAGCAGGAGGCGCGTTTCGCGATCCTCGCCCTCTCCTCGGCGAGCGGCACGGCGCCGTTCGACGCCGCGCTGCGCCGCTACGTCGAGTTCCTCACGGCCGACGGCGTGCTCGAGGTGGAGCTCGAGGTCGACACGTCGATCCGGCTCGCGCCGGACGAGCAGATCGAGATCTTCCGCATCGTCCAGGAGGGACTCGCGAACGTCCGCAAGCACGCAAACGCGACGCACGCGGAGGTGCTGATCGGGCAGCGCGAGTACGGCGAGCGCTTCGTCTCGATCCACGACGACGGCACCGGCTTCGACGGCGAGCAGACCGCGGCCGGCCAGGGCCTGAAGAACATGCGCGCCCGCGCCGAGTCGATCGAAGGCGGCTTCTCGCTCAGCTCGATCCCCGGGCGCGGCACCGCGCTCGAGGTCGTGCTCCGGACCTAGGCCGCGACGGCGTCGCGGGTCGAGCGCTCGGTCTCCGGGTCGAAGAAGTGGAGCCGGCGCGTGTCGAGCGCCACCTCGATCCGGTCGCCGACGCGGACGGCGCTGCGCGGCTCGAGGCTCGCGCAGAAGGACGCAAGGCCCGCGGTGCCGGTCAGCGACACCGCCTCCAGCACCTCGCCGCCGCTCGCGGCGGCGATCGCGACGCTCTTCGCGTCCGGCGCGTCGACCGGGAAGTGGGTCAGCAGGCTCGCCCCGACCGACTCGACGCGGTCGACGACCGCGCTCAGCACCGCACCGCGGTCGCCCGGCCCGTTTGTCCCGGGCCCGTGCAGGTCCTCGGGGCGGATGCCGACGATCACGTCCCTGCCGTGCCACGCCTCGAGCTGGTGCTCGCGCGCGACCTCCGCCGGCACCGCGAGCGTGGCGCTGCCGAGCCGCACGACGGTGCCGCCGCCGTCGACCTCGATCGTCGCGTGGGCGAGGTTCATCGGCGGCGAGCCGATGAAGCCTGCGACGAAGAGGTTCACCGGCCGGTCGTAGACCTCTTCGGGGCGGCCGACCTGCTGGAGCACACCGTCCCGCAGCGTGGCGATCCGATCGCCCATCGTCAGCGCCTCGACCTGGTCGTGCGTGACGTAGACGGTCGTGACGCCGAGCCGCTTCTGCAGCGCCTCGATCTCGCCGCGCATCTGGACTCGCAGCTGGGCGTCGAGGTTCGACAGCGGCTCGTCCATCAGGAAGGCGACCGGCTCCCGGATGATCGCGCGCCCCATCGCGACCCGCTGGCGCTGCCCGCCCGAGAGCTGCTTCGGCCGGCGGTCGAGCAGGCCCTCGAGCCCGAGCAGCGTGGCGGTCTCCGTCACACGGTCGCGGATCTGCTGCTTCGGCACCTTGCCGAGCCGGAGGCTGAAGGCGATGTTCTGCGCGACCGTCATGTGCGGGTAGAGCGCGTAGTTCTGGAAGACCATCGCGATGTCGCGGTCTCGCTCGAGCACGTCGTTCATCCGGGTGCCGCCGATGTAGAGGTCGCCCGAGGTGATGTCCTCGAGCCCGGCGATCATCCGCAGCGCCGTCGTCTTGCCGCAGCCCGACGGGCCGACGAGGACGAGCAGCTCGCCCTCGCCGATCTCGAGCGAGAGCCCCTTCACGGCCTCGAACCCGTTCGGGTAGCGCTTCGTCAGCTCCTCGAGGACGATCTCGGCCACGGTCTCGAGCCTAACCCTTCAACGCTCCTGCCATCAGGCCGCGCATGAAGTAGCGGCCGAGCAGGATGTAGACGACGAGCGTCGGCAGCGACGCGAGCAGCGCGGACGCCATCTGGACGTTGTAGGTCGTGACGAGCGATCCGGCCGTGTTGTTCAGCGCAACCGTGACCGGCCACTTCGTCGGGTCGGTGATGATGAAGACCGCGAACAGGAAGTCGTTCCAGATCGAGGTGAACTGCCAGATCGCCGCGACGACGAACGCCGGCATCGAGATCGGCAGCACGACCGACCAGAAGGTCCGCAGCATCCCCGCCCGGTCCATCCGCGCCGCCTCCATCAGGTCGTTCGGGATCGTCGCGTAGTAGTTGCGGAAGATCAGCGCGGTGATCGGGATCCCGTAGACGATGTGCGCGAAGACGAGTCGCGGGATCCCGGTGCGGGAAGTCCACGCGCCCGAAGAGCTGCGTGAGCGGGATCATCACCGCCTGGTACGGGATGAACATCCCGAAGAGGAAGAACGTGAAGACGATGTCGGCGCCCGGGAAGCGCCACTTCGAGAGCGCGAAGCCGTTGAGCGAGCCGAGCATCGTCGAGATCGCCGTCGCCGGGATCACCAGCTCGACGCTGTTCTTCCGATTCGGCGAGAGCGCGTGCCAGGCCGCGCGCCACGCGTCGAGCGTCCACGCTTCGGGATCGTCCAGGCGTGCGCCACGTCGGTCTCGGCGACGCCCTTGAAGCTCGTCACGAGGAGGACGTAGACCGGCATCAGGACGATCACGGCGACGATCAGCAGCGCGACTACTTCATCAGCCCGGCCGCCCGGCGCCGGCGGTGCAGGCGGCGCGCCGAGCGAGCGACGGGCGGGGCGGCGGTGGTCGAGCTCATACGCGCCGCTCCGACCGCGACGGTGTAGATCAGGTACGGGATCACGAGCACGGAGATCCCGAGGAGCAGCAGCGTGGCGATCGCCGCGCCCTTCGCGTTGTCTGGCGTCGTAGATGTTGATCCACATGTAGACGGCGGGCGACCTGGGTGATCCCCTGCTTGCCGCCGATCGCGACGATCAGGTCGAAGACCTTGATCGAGATGTGCCCGAGGATGACCAGCGCCGCGAGCGTCACCGGGCTCAGCTGCGGGAACACGACGTGCCGGTAGACGCGGAGCTCCTTGGCGCCGTCCATCCGCGCCGCCTCGCGCAGCTCCTCGGGGACGCCGCGGAACCCGGCGAGGTAGAGCGCCATGATGTAGCCGGAGAGCTGCCCAGATCGCGGGCATCGCCATCGCCGCCATCCCCCAGGCGGCGTCGACTGCTACCACTGGTTCTCCAGGACTTGGAGGCCGACCTTGTCGAGGATGAGGTTGAGGCCGGTCTCACGGTCGCCGACGCCGGGTTCATCAGCCAGCGCCACACGATGCCCGGCGGCGATGAACGAGACCGCCATCGGGAACAGGTACACCGCGCGGAAAAGCCCCTCGCCGCGGACGCCCTTGTCGAGCAGGAAGCGCCATGATGCGTCCAGCGACGATGCTGCCGACGATGAAGACGACGGTGAAGACCGACGAGGTTCTTCAGGTCGTCGCATTCCAGCGGTCCGCGTCCCAGTTCAGCTCGCTTGTACGTTCCCGGAGCCCGGCGTAGTGCTCGGAGAGCTGCGCCTGACGCCAGTTGCTCGAGCGACGACCTTGATGTTCCAGCCGATCAGGCCGTACACGAACACAGCGATCAGCACGATCGACGGCGAGACGAGGAGGAGCCCCGGGCCCCACCTGCGGAAGCGCTTCACGTCCTGCTCCGCCGTCGTGTGCGGCGGCGTCAGGGTCGCGTCATCTCCTCGGTCGAGTTACACGACGCGGCGTCACGGTTCTTGTCGTGCGCCGCGACCAGCGCCTTCTGGAACTGCCGTCGTGTCCTTGCTCTGCAGGAACAGCCCGAGCGCGGAGTCGATCTCCGTGTTCCAGGCGTTGTTCGCGACGACGCCGTGGGTGAGCGAGCCGACGAGCTTGTCCTTCTTCCACTCTGTCGAGCGCCCACTTGCAGGTACGGGCCGTACGCTTGGCTTGTTGGCGTCCTTCCGGGCCGGGATCGAGCCCTTGACCGGGTTGAACGTGTCCTGCGCCTTCGCGAGCCGAGGAAGGCGAGCCACTGCTTCGCGGCGGCCGCGTGCGGCGCGCCCTTCGGGCAGGTGAAGCTGTCGGAGAGCCAGTCGTAGACGCCGTCCGTGCCGGGAACCGCGGCCCACTCGTAGTCCTTGCCCGGCTTCTTCTTCGAGGTTGCCACCCTTGGTGGTGCCGCTGAAGTAGCCGTCCTGCCAGTCGCCCATGACGTTGAAGGCAGCCTTGCCGTCGATCACGAGCTTGCCGGCGTCCTGCCACGTCAGGGAGGCGAGCATCCGAGTTCGTGTAGTTCTTCGAGCAGCTTGTCGAACCGCTGGATCGCGATGTTGACTCGCCGGTCTTCCAGTTACCGGTCCTCGTCCACAGCCGCGCCCAGCTTGTTCTGCCCGACGTGGGCGATCAGGACGGTCTCGAACAGGTGCTTCTGACGTCCACTGCTCGCCGAGGGCGAGCGGCGTGACGCCGGACTTCGTCCTTGACCTTCTGCGAGGGTCGAGCCACGAACTGCGTCCATCGTCTCCGGAGCGCTGCTGATGCCGGCCTTAGGAGACGACCGCGGGGTTCCACCAGAGCACGTTGGCGCGGTGGATGTTGACCGGCACCGAGTAGACGTTGCCCTTGACGGTGATCTGCGTCGATCAGCTGCTTCGGGATGACCTTGTTGAAGCTCGCACTTCGCTGTACCAGTCGTTCGATCGGCTCGACCTGGCCGGCCTTGATGTAGTCCGATCAGCTCCTTGCCGGCGTGGCCCTGGAACGAGTCGGGCGGGTTGTTCGCGGCCAGCCGCTGTGCGAGCACCGCCTTCGCGTTGCTGCCGGCGCCGCCCGCGACCGCTCGTTCTTGAACGTGATGTCCGCGTGCTGCGGTTTCCAGATGTTGATCAGCTTGGCGTCCAGGCCGGCGGCCTCGCCGCCGCCCGTCCACCACGAGAACACCTGGAGCTGGCAGGACGCCGTCGCGCCGGCGCTCGAGCTCGGAGTCGCCGCCGAGGCGGCGGGGATCGCGAGTGCGAGCACGAGCACGGTGGCGAGCGCCAGCCTGCGTGTGATCCGAGTCATCAGTCCTCCTAGACCGAACAAAACCAAACGTGCGAGAGGGAGTGAAATACAAACGAATACCCGTGTCAAGCGGGATAATCCCCGATGTCTGTTGACGTCTGCGTGATTCCGAGCGAGACTTGTGTGCGGCTATGAGCAATTCACCTGCGGCAGACGACCGGCCCACGACCCTCCTGCTCGCAGCGGAGCGGCGGAACACGATCCTCGAGCTGGTGCAGGCGCGCGGCGCCGTGCGTGTGCGCGAGCTCGTGCTGACGCTCGGCGTCTCGGACATGACCGTGCGCCGCGACCTCGAGGCGCTCGCCCGGCGCGGGCTCGTCGCCAGGTCCACGGCGGCGCGACGGCGATCCGGCCGCACACGACCGACGAGCCGGGCTTCCTCGCGAAGTCGACCCAGCACGAGCGCGAGAAGGAGCTGATCGCCACCCACGCGGCGCGGCTCGTCGCACCGGGCACGGCGGTCGCGCTCTCCGCCGGGACGACGACGTGGCGGCTCGCGCAGCGACTCGTCGGAGTCGAGGAGCTGACGGTCGTGACGAACTCGATTCCGGTGGCCGAGGTCTTCGCGCGCTCGCCGCGGTCCGGCCGGACCGTGATCCTCACCGGCGGCATCCGCACCCGCTCCGACGCGCTCGTCGGGCCGCTGGCGGTCGCGGCGATCCGCTCGCTGAACGTCGACCAGGTCTTCCTCGGCGTGCACGGGATGGCGGCGCCGACCGGCTACACCTCGCCGAACTTCCTCGAGGCCGAGACCGACCGCGCGCTCGTCGAGGCGGCGCAGCAGCGGATCGTGCTCGCCGACCACACGAAGTGGGACACGGTCGGGCTCGCGACGATCGCCCGCTCTCGACCGCCGATCTGCTGATCACCGACGCGGCGCTGCCCGACGCCGCGCGGGTGCTGCTCGAGGCCGAGGTCGGGGAGCTCGTCGTCGTCGAGGACGACGCGCGGTGAGGAAGACGTCGACCCGGCTGGCGGACGGCCGGGAGCTCCTCTACCACGACTCCGACGACGCCCCATTCGCGGGCGGAGGTCGACGGGCGCGACCTGCCCGAGCAGACGTCGCTGATCGAGCTCCGGCACGACCCGCTGCTCGACACGTGGGTCGTCGTCGCGTCGCACCGGCAGGAGCGTACGCACCTCCCGGCCGCGAACGACTGCCCGCTCTGTCCGTCGGCGCCGGGGCGCGCGACGGAGATCCCGGCCCCGGATTACGAGGTGGCCGTCTTCGAGAACCGCTTCCCGTCCTTCACGGAGGCCTCGACGGGCGGCCGCTGCGAGGTCGTCTGCTTCACGTCGCGCCACGACGGCTCGTTCGCGGATCTCACGCCGGAGCAGGCGCGGCTCGTCGTCGACACCTGGGCCGACCGCACGAGCGAGTTGGGTGCGCGCTACGACGTCGAAGCAGGTCTTCTGCTTCGAGAACCGGGGCGAGGAGATCGGCGTCACCCTGAACCACCCGCACGGGCAGATCTACGGCTACCCGTTCGTGACGCCGCGCACGCGCCGGCTGCTCGAGTCCGCGCACGCGCCACCGCGCGGCAACCGGACGGAACCTCTTCGCCGACGTGCTCGCGCGGGAGCGGGATGCGGGCGAGCGGGTCGTCGCCGAGAACGGACGCTGGACCGCGTTCGTCCCGGTCTTCGCGCGCTGGCCGTTCGAGGTGCACCTCTACCCGGCACGGCAGGTGCCGGACCTGCCCGCCCTCGACGGCGGCGAGCGGGACGAGCTCGCCCGGCTCTACCTCGACGTCCTGCGCGGGTTCAACGCGTTGTTCGGCCTCCCGATGCCCTACATCGCGGCCTGGCACCAGGCGCCGGGGCACACGGCGCGCGACCTCGCGTACCTGCACCTTCAGCTCTTCTCCGTCCAGCGCGCGCCGGGAAAGCTCAAGTACCTCGCCGGCTCCGAGTCGGCGATGGGCGTCTGGGTGAACGACGTCCGCCCCGAGGAGGCCGCGGAGCTCCTGCGCGCTGCGATCGCTCAGGCGGCGGACAGCTCGCGCGCGCCGTCCGAGGCAGTGCAGACGTAGGCGCGGCCGCGCGGGCCGTAGTCGGCGACGACCGCGTCGGCGAGGGCGCGCGCGTCGTCGGGGGGGCGAGCGCGACGATCGCGCCGCCGAAGCCGCCGCCCGTCATCCGCGCCGCGGCGGCGCCGTGCTCGTAGGCGAGGTCGACGAGCCGGTCGAGCTCCGGGACCGTCACCTCGAAGTCGACGCGCAGGCTCTCGTGCCCCTCGCGGAAGAGGTCGCCGAGCCGCCCGAGGTCGCGGGCGCGAAGCGCCGAGACGACGGCGCGCACGCGCTCGTTCTCCCTCTCGACGTGGCGCAGCCGGCGCGGGTCGCCGGCCTCGAGCTCCCGCTTGCGCTCGGCGTAGCCCGAGGCCTCCAGCCGGCGCGCGACGCCGGAGTCGACGATCACGAGCGCCAGCCCGGGCGGCAGCGGGACCGGCTCGTGCTCGAGCGTGCCCGTGTCGAGCAGCAGCGCGCAGCCCGCGCGGCCGAGCACGCACGCCGCCTGGTCCATGATCCCGCAGGGGACGCCCACCGCCCGGTGCTCGGCGCGCCGCGCGGCCTGCGCGAGCTCGAGCGGCTCGAGCCGGAAGTCGGCGAAGGCGCAGAGCGCGAGCGCGACGACGACCTCGAGCGCCGCCGACGACGAGAGGCCGGCGCCCATCGGCAGCGTGGAGGAGAGCGTGCCCGCGATCCCGACCGGCGGGCACCCGAGCAGCTCGAGCTCCGCGGCGACCGCGTCCACGTAGCGCGTCCAGCCTCCCGCGGCGCCGGCGTCGGCCGAGACGAGCCGCGTCTCCGCCGCGGGCTCGGCCTCGAGGCGGATCCCGAGGTCGAGCGCCGCCGGCAGCACGAGTCCCCCGGCCAGGTCGGTGAACTCGCCGATCAGGTTGACCCGGCCGGGGGCCCAGAACGTCCGCACGGCTCCCTCATAGCACGCCCGCGGCGGCCTCTTGTACCCTTCGATACGAAGGAGGTGGTGCCGCCGTGCCGCACCTGAGGCCGCACGTCCCGCATCCGCACGTGGACCCGGGCTTCGAGGAGCACCCGTGGCGCGTCCTGCCGGTCGCGCTCGGCACGATCGTGCTGCTCATCGTCGCGTTGATCGTCCTCAGCTTCGCGATCTCGAAGGCGGTCACCGGGCACGCGTACTGACGCCGGTGACCTCGTCTTCGTGCCGACAGGCTGGCAACGAGACGAGCGGAGCAGTAGGTTCCCCTCTCGTCCGCTGTCGTCAGACGAGAGGGGAGAACATGAAGAGATCCGTCCGCGCGGGAGCGGTGCTGGCCGTGCTCGCCGCCGCCTGTGCCGCCGCCGCGCTTGCCGGCACCGGAGGCGCCTCCGCGACGCCGCGGCCGCCGAGCCTCCATTCCGGCCTCGACCACGTCTTCGTGATCATGCTGGAGAACCACTCGCAGCACAGCGTGATCGACCAGCACGACCCGGCCACCGGCGACCTCGTCGCGCCGTACATCACCTCGCTCGCGCACCGGTACGCGACGGCGTCGCACTACTACGGCGTCACGCACCCGAGCCAGCCGAACTACATCGCGGCGATCACGGGCAGCAACTGGGGGATCCAGGACGACAACCTCCTGTCGCAGCCGCTCGACGTCCCGAACATCGTCGACCAGCTCGAGGCCCACGGCCTCACCTGGGACGCCTACATGGACGCGATCGATCCGAGCAACAAGCTGGCGCCGACGGCGCCGGGCTCGAACGCGCTCTACGCGATCAAGCACGACCCGTTCGTGCTGATGAAGGACATCGTCGAGAATCCCGCCCGGATGGCGCACGTGAAGCCGTACAGCGACTTCGCGGCGGATCTCGCGAGCGGCAACATCGGCAACTTCGTCTGGATCAGCCCGGACCAGTGCAACGACATGCACGGGGGCATTTACGGAACGCTCGCCGGCTATCCCGAGACGCCGTGCCCGTACGGGGACGCGGTCAACGTGGACGCCGCCGACGTCGCGCTGCAGCACAAGGCCGACGACTTCGTCAAGCGGACGGTCGAGGCGATCATGGCCTCGCCCGCCTGGACGGGGAACAGCGCGATCTTCGTCACGGCCGACGAGAACGACTTCGACGCTACCACACCCGACCGTCGGGGACTGGGAGTCGGCGGACGGCTGCTGCGACTCGCCGTACGTGCCGGCCGGCGACCTGCGGATCAGCCCGGACTGGCCCGGCGGCGTCTACGGCGGCGGGCTCGTGCCGGCGATCCTGATCACGACGCACAGCAAGCACCCGTTCGTCAGCGACACGCCGTACAACCACTACTCGTTCCTCGCGACGGTCGAGAAGCTCTGGCACCTTGGCTACCTCGAGAACGCGGGTGACCGCGCGAACGTGCCGACGATGGACGACATGTTCGCCCACTGACGGCGACCCATCAGCCAGGCAATGAAGAAGCCCCGCTCGAGCGGGGCTTCTTCGTAGGCGGCCTCTGAACGATCTTGGGTCGGAGCCGCGTGACGTACCACTCGCCCGTCTCGTTGACCTGGCCTCCCTCTTCCCGTCTCACGCCGAGATCTTCTCCAGCAGCGCGTCCACGCGCGCGAAGCCGCCCTTCGCTCCTTCCTCGACGCCGTACTGCATCGTCGTGTCGCGCTCCTCGGTCGTCGCGAAGCGCATCGTCTGCGTCAGCTTCGTCCGGCCGCCCAGATCCTCGAACTCGAGCGTCTGCAGGTGGTTCTGGAACGTCTGCACGAGCCGCTCGGGCGCGTCGACCTCGCGGAACTCGCCCTCGACGACGCCGAAGGCGGTGCGGAAGCGGTACGTGCCGCCGGGACGGACGTCCATCTCCTCGACGACCGTGCCGTCGCCCCACCATTCCGGGATCAGCTTCGGGTCGGTCCAGACGGAGAAGACGTGCGCGCGCGGTGCGTCGAAGATCCGCTCGACACGGATCTCGAGCTCGTTCGGGGTGGTGACGGTGGTGGTGTTCATCGGTCTCCCTTCGTGCGTTCGACGACCTGCGCGAAGCGGTCGAGCCGCTGCAGCCACGTGCTGATGCCCTCGAAGGCGTAGGGCGCGAGCATGCACCTGCGGACACGGCCAACCTTCTCCGTCGTCACGAGCTGCGCCTCCTCGAGCAGCCGGATGTGCTTCTTCATCCCTGTCAGCGACATGCCGAAGGGCTCGGCGAGCTCGCTGATCGTCGAGCTGCCGGAACCGAGCCGTTCGAGGACGGCGCGGCGGGTCGGGTCGGCGAGAGCTGCGAACGCGCGGTCGACGGTCGTTGAATACTGAACCATTCGGTTCACTATAGTGGGGTCGGCGCCGCGAGGCAATACCGAAACCGCTCGCACACGCCTCTCGGTGATCGCGCTCGCGGGTCGGTTCGAGTGACGATTCGCCGGGAGTACACACTCGGCCGCATACCGAATCCAGTCGATTTGCAGGACGATCGAATAAGCTCCGGCGCGCGAAAGGCGCAGGCGCTGATCAGCGCGACCGGACGCGCCCACGGACGACAGTTGCACCGGGCACAGCCTCGGGCGCATTAGTCCAGGAGCTTCTCCTTCGGTCGGTTGGCGTGGGACACTTGTCGCGACGCTCTCGAGGGGGTGATGGCTGTCGGCGTGAGCGACGACTTGTGGCGACGATCCGGGGCTCCGCTTTGGCCTCCTGGGGCCGCTCGCGGTGTGGCATCGGGGACGGTCGCTCGATCCGGGATCGCCGCAGCAGCGGGCAGTGCTGGCGCTCCTGCTCGCGCGGCGGAACGAGCTCGTCTCGGCCGACGTGGTTGTGGACGCGCTCTGGAAGGGGGAGGTGCCGGCGAACGCGGTGCAGACGGTGCGCACCTACGTCTCGCGGCTGCGGAAGAGGCTCGCGGACGCGGGATCCTCGCCGATCTCGACCGAACGGGGCGGCTATCGGCTGGCAGTCGAGGACGGGCAGCTCGACGTCGACCGCTTCGAGACGCTGTCGGGCGCGGCGCGGACGGCGCTCGCAGACGGCGACGCGGCCGAGGCGGAGCGGCTGCTCGGCTCGGCCCTAGAGCTCGTCCGTGGACGCCCGTTCGAGGGCCTGGAGGAGCTGGAGCCGGTGCGGTTCGAGCGCGAGCGCCTGGAGGAGCTGCGGCTGCTGGTCGACGAGGACATCTTGGAGGCGCGCCTCGCCCAAGGGCGTCACCGCGAGCTCGTACCCGAGCTGCGCGCGCGGGTCGGGGAGACGCCCAACCGCGAGCGACTCTGGGCGCTGCTGATGCTCGCGCTCTACCGCTCGGGGCGACAGACCGACGCGCTCGCGGCGTTCCGGGAGGCGCGCGCCGCTCTACAGGACGATGCCGGCCTGGAGGCGGGGCGCGAGCTGCGACGGCTGGAGCGAATGATCCTGCTGCAGGAGCGAACGCTCGACCACGAGGCGGTCGGACGGCTGCACGGCGTCCCCCGCTACGCGACGAGCCTAGTCGGCCGGGAGCAGGCACTCGGGGATCTGTGCCGACGCGTACGGCGGGGGCGGCTCGTCTCGCTCGTCGGTCCTGCCGGGGTCGGGAAGACGCGGCTGGCGGCCGAGGCGACCGCACGGCTGCGTCGGCTGTTCCGCGACGGCGTCTGGTGGGTCGATCTCGGCAGCGCGACCGCGGGCGAGGTCGTCGCCTCGGTCGGGGCGGCGCTGGCGTCGGGGGGCGCCGGCGGCGTGTCCGAACCGGTCAGGCGGCTGCGCGGACTGCAGCTGCTGATCGTGCTCGACAACTGCGAGCACGTCCTCGACGAATCGGCCGAGCTCAGCAAGCTGGTGCTCGAAGAGACCGCCGGCGTGCACCTGCTCGTGACCAGCCGGGATGTGCTGCGCGTCGCAGGCGAGGACGTCGTTCGGGTGCAGCCGCTGTCGCTGCCCGGGCTCCCCGCTTCGTCGCCGCGGATCCTGGAGTCGTCGGCGGTGCGGCTGCTCGCCGGGCGCGCGGGGCTCGACCTCGACGAGCTCGACGCGCGCAACTCGCGTGAACTCGCCGAGATCGCGATCGTGCTGGACGGGCTGCCACTCGCGATCGAGCTCGCGGCCCGCCGCCTCGGGTCGCTCTCCGCCCCCGAGCTCGCTCGCTCGCTCGAGCAGCGGGTGGAGCTGCTCTCGGCGGGCGACCGGACGGCGCCGCCGCGGCAGCGCACGCTCGAGGCTGCGATCCGCTGGAGCTACGAGCTCCTCGACGAGCGGGAACAGCTGCTGCTGCTCCGCCTCGCAGCCTTCCGCGGGAGCTTCACTGCCGAGGCGGCCGAGGCCGTCGCCGGCCGAGCTGGGCTCGATCGCGCGGCGGTGTTGCCACTGCTGCTGCAGCTCGTCGACCACTCGCTCGTCGCCGCCGAGCCGGGCGAGCCGAGCGGGTACCGGCTGCTGGCGACGACGCGGACACTCGTCGGCAAGCTCGCCGCGGAACGAGGCGAGCTGGACGGCGCGTGCCGCCGCCACCGCGATCACTACCTCGCCCGCGGCGAGCAGATCGCCGCCGGCATGCTCGGAGCGCAACTGCCGGAATCGCTGTCGGCCGCACACGCCGAGCACGAGAACCTGCTCGCCGCGCTCCGCTGGTCGCTCGCCGAAGGGCACGGGGATGCGGCCCTGCAGCTCGCCTCGGGACTCACGTACTACTGGTACCGGATCAGCTACCTCGAGGGAACGCCGCTGCTCGAGGAGGCGCTCGCGCTCGCGCCGGCATCGAGCCCCTGGCAGGTGCGGGGCCGCGTCGCGCTCGCCTGGCTGGCCGTCGTCGCGCGCTCCGCCGGCGCCGTCGCACTCGCACGGGCTGCCGCCGCCTCCCCACCTGACGGCACGGAGTCTCGCGGGCTGGCGCTGCTTGTGCTCGCGAGCGCGTTGCTCGAGCGGCCCACGGTGGGGGCGGCCGAGCTGGCCGAGGCGGAGCATGCGCTCCGCGAGGCCCATCTGCTGATCGACCGTCGCACGCAGCCGGACGGGGCGACGACCTGCGAACAACTGCTCGGCGTCGCCTGCTTCCGCCGCGGCGACCTGGACGACGCGTTGCGGCGCCTCCGGCGGGCGCGGCAGGCGCATCGCAGCCTGCGCGGCACGCTCGACGCCGGCTGGGCGCTCGTCCAGCTCGCCGAGGTGGAGCTCGCGCTCGGCGACGCCGAAGCCGCTCGCTCGACCGCGACCGACGCCGTCTCCGACTTCCAGACGCGCCGCGACCCGCGCGGGCTGGCGGCCTCGTTCACCGCGCTCGGCCGGGCGTACCGTCTGCTCGGAGACGCCGAACGTTCGGACGACCTGCTCGGCGAGGCGGCACAGCTCGCAGCGCTGCACGGCTACCGCAGCGAGGCCGAAGCAGCTGCGGCTCTCCGCTCCTGCGACGTCGTTTAGCCGCTGTTTACGCCGCCCTCGTAGCGTCGGGAGAACGACAGGAGGTTCCCGATGCGCCTACTCGCTGCCGCCGTGCTCGCGCTCGTCGTCGTCGGCGTCCTCGGTGGCTCCGCGGCTGCGTCCGAGATCGTCGCCGGCTTCGATCCCGCGAAGGGAGAGTTCCCGGAAGGGATCGCGGTCGACCGCCAGGGCAGGCTCTACGTCAGCATCGCGCCGCTCGGCGAGATCCGCCGGCTCTCGCACGACGGAACGTGGACGACGATCCACCGCTTCGCGCCCGGAGACGGCGGCTTCGTCGTCCTCGGGCTCGCCGCCGACCGGCACGACGCGCTCTATGCCGCCGTCCCCTCGACAGACGCCGCCGCACACGGTGTCTGGGTGCTCCCCGCCGACGGCGAGCCGCGCCGGCTGGACGGCTCGGACAACGATCGCCTTCCCGAACGGGATCGCACTCGACCGGCACGGCACCCTCTACGTCACCGACAGCGCACTCGGCATCGTCTGGCGGATCCGACCCGGCCACGCCGCCGAGCGCTGGCTGGCAGACGAGTCGCTCGCAGGCACGGGCGCGCTCAACGGCTACTCGGCGAGGACACGCCGCTCGGCGCCAACGGGATCGCCTACCTGCCCGGCCGGCTGCTCGTCGCCAACACCGACCGCAAGCAGCTCGTCGAGATCCCGATCGAGCACACGGGGAACCCGGGCACGCCGAAGATCCTCCACACGTTCGCCGGCGAGCTCGACTTCCTCGACGGCGTCGCCGTCGACGCCGCCGGCAACGCCTACCTCGTCGTCGGCGGCAACCGGCTCGTCCGCCTCGACCGTCGCACCGGCCTCGCGACCGTCGTCGCCGACCACGACGACGACGGGCTCACCATTCCCGCCAGCCTCGCCTTCGGCACCCGCGGCGCGTCCAAGCGCACGCTCTACCTGACCAACCTCTCGCTGCCGCCCCTCGTTGCGCTCGCCTTCGGGCCCGACGAGCCACTCGCCCCCGGCGTCGTCGCCGTCGACGTGCCGCTCCCGGCCCGCCCCTGCCCTGACCTGCAAAGGAGAACCCGTGCAACCAAAGCTCCTGATCCCACTCGCCCTCACCCTCCTCGCGCTCTCGGCGGCGCCGCGCTCGCCATCGACGGCGGCGGCCCCGACGGCGCCGGGCATCCGAACGTCGGCTTGCTCGTCTTCCAGGATCCGCAGTTCGGCGACCTGCCGATCGGGATCTGCACGGGCAGCGTCCTCTCCGACCACCTCTTCCTGACCGCCGCCCACTGCATCGAGAACGGGATCGTCGGTGGAGGCGTGACGTGGGCGGTCACGCTCGAGCCGGGTTCGACCCGCCGCAGGCGTCGTGCCGGGCGGGTCGTCTTCGACGACTTCCCACAGTGCTGCGTCGTCAAGGACAGCTCGAGCCTCGTCGACGCCGCCGGCGTGGTCGTCGCCGACTACGACCCGACGACCGGCTCCGGCACCGACCTCGCGGTCCTCGACTTCGCAGGACACCCGTTTGCAGGGATCGCGCCGGTCCGGCTGCCGCGCCTCGGCCTGCTCGACCACCTTGCAGCCCACGGGGCGCGCAAGGGCCCGCAGTTCACGCTCGTGGGCTACGGCGCCGAGCTGCGTGACGGCCGCACCTACGTACCCGGCTACCGCAAGACCGGCCGGGCGTCGTTCGCGGGACTGACCGCGCCAATGGCTGGAGTTGACCGACAGCAACACGGCAGCGCTTCCGCACGACGGCGCCCTCTGCACCGGCGACTCCGGCTCGCCGCAGTTCCTCGGCGGCAGCGACATCGAGGTCTCGCTGCTGCACGAGTCGGACCCCGCCTGCAACGGCACCAGCCTCAGCCAGCGCCTCGACACTCCCGCCGCCCGAGCCTTTCTCGCTCCGATCCTCGGACCCGCATGAGCCGGCGACCGTTCCGATCGCGAGCCGCGACGAGGTTCCGATGAGCGGGATCCCGAGAGGCTGCCGAAGCTACGCGCGGAGTTCACCGTTTCGCCCTCGGAGAACTCGCATGTGCCGCGCTCCACGACGGAGACGTCGCCTACATCGGCGCACAGTACGTCGCCAACGCGGATCGTGCCGAAGTGGAACGCGCGCTCGACCGGCACGGCGACGTCTACGACCGGATCGTGTCGCCCTACACCTGCCTCCTCGTGGAGACCGCGGGCCGCCGCGTACTCGTCGACACCGGAGCGGGCGACAGCCTCGGCCCTACCGCACCAGGCCGCCTCTTGGCGGGGCTTGCTCGGCGCCTCGAGATCGCGGAACGGATCGGTCGCAGCCGCACGGGCGCTCAGCCAACGGAAGAAGTAGCGAAGCAAGCCCGCGCCAACACCGAAGCAGCATGGGCGCGAACGGCCACGCCGACCTATCGACCGTCAGCCGCTACGCGCACGTCGCCGAAGACGAGCTGCACGACGCGGCTGCCGCGATCGCCGCCAGCGCGGGGCTCGCGGCGCACTGGAAGCCACGCACCGGCCAGGGTGCGCGCGCCGCCGCCCACGGCCCGGGGCGCTCGCTCAGAACTCGACGAGGAAGCGCGGCTGGAAGGTCTCGTCGGTCGGCCTGACACCGGCGATGCGGTCGGCCCGGTAGCCACGCAGCTCGCCGCGGTCGTTGACCACGAACAGGATCAGGTTGCCGTCCCGAGTACGGCGCAGCGAGTAAGGCTCCACGCGCCGCGGGCCTTGGCGGCCGTCCGCTGCTCGGTAGTCGATGTCGACCTTGAGGCGGTTGGCGCCCGCGTAGCGGACGAGCTCGAAGGGGAAGCCGCGTCGCCAGGAGCTGATCGCTCGCGGCGGGACCCACGCGGGGTCGAGATTGGCCTGCTCGGCTCGTGGCGGAACCACGATCGCGAGGTCGCCCGCAAGCCAGGCGAAGACCTCGTCGAGCGTTGCCCAGAAGTCGGCGAAGGGCGGCAGCGGCCGCGGCAGCTGATGGCCGAGCATGTTCTCCCACTCGCGCTCGATCTCCTCGCGATAGGGGGACGCGCGGATGCTCTCTGCCGTCGGAATCTCGATCTCGGCGTGCGCACATTTCTGCGCGAGCACGGCTGCAACTGTCGGCGCCTGCCCGACCAGGCCGGGGTGGCGGTGCATGTGCACGACGTCGTAGAGGTCACGCGGGCGACAGCGCTCGCTGAGCGCACGCAGCTTCTCCCCGAACAACTCGACGAGCGCGTAACAGACAACGCCCTCGCCCGGCAGCATGTCGCTGTACTGATGGCCGATCGCACGCTGCACGACCTGCTCGACGACGACCTCGTCGGCTGTGAGGTCGAGCTTCACCTTGGGAAGCTGGGGCGGCGGGTTCGGACCGCGATAGGCGATCCGTCCTTCGGTTGTCGGGTTGCCGCGGCGGTTGCGGCGTCGCCGGAACGACGCCTCGTCGACGACGAGCTCGATCCCGGACTCCTCACGCACCCATTCGCCGATCGCCGCGAAGATCGGCTGCAGCTCTTCGGGTGCCTCCGGGCCGCCTTCGACCACGGTGAAGTCGAGATCCTCTGAGAAGCGGTAGGTCTCGTAGAAGCACTTGCGCAGGCAGGTACCGCCCTTGAAGACCCAGGTGCCAGCCAGGTCGGGGTGGTTGGCGATGCCGGCGAGCAGCCAGCCGAGCACGTAGTCCTTCTCGATCACGCCGACGTCGAGCGACCACTCGGCCCGCAGGTCGAAGAGCTCGCGGGCGGCGATCACGAGGGCTCCTCCGGTTCGACCCGCACGTTGACGCGCAACCCCCAGCGCGTCACCCGCCGACCGTCCTGCGGCCCGTCAGGGTCGAGCAGTGAGATGCCGGCCGAGACGCGCTCGCGACAGGCGGCGACCAACTCTGTCTGGTCTTGCTCGAGTGCTTCGACGAGGTAGCCGAGTCGCTTGAACACGGTCCGGTTCCCCAGCCGGTCACCGTACTCGACGAGGGTGGCGGGGTCGTGATCGTCGAGATAGGCGGCGAGGATCTCGGCTCCGTGGCGGATGCCGCCGCCGAGCCGCGGCGTGTCGAGGATGTCGACCACGGTGCGCGCCGGATCGGCGATCCGCAAGCGCACCTCACCCTGCCATTCCGTCTTGATCCCCCACTCCAGCGCTTCCGCTGCGACGTGACTGAGCAGGTAGTCGTGGTCGAGTAAGCGGACGGAGGAGGCGCGCACCCGTTCGCTCGTCTTGAGCACGGTGGTGCGAAAGACCTGCTCGGTGAGCGCCCAGTGGTTGGCCGCGGTCCAGCCGGTGAAGTAGCAGGGCGACCAGACCGCCGCGGCGACGATCAGCGCGTCCTCGGACCACGCGGCCGGGCTGCTCGCATCGACCGGGACCGGGATGTAGAGCCCGCGGCGGGCGCGGCGCAGCCAGCCGTCGGCGGCCCAGCGCGACAGCTTCTTCGCCGCCGTATCGGCGTCGACCTCGAGGGCCGCGACGACGTCGGTGGGCGTCACGAAGCGGCGGACGGCGCCGAGAACCGTCGTCAGCTCCGCCCGCCCCTTGGCACCAATCCCCGCTGCCGTCGACATCGTCAGACCACCAACTCCCATTAGCCGTGAAGTACGGGATCAACAATATCACTACCTCCAAGCCAGCACATCGCATTTGGCGCGAAGTGTTGGCTTTTTGTTGTCTTGAACCTGCCCATTCGGCCACCGGCTGAGCGGGCCTTGAGCCCGGCCGGTCCGGCTGCTACCGTCTCGGTGCGGGGCGGGACGAAGCCGGCACAGCCTCAGGGCGAAAGGCCGGGCGCCCGCGCCGAGCGGTTCCATGAAACCGCCGAAGGACGGCGTCACCGGCAGCTATGCCGATTTCCCGGGCTGAAGGCACAGATAGAAAAAGCCCCGTTTCCAGGGCTTTTTCCGTAGCAGGCCTGTAAGCCGGATTCTGTCGAGGGTGACCATCCATCTGTGCGGCTACCCGGCTCCTCGGCGGGCCGCCTCGGCGGAGCCTGTTCGCCTTGCACCGGACGGGGTTTGGCGAGCCGGCCCTGTCGCCAGGGCCGCTGGTGGGCTCTTACCCCACCGTTTCACCCTTACCGGCTGCGCCTCCGGAGAATGCGCAGCCGGCGGTCTGTTTTCTGTGCCACTTTCCGTCGGCTTTCGCCGCCTCCCTCTGGGAGCGTCCTGCCCTGCGGTGTCCGGACTTTCCTCGACCGCCCTGGAGGGCGGCCGCGGTCACCCGGCCTGCGTCCCGAATTGTACCCGGATCACGCCCGGCTCGACCCGCCCGTGCAGGGACATCCCGCACTCGGGGCAGCGCACGACGGCGCCCTCGTGCAGGACGAACTCGCCGCAGACGGGGCACTCGAGCGAGGCTCCGCGCAGGAGCGTGAGCAGCTCCTGCTCGAGCGTGCGGTGGATCGGGGCGACGCCGCTCACTCACCGAGCTCCCGGAACACCCCGACGACCTTGCCGAGGATCTGGACGTGCCGCGCGTAGATCGGCTCGAGCGCCGCGTTCTCCGGCTGCAGGCGGATGCGGCCGCTCTCGCGGTAGAACGTCTTCACCGTCGCCTCGTCGGCCGACTCGTCGTCGCCGGCGAGCGCGACGACGATCTCGCCGTTGCGCGCGTCCTGGGCGCGGCGGACGACGACGACGTCGCCGTCGAGGATCCCCGCCTCGATCATCGAGTCGCCCTTGACGCGCAGGAGGAAGTCGCCGCGCAGCGTCTCGGGCACGGCGATCTCGTCCTCGACGTTCTGCTCGGCGAGCAGCGGCCCGCCCGCGGCGATCTGTCCGAGCAGCGGCAGCTTCGGCAGCTCGGCGCGGCCGGCCTCGGCGGCTCCTCGCGGCCGACGAGCTCGAGCGCGCGCGGCTTCGTCGGGTCGCGGCGCAGCAGCCCGGCCCGCTCGAGGTTGGCGAGGTGGGCGTGCACGGTCGACGGCGACGCGAGCCCGACCGCCTCGCCGATCTCGCGCACGGTCGGCGGGTAGCCGTGCCCGTCGACGTAGTCGACGAGGAAGCTCCAGATCTCGCGCTGGCGCCCGGTCAGCTCTGCTGTGCTCTCCATCGAGTCTCACGCTCCGAGGTCGGGTGGTTGACGAACGTGTGTTCGACGTCGAGGGTAGAGACTCCTTCGGACGACGTCAATGCTGCCCGCTTCGCCCGCTCCGCTTCCAGTCGGCGGCTCAGGTCATCGGGACCTGCGAGCAGGAGCGTCGGCGCGATCCGGTCGAGGATCTCCTCCAGGCTCGCGCCGGTGGCGGTGATGCCGTGGTTCCGCAGGCCGATGATCGCGTGCGCGGGATCGGGCTCGGCCGCGAGCAGGTCGGCGACGTTCTGCGCCAGCTCCTCGGTGCCGCACGGGTAGTTGACCTCGGTCGCCGGCACGCCCTCGACCCACGCGTGGACGTGCAGGATCGCGCCGACGTCCGGGATGGTCGCGGTAGATCTTCCAGTGCTCGATCGCGTCCACGGAGACGCGCCGCGGCTCGACCGCCGGCGGCACGCTGAGGACGATGCGCGCGTGCTCGGCGTCGTAGCCGGAGACGAGCAGGATGTCGCGGCCCGGCGTCTCGAGCTTCGACTTGTCCACGCCGCTCGCGCTCATCCAGAAGCGGGTCTCGTCCTTGCGCGCGGACAGGTTCCCGTACGAGAGGCCGCCGATCCCGTAGAGCCGCTTGATGTGGCGGAGGTCGCGCTCGCCGACGAGCTCCTCGACCGGGAACGGCGCGGGCAGCAGGCCGAGGTCGTCGAGGCGGCGGCCGGCGGCGGCGATCGAGGCGGTGATCTCGTCGCCGTCCCACAGCTCCGGCTCGAGGTCGGTGAGGAACTCGTTGTCGATCACGAGCCGCGACCGCGCGAGCGGCGCGAGCCGGGCGACGACCGCGTCCGCGAGCGCGGCGGCGCCGTCCGTCTCGGCGACGAGGTAGCTGCCGCGCTCGAGCGTCGTGAACCAGACGCCCTGGCCGGGCACGTAGGTGAGCGAGAGGTTCGCGAGCGCGCGAACGAGCATCGGGTAGCCCTCGCGCAGCGGGTCGGGCGGCGGCTCGTCGACGCGTGCAGCGCGGCGACGTACGTGCCGCGCGAGCGGCGGCGGAACGGGCGAGGCGCGCTCCCGGTCGATCGACGTTGAGGACGAGCGCCGTCGGCGCGTCGTCGCTCGCGGGCTCGAAGCCGGCGCGCTCGAGGGCGCCGCGCAGCTCCTCGACGAGCGGGGCGAGCGACGGCGCAGCGTCGCCTGCGATGACATAGGCCATGAGCGCGAGGCTAGGCGGAGCCCGGCGCTCGCGCATCGCGGAGAAAACCCGGAGCCGCGGTCGGTCAAGAACGAAAAGGGCCGCCCGTGGGCGACCCTTCATGCGCTGGAGAGGACTTGAACCTCCACGGCCTATGCGGCCACTAGGCCCTCAACCTAGCGCGTCTACCATTCCGCCACCAGCGCGAGAGCCCGCGCATTGTAGCGGGGGAACCGAGGTTTCCCCACTGACCCCCTCGCTTCGGGTCGCGTGCCGGGGTCGTGGTGTGGCTACGGCGGGAGCGCGGTCCCGCCTCCGCCGCGCGAGCGCGCCCGCGCCAAGAGCGGATGTGGACGAAGCCGCTGCCTTGGCGCTTGCGGACGCGCGTTACGCGCCCACCTTGCCGTCCCGCAACCCGAAGCCGCCAAGGGCCGGAGCGTAAGCCGGGCGTCAGCCCGGCTTACGCGGAGGCCGAACCAGCGGGTGGACATGGCGAAGCCACGTCCGCCCGCGCCGGGCAGCCAACCCGTCCAGAGCATCGAAAACCGAAACAGCACGGAGCGCGCCGGAGACCGCGCTCTCCGGCGCGCGCAGTCCCTTCTCTAGAGCGAGGAACCGCGCAGCGGCTCCGAGCTACTTCAGGTAGTGGAAGAGCGCGATGCTGTTCGCGACGAAGAGCACCGCGAGCACCAGGGTCACGCGCGTCAGGTTCCGCTCGACGATGTGCGTGCCGCCCTGCGAGGCGGGCGTGAAGCCCATGCCGCCCATGCCGGCGTCACGGCCGCTGTGCATGAGCACGAGCGTCGATCAGCCCGACGACGAAGAGCACCTGCATGACCGCGAGGAACTGGACCACGGCGACAGGGTATCTAGTGGTCGCGTCCGCACGTTCGGTTGTCTTCCCGGCCGGCTGCAAACACGTCGGATGCCGGCGTCCTCAGTCGCTCCGATAGCTTCGGCTATCGGAGCTCCCTGCGTCCTTGCCTCCTCGGCTTTCGCTCGGCCGAAAAGGAACGAACCTACGGACGCGACCACTAGCGCGACGCCACTTCGAGCACGGCGTCGATCAGCTCGGCGGCGATGCGCTCCTTCGTGACGTAGCCGGCCGCGCCGGCGCGGCGGGCGCGGTCGACGTCGGCGCGGGCGTTCGATCCCGTGAGGATGAGCACGCAGGCCCGCTCGTCCTGCGTGCGGATCAGGCGCGTCGCCTCGATGCCGTCCAGCACTGCGGCATGCTGATGTCCATCAGGACGACGTCCGGCTTCAGCTCGCGCGACAGGTCGACAGCCTCCTGTCCGTCTCCGGCGCGCCCGACCACCTCGATCCGCTCTCGCCCGCGAGGATCGCCTCGAGAGCCTCGGCGAAGAGGCGGTGGTCGTCGGCGATGAGAACGCGGATGGGCTTCGGCATCGGGTGGCGGCAACCCTCGTAACCGCACACATCGTGCCCTGTTACGCTCGCGCCGGTGTCGGAGGGCGGTGCGCGTGAGCGGATCCGGAAGCTGCTCGTCACCGGCGACAACCGCCTGAAACAGGGTGCGGCCCGGAAAAGGCGCGGGAGAGCTGGGAGCAGGCGCTCGCGGTCGCGCGCGAGGCCGGGCTCGAGGAGCAGGTGCGGCCGCTCGTCGAGGTCAGGCTCGCGGATCTCGACCGGCAGCTCGCCGCCCGGCCGAGGATCGCCTCGATCCGCTCGGCCTGGCGGCGAACGTCGTGGTCGGCGGACGCCTCGCGGGCGGCCTCGTTCGGGCGCGGCAGGGCGGCGGCCTCGCCCGAGCGCGCGGGCGAGCTCGTCCACGTCGAGCGGGTCGACGAGGACGCCCGCCTCCGGCGGGACGAACTCGGGCGGCCCGCCGACGCGGGTGGCGACGACCGAGCGGCCGCAGGCCATCGCCTCGAGCAGCGCCTGTCCGAGCGGCTCGAGCAGGCTCGGCTGCGCGAGGACGTGGCTCTCGGCCAGGAGGCGCGGCACCTCGTCGTGCGGGACGCGGCCGAGCAGCCGCGACGCCCTCGCGACCCTCGAGCTCGCCGCGCAGCGGACCGTCGCCGGCGAAGGTCAGCGTCCCCTCGCCGAGCCGGGCGAACGCCTCCGCGAGCCGGACGACGTTCTTGCGCTCGTCGAGCGAGCCGACGCAGAGGAAGCGCGGCGGCCCGTCCGGCGGCGGCGTCGACGGCGAAGCGCTCGAGGTCGACGCCGCTCGAGACGACCTCGGTCTTCCCGCGCGCCTCCGGCACCTTCGTCTCGAGCTCGCGGCGCAGGTACTCCGAGACGCAGACGACGGCCGCGGCGCGGCGGACGACGAAGCGGGTCGCCGCGGCGACCCCGGGGATCGCGCCGACGTTGCGGACGTCGCGGCCGTGGGCGGTGACGACGAGCGGCGCGCGCCCGGCGAGCGCGGCGATCAGCCCGGAGGGGACGAGGAAGTGCGCGTAGACGACGTCGGGGCGGCGGGCAGCGCGTGTGCGCCGCGCGAGCGTCAGGTAACGAAGCTTCCCGCCGGCGCGCGTGTCGAGTACCGCGCGCTCGATCTCGTGGCCGCGCTCGGCGAGGGCGCGCTCCATCTGCCCGACGAACGTCCCGAGGTCGGGCGCGTCCGGGCCGGGGTACATCTGCGAGACGAGCAGGATCCGCACGATCGGTAGTTTCGCCGCTGGAGGAGCCGCTCCCGCAGACGGCCGCCCGAGGGGCCGTCGCGCCCGGCGCCCTGGACATGCGCGCCGCCCTGGGATATGACAAAAGGCGATGGTGCTGAAGCCGGGAAGCATCGTGCGCCTGCTCTCCGCCTGGGCCGGTATGGCCGCGGGGGCGGAAGGCGTGCTCATCGGCTGGTACGCGAGCGAGGAGCCCATGGCCCTCGTGCGCTTCTGGGACGGAGGGCCGCTGCGCGTGCCCGCCGACGCCATCGACGCCGCGGAGGAGGTCTCGGCGGGCAGCTGGTGAGGGCCCCCGCGGCTGCGATAGCGTCCACGCCCGTGGCGCCCGTGGTGGAGGTCTCGGAGCTGTCGAAGGTGTTCCGCGTGCCGGAGCGGGAGTCCGGCGTGCTCGCGGCCACCCGCAGCCTCTTCCGGCGCCAGTGGCGCGAGGTGCGCGCGGTGGACGGGATCTCCTTCGCGATCGAGCCGGGCGAGGTGGTCGGCTTCCTCGGCCCCAACGGCGCCGGCAAGACGACGACGCTGAAGATGCTCTCCGGGCTGCTCTATCCGAGCGGCGGCGAGCTGTCGGTGCTCGGCCACGCCCCCTCGCGGCGCGAGCGCGACTACCTGCGCCGGATCACGCTCGTGATGGGCAACCGCAACCAGCTGCAGTGGGACCTGCCGGCGCTCGACTCCTTCGAGCTGAACCGGGCGATCTACCGGCTGCCGCGGGAGGACTTCGCCCGCACGCGCGACGAGCTGATCGAGCTGCTCGACGTCGGCGACCTCGTCCGCAAGCCGGTGCGCCAGCTCTCGCTCGGGGAGCGGATGAAGGTCGAGATCGTCGGCTCGCTCCTGCACCTGCCGCAGGTGCTGTTCCTCGACGAGCCGACGATCGGGCTCGACGTGACGATGCAGCGGCGGATCCGCACGTTCGTGGCGGAGTACAACCGCCGCCACGGGGCGACGGTGCTGCTCACGAGCCACTACATGGCGGACGTCGAGGCGCTCTGCCGGCGCGTGATCGTGATCCACCACGGACGGCTGCTCTTCGACGGCGCGCTGTCCGACCTCGCTGCGCGCTTCTCCGGGATGAAGACGATCGAGGCGCTGCTCGCGAACGGCGAGCGCGTGACCCTGCAGGTGCCGAAGGCCGAGACCTCTGCCGCGACGGCCCGGCTGCTCGCCGAGCACGAGGTGCACGACCTGACGGTCGAGGACCCGCCGATCGAGGACGTGATCGAGCAGGTGTTCGCGACCGAGGCCTCCGCGTGAGCGCGGCCGCGGCGCCGGCCGGCCCGCCGGCCGCGCGCTCGGAGTCGTGGCTGCGCGCGATGACCGACTTCTACCTGACGACCTTCCGCGTGCAGCTCCAGACGCAGTTCCAGTACCGCGCGGCGACCTACATGTACACGATCGGGATGGTCGCCGAGCCGACGATCTACCTCGTCGTCTGGACGTCGATCGCCCGCACGCACGGCGGCGCGATCGGCGGCATCTCCGTCGGGCAGCTCGCCGCCTACTACATCGTCTGGACGCTCGTCCGCACGATGAACATCGTCTTCACCCCGTACGGCTGGGAGTGGCGGATCCGCGAGGGGGAGCTCTCGGGCCAGCTCCTGCGGCCGATGCACCCGATCCACTACGACCTCGCCACGTTCGCGGGCCAGAAGATCCTCTGGGTGCTGATGTACCTGCCGATCGCGGCGGGCCTGTCGCTCGCGTTCCACCCGGCGCTCCATCCGAGCGCGGCCGGCGTCGTCGTCTTCCTCGTCGCGATCTGGGGCGCGTACCTGATCCGCTCGATGAACCTCTGGATCCTCGGCATGTTCACGTTCTGGACGACGCGCGGAAGCGCGATCTTCGAGACGTACCTGCTCGCCGAGCTGCTCCTCTCGGGACGGCTGCTGCCGCTGCCGCTGATGCCGCACTGGACGCAGACGCTCGCGGCGTGGCTGCCGTTCAAGTGGGCCTTCTACTTCCCGATCGAGACGCTCGTCGGGCACATGTCGACGGCCTTGCTCGTGGGCGGCCTCGGGATGCAACTGCTCTGGACGGCGATCGGCGGGGTCGTCGTGTGGGCGATGTGGCGGCTTTCGACACGGCACTACACGGCGGTGGGGAACTGAGATCGCAGCTCTCCCTCGGGTGGGTGTTCCTGCGCCTCGGTGCGTTGAACGAGCTGCAGTACCGGGCGAACTTCTTCGTCGCGGCGTTCCAGGCGCTGCTCTCCGTCGGGATCGGCCTGGTCGTGCTGGCGCTCGTGTACTCGCACACGACGCGGCTGAACGGCTGGACGGAGTCGGAGCTGCTCGTGATCCTCGGCGTCCAGCTGCTCCTGGGCGGCGTGATCCGGACGGCGATCCAGCCCAACATGCAGCGGTTCGTGGACGACGTCCGCGACGGGAAGCTCGACTTCGCGCTGACGAAGCCGCAGGACGCGCAGGCCCTCGTCTCGCTGCGCGAGGTGCGGATCTGGCAGGTGGCCGACGTCCTCTCGGGCGCGGTCGTGCTCGGCTACGGCGTCTCGCAGCTCCACACGCACGTGGACGTGGCCCACGCGTTCGTCTTCGTCGCGCTGCTGGTCCTCGGAGCCGTGCTTCTCTACTGCTTCTGGCTGATCATGGCGACGGGCGCGTTCTGGATCGTGAACATGTGGTTCCTCGCCGAGCTGTTCGAGGGCGTCTACCAGACGGGGCGCTGGCCGATCGGGGTCTACCCCGGCTGGCTGCGCTACTCGATGACCTATCTCGTGCCGATCGGGCTCGCGGTCACCGTGCCGGCGCAGGCGCTCACCTCGCGGCTGGCGTGGCCGACGGCGGCGATCGCGCTCGGCTTCGGCGTCGCGCTCGCCGTGTTCACGCGCTGGTTCTGGCAGTTCGGTCTGCGGCGCTATTCCGGCGCGTCGGCGTAAGCTCCGCGCATGGCCCGCGTCTTCGCGATGGAGGAGCTGCCGCGCTGGGAGTCGACGCGCGACACGCGCGACCGGCTCGACCTCGTGACCGAGAACGTGCCGGTCGGGGCGACGCGGATGCGGGCCGACCGGATCGTCTACCACCCGGGCGACACGGCCGCCGCGCACTACCACGCGGGCTGCGAGCACGTCTTCGTCGTCCTCTCGGGCAGCGGCGTGATGCACGCGGGCGAGGAGAGCTTCCGGCTCGAGCCCGGCATGGCGGCGACGGTCGAGGAGCTCGAGGTGCACTGGTTCGAGAACGACACCGACGCGGACTTCTCCTTCGTCGAGTTCTGGGCGCCGCCGCCGGCCGACACGATCTGGGTGGACGCGGCCGACACCTGAACGTGGCAGCGGGGCGCCTGAGTTCATGGCGCGCGTGATCTCCGACGCGGCCCGCGAGGGCGTCGAGGTGCCCGGCCTCGCAGTGCGGCTCGTCGCGCTCGCGCCCGGGTCGCGGACGGCGCTGAGCGGGGACGGCGAGACGATGGCCTACGCCGTCCACGGCGGCGGCGTGACGACGCTCGGCCCGATCGCGCCCGAGAGCCTCGTCTGGCTCGACCCGGGCGAGGCGCTCGAGATCGAGGCGGGCCCGGACGGGCTCCAGCTGCTGGTCGCGCACGCGCCGGCCGGCTAGCACTCTTGTACATCGCTGCACGATGTGAGAGGGTCGCGCCGTGGGACGGCAGGCTGCGGTCCTCCTGGTGGGTGTCGTCGTCGCCGCGGGCGCGACCGCGGGGCCTGCGGCTGCGATCCCGCGCAAACAGGCGGTGAAGATCGCGCTCGCCTCGCTGCAACCGCAGCGGGCGAAGGGGCCCACCGTCGTCTTCGCGACGCGGAAGGCGCTGCCGAAGGGCTCCTCGGTGCTGGAGGCGGGGCCGCGCAAGATCCGCCGCGGCGCGTTCACCGTGAAGGCGCCGCTGACCACGCGGAAGGTCTGGCTCGTCTGGGCCGACCTCGCGTACGGCGCGAAGTTCCAGCACCCGAGCAAGATCGTGGTCGTCGACGACGCGACCGGGACGGCGACGAAGCCGCTCGCGCTCGTCTGGTGGCCGCTGGTGGGCGGCAAGCCCGCCTTCACCGGCCCCGGCTACGCGCGGCAGAAGCTCGCCGTCTGGTCGAACATCCCGAAGAAGGCGACCAACCGGGCGCCCTCGGCGACCCACGCCGACCCGGCGCCCGCGCTGCCGGCGCATGCGACCGACGGCGACTGCCTCGTCACGATCGGGCTCCGCGACGACCCGCAGGCGAAACAGGACTTCGACGGGATCGAGAATGCGTTCAGCCGGCTCGGCGTCCGCGTCTTCACGCCCGGCCACGCGGCCGGCGCCGCCGCGGACGGCCGCGACCTCGCCGACGCCGTCGACCAGCTCACGAAGCCGCCGCACAACTGCAAGGACGTCGTGCTCTACATCGACGGCCACGGGTTCAAGACCGGGCCGGCCGGCGTGCTCGTGGGGCACAAGTACACGCCGGCGAAGGTCGTCCGCGGCAAGCAGTGGTACACCGTCGAGCAGCAGACGGTCAGCGCCGCCGACGTCGAGGGCATCCTCCGCGACCACCGGCAGACGACCTTCAAGGTGATCGTGGACGCGTGCTACTCGGGGCGGTTCGTCCTCGACCTGCCGAAATCGGAGAACCCGAACCTGCTCATCCTCGACACGGCCTCGCGGGCGGACGAGGTCTCGTGGTTCTACCTGCGGACGTTCACGCTCAAGGGGAAGAACTACCGGAGCCGCACGAACAACCCCGGCAATTCGAACAAGAAGGGCGAGGGCCGGAGCGAGTACACGAACGGCCTGATCGCCGGGCTGACCGCCGCCGCCGGCTCGAAGCAGGAGGTCGCCGACGCGCAGGCGCACGGCGGCTCGCTGCTCGCGCGGCTGCTCGCTCGCGCCCCGGAGCTGGGCAAGGGCCAGGACGTCGCGCGCTGGGCCGGCTTCACCGCGCCCCTCACGGGCGGCGCCTACGGCGGCCGCAGCGACGTCGCGAACCCGAAGCCGCCCGCGAAACCGGACTTCCAGGTCACCGGTACCGGCTGGTACCAGCACTTCACCGGACAGTCCGCGATCTGCGTCCGTTTCTCGACCTCGCCCGCGCAGCCGAACGCGAGCGTGATCGGTGAGCGCCGAGGGCGGCGCCGTCAGCGGCAGCCGCAACCAGAACGGGCACCTCGACTCGCGCGGCCAGGGGACGGCCCGCTTCGAGATCACCGCCTACGGCGTGTACATCGTCCACGTCAAGGTGACCGCGGGCGGCAAGACCGTCGACTGCGCGATCATCGTCAACGTGACGTCGAAGCAGGGCTCGGCGGCCTGCCCCGGGTAGCTACGCCCGCGGCCGCACGGCGTCGTACATCCCCCACTCCTCGCGCAGCGTCTCGCAGATCTCGCCGACGGTGCAGCGCGCGCGCAGCGCCCGGCGCATGACGGGGAGCAGGTTCGCCTCGCCGCGGGCGGTCTCGCGCACGGCGGCGAGCGCGGCGGCGGCCTCCTCGGCGTTGCGCTCGGCGCGGACGCGGGCCGTCCGCGCGAGCTGGCGCCGCTCCGCCTCGGGGTCGATCTGCAGCAGCTCGACGCGCTCGTCCGAGGCCTCCTGGAACGCGTTCACGCCCACGATCGTCCGCTCGCCCGCCTCGACCTGCTGCTGCCACGCGAACGCCGCCTGCTCGATCTCGTCCTGGACGAATCCCTGCTCGACGGCGGCGACGGCGCCGCCGAGCTCGTCCACGCGCCCGATCAGCTCCCAGGCGCGCGCCTCGAGCTCGTCGGTGAGCGACTCGACGAAGTAGGAGCCGCCGAGCGGGTCGGCGGTGTCGGTCGCGCCGCCCTCGGCGGCGATGATCTGCTGCGTGCGCAGCGCGATCCGCGCGGCGTGCTCGCTCGGCAGCGCGAGCGCCTCGTCGAAGGAGTTCGTGTGCAGGCTCTGCGCGCCGCCGGCGACCGCGGAGAGCGCCTGGATCGCCACACGCACGACGTTGTTCTCGGGCTGCTGTGCGGTCAGCGTCGAGCCGCCGGTCTGCGCGTGGAAGCGGAGCGCGAGCGCCCTCGGGTTGGAGGCGCCGAAGCGCTCCTTCATGATCCGCGCCCACAGCCGGCGGGCGGCGCGGAACTTCGCCACCTCCTGGAAGAAGTGGTTGTGCGCGTTGAAGAAGAAGGAGAGGCGGGCGCCGAACTCGTCCGGCGAGAGGCCCGCCTTCACGGCCGCCTCGCAGTACGCGATCCCGTTCGCCAGCGTGAAGGCGAGCTCCTGGACGGCGGTCGAGCCGGCCTCGCGGATGTGGTAGCCGGAGATCGAGATCGTGTTCCAGTGCGGGATCCGCTCCGCGCAGTAGGCGAAGAGGTCGGTCGTCAGGCGCATCGAGGGGCGCGGCGGGAAGATGTAGTTCCCGCGGGCGATGTACTCCTTGAGGATGTCGTTCTGGACGGTGCCGCGCAGGCCGGCGGCGGCGACGCCCTGGTCCTCGGCGACGAGCTCGTAGAGGAGCAGGAGCAGCGCGGCGGGCGCGTTGATCGTCATCGAGGTCGAGACCTCGCCGAGCGGGATCCCGCCGAGCAGGATCTCCATGTCGGCGAGCGAGTCGATCGCGACCCCGGTGCGGCCCACCTCGCCGAGCGCGCGGGCGTCGTCCGAGTCGTAGCCGAGCTGCGTCGGCAGGTCGAAGGCGATCGAGAGGCCGGTCTGGCCGCGCTCGAGCAGGTAGCGATAGCGCGCGTTCGACTCCTCCGCCGAACCGAAGCCGGCGTACTGGCGGATCGTCCACGGCCGGCCGCGGTACATGTCCGGGTAGGGACCGCGCGTGAAGGGGTACTCGCCCGGCGGCTCGAGCGGGCGCGGCGCGTCCTCGGCCGTGTAGACCGGCTTCACCTCGATGCCGGACTCGGTGTGCCGGTCGCCGGTCGCCGCCATGCGCAGGATCGTACGCGGGCGCCGCTCCGGCGGCGTCAGGCCGTGACCTCCGTCTCGCGGCTGCGGCGCGCCACGCCGTCCGCCTCGGCGGCGGACGCAACCGCGGCGGCGACCGTGGTGACGACGTCGCGGTTGAAGACGCTCGGGACGATGTAGTCCGCGGACAGCTCCTCCTCGGCGATCGTGGCCGCGATCGCGTGGCCGGCGGCGACCTCCATCGCGTCGGTGATCGCCGAGGCGCGCACGTCGAGGGCGCCGCGGAAGATGCCCGGGAACGCGAGCACGTTGTTGATCTGGTTCGGGTAGTCGGAGCGGCCGGTGGCGACGACGGCGGCGAGCCCGGCGAGCTCCTCCGGCGTCACCTCCGGGGTCGGGTTCGCCATCGCGAAGACGATCGCGTCGTCGGCCATGCCGCGGATGCCCTCGACGGAGACGGCCCCCGGCACCGAGACGCCGATGTACACGTCGGCGCCGGCGAGCGCCTCGTCGGCGGTGCCCGTCTCCTCCGGCGCGGTCTCCTCCGCGTAGCGGCGCTTCACCTCGGTCAGGTCGTCGCGCCCGAGATGGACGACGCCCTTGGTGTCGCAGCCGACGACGCGACGCACGCCCGCCGCCTGGAGCGTCTTCGTCACCGCGACACCGGCGGCGCCGATCCCGGTGACGACGACCTTCACGTCCTCGATCGGCTTGCCCACGACGCGGAGCGCGTTCAGGAACGCGGCGAGGACGACGACCGCCGTGCCGTGCTGGTCGTCGTGGAAGACGGGGATGTCGAGGCTCTCACGCAGGCGCTCCTCGATCTCGAAGCAGCGCGGCGCCGAGATGTCCTCGAGGTTGATCCCGCCGAAGCCGGGCGCGATCGCCTCGACCGCGGCCACGATCTCGTCGGGATCCTGCGTCGCGAGGCAGATCGGCCACGCGTCCACGCCGCCGAACTCCTTGAACAGCAGCGCCTTGCCCTCCATCACGGGCATCGCCGCCTCCGGTCCGATGTTGCCGAGCCCGAGCACCGCGCTGCCGTCGCTGACGACCGCGACCGTGTTCCGCTTGATCGTCAAGTTCCAGGCGCTCTCCCGGTCGGCGGCGATCGCCTGGCAGACGCGCGCGACGCCCGGCGTGTACGCCATCGAGAGGTCGTCGCGGGTCTTCACCGGGGCGTTCGAGTCCATGTGGATCTTGCCGCCGAGGTGGAGCAGGAAGGTGCGGTCGGAGACGTGCTCGACCTCGAGCCCGGGCACGGCGCGACAGGCGGCGACGATCGCGTCGGCGTGGGCCGCGTCGGTGGCGAGGACGGAGACGTCGCGGATCTTCGAGTCGCCCTCGATCCGGACGAGGTCGATCGCGTCGAGGAGACCGCCGGCGTCGGCGATCGCGCGGGCGAGGTCGGCGAACGAGCCCGGCCGGTCGACGAGGCGGACCCGGAGCGTCAGGCTGAAGGAAGCGGAGTAGTGGCTCATGAGCAGAGATCCTTCCCCGGCGGCCGGGTTCCTGCATCCGGGGTTTTCCGGTTACCAGGCGCGCCAGGACTCGCGCGCCAGAAACAACCCGTGCCCCTTCCGGTTCCGGCAGGTGACGCCGGCCCGCTGCGAGAGGCAGGTGAACGGCCCGAGCCGGCGGCTGTGCCCGTAGGCGAGCAGCGGATAGGTGGGTCGCTGCGTGTCGGGGCTGTAGAGGATTCCGCCGCTGCAGACGATCTGGCCCTTGCCCGCGCCCGTCAGGCTGAAGCCGTGCCAGTCCACGCCCTCGCCGCTTGGGCCCATGCAGCGGTCCTGGAGCGCCTGCCCGTAGTCGGAGCGGGCGAGCGAGCAGAGCAGCACGTTCGGAGTGCGGTGCGACCCGCTGTCGTCGCGCGCGCTCGGGACGAACAGGCACCTGATGTTCCCGGAGGGCGAGCGGAGGCCGGCGAGCGGCGTCTTCGCCGCGGCGCCGGTCGCGAACGCGAGGACAAGGGCCCCCGCGAGAAAGAGCACGAGGCGCGCGTGCATTCGCCGACGCTACTCCCGACACGACCGCGTGGGAAGGTCGTTTCGCCCCACGATGGAACCGGTGATCGCCGCCACAGGCGGCCTCGCGCCCGGTCCGCCGTCACCCGGAGGCAAGCGGCGCCAGCTCGGCGTCCCGGCTGACGAGCGCCGCGTAGCGGCCGCCCCGCGCGAGCAGCTCCTCGTGGCGGCCGACCTCGACGACGCGGCCGCGGTCGAGGACGACGATCTGCTCGGCGTCGCGGACGGTCGAGAGCCGGTGCGCGATCGCGATCGTCGTCCGGCCCTCGGAGAGCCGGTCGAGCGCCTCCTGGACGAGCCGCTCCGTCTCGGTGTCGAGCGACGAGGTCGCCTCGTCGAGCACGAGGATCGGCGGGTTGCGGAGGATCGTCCGCGCGATCGCCATCCGCTGCTTCTCGCCGCCGGAGAAGCGGTAGCCGCGCTCGCCGACCATCGTGTCGTAGCCGTCCGGCAGCGCGGCGAGCACGTGGTGGATCCGCGCCGCGGCGGCGGCTGCCTCGACCTCCGCGTCGGTGGCGTCCGGCTTCGCGAAGCGGAGGTTCTCGCGCACCGAGGCGTGGAAGAGATACGTCTCCTGCGAGACGACGCCGACGAGGTCGGACAGCGCCTTGAAGGAGAGGTCGCGCACGTCCACGCCGCCGATCGAGACCGAGCCGCGGGCGACGTCGTACAGCCGCGCGGCGAGATAGCCGAGCGTCGTCTTCCCGGAGCCCGTCTCGCCGACGAGCGCCGTCGTCGTGCCGGACGGCACGACGAAGCTCACGTCCTCGAGCGTCCACGCATCCTCGCCGTAGCCGAACCAGACGCGGTCGAAGACGACGTCCCCCGCCTCGGCCGCGGGGAGCGCGCCCGGGCGCTCCTCGATGTCCACCGGCTGGTCGAGGTACTCGAAGATCCGGTCGAAGAGCGCGAGCGAGGTCTGGACGTCGAGGCTGACGCCGAGCAGCGAGCCGACCGGGAAGAAGAGCCGCGTCTGGAGGGTCGTGAACGAGACGAGCATCGGGACCGAGACGGCGTGCGAGCCGCCCGCGAGCGCAAGCCCGCCGAACCAGTACACGGCGGCGGGCATGACCGCGAAGCTCGTCTGGATCGACGCCATCACCCAGCGGCCGGCCATCCGCTGCCGCACCTCGAGATCCGCCAGCCGCCGCGAATCCGACTCGAAGCGGTCGGCGAGCTCGGCGCCGCGGCCCATCGTCTTCCCGAGCAGGATCCCCGAGACCGACAGCGACTCCTGGACGAGGCTCGAGATGTCGGCGAGCGTCTCCTGCGTCGTCTTGGCGATCCGCCGCCGCTCCGCGCCGACGCGGCGCGTGAGCACGACGAAGACCGGGATCAGCGCGAACGCGAAGAGCGCGAGCTTCCAGTTGAGGACGAGCATGCCGATCATCGTCGCGGCGACCGTCGTCACGTTCGAGGCGATCGAGGTGGCCGTGTTGGTGACGACGTTCTGGACGCCGCCGATGTCGTTCGAGATCCGCGACTGCACCTCGCCGGTGCGCGTCCGGGTGAAGAAGGCGAGCGAGAGCCGCTGCAGGTGCCGGAAGACGGCGGCGCGCAGGTCGTGCATCACGCGCTGGCCGACCTGGTTCGAGAGCAGCGTCTGGAGCACGCTCAGCATCCCGGTCGCGACCGCGATCGCGATCATGCCGCCGGCGTTCCAGGACAGCGCCGTCGTGTCGTTCCGGCCGATCGCCTCGAGCACGCGCTTGAGCAGGAACGCCGGCAGGACGCCGACCCCCGCCGAGACGACGATCAGCGCGAGCACCGCGCCGAGCCGGAGCCTGTACGGCCGGAAGAGCGGCCCGATGCGGCGCAGGTTTGCCCGGCGGACGGCCGGGTCGGAGGGGCGTTCCGGGGCCGCGTCAGCCGAGTGGAAGAACATGCCCATCGCGGCCCAGGGTACGCCGTCGGGCACACTCCAGGACGTGCGCGTCACCGTCCGTCTCTTCGCCGGCCTCCGCGAGCGCGCGGGCCGCTCGCGGCTCGAGCTCGAGGGCGTCGAGAGCGTGGACGACGTCTGGCCGGCGCTCGGGCTCGGCGACGAGCCGCCCGGGCTCCTCTACGCGGTCAACCGGGAGTACGTCCGGCCCGGGCAGGCGCTCCGGGACGGCGACGAGGTGGCGCTGATCCCGCCGGTCAGCGGCGGCTCTTCGGCGGGCGGCGCCTGCCGGATCCTCGAGACGCCGCTCGACCTCGCCGCAGCGGTCGCCGAGGTCGAGAGCGACGAGGCCGGAGCGATCGCGACCTTCGTGGGCACCGTCCGCCGCCGCTCGCGCGACCGCGACGTGCACCACCTCGAGTACGAGGCCTTCGAGGAGATGGCCGAGCCGATGCTCGAGCGGCTCGCCGCCGAGCTGACGGAGCGGCACGGGCTGAGCGCGGTCTCGATCCACCACCGCGTCGGCCGCGTCGAGATCGGCGAGCCGAGCGTCCTGATCGCCGTCTCCTCGCCGCACCGCACCGCCGCGCTCGAGGCCTGCCGCGAGGCGATCGACACGCTCAAGGAGACGATCCCGCTCTGGAAGAAAGAGGTCTACGAGGGCGGCGAGGAATGGATCGGGCGCGGCTCGTAGCCGTTGACGCGCCGCCTCCTCCGGTACAACGTGCGTCGATGGACGACTACCGCGACTACGAGCCGATCCAGCCGAAGGGGAGCTTCAGCCTCCGGCGCTCGCTCGAGCGGATAGCCGGCCTCGCCGTCCTGATCGGCGGCACGGCGCTCAAGTGGGGCTTCGTCTTCGTCAAGTTCTTCGGCTTCTTCATCTCCGTCGGCGCGTACACGCTGTGGTTCGGGAGCTGGACGTTCGCGCTCGGCTTCGTGCTGATGATCCTCGTGCACGAGCTGGGGCACGCAGTCGAGGCGCGGCGGCAGGGGCTCCAGGTCTCGGCGCCCACCTTCATCCCGTTCATCGGCGCGTACGTGACGATCCGGCATGCGGGCCTCTCGCCGTGGCGGAACTCGCTCATCTCGCTCGCCGGCCCGCTCGCGGGCGGGCTCGCGGCCGCGGCGGTCTGGGCCGTCGGCTCGGCGCGCGACTCGTCGATGCTCGTCGTGCTCGCGAACCTCGGCTTCCTGCTCAACGCCTTCAACCTGCTGCCGATCGGCTTCCTCGACGGCGGCTCGGTCTTCCGCTCCGCGGTCGAGGCGTGGCGGATGCCGGTGATCCGCTTCGAGGGCGGAGTGCCCGTCCAGGCCTTCGCGCCCGAGCGGGCGCGCTCCCTGACGATCGCGGCGCTCTACGTCGGCCTCGCCGGCTGCCTCGTGCTGGGCCTGCTCGCAACGCGCCAGAACGGGGCGCTGTGAGCGAGAACCACCGCACCGAGGACCAGCGCCTGCTCCAGACGCACGCGCCGCCCGAGGAGCTCCGCCGCCACACGCAGCTGATCGCCGAGGAGTTCCTCGAGGGGTTCGAGGCCGTCGAGCGGATCGACCGGCCCGCGGTCTCGTTCTTCGGCTCGGCGCGCGTGGGCGAGGACGCACCCGCATACGCCGCCGCCCGCGCGACGGCGAAGCTGTTCGCGGAGGCGGGCTGGGCGGTGGTCACCGGCGGCGGCCCGGGCGTGATGGAGGCGGCGAACCGCGGCTGCAAGGAGGGCGGCGGCCTCTCGGTCGGCTTCAACATCGAGCTGCCGCACGAGCAGGGCCAGAACCCGTACGTCGACCTCGCGATGACCTTCCGCCACTTCTACGCGCGCAAGACGATGTTCGTGAAGGCGGCTGAGGGCTTCTGCGTCTTCCCCGGCGGCTTCGGCACCGCCGACGAGCTGTTCGAGTCGCTGACGCTGATCCAGACCGGGAAGGTGCTCGACTTCCCGGTGGTGCTGGTCGACTCGGCGTACTGGGCGCCGCTGCTCGACTGGGTGCGCGGGCGGCTCGTCCCCGAGGGGATGGTCTCCGCGGAGGATCTCGAGCTGCTCACGGTGACCGACGCGCCGGAAGAGGCGGTGCGCTGCGTGCTCGAGCGGTACGCGGTCCGGAACGGCTTCCCCGCCGCCGCGAGTCCCGGCACGCGCGGAAACCGCATCGGGCCTACGGCGACGTAACGGCGGTAGCCTTTCGGCGTGGAGCTCCGGGATCTGCCGTCGGTGGACGAGCTGGCCCGCGAGGCCGGCGACCCGCTCGCGGTCGACGCCGCCCGCGCGGTGCTCGCGCGGGCGCGGGAGGAGATCCGGGCGGGGGCGGAGCCCGGCGACCTCGCGGCCCGGCTGCGCGGGGAGCTGGCGGCCGCGCGCGCCCCGAGCCTCCGCCGGGTTCTCAACGCGACCGGCGTCGTCGTGCACACGAACCTCGGCCGCGCCCCGCTCGCCGAGGAGGCGATCGCCCGCGTCGCCGACGCCGCGCGCGGCTACTCGAACCTCGAGCTCGACCTGGCCGAGGGCGTCCGCGGCTCGCGGCAGGACCACCTGGGCGCGATCCTGCGCCGGCTGACCGGCGCCGAGGCCGCGCTCGTCGTGAACAACAACGCGGGCGCCGTCCTGCTCGCGCTCGCCGCGCTCGCCGAGGGCCGCGAGGTCGTCGTCTCGCGCGGCGAGCTGATCGAGATCGGCGACGGCTTCCGGATCCCCGACGTCCTCGCCCGCTCCGGGGCGCGGCTCGTCGAGGTGGGGACGACGAACCGGACCCGCGCCGCCGACTACGAGCAGGCGGTCGGCGAGGCGACGGCGCTGCTCCTGCGCGTGCACCAGTCGAACTTCCGTGTCGTCGGCTTCGCGGAGCTGCCGCGCCTGGAGGAGCTGGCGGCGATCGCGCGCCGCCGCGGCCTGCCGCTCGTGGACGACCTCGGCTCCGGCGCGCTCTTCCCAAGTAACAGTCTGTTACTTGGCGACCGTGAGCCGACCGCGCGGGAGTCGCTCGCGGCGGGTGCGGATCTCGTCTGCTTCTCCGGGGACAAGCTGCTCGGCGGGCCGCAGGCGGGGATCGTCGTCGGCCGCGCAGACCTCGTCGAGCGGCTGCGCGGGCATCCGCTCCAGCGGGCACTGCGGATCGACAAGCTCTCGCTCGCGGCGCTCGAGGGCACGCTGCTGCTCGCGCTCGACGCGCCCGAGCGGGTGCCGGTGCTGCGGATGCTCGGCCAGGACGCGAACACGATCCGCGCCCGGGCCGAGCGGCTCGCGCAGGCGACCGGCGGCGAGGTCGAGGAGACGACCGGCCGCGTCGGCGGCGGCGCGCTCCCGCTCGCCGAGCTGCCGAGCTTCGCGTGCGCGCTCGACGAGTCGCTCGCCGCGCCGCTCCGGGCCGGCGAGCCGCCGGTCGTCGGGATCGTCCGCGACGGGAAGCTCCTGCTCGACTGCCTGACGCTGACCGACGCCGAGGCCGGCGAGGCCGCGGCCGCCGTCCACGCATGCCGCTGACCGTCGGCACCGCCGGGCACATCGACCACGGCAAGACCACGCTCGTCGAGGCGCTCACGGGCCGGAACACCGACCGGCTGCCGGCCGAGCAGGAGCGCGGCATCTCGATCGACCTCGGCTACGCGCCGCTCGAGCTGCCGGACGGGGCACAGCTGTCCGTCGTGGACGTGCCCGGGCACGAGCGGTTCGTGCGGACGATGGTCGCCGGCGCGAGCGGGATCGACCTCTTCCTGCTCGTGATCGACGCGGCCGAGGGCGCGCGTCCGCAGACGCACGAGCACCTCGCGATCCTGCGCCTGCTCGGGATCGAGCGCGGCGTCGTCGCGCTGACGAAGACCGACCTCGTGGACGAGGAGACGCTCGAGCTGGCGCGCGCCGAGGCGGAGGAGCTCGTACCGGGCGCGCCGGTCGTCGCCACGAGCGCCGCGCACCGGCGCCGGGCTCGACGAGCTGCGCGCGGCGCTGGCGGAGGTCGCCGGCGGCGGCGGCCGTGCAGGACGCGAGGGACCGACTCGGCTGTACGTCGACCGCGCCTTCTCGCTGCGCGGGATCGGCACCGTCGCGACCGGGACGCTGTGGTCGGGCTCGATCGGCGAGGGCGACGAGCTGCGCCTCGAGCCGCGGGGCAGGCAGGTGCGGGTGCGCAGCGTCCAGGTTCACGACCGCCCGGTCGAGCGGGCGGAGGCGGGCCAGCGGGTCGCGGTCGCGCTCCCCGGGGTCGAGCGGCAGGAGCTGCGCCGCGGCGACGCGCTCGTCGCGCCGGGAGCGTTCCCGGCCGGCTACCGCCTCGACGTCGCGCTGGAGGAGCTCGGCGAGATCCCGGCGCGCGTCCACGTCCACCACGGCACCGCCGACGTGCTCGCCCGGGTCGTGCGCGTCGGCGAGCGCTTCGCCCAGCTCCGCCTCGCCGAGCGGGTCGTCGCCGCGCGGGGAGACCACGTCGTCCTGCGCGCCGCCACGACCGTCGGCGGCGGCCGCGTGCTCGACCCGGCGCCGCCGCGGCACGCGAGCACCGAGCGGATGGAGCTCGTCGAGCGCGGCGAGATCGCGGCGACCGTGCACGAGCCGGTGCGCGAGGAAGCGCTGCGCCACCTCGCCGACGGCCGCGCTGGAAGGCGTCGAGCGCGCGGACGGCTGGGTCTTCTCCCGCGCGTGGCTCGACGCGCTCCGCGGCGAGCTCGAGCGGCGGCTCGCCGATGCCGACCCGCTCGACCCGGGGATCGCGCCGCCGCCCGCGCCGTGGGCGGGCGCGGTCGAGCCGCTGCTCGGGCTCGAGCGGCGCGGCGCGAAGCTCTACCGGCCGGGCGCCGCCGCCGAGCTGGGCGCGCGTGCCGACGCCGCCGCCGCGCTCGAGGCGGAGCTCGGGCTCGAGCCGGTGAAGGTGGACGACCGCTCGCTGGCCCGCTTCCTCGAGGAGCAGGGGCGGCTCGTCCGCGTCGGGGACGGCCTCGCGATCTCGCCCGCGGCGTACGAGCAGGCGCGCGCCGCCCTCGTCGGCGAGTGCGAGGCGGCCGGCCGGATCACGCTCGCGCGCTTCCGCGACCTGCTCGGCGTCGGCCGCAAGACCGCCCAGCTCCTGCTCGAGCGCTTCGACGCGGACGGGCTGACGCGCCGCGTCGGCGACGAGCGGGTGCTACGGCGCTCCGCCCGCGCCTAGGGCCGCCGCGGCCGGGGCGGCCGGCTCGGCGTCGGCCTCGCGTCGAGCCTTCACCGAGGCGCCGACCGTCCGCTCGGCCGCGTCGAGCACGTCCTTCGCGAGCCGCTCGCTCCAGCCCGCCGCGAACGAGACCAGGGCGTAGAAGGACGTCTTCGTGCCCGGGTCGCCGGCCAGGTCGACGTTCACCAGCTTGCTCGCCAGGGCCGCGTAGAGGACGAGACCGAAGCAGGCGCCGAGCAGCGGCCGGAAGAGCCCGAAGACCACCAGCGGCGACCGTCCCAGCTCGTAGTCGAGCTCGAACTTCTCCTTGCGGCTGCTCATCCGGGCCATCACGCTGAGCAGCGCGCCGGCGGCGCCGAGCGCGATCGCGAGCACGATCCGGTTGCTGAAGTCGCGCCCGCTGAGCGCCCACACCGCGCCCGCGAGCGCGGCGATCAGCGCCGCGCCGACGATCATCCCGCACAGGTAGACGAGCTGGGCCTGCCGCAGCCCGACCTCCTCGTAGTAGCGCTGTGCGTCCTCGAGCTGCCCACGCTCGAACCGGAGCGCCTTCACCTTGTCGTCGCCGCGCCGGTGCTCGGCGGGGCGGTCGACGAGCGAGAGCAGGTGCGTCGCCGAGGAGACGACGAGCCGCATCGCGATCGCGCGCCCGGGGCCGCGCAGGACGCGGGCGATCTTGATCGTCAGCTGGTCGCACGCATGCAGGAGCGCCGAGACCTCCGGCTCGTTCTTCGTCGCCCAGTCGGTCACCCGGTGGAAGCGCAGCTCGGAGGCGAGCGGGCCGCGCGGCCGCTCGGTCAGCGCGACCGCGGAGGGCACGCTCTCGCACCAGTAGGAGTCGACGATCCGCCCGCACTCGTCCTCGAACGCGGCGAGCGCCTCGCGGTAGGCCGGCTCGACGGCCGGATCGTGGCGCCAGCGCGAGTGCGCGTCGACGAGCTCCTCGAAGGGCAACCACGGCCGTGCGACCGAATCCGCCATCACGAATCCTCCTGCCGCAGAGCCGGTTTCGGCTCCGAGGGTACGAGCTTGCGCACACGAGCACAAGGCCCCGGAGGCCGCGCCGGAGTCAGGGACGGTCCGGCGGCGCGGGCGGTGGGGCGCCCGGCATCCCACCGGCCTCGCGCAGCGCGGGGTTGATCCCGAGCCGCAGCACGTCGGGCCGGTGGTAGTGGCCGGCCGGGTCGAAGCGCTGCCGCTCGGCGAGCAGCCGCGACGGGTCGAGCTCCGCGTAGAGGATCCCCTCCTCGCCGTAGAGCGGCCCGGCGAGGTAGGAGCCGTCCGGGGCGAGAACCGCGCTGCCGCCGCGGCCGAGCATCCCCGCGCCCTCGATCTCGGCGCGCAGCGGGAAGTCGTCGGGGTACGACTCGGCGCGCTGGAAGTGGCACGGGGCGACGACGTAGGCGCGGCTCTCGCGGGCGATGTGGACGAGCGTCGCCTGCCACGCGTCGCCGTCGTCGGCGGTCGAGGCGACGTAGATCTCGATCCCGGACTCGTAGAGCGCGAAGCGGGCGAGCGGCATGTAGTTCTCCCAGCAGATCAGCCCGCCGAGCCGGCCGAAGCCGGTCTCGACCGCGCGCAGCCCGCGGCCGTCGCCCTGTCCCCAGACGAGGCGCTCGTGGTTCGTGGGGACGAGCTTGCGGTGGTGGAGCGCCAGCGAGCCGTCGGGCGCGTGGTAGAGCAGCGTGTTGTAGATCGTTCCCGGGCGCTCCGGCTCGACCTCGTTGACGCCGGTGACGAGCCAGATCCCGAGCTCCTTCGCGGTCGGCGCCGAGCCGGCGCTCGGCGGGCGAGCCGACCGCGACCGACTGCTGCGCGATCCGCGCGAACGCCTCCTTCGCGCGCGCGGTCTCCCAGCCGGCGAACGCCTTCGCCCAGCGCGAGGACGGGTAGCCGGGACGAACGTCTCCGGGAAGACGACGAGCCCGGCGCCGTTCCCCGCCGCCTCGGCGGCGAGGCGCTCCAGCTTGTCGATCGTCGCCTCGCGGTCGAGGATCACCGGCTCGGCCTGGACGCAGGCGACCTTGACGGCACGCTCCATCGGCAAAGCCTAGCGTCGCCGGCCGGCAGCGAAGGCCCGCCGCCAGACAGGTCCCGAACCGCCACGTCCCGGTGCCAGGCACCGGGACGTGTATCGCCGGGACAGGGCTACTCGGGACGGCCGAAGCCGCCGCCGCCGGGCGTCTCGATCCGGACGACGTCGCCCGCGCGGAGCTGCCGCGTCACCTTCGCCGGCTGCTCCTCGCCGTTCACGAGCGTCCGCCCCGGCGTGCCGTCCCCGCCGCCGCGCACGCCCCGGGGCGCGCGGCCGCGCCGCTCGGCGAGCACCGAGAGCCGACAGTCCTCGAGCACGCGCAGCTCGCGCACGACACCGTCGCCGCCGCGATGCGCGCCGGCTCCACCCGAGCCGACGCGCAGGCCCCAACGCTCGACCCGCAACGGATACGACAGCTCGAGCGCCTCGACCGGCGTGATCAGCGTGTTCGACATCGCCACGTGGACGCCGCTCGGCCCGTCCGCGTCGGGGCAGGCGCCCTGGCCGCCGCCGATCGTCTCGTAGTAGGTGAAGCGCTCGTTGCCGAGCGCGACGTTGTTCATCGTCCCCTGCCCCATCGCAGGCACCGGCAGCGCCTCGCCGAAGGCGCGGAAGACGACGTCCACGATCCGCGACGACGTCTCGGTGTTGCCCGCGACGACCGCCGCGGGCGACCGCGCGTTGACGAGGCAGCCCTCCGGCGCGGTCACGGTCACCGGCGCGAAGGCGCCGCCGGACGCGGGCAGGTCCGGCTCGGTGAGACAGCGGACGACGAAGTAGCAGGCCGAGCGCGTCACCGAGAGCGGGCAGTTCAGGTTCCCCGAGTCCTGCGGTGCGGTGCCGGCGAAGTCGATCCTGACCTCGTCCCCGGCGACCTCGACGGCGGCGCGAATCGGGAGCTCTCCCGCGACCGCCTCGACGACGTCCTCGGCCTCCCAGCGCCCGTCCGGGAGCGCCGCGACCGCCGCGCGCACCATCCGCTCCGAGTACGCGTACAGCTCGTCCATCGCGGCCGAGACACGGGCGCGGCCGCGACGGGCGCACAGCTCCTCGATCCGCCGCTCGGCGAGGCGGTGCGCCGCGACCTGCGCGCGAAGGTCGCCGCGCCGCTCGTCCGGGTTGCGGGCGTTGGCGAGGAAGAGCCGCTCGACCTCCGCGGTCAGGAGCACCGGCGGCAGGATCAGTCCCTCCTGGTACAGCTCGCGCGAGAACGCAGGCAGGCTCGCCGGCTCCATCCCGCCGACGTCCGCGTGGTGCGCGCGCGAGACCGCATAGCCGAGCGCCGTTCGCGAGACGAGGGTCACGTCCGGCAGGTGCGTGCCCCCGGTGTACGGGTCGTTCAGCACGCAGACCTGTCCCGGGGTCAGACCCAGGGACATGGCCGCGGCGACCGCGTCCGGCATCGCCCCCAGGTGGACCGGGATGTGCTCCGCCTGCGCGATCATCCGGCCGGACTCGTCGAAGACCGCGGTCGAGCAATCGCGCCGCTCCTTGATGTTGGCCGAGAAGGCCGAGCGGATCAGCACGGCGCCCATCTCCTCGGCGACCGCGCGCAGCGCGCTGCCGATCACCTGCAGCTCGACGTTCATCGCCGGAGCACCAGCGTCCCGTCGTCCGATGTCTCGCCGCGCCAGCCTTCCGGCACCCAGCAGGTCGCGCCCGGCAGCTCGACGAGCCGCGGCCCGACGACCTTGCTGCCATTTGCAGCTTGGAGGGAGATGTCGGGACCCGGGACGACCTCGGCCGTGCGCACCGCGACGAGCTCGATCTCACGGGACGGATCGGCGTAGCCGTACCGCTCCTCGTGCGCCCGGTGGAACGCGGCGGCGAGACACGGCTGAAGCGGCACCGTGAGCTCGAAGGACTGGCCGCGGTAGCGCAGGTCGGCCTCGCCCTCCGCCGGTAGCTCGCCGGCCTCCGCGAGCGGACGCACATGCGAGACGACGCGGTCGCGCCGCTCGTCGCTCGCCACGAGCCCGAGCGCCGAGAGGACACCCGCGGCCTGCGGCACGAGCACCGCCTCGATCTCGAGGGCCTCGGCGAGCGCGCAGGCGTGCAGCGGCCCGGCGCCGCCGAAGGCGACGAGGGCGAAGTCGCGCGGATCGTGGCCGCGCTCGACCGAGACGACCCGGAGCGCCCGCAGCATCTCCGCGTTCACGACCTCGACCACCGCGGCCGGGTCGAGCTCGCCGAGCGCCGCGGCGGCCGCGCCGCGGTCGAGCACCAGCCCGCCGGGAAGCTCGTCCGGCAGCCGCCCGAGCAGGAGGTTCGCGTCGGTGACGGTGGCGCCTCCGCCGGCGCCGTAGCAGGCGGGCCCGGGGTGCGCGCCCGCGGACTCGGGCCCGACGCGGATCGCGCCGCCCGCGTCGAGCCGTACGAGCGAGCCTCCGCCCGCGCCGACGGTGTGGATGTCCACCGTCGGCAGCCGGATCGGGAAGCCGCCGACCTCCCGTTCCGCCACGCGCTCGGCGCGGCCGCCCGGCAGGAGGCAGACGTCGGTCGAGGTGCCTCCCATGTCGAAGGCGATCGCGTGCTCGAAGCCGGCGCGCCGGGCGACGAGCCCGGCGCCGACGACACCGCCCGCAGGCCCGGAGACGAGGATCCGTGCCGGATGCGCGGCCGCCTCGTCCACGGTGGCCACGCCTCCGGAGGAGAGCATCACGAGCGGCTCGGGCAGGCCGGCCTCGCCCGACGCCTCCGCGAGCGCCCGCAGGTAGCCGGCGGCGACCGGCGCGAGATACGCGTCCGCCGCCGTCGTCGAGGCGCGCTCGTACTCCCTGAACTCGGGGGCGATCTCGTGCGAGGCGACGACGTGGACGCCCGGGTGCCGCCGCCGCAGCTCCTCCGCCACCGCCCGCTCGTGCCCCCCGTCGCGGAACGCGAACAGCAGGCAGACCGCGACCGCCTCGGCGTCCCCGAGGTCGGGCAGCGTCGCGAGGTCGAGCGGCTCCAGCTCGCCGTCGGGGCCGAGCCGTCCCCGCACCCCGAGGCAGCGCTCGAGCGGGACGAGTGGCTCCGGGTGCGGCTCGCAGAGCCGGTAGAGGTGCGCCCGCGTCTGCCGGCGCAGGTGCAGCAGGTGCTCGAAGCCCTCGTTGCCGACGAACGCCGTGCGCGCGCCGCGCCGCTCGAGCAGCGCGTTCGTCGCCACGGTCGTCCCGTGCGCGAAGCGCGTGACGCCCTCCGCCCCGACCGCGCGCGCTGCTGCCAGCACGGACTCCTCCTGGCGCAGCGCGGTCGGCACCTTCGCGGTGCGCACCTGCCCGCCGTCGAGCAGCACGGCGTCGGTGAACGTCCCGCCAACGTCGACGCCGAGGATCGCCACGTGCGTACTCTGCATCGCCGTGCCGATCCGCGCCTTCCTCTTCGACTTCGACGGCCTGATCCTCGACACGGAGGTGCCCGCCCGCGCGGGCTGGGCATGGCTCTACGGCGAGCACGGCCACGAGCTGCCGCCGGAGCGCTGGGCGCAGGTCGTCGGCACCCACGGCGCGTGGGACCCGATGGCGCACCTCGAGGAGCTCGTCGGCGAGCCGCTCGAAAAGGAGGCGCTGAACGAGCGCCGCTACGCGCACGAGCTCTCGCTGATCGAGGCGGAGGAGCTGCGCCCCGGCATCGCCGACTACCTCGCCGCCGCGCGCAGGCACGGGCTGAAGCGCGCGATCGTCTCCAGCGCGTCGCGGCGCTGGGTGGACATGCACCTGCGCCGGCTCGAAGAAGCGGTGGGCTGGGACGCGATCCTGACCGCCGACCGGGACGCGGAGCGGGCGAAGCCGGCGCCGACGCTCTACCTCGAGGCGCTCGAGCGGCTCGGCGTCGCCGCGGACGAGGCGGTCGCCTTCGAGGACTCGCTGCACGGCGTGCGGGCGGCGCGGGCCGCCGGGATCTTCGTCGTCGCCGTGCCGAACGAGGTGACGCGCGACTACGGCCTGGACGAGGCCGACCTCGTCGTCGAGTCGCTCGCCGAGCTGCCGCCGGACGAGCTGCTCGCGCGGCTCGGCTAGGAGACGAGCCGGACGGCGGCGGTCGCGGCGGCGCCCGCGACGACGACGACCCAGATCGGCGCCCGGAGCAGCACGCAGACGGCCCCGGCGGCGACGCCGGCGACCCGTGCGTCGACGACGAGCGAGCGTCCGCTGGCGAAGCCCTCGGCGACGACGAGCGCGGCGAGAAGCGCGGGCGCGACCATCGCGAGCAGGCTCGTGAGCCGGGCGGACAGCCGCCTGTGCGCGAGCCCGACCGGGCCGACGGCCTTGAGCGCCACCGTTCCCGCGCCGACGGCGAGCACCGAGACCCACGCGGTGCTCACCCGCGCCTCCAGCCGGCGAACACGGCCGCGGTCGCCGCGAGGATCGGGATCCCCGGCGGCACGAACGGGGTCAGCAGCGCGGCGATCCCCGCGCCGCACACGGCCGCGGCCACCCGCCGCCGCCCGCGGAGCTGCGAGCCGAGCAGCGCGACGAACAGCGCCGCGAACGCGCCGTCGAGGCCGAAGGCAGCCGGGTCGCCGATCGCCTGCCCGAGGAAGGCGCCGGCCGCGGTGCCGGCCACCCAGCCGACCCAGAGCGTCGCGCCGGCCCCGAGCAGGACGAGCCGCTCGAACGACGCCGTCCCGCCCCCGGCGAGCGCCCACGACTCGTCCACGACGAGCTGGGCCTCGGCGAGCCGCCGCACGACGTGGCCGCGGAACGACTGGGCGACGCTGATCCCGATCGGCACGTAGCGCGCGTTGAGCAGCAGCGCGGCGACGATCGCCGCGGCGACGCCGCCGCCCGCGCCGAGCACGGACACCGCCGCGACCTGCGCCGATCCCGCGAACGTCGTCGCCGACATCACGACGGCCGGAAACGGGCCGACGTGGGCGGTGCGGGCGAGAACGCCGAACGAGGCTCCGAGCGCGGCCGCCGCCGGAAGCAACGCCGCCGCCGCGCGGACGCCTCTACGCACTCGCCGCTCCGCGCCGGCTTCGGAAGCGGCGCGCCTTCGCCCGGTTCCCGCAGACGCTCATCGAGCACCACTGCCGCGAGCGGTTGCGCGCGTGGTCGACGAAGGCCCAGCGGCAGCTGTCGGAACGGCAGGCCTTCAGACGCTGCCAGGAGCCGTCCGCCATCGCCTCTCCCGCGGCGGCGAGCACCGTGCCGATCCCGGCGGCCGGAGCCACGAGCCGGATCGCGCCGGTCTCGAAGCCGACGCCGAGCCCGAGCGCCCGCGACGCGCCGTCGAGCGCAGCGGCGGCAGTCTCCACGTCCGCGTCGCCCCCGTTGTTCGCGAACATCAGGTCGCGCAGCGCTTCGCGCAGCTCCCGTGCCTCGCGCCGCGTCGGCCTCGGTCGGGCGGCCGCCCCAGAGCCCGCGCGTCCGCAGCCACGTGCCGAGGCCGCGCGCGTCCGCGAGCGCATCCGCACCGTCCTCGCGGTCGAGCGTGTTGACGAAGTCGCAGACGAGCTGCAGCTCTGGCTTGACGAGCTCCATAACCAGTGAATAGCTTATCACCAGTTACCTGACCGAGGAGGGCACATGAGCGCCTACAGCGCAGCGCACCTGGACGAGATCGCCGCCGAGCAGTGGCCGTACTGGGCGCCGATCCGCCACCACTTCGGCATCGAGTCGTTCGGGGTCAACGCCTGGCGCGGCTCCGACGGCGACGAGGTGATCAAGCGGCACTCCGAGGAGGAGGCGGGCGCACCCGAGCTGTACCTCGTCCTCAGCGGCGAGGCGGCGTTCGAGGTCGCCGGCGAGGAGGTGGCCGCGCCGGCGGGGACGTTCGTCTACGTCTCCGACGCCGCCGCCGAGCGGGTCGCGTTCGCGAAGGCGGACGGCACCGTCGTCCTCTCGGTCGGCGCCGGCGCGCCCGGCCGGGCGTTCGTGCCGGCCGGCTGGGACACCGGCTACCTGGAGGGCGCGTGATCGCGCGCGTCTGGCGCGGCGCCGTCCGAGCGGCGGACGCCGACGAGTACGCGCGCTACGTCGAGACGAGCGGGACGGGACCGGCGCGCGCGCTCCCGGGCTGTCGCGGCAGCCTCGTCCTCCGGCGGGTGGACGGAGCGCGGGCCGAGATCGTGAGCGTGATCCTGTTCGACTCGCTCGAGGACGTGCGCGCCTTCGCCGGGGACGAGCCGGAGCGGGCGGTCTTCTTCCCCGAGGACGACCGCTACCTCGTCGAGCGCGACCTCGACGTGCGCCACTACGAAGTGGACACGCGCCTTTCCTGACCCACGGGCACGTGCACGCCCGCTCTGGGCTCAGTGCGTCTTGCCCTTGCCCGAGCCCGTCGCGGCGGCCGCGGGATCCGCCGCGGCTGCGGGCGTGTCGGCGGGAGCGTGACCGGAGGCGGCCGCGGCGGCGTGCCCTGAGGCGGGCTCCGGCTGCGGGGCGTCTACGGGCGTCGTCTCCGCCGGAGGCTCGTCGGCGACGACCGCCGGATCGGGGTCGGGCGTCACCTCGGCGGGAAGCGTGTCGTCGGAGGCGTCGACGGGATCGGCCGGCGCCAGGCCCGTCTCGGCGAGCGCAGAGCCGGGGCCGAGACCGTCGGGAGGGCCCGCATCCGAGGGCCTGCCGGGCGAAGCGTCCGTCGCGCTGACGGCGGCGGCGGGCAGCGGCGGAGGACCGGCGACCACCGGCGCGCCCGCGAAGTCCGGCGGGCCGAAGCCGGCGAGAGCGCGCGCGAGATCGGGCGCCCGCGCCGCGGCCTCCGAGTCCCCGCTCAGCGGCGGAAGGACGGCGGGCACGTGCGAGTCGGCGGCGGCCGTGACCCGGGCGAGAGGCTGGGACGCGGCAAGCCCCGGAGGCGCCGCGGGGGGACCGCCCTGCCCGCCACGGAGCACGGGCACGGCCGGAGCCGGATCGCCGCCGTCGACCGCCGCGGCAGTATCGACGGTCGCGGGCTCGTCGGGAAGGGTCGCAGCGGGAAGCTCGGCAGCCGGCCCGGACGGCACCGGCGGCTCAGGGGACGTCGGCCCGGGCGGCACCAGCGGCTCAGGGGAGGATGTCGGCCCGGCGGGTGCCGGCTCCTCGGGCTCGACTGGGGCGCCGGGCCCGAGCGCCGCGCGCTTCGCGGCCGCCGCGACGCCGAGCGGCGATTCGGGGACGAACCGCGGCGCGCCCGCTCCGGCGCGTACGATCCTCACCGGCGCCGCACGCACGAGGCCCGCCGAAACAGCCTTGCGGCCGGCGCTCTCCACGAGTCCCGAGCCTGGTGCCGCGGCGGGCGGGTGCGGGCCCCCGCCCGAGACGACACCGGCGACCGCGACCGCGGCGACCACGAGCTTCGCCGGCGAAGCCCAGGACAACCCGTTCCTGAGCCACGAGAGCAGGCCCGCGAGCTGGATGCCTCGCGAGCCCGAGAGCTGCTCCGCGAGCGAGCGACGCGCGCGGAAGATCAGCTGCTCGACGGCGCCCTGCGAGAGCCCGAGCTCCTCGCAGATCTCGCGGTACTTCAGCCCCCGCCACTCTCGCAACAGAAGCGCGCGTCGCTGCGACTCCGGGAGCCGCGCGAGCGCGCCGGAAAGACCCATCAGCTCCTCGGGCTCGGCCCCGGGCGCAGCGGGCGTCTCCATGACCTCCGCGATGTCCCGCGGCGACTCCACCCGCCGGCGCCGTCCCGCGCCGCGTCTCCGGTTCGAGATCACGCGATTCGCGATCGCGAAGAGCCACGCGAGCTCGAGCTCCGGCCGCACGCCGCGCTCGACGCTGCGGAACGCGTTGAGGAACGTCGCCTGCACCGCGTCCTCGGCGTCCACGCGGCTGCCGAGCCGCGCGAGGCAGTGCGCGAAGATCGTCGCTGCATGCCGCTCGAAGAGCGCGGTCGTGAGATCGCTTCCCGCGCGAGTGGGGGTTTCCGCGCGCCCGATCAGGAGGTTTGCCGCCATTTGCCACTCCCTTTTCGGCATCGCGAGGAGCGCCCGTTAGCTCACATCGGAGACCGTCCGAAACAGCCACCGTAAGAAAGGCGCGGGTCCGGCCTCTTCCCGTCCGTGAACCTGCGCAGACGCACCGCCGACGAGAGCGGCATCGCCCTCGTCATGGCGCTCGGCATCGTCGTCGTGCTCGCGATCGCGACCGTGTCCGTCATCTCGTATGCGACCTCGGGCCTCCACGCGAGCCGGCTCGACCAGAGCGGATTGCAGGCCTCGGCCTACGCCGAGTCCGCTCTTCAGGCGACCTACTCGCTGCTCAGCCGCCAGAACACGACGGGCGGGAATCCGGCGGCGGCGAACCTGCTCGGGTGCTCCGGCGCCGCGGGCCCCACGGACACCAGCGGCCCGTCGAACTGCACGACCCCCGCGCCGCTGGTCGTATGCGTCGCGGTCCCGGCGCCCTGCGCCGCAGGAACGCCCGGCACGGCCACGATCGTCGGCTTCTTCAGCGGCACGAACCCCTCCTCGTACGCCGGGGTCGCCGTCCCCTCGTCGACGTGGCTGATCGCCGCGGTCGGGTACGCGCGGAACGAGACCCGCGCCGCCGGGGTGACGAAGTCGGCGCGGGCGACGGTGAAGATCAGCCCCCTGGACGCCGGCGCCGTCGCGTCCGTCTGGAACCACATCTTCATCACGGCTCCGCTCGTCCCCAATCAGTGCCAGATCGACTTCGGCGGCAACGGGATCACGGTCAACGTGCCGATCTACGTGATCGGGAACCTCTGCCTCAGCGGCCAGAACGTGTCGGTTCAGGAGAACACGGCCGGGCAGCCGATCGACCTCCAGGTCGGCGGCAAGCTCGTCCTCAGCGGCTCGGGGTCGAAGGTCGGCACCGACCTGCTCCACCCGATCACCAGCGGGGTCGTCGTCGGCGGCTGCACCGTCGTCGGCGTCACCGCCGGCGGCATCCCGTGCTCGTCCGGCTTCAACTACTGGGTCAAGACGCCCGACCAGTTCGTCCCGAACGACGCCCCCTCCCTCAATGCGGCGCAGATGGCCACGAACTACGCCTCCTTCGACCCGGGGCCCCGGCACACGTGCCTGGCCGGCGTCATCAGCCCCGGCCCGCCGCTCGCGGACAGCGTCTTCGACAACCTCTCGCTCGTGAGCGGCGAGCCGGACACGTCGGGCAGCGTGGTCGCGGGCGGCGCCTTCGAGCTCGCGCCCGCCACGAGCTACTCGTGCATCTCGAAGAACGGCGCCGCCGTCGGCCAGCTCACCTGGAATGCCTCGACGCGGCAACTGACCGTGAACGGCTCGATCTTCGTCGACGGGAACATGACGATCTCGCAGTCGCTGACCTACACCGGCGCGGCAGTGATCGAGGTCGCCGGCATCGTCACCGTCAACGGCAACGCGACGTCGATCTGCGCCACCGGCCCGCCCTGCGACTTCACGAGCTGGCAGGGCGGAAGCGCCAACCGGTCCATGCTCACGCTCGCTCCGCTGGCCCAGAACACGAACGCGATCACCTTCACGAACAACAACCAGACATTCCAGGGCTCGCTCTGGACGCAGCCCTCCTCGGCGATGACGTTCCAGAAGAACGGCGTCGCGATCGAGGGGCCCGTCAGCGTCGGCAGGTTCGACTCGTCCTTCAACAACGCCCAGATCAAGGCGCTGCCGACGATCGTGAACATGCCCGTCGGCGCCCCGATCCCGCCGAACACGAGCGCGTCGCTCGGGCCGCTCGTCCGCACCGGCTAGGCTCAGCCGCGGAGCGGCAGGGCCCGGTGGCCCAGCCGGTCTTCAAAACCGGTGAGGCGGCGCAACCCGTCGCTGGGTAGGTTCGACTCCTGCGCCGCTCCGTCAGGCCGGCCGCACGGCGCGCACGAGCGCGTCGAGGGCGACGCGCTCGCCCTCGGGCGTCTGCACCGGCCGCTCGACCCGCTCCGCACGCTCGACGGCCAGGCCGGTGCCGTCCAGGTCGGCGGCGACGTCCTCGGCGTCGTAGAGCACCGCCGGCTCCTGCGGCCCGCCGTGCCCCTGCTCAAGGTTGCTGCGGTCGTGAGCGACCACCAGGAGCACGCCGCCCGGGGCGACCGCGGCCGCGGCGGCGCGCACCACGGGGCGCCGCTGCTCCGCCGGAACCTGGAGGTAGAAGAGGAGCACGAGGTCGAACGCGCCCGGCTCCGGCCGGTGCTCGAGCAGGTCGGCGGCGACCCACTCCGCCTCGACCCCCCGCGCCGCCGCGAGGCGCTGCGCCTTCGTGAGCGCGACCTCGGAGAAGTCCATGCCGGTCACCCGCCAGCCGCGCTCGGCGAGCCAGACGGCGTTCCGGCCCTCGCCGCAGGCGAGATCGAGCGCGCGCCCCGGCGGCAGGTCGGCCGCCTCGGCGACGAGGAAGCGGTTCGGCTCGCCCGTCCAGAGCAGCTCACGGCCCGCGTAGCGGCGGTTCCAGTCCTGCCGGTCCATCCGCGGCGAGCCTACGCCGCGTGGGCGCCGGCGCGCACGTCGAGCGTCGTCTCGACCGGCAGGTCGAGCGAGACCGAGACGAGACAGCCGGCCTCCGCCTCCTCGACGAGGAGCCGCGCGTCCGCCTCGCGGCCCGCGTCGGTCTCGAGCGCGACCGCCTGCTCGATCCGCAGGAAGCCGAAGCGGCCGTCGTCGCGACGCCCGACGACGCCCTCCGCGCGGACGGAGAGGTCGCGCAGCGGCAGGCCCTTGCGCTCCGCGAGCGCGGCGATCGTCACCGCGAGGCAGGAGGCCGCGGCGGCGACGAATGCGTCCTCCGGGCTCCACAGGTGCGGGTCGGTGCCGTGGAACTCGGGCGGGGTCGCGATCCGCAGCGGCTCCTTGTCCCCCACGCGCACCAGGGTGCGCCGGCCGCCCGTCCAGGCAACCTCGACGGGGAAACGGAATTCCTTTGCCATGCTCGGATCCTCGCGGCCGCCCGGGCCCGCCGCATCCGTCGCGTCCCGGCGCGCGCTTCGGGGAACTACGCACCCCTGCCGACGCCGCGAAGGCCTACGGAGCTCCGGCCGAGGCGGCCGTTCCCGCCGCGCCGGGCGCCTTGTCGCGCGCGCCGTCCCGGACGACGAGCACCGGGCAGGGCGCATGCTGGAGCACCGCCGCCGAGACGCTGCCGAAGAGGAGCCGCTGCACCCGGCCCCAGCCGTGCGAGCCGACGACGACGAGCGTCGCCTCCCGCTCCTCGGCGAGCGCGCAGATCTCGTCCGAGGGCAGCCCCTCGACGAGGAGCTCCTCGGGCTCGATCCCGGCCCTGCGCGCCGCCTCCGCCGCCGCGGCGAGCGCCTGCTGCGCGCGCGCCTTCACGACCTCCTCGATCTCCGGCACCACGATCAGCGGCTCGTAGGCGAAGCTCGTGACGGGGATGTGCCAGGCCGTCACGATCGTCAGCGGCCAGCCCGTCGCGCGGCAGAGCGTGACCGCCTCGTCGGTCGCCTTCGACGCCGAGGGCGACCCGTCGGTGGCGAGCAGGATCCGTGCCATTCCGGCCTCCTTTCACCCGCACCATGGCGACGCCGGCACGCCGCCCGCATCGGGAGCGCGGCCGATGACGCCTACGGATTTCCCGAAACCGCGGCTCGGCTCAGACGGGCATCGCCGGCGGCCCGGACGGGGGGGCCGCCTCCGGTGTCTCCTCCGGCTCGTCGGCGAGCTTCGCCTTCACGGCGCGCACGCGCTCCGCGAGCGGCGCGAGCTCGGCGTGCTCGAACGCGTCCTGCTCGAGCAGCTCGAACGTCTTCTTGCCGAGCTCGACGTAGGCGAGGTGCAGGTCCTTCTTCGCCTGCACGTCCTCGACGCCCTCCTTCGCCTTCGTCGCGGCCTGCTCGGCCGCGAGCTTCGCCTTGTCCAGGAACTTCATCTCGTACCTCCCTCTAGCTCATGAGCGTGCTCAGCAGCCCGCCCTTCTCGTCGCGCGACCCGCCCGCCGCGGCCAGCACGCGCCGCGCCGTGCGCGTGAACGGCAGTGTCTGGAGCGTCACCGTCCCGGGGCCGGTGAAATGGACGAGGAACAGCCCCTCGCCACCGAACAGGCTCTTCGCGACGCCGCCCTGCAGCTTCACCTCGTAGCGGACGCTCGGCTCGACGGCGACCATGCACCCGCTGTCCACCTGGATCGTCTGCCCCTCCGCCAGCTCGAAGTCGAGGAAGTCGCCGCCGCCGTGGATCCAGACGGTGCCGGTGCCCCGCAGGCGCTGGAGGAAGAACCCCTCGCCGCCGCCGGTGAAGCCCGCGCCGAGCGACCGCGCCGCCACCGGCTCGATCTCGACCTCGCCGACGTGGCCGAGGTACGCGTGCTTCTCGCAGATCAGCTCGCCGTCGAGCTCGACCTGGCGGATCGAGCCGGGGAAGGGCCCGCAGATGCCGACGGCGCCCTCGCCGCGCGCGGTGTAGGTGGCGAGGAAGATGCTCTCCCCCGCGAGCAGCTTGCGCTTCAGCGCGCCGCCGACCCCGCCCGGCATCTCCACGTCCGTCGCGATGTCCCCGGAGACGAACATCATCGCCCCCGCCTCGCTGACGAGCTTCTCGCCCGGGGCGAGCGAGACGACGACGGCCGGCGCCTGCCCCTCGCGGATGGTCGCCTGCATCGGACTCCTCCCTTCGGTCTTGCGGCGATTCTCCGCCTCGGCCGGGGCCCGGCAATCCGGGACGACGCGGATCCGGCGGGCTACTCGCCGCGGTGCATGTCGTCGAGCGCGGAGCGGCCGCGCTCGTGCACGCGGCGGCGGCGCTCCTCCGGGTCTGGTTCGCCGGCGGGCGCCGGCTCCGGCTCCGGCTCGGCCGCCGCCTTCGACTCGGCGAGCCTCGCCCGCAGCTCCTCCGCGCGCGCGTCCGCATCGAGCACGGGCGCCGGGGGCAGCTCGCGGCGGCGCGTCAGCACCCGGTAGGCGGCGACCCCTCCGGCCGCGCCCGCAAGCCAGGCGAACAGGCGGCGCATGGGCGCGATGCTACACTGGCCGCCGCTTCCTGCCCCGTCAACGTGCCGTTCCGTCCCGAGCGGCACAGGCAGTCGGGGCCGATGCTCAGTCCATGGGAAGGAGACGATCGGGACCGTGACGACCTACGAGATCTTGCTGATGCTGGACCCGGAGCTCGCCGAGGAGCGCCAGTCCGAGATCGTGACCCGCGTGCGCGAGCTGGCCGAGAAGGACGGCGGAACCTGGCGCAGCCACGATCCGTGGGGCCGACGGCGCCTCGCCTACGAGATCCAGCACAAGACCGACGCCGTCTACCACCTCGTCGTGTTCGACTCCGACGGGCCGACGCTGAACGAGATCACCCGCGTGCTCAAGATCGACGACGGCGTGATCCGCCACATGGCGGTCCGCCACATCGAGGGCTCGCGCACGACCGCTCCGCGCGACGACGCCTTCCCCGCCCCGGCTCCCGCTCCGCGCGACGACACCCCCGCGCCAGCCCCCGCCCCCGCCCCCGCTGCACCGCAAGACGAGGCTCCGGCTCCTGCTCCGGACGCCGAAGAGCCGGAGTACGCTGACGCGAACGCGGGTTCGGACGAGGCCGACGAGGACTAGGAGGAGCAGATGGCAGCGAACATCAACCGCGTCGTGCTGGTGGGCAACCTCACGCGCGACCCCGAGCTTCGGCACACCCCGGGCGGCACGCCCGTGTGCAGCCTCCGGATCGCCGTCAACAGCCGCCGGCGCGACGAGTCGGGCCAGTGGACCGACAAGCCGAACTACTTCAGCGTCTCGGTCTTCGGCAACCAGGCCGAGAGCTGCGCCCAGTACCTGACGAAGGGCCGCCCGGTCGCGATCGACGGACGCCTCGACTGGCGCGAGTGGCAGGCCCAGGACGGCGCCGAAGCGCGAGGCCGTCGAGATCGTCGCCGAGAGCGTCCAGTTCCTGGGCAGCCGCGGCGAGGGCGGCGGCGAGCCCGGCGCCGGAAACCAGTTCGTGCCGAGCGGCGCGGCGCAGGAGAGCGCCGACTTCCCGGCCGCAGCCGACGACGACATCCCCTTCTAGGAGAGCCATGGCACGAGAGAAGCCCCAGCAGCAGCGAAAGCGAACCGGCGGGCCCGCGGGCCAGATCAAGCGCCGCAACTGCTACTTCTGCAAGGACAAGGTCGTCGAGATCGACTACAAGAACGTCACGCAGCTGCGCCGCTACATCTCCGAGAAGGGGAAGATCCGCAGCCGGCGCATCACCGGCGCCTGCCGGCGGCACCAGGTTCAGGTCGCGCAGGCCGTGAAGCGCGCCCGCGAGATGGCGCTCCTGCCGTACGTCGCGGACGTCGAGGGCGGCGGCGGCCTGGGCGGCGGCCGGCGCGACCGCGGCGACCGCGGCGACCGCGGGACAGGGACCGCTGATGGAGGTCATCCTCCTGGCCGACGTCGAGCACGTCGGCCTCCGGGGCGACGTCGTCTCGGTGACCCGCGGCTACGCTCGCAACTTCCTGCTGCCGCGCCGGCTCGCCGAGGAGGCGACCGCGGCCCGCGTGGCGGAGCTCCGGAAGCGCGAGCTGCAGCGGGCGCGCCACGAGGCGAAGACCGCCGACCAGGCCCAGTCGATCGCCGACACGCTGACGAAGACCGTTCTCCGCTTCGAGGTCAAGGCCGGCCCGACCGGCTCGCTGTTCGGCTCGGTCACGCCGACGGACATCGCCGACGAGATCTGGCGCACACGCAAGATCCGCGTCGACCGGCGAAAGATCGGCGTCGACACGATCAAGCGGATCGGCCGCTACGACGTGCCGGTCGACGTCTTCCAGGACGTCCGCGTCGAGGTGAAGACGCTCGTCGTCCCCGAGGGCGGCGAGCTGCCCTCCGACGAGGAGCTCGCGGCGATGGAGGAGACCGAGGCCGCCGAGCGGCGCGCCGCCGCGGGCGAGGAGGAGCAGCCGACCGCCGTGGAGGAGCTCGTCGCCGAGGAGGCGCCCGCGCCGCCGGCGCCGGCCGAGGAAGAGCCCGAACCGGCCGAGGAAGAGCCCGAGTGGCGCGCCGACGCCGAGGCGGCGCTGCGCGACCAGTAGACGCGTGGGGGAAACCATGTTTCCCCCACGGGCCCCCTTCTTCGGCGCGGAGTGGCGAGAGGGTGGTGTGCGCTCCGGGGAGAGCGCGGTCTCCCCTGCGCGCTCGGAAGCGCGCTCGCCCAAGGGCGTTCTGGAAGGTCTGCCTGCCCCGGCGCGGGCAGACGTGCCCTACTGGGCAGGTCCGCCCGCTGGCTCGCGTTCCCGTAACGCGGCTGCGCCCGCGTTACGTCCACGCCTGAACCGCACCATGCACGCGCCGCAAGAGCCTGCACGTAAGACAGGCGCCAGCCGGCTTACGGGCAGGCCGAACCAGCAGGCCGGTCCTGCCACAGGGACGACCGGCCGCGACACGACAGCGCCACGTCCAGACCCGCCCTTGGGCGAGAGCCGCTCGTCGGCGAAGCGGGACCGCGCTCCCGCCGCAGCCACACCACTCACGGCCGCGCGCGCCAACCAGCGAGGAAACGCGCAGCGTTTCCGAGCTATGAGGCCCGTGGGGGAACCACGGGTTCCCCCACGTATCCACAGGGCCGGTACGGCCTGTGGATTTCCGCAGGAAGTTCCCGCTTAGAGCGGCCGATCCGTCCACAGATGCGCCGTCCGATGCGGCTGCGATGATGGGTGATTCTCCTGCAAATGGCGCAAAAGACACGGTCAGACGGGACATTTCGACACGTGGCAATCCGCCTCGCGGACTGCTGGAATCGGGTGCCGATGGCGCAGCTCGCCCCTGTCGCGTCGAACGCCCCCGGCGGTGCACCGGTCCCGCCCGCAGAACCTCGAGGCGGAGGAGTCCGTCCTCGGCGCGATGATGCTCTCGCCGGGCGCGATCGGCGCCGTGAGCGAGATCCTCGACGCCTCCGACTTCTACCGGGAGTCGCCACGCGAAGATCTACCGCGCCGCGCTCGCGCTCGAGCAGCGCAGCGAGCCGGTCGACGCGATCACGCTCGTCGACGAGCTCGACGAGCGCGGCGAGCTCGAGGACGTCGGCGGCCGCGTCCGCCTCCACGAGCTCGCGGCCCTCGTTCCCGCCTCCGCGAACGTCGGCCACTACGCGCGCATCGTCCACGAGATGGCGACGCTGCGCGGCCTCGTCCGCGCCGGCAGCGAGATCGCTCGCCTCGGCTGGGAGCGCCCAGGCGAGACGCCCGACCTCGTCGACCAGGCCGAGCACCTGATCTTCGAGCTCTCGCAGAGCCGGGTCACGAGCGACTTCACCGACATCGAGTCGCTGCTGAAGGAGAGCTTCGAGCGGATCACCGCGCTCTACGAGTCCGGCGTCGAGGTGACGGGCACGCCCTCCGGCTTCAAGGAGCTCGACCGGATCACCTCCGGCTTCCAGCCGGGGAACCTCGTGATCATCGCCGCGCGCCCGTCGATGGGGAAGTCGGCGCTCGCGCTCTGCATGGCGGCGAACCTCGGCGTCCGCAAGGGCGTCCCGGTCGGCCTGTTCACGCTCGAGATGTCGAAGGCCGAGGTCACGCAGCGACTGATGTGCAGCGAGGGCAAGGTCGAGTCGCAGCGCCTGCGCACCGGCAAGCTCGCCCCGGACGACTGGCCGCGCCTGACGGCGGCCTGCGACAAGCTCTCGAAGGCGCCGATCTACGTCGACGACAGCGGCACGATCAACCTGATGGAGATCCGCTCGAAGTCGCGACGCCTGAAGTCGCGCCATCCGGATCTGGGGCTGATCATCGTGGACTACCTGCAGCTGATGACCTCCGGCGGCAGCCCGGAGAACCGGGTGCAGGAGGTCTCGCAGATCTCCCGCTCGCTGAAGATGCTCGCGCGCGACCTCGAGGTGCCGATCATCGCGCTCTCGCAGCTCTCGCGCGCCGTCGAGCAGCGCACCGACAAGCGGCCGCTCCTCTCCGACCTGCGCGAGTCGGGGTCGATCGAGCAGGACGCGGACGTCGTGATGTTCGTCTATCGCGACGAGTACTACAACGACGACTCCGACCAGCAGGGCCTCGCCGAGGTGATCGTGGCGAAGCACCGCAACGGCCCGACCGACGCGCTCAAGCTCTCGTTCCTGAAGCGGTACGCGAAGTTCGCGGACCTCGCCGCCGCATGACCCGTACCTAGGAGGGACGGCACAAGGAGGCTTCGATGATCGACGAGCAGATGATCAGGATCGCGCCCCGGGCGACCGCCTTCACGGTGGTGTGCGAGCTTTGCGCAGAGGAGGACGGCGCCGACGGCTGGGCCGGTTCGACGTTCGCGGGGCGGCTCGACCTCGACCTCGACCATGGATTGTTTTTGTGCCGGCGCGGGCACACCGTTCAGGTACAGCGCGACCGGCCGATCGCGGAGTCGGCCTCGACGGCCGCGGCATGATCACGAGGGAGGCGTAGATGGTCCGCTCGAAGCGCGTCGACTCGACCTCTCCCGACTTCGCGTACTGCGTGACGACCTGGGACGACGAGACGGGCGAGGCCGAGAAGATCGTCTACGACGACCTCGGCCGGACGTTGCGCCGTGCCGTGGTGACCCGCTATCCACGCGAGCGCTGGGACGGCGACGTCGTGGGCGAGGCGACCTGGTTCGACGCGGACGACCGCGTCGTCACCCGCGAGCCGGTGCTGCTCGGCCGCGCGCTCGCGCTCTGACCGCTACTCCCACTCCTGCTCGCGGAGCTCGAGCATCGGCACGCCGAGGCGGCGGGCCGCGAACGGGATCGTGGCCGCCTGGAGCGTGACCGAGAGGGCGACGACGACGAAGACGATCAGGTAGATCTGCTCCGCGTGGTGGACGTCGTTCAGGAGCGCGAACGACGCGAGCAGAATCGGCACCGCGCCCTTCAGCCCGGCCCAGAGCACGAACACCCGCTCGCCCCTGGTCAGGTCGACCGGCGCGAGCAGCGGCGCGAGCGCGAGCGGCCGGATGACGAACATGCCGAGCAGGGCGAGGATCAGCCCGTCGCTCCAGACGCCGTTGTCGAAGAGCGAGCCGACGTGCATCGTCAGGCCGAGCCCGATGAACACGACGATCTCGGCCAGGCTCGCGAGCGAGGTGTGGAAGCGGGCGACGGCGCGCTTGCCCGGGAAGGAGGCGTCGCCGACGAGCACGCCCGCGATGTACGCGGCGAGGAAGCCCGAGCCGTGCGCGTACGAGGCGACGCCGAAGACGACGCCGACGAACGCGAGCGTCCGCAGCGGCCCGAGCGAGGAGTCCCGGACGGGGATCTTCACGAGCAGCGGATGCGCCACGAGCGCGGCCACCGCGCCGATCGCGAGCCCGATCAGGAGCGACGACACGAACTCCGTCACGGCGCCGCCGAGCGAGCCGCCGCCGGTCGCGGCCCCGACGAGCGCGAGCGTCAGCGCGATCCCGACCGGATCGTTCGCGCCCGACTCGCCCTCGAGAATCGTGCCGGTGCGGCCCGCGATCTCGTGGCGACCGAGGACGGAGAACATGATCGCGGGGTCCGTGGGCGCGAGCGCCGCTCCGAGCACGCCCGCCGTGGCCCACTCGAATCCGAGCACGTAGTGGGCCGCGAGAGCGAGCAGCCCCGTCGTGATGAAGGTGCCGGCCAGGCCGAGCGAGACGATCGGGAAGGCGGCGTCCTGGAAGCGCCGCCAGCCGACGCGCAGGCCGCCGTCGAAGAGGATGACCGCGAGCGCGACCGAGGCGATCCGCTCGACGTCGAGGATCGAGAGGTGCGCGAGACTCGGAAACAGATCCGAGGCGAGGGCCGCGAGGATGAGGAACACCGCGCCCGCGGGGATGCGGAAACGCTCCGCGAGGCGCGTGGAGACGACGGCGGCGAGAAACGCGGCCGCGACGATCGTGACCCAGCCGCCGAACTGGACGAGCTCGTTCACCCGTCGGAGCGTACGTTGCGCGGCGGTCGCAGGCGCGGGAATCGCTCCCGCCGGGACCCCTCCCCGCCGACCGCCGGATCGGGCACACTTCGCCGGTGCCCGCGACCGTCATCGTCGGCGCGCAGTGGGGCGACGAGGGCAAGGGAAAGATCGTCGACCTGCTCGCCCAGCACTCGGACGTGGTCTGCCGCTACCAGGGCGGGCCCAACGCCGGGCACACGATCGTCGTCGGCGAGGAGACGTACAAGATCCGCGCGCTGCCGAGCGGGATCGTCCGCGGCGTCCCGTGCGTGATCGGGAACGGCTGCGTCGTCGACCCCGAGGTGCTGATCGCCGAGCTCGACGAGTTCGAGCGGCGCGGCCACTCGACCGAGCACGTGTACGTCTCGGGGAACGCGCACCTGATCATGCCGTGGCACGTCGCGATCGACGGCGCGAGCGAGCGGCGGCTCGGCAGGCTCGCGATCGGGACGACCCGCCGGGGCATCGGCCCCTGCTACGCCGACAAGGCGATGCGGCTCGGGATCCGCGTGCAGGACATCCTCGACGCGAAGATCCTGCGCCAGAAGATCGAGGTCGCGCTCGCCGAGAAGAACCTCTGGCTGGAGCGCGTCTACGAGACCGAGCCGTTCGACCTCGAGACGGTCGCCGCGCAGTACGAGAGCTACGCGCAGCGGCTCCGCCCCTACGTCGCCGACACGTCCCTCTTCGTCGACAACGCGCTCCGGGCGGACAAGGTCGTCCTCTTCGAGGGTGCGCAGGCGACGCTGCTCGACCTCGACCACGGCACGTATCCCTTCGTCACCTCGTCGAACCCGGTCGCCGCGAACGCGGCCACGGGCGTCGGCGTCGGCCCTGGCCGCATCGACCGCGTGATCGGGGTCGCGAAGGCGTACGTCACGCGCGTCGGCGAGGGCCCGTTCCCGACCGAGATCGAGGGGCCGGAGCACGACCGCGTGCGCGAGATCGGGCACGAGTACGGCACCGTCACCGGCCGGAGCCGCCGCTGCGGCTGGCTCGACCTCGTCGCGCTGCGCTACGCGGTGCGCGTGAACGGCATCGATCAGCTCGCGCTGACGAAGCTCGACGTGCTCTCGGAGTTCCCCGAGCTGCCGGTCTGCACCCGCTACCGGCTGCGCGACGGCAGCGAGACGCGCGACTTCCCGGCACACCAGAGCGACTTCCACGCCGCACGGCCGGTGTACGAGACCCTGCCCGGCTGGCGGCAGCCGCTCGACGCCTGCGCGTCGGTCGAGGACCTGCCGGAGACCGCGCGAGGCTACGTCGAGTTCGTCGAGCGCGAGCTCGAGGTCGAGGTGACGCTGATCGGCACCGGCGCCGACCGCGAGCAGATCCTCTCGCCGCGCGGCCTCGAGACGCTGGCCCGCCCGTAGGAGGGTCTGGCGAAATAGCGGCTGTGCCGCCAGGCCGCGCTGAGCGCCCCGATGCGGCGTTCTCAGTCGCGCCGATAGCGACGGCTATCGACGCTCCCTGCGTCCTTGCCTCGAGACGCCCATCGCACCCCGGCGACGAGCACCATTCCGCCAAACCCTCCTAGCCGGCGCGCAGGCGGTCGAGGTCGGCCGGCTCGTTCACGTTCGCGAGCAGCGCCGGGTCGAGCTCGACGACCGCGACCTCCAGCTCGGCGAGCGCGTCGCTCAGCCGCAGCTCGCCCGCGGCGAGCCGCCGCTCGAGCACGGGCAGCGCGCTGCGCCGGTACGCGCCCGGCAGCGGCCCGCTCGGCGGCACCGCCGCGTCGCGGCAGGCGCCCGCGAGCGCGTGCAGCGAGGCTGCGTCGAGCAGCGGACAGTCCACGGGGAGCACGACCGAGACCTCGTGTGCCGCCGCGCGCAGGCCCGCGACGAGCCCGGCGAGCGAGGCGCGCACCTCGCTGCCGTCGTCGAGCACCGGAAACGGCAGCTCGAGCCCGTCGGTCGCCTTCCCCACCGCGAGCCGCTCGTCGCACGCCTCCCCGAGGAGCCGCCAGGCGCGCTCGGCGAGCGTCTCGCCGCCGAGCCGGGCGAGCGCCTTCGGCGAGCCGAAGCGCCTGCTCGCGCCGCCGACGAGCAGGACGCCGGTTACGCCTGGATCCGCCACGGCTCGGTGTAGACGTTCGCCGAGCCGTCGCGGACGAAGCCGCAGAGCGTCACGCCGCGGTCGGCGGCGAGGTCCACGGCGAGGCTCGACGGCGCGCCGACGGCGACGAGCACGGGGCAGCCCGCGACGGCCGCCTTCTGCACGAGCTCGAACGAGAGCCGGCCGCTCACGCAGAGCACCGCGTCGGCGAGCGGCAGCCGCCCGGCGCCGAAGGCCCAGCCGATCGACCTTGTCCATCGCGTTGTGGCGGCCGACGTCCTCGCGCACGCACAGCGGCTCGCCCCGGGCCGAGAACAGCCCGGTCGCGTGCAGCCCACCGGTCACCGCGAAGGCGGCCTGAGACTCCTGCAGCCGGTCGGGCAGCGAGGCGACGAGCGCGAGCGGCACGCGCAGCTGCGACTCGACCCGCGGCGCCTCGACCGCGATCGCCTCGAGCGCGCCCTTGCCGCAGACGCCGCACGAGGAGGTCGTGTAGAAGCTGCGCTGGAGCCGCTCCGGGTCGAATCCTGGCGCGTCCACCTCGACCGCATTCGCGGCCAGGTCGTCCGGCAGCCGCGCCGCCGTCGGCCGCAGCCCCTCCGAGATGCAGAAGCCGAGCGCGAGCTCCTCGTCGTGCCCGGGCGTCCGCATCGTCACCGCGACGGGGCGGCCGCCGATCCGGATCTCGAGCGGCTCCTCGACGGCGACGCGGTCGCGCTCGCTGCGCCGATCCGGCAGGCGGAGGACGTCGACCGCGGCGGCGGCGTACGGCGGCGCTTCCATGCCGGAAGCCTAGGGCAGCGCCCGCGCAACACGAAGGGCGGCGGCCGGACCGCGACCGCACACGCCGCCCGCGCGGTCGCATACGATCGGCCGGTGAAGGTGCTCGTCGTGGGGTCGGGCGGCAGGGAGCATGCGTTGGCGTGGGCGATCGCCCGCAGCGGCGGGCTCACCGAGCTGCACGCCGCGCCCGGAAACCCCGGGATCGCGGCCCTGGCCGCCTGCCATCCCGTGCGCGCCGACGACCCGAACTCGCTGATCCCGCTGGCGCGAGAGCTCGAGATCGACCTCGTCGTCGTCGGCCCGGAGGCGCCGCTCGTCGCGGGTCTCGCCGACGAGCTCCGCCACCGCGGCATCGCCGTCTTCGGCCCGGGGGCGGCCGCGGCCCGGATCGAGGGCTCGAAGAGCTTCGCGAAGGACGTGATGGAGGCCGCCGGCGTACCGACCGCGCGAAACCTCGCCGTCGCCCGCCCACCCTGCGTCGTCAAGGCAGACGGGCTGGCGGCCGGCAAGGGCGTCTGGGTCTGCCGCACGCAGGCGGAGCTCGAGGCCGGCCTGCGCGCAGCCGAGTCGCTCGGACAGCCGTTCCACGTCGAGGAGCTGCTCGAGGGCGAGGAGGTCTCCGTCTTCGCGATCTGCGACGGCGCGACCGCGGTCGCACTCCCCGCCGCCCAGGACTACAAGCGGATCGGCGACGGCGACGAAGGGCCGAACACGGGCGGGATGGGCTCGTACTCGCCCGTGCCGCGGCTGACCGACGCGGAGGTCGAGGAGCTCGTGGACACGGTGCACCGGCCGGTGCTCGCGGAGCTCGAGCGGCGGGGGACGCCGTTCGTGGGCGCGCTCTTCGCCGGCCTGATGCTGACCGCCGACGGGCCGCGCGTGCTCGAGTTCAACTGCCGCTTCGGCGACCCGGAGACGCAGTCGCTCCTGCCGCGGCTCGAGGACGACCTGCTCGAGGCGCTCGCGGCCGCGGCGCGCGGAAGACTCGCGGAAGCCGCGCCCGCGGTCTCCGCTCAGGCCGCCGTGACCGTCGTCCTCGCGGCGGGCGACTACCCGGAGCGCGGCGACACGGGCACGCCGATCGAGGGGATCGAGGAGGCCGAAGCCGCGGGCGCCCTCGTCTTCCACGCCGGGACGGCGCTCCACGACGGCCGCCTCGTCACGAACGGCGGCCGGATCCTCAACGTGACCGCGCTCGGCGACGGGATCGCCGGCGCCCGTGCCCGCGCCTACGAGGCGGCCGGTCACATAGCCTTCGCAGGCATGCGCCACCGCTCCGACATCGCCGCCGGTGCCTGAGCCCGAGGGTCGGCATCCTCGTCGGCTCCGAGTCCGACCGCGAGCGGATGCAGGCCGCGACCGCGCTGCTCGACGAGCACGGCGTGAGCTACGAGTTCGAGGTGCGCTCGGCGCACCGGACGCCGGACGCCGTCGCCGAATACGCCCGCACCGCCCGCGAGCGTGGGCTGCGCGTGCTGATCTGCGGCGCCGGCCTCTCCGCCGCGCTGCCCGGAGCGGTCGCCGCGCACACCGACCTGCCCGTGATCGGGGTGCCGCTGCGCTCGAGCCTCAGCGTGCTCGACGGGCTCGACGCCCTGCTGGCGATCGCCCAGATGCCGCCCGGCGTCCCGGTCGCCACGGTCGGGGTCGACAACGCCAAGAATGCGGCCGCGCTCGCGATCCGCATCCTCGGCGTCGCCGCCGAGTAGCTCGTCCGCGAGCCGACCAGGGCGCGCTCTACACTGCGACAGGTGATCGCCCGCTACTCCCGCCCGGCCATGGCCAGGATCTGGTCGGACGAGGGCAAGCTCGAGGCGTGGCTCGAGGTCGAGCTCGCGGCCACGGCCGCGTGGGCCGAGCTGGGAGTCGTTCCCGCCGAGGCGGCGCGGACGCTGCAGGACAAGGCCGTGCCGCCGACGCCGGGGCGCGTGGCGGAGATCGAGGCGACCCTCCACCACGACACCGCCGCCTTCGTGGACGCGGTCGCCGAGCGACTGGGCGAGGAGGGCCGCTGGTTCCACTACGGCCTCACCTCCTCCGACGTCGTCGACACGGCGCTCTCGCTCCAGATCCGCGCCGCCGGCCGGCTGATCCTCGAGGGAATCGACCGCGCCTTCGCGGCCGTGGTCGCCCGCGCCGGGGAGCACCGCGGGACGCTCCAGATCGGCCGCACGCACGGCGTCCACGCCGAGCCGACCACCTTCGGGCTGAAGCTCGCGGGCTGGGCGTTCGAGCTCGCGCGCGGACGCGAGCGCGTCGCGCGCGCGCTGGAGGGCATGCGCGTCGGCAAGCTCTCCGGCGCCGTCGGCACCTACGCCGCCACCGACCCGGAGCTGGAGCGGATCGCGTGCGAGCGGCTCGGGCTCGAGCCGGCGCCGACCTCGACGCAGATCCTCCAGCGCGACCGGCACGCCGAGCTGCTCGCGGCGCTCGCGGTGGCCGCATCCTCGCTCGAGGGGTTCGCGCTCGAGATCCGCCACCTGGCGCGTACCGAGGTCGCCGAGGCGCAGGAGCCGTTCGGCCGCGGCCAGAAGGGCTCCTCGGCGATGCCGCACAAGCGGAACCCGGTCGTCGCGGAGCGGATCTGCGGCCTCGCCCGCGTCGTCCGCTCGCACGCGCTCGTCGGGCTCGAGAACGTCGCCCTCTGGCACGAGCGCGACATCTCGCACTCCTCCGCCGAGCGGGTCGTGATCCCGGACGCGTTCCTCGCGCTCGACTACATGCTCGACCGCTTCGCGTGGCTCGTCGAGGGCCTCGTGGTGCGGGAGGAGCGGATGCGCCGCAACCTCGAGGCGAGCCACTTCCTCTTCTTCAGCCAGCGCGTTTTGCTCGCGCTCGTCGAGTCCGGCCTCGCCCGCGACGACGCCTACCGCCTCGTCCAGCGCAACGCGATGCGCGCCTGGGACGAGGAGCTCGACTTCCGCGAGCTCTGCCGCGCCGACGAGGAGGTCGCCGGCCGCGTCGATCTCGGCGCCGTCTTCGACCTCGGCGCCTACACGCGCCACGTCGACACCGTCTTCGCCCGCCTGCACGCTCTCGTCCAGTCCATGAAGGAGGAACCGGTTCATGCCTGAGGCCCGGCACGTCGCGTCCGGAAAGGTGCGCGAGCTCTACGAGGTCGACGACGAGACGCTGCTGCTCGTCGCATCGGACCGCATCTCGACCTTCGACGTCGTCCTGCCGACGGAGATCCCCGACAAGGGCCGCGTGCTCACCGGCCTCTCCGGCTACTGGTTCACGCTGCTCGCGCCGATCGTCCCGAACCACATGCTCGGGATCCGCGAGGACGGGCGCTCGATGGAGTGCCGCCGCCTCGAGATGCTGCCGATCGAATGCGTCGTGCGCGGCTACCTCGCCGGCTCGGGCTGGAAGGACTACCAGGCGACCGGCGCCACCTCCGGGCACGCGCTGCCGGAGGGGTTGCGCGAGTCGGACCGGCTGCCGGCGCCGATCTTCACCCCGGCGACGAAGGCCCAGGAGGGCCACGACGAGAACATCAGCCGCGAGCAGGCGGCCGAGCTCGTCGGCGCGGAGCGGCTGCGCGAGGTCGAGGAGGCCGCGATCCGGCTCTACACGACCGCGGCCGAGCACGCGCTGCGGGCGGGGATCATCATCGCCGACACGAAGTTCGAGCTCGGGCTCGACCCGGACGGGAACCTCGTGCTCGGAGACGAGGCGCTGACGCCGGACTCCTCCCGGTTCTGGCCGGCCGACGCATACGAGCCGGGCCGCGCCCAGGACAGCTTCGACAAGCAGTACGTCCGCGACTACTGCGAGACGACCGGCTGGGACAAGACCGATCCCGGCCCCGAGCTGCCGGACGAGGTCGTCGAGCGGACGCGCGCGAAGTACGTCGAGGCGTTCGAGCGGCTGACGACGATCCCCTTCGAGCGGTACCTCGAGAACCCGGAGGTGGTGCTGAGTTGAGGGCGACGGTGCTCGTGCGGCCGAAGTCGGGGATCCTCGACCCGCAGGGCGAGGCGGTCGAGACCGCGCTCGAGCACCTCGGCTTCTCGGTCTCGGGTGCGCGCGTCGGCAAGGTGATCGACCTCGAGGTGCAGGCCTCCGGCGAGACGGAGGCGCGCGCACAGGTGGAGAAGATGTGCGAGCAGCTGCTGACGAACCCGCTGATCGAGTCGTACGAGATCGAGATCACGGGGGGTGACGACGCTGGCTAGCCCGCAGCCCAGGATCGGCGTCGTCGTCTATCCCGGCTCGAACGACGACCGGGACGCGCTCTGGGCGCTCGCGGCGCTCGACGCGGAGGCGGTGCCGGTCTGGCACGAGGAGCCGGCGCTGCCCGATCTCGACGCGGTCGTCCTCCCGGGCGGCTTCTCCTACGGTGACTACCTGCGCTGCGGCGCGATCGCCCGCTTCTCGCCGGCGACGGCAGCCGTCTGTGACTTCGCCGCCGCGGGCGGGCTGGTGCTGGGGATCTGCAACGGTTTCCAGGTGCTCTGCGAGGCGGGCCTGCTGCCGGGCGCGCTGCTCCGGAACGAGTCGCTGCGCTTCGTCTGCCGCGACGTCCGCCTGCGCGTCGAGCGGGCCGACCTGCCGTTCACGTCGCGCTGCGAGGAGGGCCGGCGGATCGTGATCCCGGTCAAGCACGGCGACGGCCGCTGGTTCGCCCCGCCGGACCTCTACGAGGAGCTGCAGGCGAAGCGGCAGGTCGTGCTGCGCTACGACGAGCCCTGCAACGGCTCGGTCGGCGACGTCGCCGCGGTCTGCAACGAGGGGGGCACCGTGATGGGCCTGATGCCGCACCCGGAGCACGCGGTCGACCCGCTGCTCGGCTCGGCGGACGGGGCGCTCATCCTCGCCTCGCTCGTCGAGGCCGCGCGCGACCGCGCCGTCGCGCTCGCCTAGCACGCGCGGGCGCGCGGTTGCACTCGCCCGATCCACATGTGACGATGCGCACGTGAAGCTCCTCGCCGTCCTCCTCGTCGCCGCCGCCCTGCTCGCGGTGCCGGCCGCGACCGCGGGCCGGTTGGCGAAGAGCCCGTGCGCGCTCGTGACCGCGGCCGACGCGAAGCGGGCGCTCGGCGCCGCCGTCGGCAGGCCGAAGCTGCAGACGCTCGGGCTCTACCGGTCCTGCACATACTCGAGCAAGGCCGGAGGCTCGGTCACCGTCCAGACCCGGCAAATCGACCGGGCCACCTTCGTCCGCAGCGCGAAGGCGAACCCGGGACCGGTCAAGCTCATCGGCGGCCTCGGAGGCCTCGCCTTCTCGGCCGGCGCCGGCTCGACACTGCTCGTCTGGAAGCACGGCACCGCGGTCACGCTACTCGTGCTCGGAACGCCGAGCCCGCTCGCGAGCGAGAGGAAACTGGCCGCGAAAGCGCTCGCGCGCCTGTAGCGCGAGCGCCTCCGCCTAGAACCCCAGCGCCTCCGCGAGCGCCGGGTGCCGGACGAGGTCGGCTCGAAGCCGTGCAATGTCCCGCGCCCGGAGCGTGACGGGGCCGCGCCGCGCGCTGCCGCCGGTCGTGTACGCGAAGCGGACGAGCCGCTCTCCGCGCTTCGTCTCGAGCAGCTGCACCTTCGACGCGAACCGCCGCTCCCCCACCTGCTGGCGAAGCGTCAGCTCCTCGACGAGATCCGCCGGTCCCCACGGTGTCGCCGTCCTGCCCGCCATGGGACGACGGTAGCCGGGAAGGCCTCACGTCTCCGTGCCGCCTTCCCGGCGGAAGTGCAAGAACCTGCGCTGGACGCCGACGGGCTCGCGGGCGTCCGTCTGCGGCGGACGGCCGATTCGCCGGACAGACCGTCACCTGGCGAGGAGGCCCAGGGCATAGCCGAGCGCGAGCGCGGCGGACGGGCCCATCAGCCAGCCGCGCGCGATCCCGCGCAGCGTCGCCGTTCGCACGGTGTGCCGGCCGCGCGCGAGCCCGGCGCCCGCCATCGCGCCGACGAGCGCCTGGTTCATCGAAGTGAAGAAGCCGAAGGCGACGGCGCCCAACACGACGCCGACTGCACGAGCTGCGCGGCCACCGCCATCGCGCGGTCGACCGCGACGATCTCGAACGCGACCCGCCGCAGCAGCGGCCTCCCCACGTCAGCACGCCGAGGGCGAGACCCGCGCCGCCGACCGCGCCCGCGGCAAGCGGCGAGAAGGTGCCCGTGCCGACGAGCGCCCCGCTCGCGTTCGCGACGTCGTTCGCGCCCATCGTGAACGAGGCGGCGGCGCCCATGGCGACGAGCGCCGCGCCGAGCGCGCGCGGGCCACGAGCCGCAGGCGCGCGTCGAGCGCCCGCGTGAGCGTGAAGCCGAGGCGAACGCCACGGCCGGAGCGGAGACCCAGACGAGCGCCAGCCGCTCGATCTCGCCCCAGCGCACGCCCGCCCCGACGGCGAGCGCGACGCCGACGACCGCGAAGACGAGGATCTGCATGGTCGAGGTCGGCACGCGCAGCCGGTTGAACAGCGTCGTCAGCGCGAACGCGACGCCGATCACGACGACCTGCGCGGAGACGGAGAGCCGGGCTCGGTCAGCCCGGCCCGACCCGGCGCTCGACCGCGTGGCTCGCGAACGCGGCGCCGAGGAAGGTCAGCGGCGCCATCAGCAGCAGCGCCCGCGCGGCGCCGATCGCGCCGAGCGCGTGCGGCATGCCCATCCGGCGCCGGTGTAGTGCGCCCCCATGCTCCACGCGAAGGCGAGCGCGAGCGCGATCAGGAGCCCGGTCACGGGCGGAGCCTACGGATCCGTGGAAACCCGCACCCCCGACCGGGATCCCGACGATGTAGCGGCCCGGCGCGTCCGACAGCCTTCCGCACGTGAGCGCCCTCGACCTCGCGCGCTGGCAGTTCGCCGTCACGACGCTCTACCACTTCCTCTTCGTCCCGGTCACGATCGGGATGGCCTGGTTCCTCGTCGGCTTGCCAGACCGCCTGGTACCGCACGGGCGACGAGCACTGGCTGCGGCTGACGCGCTTCTTCGGGAAGCTGTTCCTGATCAACTTCGCGCTCGGCGTCGTCACCGGGATCGTCCAGGAGTTCCAGTTCGGGATGAACTGGTCGCGCGTACTCCCGCTACGTCGGCGACATCTTCGGCGCGCCGCTCGCGATCGAGGGGCTCGCCGCGTTCTTCCTCGAGTCGACCTTCCTCGGGCTCTGGATCTTCGGCTGGGACCGCCTGAAGCCGAAGGTGCACCTGGCGACGATCTGGCTCGTCGCGATCGGCTCGACCGCGTCGGCCTACTTCATCCTCGCCGCCAACTCGTGGATGCAGCACCCGGTCGGCTACAAGCTGAACCCGGCCACGAACCGCGCGGAGCTGACCTCGATCGCGCAGATCCTGACCAACTCGCACGCTGATCCGCGCCTTCGGGCACACGATCGCGGCGGCGGTGCTGACCGGCGGCGCATGCTCGTCCTCGGCGTCGCCGCCTGGCACCTGCGCCGCGGCGGCGACGCGCGGGCTCTTCCGCGCCGGCGCCACGATCGCGCTCTGGGCGGCGCTCGTCGCCGGCGCCGCCACCGTCCTGATCGGCCACGAGCAGGGCCAGCTGATGACACGCCAGCAGCCGATGAAGATGGCCGCCGCGGAGGCGCTCTACACGACCGAGTCCGGCGCGCACTTCTCGCTCTTCGCGCTCGGCCCGTGGCAGCGCTACCCGGACTCGAACGTCGCCAACATCGCGCTCCCCCACGCGCTCTCGATCCTCGCCACCAACTCCTGGAACGGCACGGTCGCGGGCATGAACGACGTGCAGGCGCAGTACGAGGCCGCGTACGGGCCCGGCAACTACAAGCCGATCGTCGGGATCACGTACTGGACGTTCCGGATCATGACCGGGATCGGCTTCCTCGCCGTCCTGATCGCGGCCGCCGGGCTGTGGCTCGCGCGCGGCCCGAGAGGCTCGAGCGCAGCGGCCGCTTCCTGCGCCTCGCCGTCTGGGCGATCTCGCTGCCGCTGCTCGCGAACCTCGCCGGCTGGATGTTCACCGAGATGGGCCGCCAGCCCTGGATCGTGCAGGGCCTGCTCCAGACGAGGGACGCCGTCTCGCCGTCGCGTCGGCGCCTGGTCGGTCGGGCTCACGCTGGCCGGCTTCACCCTCCTCTACGGCGTGCTCGCCGTCGTCGAGGGCGCGCTGATGATCCGCGCCGCCAAGGCCGGGCCCGACCCGGAGGGCGCGTACGGCGCCGAGCCGGGCGGCGACGGCTCCGAACCCACGATCCCCGCCCTCACCTACTGAGATGACCGCCGTCCTCGCCTCCACGCACGGCTACTGGAACCTCGCAGACGCTCTGGTTCTTCCTCATCGTCGTGCTCTGGGTCGGCTACTTCGTGCTCGAGGGCTTCGACTTCGGCGTCGGCGTGCTGCTGCCCTTCGTCGGCCGGAACGTCGAGGAGCGCGGCACGCTGATCGCGCACGATCGGCCCCGTCTGGGACGGCAACGAGGTCTGGCTGCTCGTCGCGGGCGGCGCGACCTTCGCCGCCTTCCCGGGCTGGTACGCGTCGCTCTTCTCGGGCTTCTACCTCGCGCTCTTCCTCATCCTCGTCGGCGCTGATCGTGCGCGGCGTCGCGATCGAGTACCGCGACAAGCAGACCGGCGGCGCTGGCGGCGGCGCTGGGACGCGGTCGATCGCCGTCTCGCAGCGCGCTGCCGGCGCTGCTCTGGGGCGTCGCGCTCGCGCGAACGTCGTGCACGGCGTGCCCGATCGACGCGAAGGGCGAGTTCACCGGGAACCTGCTCGACCTGCTCGGCCCCTACGCGCTCTTCGGCGGGCTGACGACTCGCTCGCGCTCTTCGCCTTCCACGGCGCGCTCTTCCTGACGCTGCGCACGACGGGGCGAGCTGCGAGCGGCGGGCGCGCCGCGCGGCGCGGCGTGCTCGCCGTCCCGGCGGCGCTGCTCGTCGCTCGGCTTCCTGATCTGGACGTACGCGAACGCGGTCGCGGCGCGACGAGAAGGGGATCGTGCCCGGGGTCGTCCCGATCGCCGCGATCTTGCTCCCGTTCGCCGCCGTCGGCGCTCGTCCGCGCGGGCAGCGCGGGCTTCGCCTTCGCGTCGACCGCGGTCTCGATCGCGCTGATCACGCTGACGCTCTTCCTCAACCTCTACCCGCGCGCGCTCGTCTCGAGCACGGACAACGCCTTCAGCCCGACGATCTTCACGACGAGCTCGTCGCACTACACGCTCGACGGTGATGACGATCGTCGCGCTCGTCTTCACGCCCGTCGTGCTCGTTACCAGGCGTGGACGTACTGGGTCTTCCGCGCCCGGCTCGGCGACGAGGACGCCGCCGGGAGCAGCTCGCCGCTCGACGTCGCTCGAGCGCTCGCCGCTCGGCCGCGGCACGCAGCCGGCGCGCGCCGTGCGCCCGCTCGATCCCCGGCTCCTGCGCGAGGTGCCGGCGGCCCGCCGCTTCCTTGCCGCCTGCGTCCTCGCTCGCGCTCGGGACCGCGGCCGCGATCCTCGCCCAGGCGGCGCTGCTCGCCCACGTCGTCGCGGGCGCCTTCCTCGGCCACCGCGGCCTGCACGGCGCTCGCCGTGCCGCTCGTCGCGCTCGGGGCGGTCTCGGTCGCGCGCGGCGCGCTCGGCCTGGGGCTTCGAGACGGGCGGCTCGCCCGCGCGCCGCGGGCACGGTCGCGACGCTGCGGCGGCGGCTGCTCGCGCACCTCGTCGCGCGCGCGGCCGGGCGGGCCGGCGAGCTGCGCGCCGGCGAGGTCGCCGCGGCGGCGGTGGACGGGCGTCGACGCGCTCGAGCCGTACTTCGCGCGCTTCCTTCCGCAGCTCGTGCTCGGCGCGGTCGTGCCGCCGGCGCTGCTCGTCTGGATCGGCGTGCGCACGACCTCACCTCGGCGCTCGTGCTCGCGCTCGCGCTGCCGACGATCCCGCTCTTCGGGATCCTGATCGGGCGCGCACCGAGCACGCGACCGAGCGGCGCCGGCAGACGCTCTCGCTGCTCTCGGCGCACTTCCTCGACGTCGTGCGCGGCCTGAGACGCTGCGCGCCTACCGGCGCGGCGGCGCCCAGGCCGAGACGATCGCGCGCCGCACGGACGAGTTCCGGCGCGAGACGATGGCGACGCTGCGGATCGCGTTCCTCTCGGCGTTCGTGCTCGAGCTGGCGGCCTCGCTCGGGACCGCGCTCGTCGCGGTCGAGATCGGGATCCGGCTCGCCGACGGCGGGATCTGCGCTCGAGCCGGCGCTCGCGATCCTCGTGCTCGCGCCCGAGCTGTTCCTGCCCTGGCGCAACGGCGCCGTCCAGTTCCACGCGAGCGCGGACGGGATCGCGGCGGCGCGGCGGCTGTTCGAGCTGATCGACCTCGAGCCGGCGGTGGCGGCGCGGGCAGGCCGCGCCGCCGCCCCGGACCCGGGGCTGGCGCCGCTGCGGCTCGAGCGGCGTGACGGCCGCCTACCCGGCGCGCGGGCGTCGTGCTCGACGGCGTCTCGCTCGAGCTCGCGCCCGGGCGAGCGGGTCGCCCTCTACGGCCCGAGCGGCGCGGGCAAGTCGACGCTGCTCGCGCTCCTGCTCCGCCTCCTCGACCCGGCGCCGGCGCGATCCTCATCGGCGGGGACGACGTGCTCGCGGCCGACCCGGACGCGTGGCGGCGGCGGGTCGCCTGGGTGCCGCAGCGGCCGCTGCTCGAGGCGGGGACGCTCGCCGACGCCGTGCGGCTCGGGCGACCCGGCGCGGCGGCCGACGAGGTCGTGCGCCGCGCTCGCGGCGGCGGGTGCGCCGGGCTCGCGCGGGCGGCTCGGCGACGCGCGTCGGCCCGGGCGGCGTGGACCTCTCCGCGGGCGAGCGGCGGCGGGTCGCCCTCGCGCGGGCGCTCCTGCGCGACGCGCCGCTGCTGCTGCTCGACGAGCCGACGGCGCACCTCGACTCGGCGTCGGCGCGGGCGGTGCTCGACGCGCTCGCCGGGCTGCCGCGCTCGCGGAGCGTCCTCGTCGCGACCCACGACTCCGCGGTGCTCGGCGCCGTCGACCGCGCGCTCGAGCTGCGCGGCGGCCGGCTGCGCGCGCCCGCGCCGGAGGCGGCGGCGTGAGCAGCCCGCTGCTCCGGGTGCTGGGCCTGGCGCGCCCGCTGCGCGGCCGCTTCGGCGCTCGCGCTCCTCGCTCGGCGCCCTCGCACTCGCGGCCGGCGCAGCGCTGATGGCCTCGTCGGGCTACCTGATCTCGCGCGCGGCGCTGCGGCCGGAGATCCTCTCGCTGACGACCGTGATCGTCGGCGTCCGCTTCTTCGCGCTCGCGCGCGCCACGCTCCGGTACCTCGAGCGGCTCGTCGCGCACGACGCGGCGTTCCGCTTCCTCTCCCGCGTGCGCGTCTCGTTCTACCGCCGGCTCGAGCCGCTCGTCCCGGGCGGGCTCCCGGGCGTACGCGCCCGGCGAGCTTCTGAGCGGGTTCGTCGCGGACGTGGACGCACTCCAGCACCTGCTCGTCCGCGTCGATCGCGCCGCCGCTGGCGGCGCTCGCCGTCGGGGCCGCGGCCGCGCTCGTCGCGGCGCTGCTCGTGCCGGAGGCGGGGCTCGTGTTCGCCGTCGCGCTCGTGCGTCGGCGCGGTCGCCGTGCCGCTCCTGGTCGCGCGGCTCGCGCGCGCCGCGGGGCGGCGCCGGCCGCACGAGCGCGCCGAGCTCGCGGGCGGAACGGTGGAGCTGCTCGCCGGGCTTCCCGAGCTCGTCGCCTACGGCGCCGCCGGGGAGCGCCTCGCACGGCTGGAGGAAGCCGACCGGCGCCTCCACCGCTCGGCCGTGCGGGAAGCGCTCGCAGCCGGCGCGGGCGACGGGCTCGTCACCGCGCTCGCGGGCCTCGCAGCTGCCGGTGTGCTCGCGGCCGCGATTCCCGCCGTCGGCGGCGGCAGGCTCGACGGCGTCCTGCTCGGCATGCTCGCCCTCCTGGCGCTCGCGAGCTTCGAGGGCGTCCGCGCGCTGCCGCTCGCCGCGCAGCATCTCGCCTCCACGGAGGCCGCGGCGGAGCGGCTGTTCGCGGTGACCGACCGCGAGCCGCCGGTGCGCGACCCGGCGCGCCCGCAACCGGTCGCCGGGCCCGGGATCCTCCTGCTCGAGCGCGCGCGCCTGCGCCACGGCGACGGGCCGTGGCTGCTCGACGGCGCCGAGCTGCGGCTCGCGCCCGGACGCCGGATCGCGCTCGTCGGGCCGAGCGGAGCCGGCAAGACGAGCCTCGCGCACGTGCTCGTCCGCTTCCGCGACCTCGACGGCGGCCGCGCCACGCTCGACGGGCGCGACCTGCGGGAGTACGCGCAGGACGACGTGCGCAGCGTGGTCGCGCTCTGCGGGCAGGACGCGCACCTGTTCGCGACGACGATCCGGGAGAACGTCCGCCTCGCGCGCCCCGGGGCGACGGACGAGGAGATCGCGGCCGCGCTCCGCCGCGCGGGCGCCGGCGGGTGGCTCGACTCGCTCCCCGAAGGGCTCGACACGTTCGTCGGCGACGACGGCGGTCTCGTCTCGGGCGGCCAGCGGCAGCGGATCGCGCTCGCCCGGGCCCTCCTCTCCGGCGCGCGGATCCTGATCCTCGACGAGCCGACGGCGCACCTCGACGAGGAGACCGCCGCGGCGGTGCTCGACGACCTCCTCGACGCCTCGGACGAGATCGGCCTCCTGCTGATCACCCACTCCCCGCTCCGGCTCGAGCGCTTCGACGAGGTGCTCGCGCTCGAGGACGGGAAGCTCGTCGCCTCCTAGCGGCGGTCGACGACCTCGAGCGTCTTCGGCTCGAGCTCCTCGAGCACCTCGCGCAGCCGCGCCACCCGCTCCTGGTAGCCCGGGAGCGAGCGCCACATCTGCACCGCCTCGACGTCCTCCCACGGGCCGAAGCTGACGTACGTCTGCGGGCTCTCGGCGTCGCGGAGGAGGAGCGCGTGCTCGCGCAGCCCCTCGCGGTGACTCCAGTCGATCCACTCCGCCCAGCGCTCGACGAACTCGTCCTCCCGGCCGGCCTTCACCCGCCAGGTGGTGTGCGTGTACAGGGCCTCCATGCCGTCCGCCTAGGCACGGCCGCGCGCGGCGACCATCCGTAGTTGTTGCGGGCGGCTCAGGCGCCGGCGGCGGCGTCGCCCTGCAGCAGGACGTCGTCGGCCAGCCGGAAGCGCTCGTGCAGGATCCGCACCGCCCGCTCGAGGTCGGCCTGCCGGACGACGCAGGAGATCCGGATCGGCGAGGTCGAGATGATCTCGATGTTGATCCCGGCGTCCGCGAGCGACTCGAACATCGTCGCCGCGACGCCCGGGTGGCTGCGCATCCCGGCCCCGACGACGGTCACCTTGCCGATGTCCGCGTCCACGGTGTAGCCCGTGCCGCCGACCTCGCGCGCGAGCCCCTCCAGCACCGGCTCGGCGGTCTTGAGGTCGGCCTTCGGCAGCGTGAACGAGACATCCGTGTGCCCGTCGGCCGAGACGTTCTGGACGATCATGTCGATGTGGATCCCGGCGTCCGCCAGCGGGCGGAACATCCGCCCCGCGACGCCCGGCCGGTCGGGCACGCGGAGGATCGTCACCTTCGCGTCGCCGGTGTCGCTCGCGATCCCCGAGACGATCGCCTGCTCGAGCACGTCCCCCTCCTTGACCACCCAGGTGCCCTCCGACTCGTCGAAGGACGAGCGCACGTGGATCCGCACGCCGTGGTTTCGAGCGTACTCGACCGAGCGAAGCGCGAGCACGCCCGCACCGGCCGCCGCGAGCTCGAGCATCTCCTCGTAGGAGACGGCGGCGAGCTTGCGCGCGTCCGGGGCGAGTCGCGGGTCGGCGGTGAAGACGCCCTGCACGTCGGTGTAGATCTCGCACGCGTCGGCGCCGAGCGCAGCGGCGAGCGCGACCGCGGTCGTGTCGGAGCCGCCGCGGCCGAGCGTCGTCACGTCCGCCTCGGTGGAGACGCCCTGGAAGCCGGCGACGATCGCGACCCGGCCCCGCTCGAGCGCATCGCGGACGCGGTCGGCGCGCAGCTCGACGATCTTCGCCTTCCCGTGTCGCGTGTCGGTGACGATCCCGGCCTGCGAACCGGTGAAGGAGACGGCGTCGCGGCCGAGGTCGTTGATCGCCATCGAGAGCAACGCCATCGAGATCCGCTCGCCCGCCGTCAGCAGCATGTCCAGCTCGCGCGGGTGCGGGAGCGACGAGACCTGCCCGGCGAGCCCGATCAGCTCGTCGGTCGTCTTGCCCATCGCCGAGACGACGACGCAGACGCGCCGGCCCGCCTCCGAGGCCGCGACGACGCGCTCGGCCACGCGCCGGATCCGCTCCGGGCCGGCGACCGACGTGCCGCCGTACTTCTGGACGACGAGCTCCATGCCGGGAGGCTAACCGGCAGAGCGTCTGGCCATGGACGAGTGGCGGCTCGCAGCCTCCGGCCGGGGCCAGGCCCCGTCATGAGAGGCGTACCGGATGCGCACGTCGCACGGCGAGAGTCAGCGGCTCACCGGCGTCAGCGCTCGGATTCGACGGCTCAGTCCACGTCCAGCACCTCCCACAGAGTCGTGATCGGCCTGGCCCCGGCCGTTCGAGGCGCCACGGGCCTGCCGCGAGCGCGGGGCGTAGGCTTTCGCAGACGTGGGCGAGCCGCTTCTCTACGCAGTCGACGGGCCGGTCGCGACGATCACGCTGAACCGGCCGGAGACGCTGAACACGATCGTCCCGCCCATGCCCGACGAGCTGGAGCAGGCGGTCGACCGCGCGGTCGCCGACGACGCCGTCAAGGTGATCGTCCTGCGCGGCGCCGGCCGCTCCTTCTGCGCCGGCTTCGACTTCGGCGGCGGCTTCCACCACTGGGACGAGCGGATTGCGTCCGGGGGCGAGTGGGATCCGGGCAAGGACTTCGCCTTCGCCACCTCGCCGACGCACGGGCCGGTGCCCAAGTTCATGAGCCTCTGGCGCGCGCCGAAGCCGTCGATCGCGCAGGTGCACGGCTGGTGCGTGGGCGGCGGCAGCGACCTCGCCCTCTGCGCCGACCTCGTGATCGCCAGCGAGGACGCCCGGATCGGCACGCCGTACTCGCGCCTCTGGGGGTCGTACCTGACGGGGATGTGGATCTACCGGCTCGGGCTCACGCGCGCGAAGGAGTTCGCGCTGACCGGGAAGCCTCTGACCGGCGTCGAGGCGGCCGGGGCCGGGCTGATCAATCGCGCCGTGCCGTTCGAGCGGCTCGAGACGGAGGTGCGCGAGACCGCGGAGCGGCTCGCCTCGATCCCCGCCTCCCAGCTCGCCGCGATGAAGCTGATCGTCAACCAGGCCTACGAGAACATGGGCCTCGCCTCGACGCAGACGCTCGGCCCGATCCTCGACGGCCTGATGCGCAACACGCCCGACGCGAAGCGGTTCGTCGAGCTGGCCGAGCGCGAGGGCGTACGGGCCGCCGTCGCCGAGCGCGACCGCCTCTTCGCCGACTACAGCCAGGGAGACGGCCCCGACCCGAGCCACGTGATCGAGCCGTGAGACGTCCATCCGTGAGGCTCGCCCTGCCGGTCGCAGCCCTGCTGCTCGCGACGCTCGCCGCCGGCTGCGGCGACGGCGGGAAGGCGCCGTGCCTCGAGGGCGCGGGCACGGGCGCCGTCGAGCAGGACGGCGGGCGCCCCGTCGCGTACCTGACCGGCGTCGCCGCCTCGGCCGAGGGCTGCGCCGATCGGGTCTCCTTCACGTTCGACGGCGCCGCACCGGGCTACAGGGTGCGGTACCTCCCGGGCCCGCAGGCGAAGGTGGAAGACGCCTCCGGGCGGCACCTGAGGATCCCGGGCAGCGCCTTCCTCGTCGTCCGGCTCTCGCCGGCGCAGACGGCGCGCATCGACGGCGACTCGGTCACGCGCACGTACACGGGGCCGCGGCGGCTACCGGCGCCGGAGGCCCACCACGTGCAGGAGATCGTCAAGACGGGCGACTTCGAGGCCGTCGTGACCTGGGCGATCGGGCTCGACGCGGCCCGGCCGTTCGTGGTCGGCCGCTCCGGCCGGACGCTCGTCGTCGACGTCGGATGAGGCCGCACACTCGCGCAGGGGCCCCGAACCCGGTACGGTCCCCCTGATGGCGGGTCGCGACACCGAACGCGACCGGGATCTCGACGACTGGTTCGACGAGCCCGATACCTCCCCGCCGCTCCCCCGGCGAGGCTCGCGTCGCGCGGTCGCCGAGGCCCAGGCGGAGGACGATTCCTGGGTCGTGCCGGACGAGTCGCGCCCCGCACGGCGCCGGCCCAGGCCCGGGACGATCGCCGTCGCCGGCCGGCCGCTCACCTACGGGCAGGCCGCGGTCGTGCTCGTCGCGATCGTCGCGGTGATCCTGGCCCTGCTCGCCGCCTTCGGGGCCTTCTCGAGCGGCGGCGGCAAGCAGGCCGCGACGCTCCCGATCACGACGCCGCGCTCGACCACGCCGACGACGAGCACGCCGACGACGACGCCGGCAGCAATCCGCGTCCCCACGGCGACGCTCAAGCCCGGCGACACGGGCAACCAGGTCAAGCTGCTCCAGCGCGATCTGGCGAAGCTCGGCTACGCCGTGGGGCCGGCGGACGGAAGCTACGGCCCCGGCACGAAGAGCGCGGTCACCCGCTTCCAGACCGACCACGGCCTCACCGCGGACGGCATCGCCGGCTCGAAGACGCTCGCCGCGCTGAAGCAGGCGCTCGCCAAGACGGGCTGAGCAGGCGCCGCAGCGGCGCCCGCCGCCCGGCTCACTCGAAGAGCGGGCGCAGGTGCTCGTTGAGGAAGACGCCGCCGGGGTCGAGCCGGCGCCGGGTCTCGAGGAACGCCTCCGCCTTCGGGTAGCGGGCCAGGAGCTGCTCGCGGGTCAGGAAGTGGAGCTTCCCCCAGTGGACGCGCGCGTCGAACGTACCCAGCAGCCGGTCGACCTCGCGCAGGTACGGCCAGTAGTCGGTGCCGGGGGTTCCCGAGACGGAGACGACGACGGTCTCGCGGCCGTGGCTGTGCGACAGGAACGCCTCGTCCCGGCCGACCGTCCGCACCTCCATCGGGAAGACGGACGCAGGGAGGCTGCGCAGCATCAGCTCGCGCACGGCCGCGAGCGCCTCGCGGCCCCGCTCGTACGGGACGAAGTACTCGAGCTCGTGGAAGTTCGGCTCGTAGACCATCGGGTAGATGCGATGGGCCGGCCCGACGCGGCGGCCCGGCTCGTCCGAGTCCGGGGTCGAGGGATCGACCTCGTCGTAGATCTTCACGTGGCAGCGGTCGGCGAGCCGGACGCCCGGCTCGGCGAGGCCGTAGAGCGCGGCCGAGTCCTCCGAGGGCATCCAGAAGAAGGAGTAGTGCCGGTGCTCCTCGGCGAGCTCCTCGAAGCGGCCCCACGCCTCGGCCCAGCTCCAGCGCTCGATCCGCTCGCGCAGCCGGTACGCGGTGGCGACCTGGAGCTCGAGCTCGGTGACGACGCCGAGCATCCCGACCGAGACCTGGGCGGCGTGCAGCAGGTCGGGGTCGTCCTCGCCGGCTTCGACGACCCGGCCGTCCGCGGTGACGATCCGCATCCGGCGGACGGCGCTCGAGAAGCTGCCGAGCCGGAGACCCGAGCCGTGCGTCGCGGTGGCGATCGCCCCGGCGATCTGCTGCTCGACGATGTCGCCCTGATTCGGGAGCGCGAGGCCCTCCGCCCAGAGCGGCTCGCCGAACTCGCCGATCGTCGTCGCCGGCCCGACGACCACCCGGCCGCGCCCGGGGTCGATCGAGCGGATCCGCGGCAGCCCGCGCAGGTCGAGCAGGAGCCCGTCGGTCGCGACCACCGGCGTGAAGGAGTGCCCCGCGCCGGCGACGCGGACGCCCCTCGCCTGCCGCGCCGCCGCGGCGACGAGCTCGGCGACCTCGTCCTCGCTCTCGGGCGCGGCGACCTGCGCCGGGCGGCAGGACTGGTTGCCGACCCAGTTCGTCCAGCTTCCGGCCTCCACGAGGCAAACCATCCCCGGCCGCCGCGCTCGTTGCAAGTCGTGATGAGAGCCGCGTGTCCAACGTGTGTAGGGTCCACGACGTCAGGCCCGGGAAGTCAGTCCGGGCAGCGACGAAAGGGGAGAGAAACACCATGCGGAAGACACTTGTGCTGCTCGCCCTGCTTGCGGCCGTCCTGGCGCTCGGTGCGCTTCCGGCGGCTGCGGTCACGGACGGCCAGCTCGACGGCAGCGCCCATCCGTACGTCGGCCTGATGGTCGCCTCGGATGCGGCCGGCAACCCGCTCTGGCGGTGCAGCGGAACGCTGCTCTCGGCGAAGCTGTTCGTGACGGCGGGCCATTGCACCGAGGCGCCGGCCGCGCACGCCGAGATCTGGTTCGACGCGGACGTCGAGTCGGGCATCCCGGCGAACGGCTACCCGTTCACGGGTGACGCCGGCGGCACGACGTACACGCACCCCGACTACAACCCGAACCTGTTCTACGTGCGCGACCTCGGCGTCGTGGTGCTCGACGGCGCCGGCATGCCGATGGCCGACTACGGCCAGCTGCCGACGCTCAACGAGCTGGAGGGCATGAAGCCGAGCGCCCACACGACCTTCACCGCGGTCGGGTACGGCCTCCAGAAGGCGTTCCCGGACGCCGCGTCGTGGAAGGACGTGGCGCAGCGTGTCCGGATGGTCTCGCACCCGCACCTGCTGCAGATCGACACCGGCTTCACGGGCGACCAGTCGCTCCTGCTGTCGAACAACGCCCACACGGGCGGGACGTGCTTCGGCGACTCGGGCGGCCCGAACTTCATCGGGGACTCGGACGTGCTCGCCGGCGTCACGTCGTTCGGCCTGAACAGCACGTGCGCGGGCACGGGCGGCGTCTACCGCCTCGACCGCTCGTACAACCTCGACTGGCTGTACGGGACGTTCGGGGCCTACCTGCCCTAGCGGCTCCGCGGCACGGGACGCAGCTCGGACGGGGCCGCTTCGGCGGCCCCGTCCCGTTCCGGGCCTGCGCTACGCGCCGCTGCGGTCGATCAGCTCGATCCGGTAGCCGTCCGGGTCGCGGACGAAGCAGAGGAGCGAGCCGCCCTCGCGGACGCGGTACGGCTCGCGCTCGGGCTCGATGCCCTGCTCGGCCAGCTGCGCGAGCGTCGCGGCGAGGTCGTCCACCGCGTAGGCGACGTGCCCGTAGGCGGTGCCGAGCTCGTACGTGCGCCCGTCGTGGTTGAGCGTGAACTCGAGCTCCTCCTCCTGGCCGGGGACGCCGAAGAAGTAGTTCGTCGCCTCGCGCTCGCCGTTCCGGACGATGTCCATCTCGTGCCGGAACTCCAGGCCGAGCGCCTCGTAGAAGCCCCGGGTCCTCTCCGGGTCGGTGATCCTGAGCATCGTGTGCAGGTAACGGGTCATGACCCGATCCTACGGCTCGGCGACGTCCTCGCGCAGCAGTGCGTAGAGCACCGTGTCCACCCACTCGCCCTCGCGCAGATACGCCCTCCGCTTCCGGCCCTCCCGGACGAAGCCGGCCCGCTCGGCGTGGACCTGGGCCCGCTCGTTGAAGGCGTAGATCTCCAGCTCGAGCCGGTGGAAGCCGCGCTCCAGCAGCAGATGGCGCTGGACGAGGCGCGCGGCCTCGTCGGCGACGTGGCGGCCGCGGAAGCGCGGGTGGACCGCGAGCCCCTCGAGGCGCGCGATCCGGTGCCGCTCGCTCACGACGTGGAAGCCGATCGCGCCGGCAGGCTCGCCGTCGAGCTCGATCACGAAGCGGCCGTACGCCTCCGGCTCCCGCTCGGAGCGCTCGATCTCCTCGAGCAGCGCCACACCGTCGGCTGCGGTGTGGGTGCCGAGGAACGGGCGGACGTCCTGGTCGCCGACGAGCTCGAGGAGGAAGCCGGTGTCGCCGGGGAGCGCACGGCGGACGGAGACGGCGCTCACGGCGACTGGGTCACCTGCGTCCGCCGCGGCAGTCGCGCAGCGCCCGCGCCGAGGGCGACGCCGCCGAGGATCAGCGCGAGGCCGGCGAGCTTGGGCAGCGTCACCGACTCGCCGAGGAAGACCGCGCCGTAGAGGAGCGCGAACGCCGGCAGCAGGTACGCGACGAGCACCGCCCGCGCCGACCCGTAGAGCCGGATCACCCGGTAGGCGAGGATCTGTGCGAGCGCCGTCCCGAGCAGCCCGAGCGCGACCGCCGAGCCGACGGACTTCCAGCCGGGCGCGTGCGCCGGCAGGGAGACGAGCGCGAGCGGGAGCAGCAGGACGAGCGCGAGCGCCATCGAGCCGGCGGCGAGCACCGGGCCGCCGAGGTGCATGCGCCGGCCGGCGTAGAGGTTCGCGGCCGCATACGAGACCGATGCCAGCACGACGGCGCCGGTGCCGAGCGCGCCGGTCCAGCCGCCCTGCGGGTGCACGGCGGCGAGCACCGCGACGCCTCCGATTCCGAGCAGGACGCCGACGAGCCGCAGCCCGGTCGAGCGCTCGCTCGGCACGAACGGGATCGCGAGCAGCGCGACGAAGATCGGCACGGACGAGTTCGCGACCGCGGCGACCCCCGAGTCGACGTGCGTCTCGCCCCAGGCGATCAGCGTGAACGGCACCACCGCGTTGAGGAGGCCGAGCAGCAGCGCCGGCCGCCAGGCCGCGAGGAGCGCGCGCGGCCCGTACCGGCTCCAGGCGAACGCGACGAGCACCGGCGCCGCGCAGAGGAGCCGCAACTCGACGAGCGCCGGCGGCGAGAGGTCGCGCACGCCGACCTTGATGAACAGATACGACGATCCCCAGAGCGCCCCGAGCAGGAGCAGGAGGAACGGGTATCGGCGGCTCACGCCTCGGACGCTATCCCGCGGCGGCGGCGCGCGAGCCGCACACCGCCCGTGCCGAGCGCGACGCCGGCGAGGATCAGCGCGAGGCCGCCGAGCGCCGCCGCGCCGAAGCGCTCGCCGAGGAAGACGGCGCCGTAGGCGAGCGCGATCGGCGGGATCAGGTACGTGACGAGCGAGGCGTAGGCGGCGCCGGCCCGCAGGATCAGCGCGAAGAAGAGCAGGTAGGCGAGCGCGGTGCCCGGGACGCCGAGCGCGCGCGACCGAGCCGATCGTCTTCCAGCCGGGCGCGTGGTGCGGGGCCTGCGCGATCCCCGCCGGGAGCGCAACGAGCGTCGAGATCGCGGTCGAGGTCAGCGCGACGACGAGCGGGCGCACACCGGCGAGGTGACGTCCCATCAGCAGGCCGCCGGCCGCGTAGCCGAGCGCCATCCCGACGACGGCGAGCGCGCCGAGCACCTTGCCCCCGGGCTGCGCGCCGACGAGCAGCGCGACGCCGACGAAGCCGATCCCCACGCCGGCGAGCTTCGCGCCGGTCACGCGCACCTCGCGGAAGAAGACGAACGCGATCGCCGCGTTGAGCACCGGCACCGCGGCCTGGAGGATCGAGGCGAGCCCCGAGTCGATCCGCGTCTCGCCCCAGGAGAGCAGCCAGAACGGGACGGCGGTGTTCACGAGCGCGACGACGACGAGCCAGCCGGCGTTCGCGCGGATCTCGGCGACGACCTCGCGCGCGCCCATCGTGGCGAGCGCGACGACGAGCAGCGTCAGCGCCGCCAGGCCGAGCCGCCCCATGATCAGCGTCGCGGGCGCGAGCTCGCGCACGGCGACCTTGATGAACATGAACGACGCTCCCCAGAGAAGCGCGAGCGCGACGAGCATGAGGAGGTGGCGGCGGTTCACGACGGGTTCAACGCAGGGCGGGCTCGTTTTGTTCGCCGGCTCGATCGTCTTCCGACACTCTACACTGGATTGCCTGTCGCAGGTCGCGGAACAACCGCTCCATCGCGCTCTCGGTCTCACCGACTGGGAGGCGAACCATATCCGTGAGCTCCTCGGCCGCGACCCGAACCATTTCGAGCTCGCCGTCTTCTCGCTGCTCTGGTCGGAGCACTGCGGCTACAAGCACTCGGCGACGCTGCTGAGGCGGCTGCCCTCCGCCGGGGAGCGCGTCCTCCAGGGGCCGGGCGAGAACGCGGGCGTGCTCGACCTCGGCGAGGGGCTCGCGGTCGCATTCAAGGTGGAGTCGCACAACCACCCGTCCGCGGTCGAGCCGTTCCAGGGCGCGGCGACCGGCATCGGCGGGATCCTGCGCGACATCGTCGCGATGGGCGCGCGCCCGGTCGCGCTGCTCGACGGCCTCTGGTTCGGCGCGCCCGACCTCCACTTCTGGAACGCCGTCTCCGGGATCGGCCACTACGGCAACTGCGTCGGCGTGCCGACCGTCGGCGGGGCGACCGTCTTCGAGCCGGCCTACGCAGGCAACTGCCTCGTCAACGCGATGTGCGTCGGGCTCCTCGACGCGGAGCGGCTGCGCTCGGCGAAGGCGAGCGGCCCGGGGAACCTCGTCGTCCTCTACGGCGCGACGACCGGGCGGGACGGCATCGGCGGCGCGTCGGTGCTCGCGAGCCAGGAGCTCGGCGAGGCCGACGCCGACAAGCGCCCCTCCGTCCAGGTCGGCGACCCGTTCACCGGCAAGAAGCTGATCGAGGTCTCCGTCGAGCTCGTCGAGTCGCGGGCTCGTCGAGTCGCTCCAGGACTGCGGCGCCGCCGGGCTCGCGTCCGCGCTCTCCGAGATGGCCTCCGAGGGGGCGGGCATCGACGTCCACCTCGACCGCGTGCCGCTGCGCGAGGAGGGCATGGAGCCGTGGGAGATCATGATCTCCGAGTCGCAGGAGCGGATGGTGGCGATCGTGCGGCCGCAGATGCTCGAGGCGGTGCGCGAGGTCTGCGCGCGCTGGGAGCTGCCCTGCACCGCCGATCGGCGAGGTGACCGAGGGCGGCGAGCTGCGCTGCCTCGTCGACGAGACCGTCGTCGGCTCGATCCCGGCGCGGCTCCTCACCGACGAGTGTCCCGCGCTACGAGGTCGAGCAGCGCGCGCCGGAGGCGCCGCGCCCGGCGGCCTCCTCCGCCGCGCCGGCGGCGCCGGCGGCGGAGATCTACGAGCAGTACGACCACCTCGTCGGCTCGCGCACGGTGCGCCGGCCCGGCCTCGACGCGGCGGTGCTGCGGCTACGCCCGTCGCACGCGCGGGCTCGCCGTCTCGCTCCAGGGGCCGCGGCCGGGCGAGCGCGATCCGTTCCGCGCGGGCGTGGACGCGGTGCTCGGCGCGGCGCGCAACGTCGCGTGCGCCGGCGGCGAGCCGATCGGGCTGACGGACTGCCTCAACTTCGGCAACCCCGAGAAGCCCGAGATCGCGCTGGGAGCTCGCGCAGGCGATCGAGGGCATCGCACAGGCGGCGGAGGCGCTCGGCGTCCCGGTCGTCTCCGGGAACGTCTCGCTCTACAACGACACCGACGGGCGCTCGATCCCGCCGACGCCGGTGGTCGGCTGCGTCGGAGCTCGTCGCGGACGTGCGGCACGTTCCCGGCCGCTGGGAGAGCGGCGACGCGGTGCTGCTCGCGACCGCGCCCGAGGACGGCCTCGAGGCGGAGGCCGCGCTGATCCGCTTCCTCTGGAAGGCGGCGCCGCTGCTGAGCCTCTGCCACGACGTGGGCACGGGCGGCCTGGAGCGGGCGCTCGCCGAGGCCGCCGAGTGGAGCGGCCGCCGGGCGGACGTGACCCTGCCCGACGAGCCGACGCGGCGCGGCGGCCCTGCTCGCGACGTCCCCGCGACCGGCTCGCGAGACTGGGCTCGAAGGGGCTACGTCCAGATCGGCCAGGTGCGATAGCCGTATGTGCGGAGTCTTCGGGGTCTACGCGCCCGACCGCGACGTCGCGCGGCTCACCTACTTCGGGCTGTTCGCGCTCCAGCACCGCGGCCAGGAGTCGGCGGGGATCGCGGTCTCGGACGAGGGCCGGCTGACGGCGCTGCGCGACCTCGGCCTCGTCACCCAGGTCTTCGACGAGCAGAAGCTGCACGGCCTGCGCGGCCAGGTCGCGATCGGGCACACGCGCTACTCGACCACCGGCTCCTCGCAGTGGTCGAACGCGCAGCCGCTCGTCCAGCACGGCGCGCGCGCGCACGGTCGCGCTCGGGCACAACGGCAACCTCGTCAACGACGACGAGCTGCGCGAGGAGCTGCGCGCCGAGGGCGTCACGCTTCGCTCGACCTCCGACAGCGAGGTGATCGCCGCTCTCGTCGCGAACGACGAGGCGCCGCTCCACGAGGCGTTCGCGAAGGCGATGCGGCGGCTCGAGGGCGCGTACTCCCTCGTGGCCCTCTCCGAGGGGCGGCTCGTCGCGTGCCGCGACCCGCACGGGTTCCGGCCGCTCGTGCTCGGGCGGACGGCTGCGGCCCGGGGACTGGGTCGTCGCCTCCGAGACCTGCGCGCTCGACCTCGTCGGCGCCGACTCGTCCGCGAGGTGAGCCGGGAGAGGTGGTCGTCGTCGACGGCGACGGCCTGCACGCGACGCAGGCGTCGAGCGCGCGGACGGCGGCGCGCTCTGCATCTTCGAGTTCTTCTACCTCGCCCGCCCGGACTCGCTGCTCGACGGCGTCGAGGTGCACGGGGCGCGCGTGCGGATGGGCGAGCGGCTCGCCGCGGAGGCGCCGGCGGAGGCCGACCTCGTGCTGCCGATCCCGGACTCGGGCACGCCTGCCGCGATCGGCTTCTCGCGCGCGCTCGGCATCCCGTTCAGCGAGGGGCTGATCAAGAACCGCTACGTGGGGCGCACCTTCATCCAGCCGGACGAGGAGCTGCGCCGCCAGGGGATCCGGATGAAGTTCAACCCGCTCGCCGAGGTGGCCGGGAAGCGCCTCGTGGTCGTGGACGACTCGATCGTCCGCGGGAACACGACGCGGCAGATCGTGCAGATGCTCTTCGACGCCGGCGCCGCCGAGGTGCACGTGCGCATCTCCTCGCCGCCGGTGATCGGGCAGTGCTTCTACGGGATCGACCTGGCCGACCCGGCCGAGATGGTGGCCGCCGGACGCACCGTCGAGGAGGTGCGCGAGCAGATCGGCGCCACGTCACTCGCGTACCTGTCGCACGACGGGCTCGTGGAGGCGACGCGGCGGCCCGCCTCGGCGCTCTGCCGCGCCTGCCTGACGCGCGAGTACCCGACGGCCGTGCCCGCGGAGCAGGCAAGCTCCGCCACGAGCCCGTCCGGGCGTGAGCTTCGACGAGCTCGTCGCGAAGCTCGAGGGCGACCCGAACGTCGTCGGGCTGCTGCTCGGCGGCTCGCGCGGGAAGGGGCTCTACGTCGACGAGCGCTCCGACCACGACCT
>CAVSIO010000003.1:0-506578 GCA_963728095.1 uncultured Thermoleophilia bacterium | reverse complement strand
ACATCCGCGCCTCGCTCTTCTCGGCGGCGCCCGGGAAGAGCACCTGCGCCGCGTGCATGTAGCGCTCGGTGATCGAGCCCTGCGAGTGGCCGGCGCGCGCCTGGACGTAGATCTGCGGGTTGCCGGCCGCGGCGGCGTGCGTGAGCGACGTGTGGCGGAGGTCGTGGAAGGGGCGGAACGGCTTCTCGATCCCTGCGCGCGCGAGCGCCGGCTTGAGGTAGCGCTTCGCGAGCTTGCTCGTGTCGACCGGCGTTCCCTTCGTCGGGTGGCCGAAGACGAGGTCCTCGTCGGCGCGGTAGGCGGTCCGCTGCCACTGCTCCTCGAGCACGGCGAGCGTCCGCGGGCCGAGCTCGACGACGCGCCGCGACGCGCGGCTCTTCGGCGTCGTGAAGCGGCCGCGCACGAACGTCTCGCGGATCTCGATCTTCGCCTCGAGCAGGTTGACCGACCGCCAGCGCAGGCCGACGAGCTCGCCGCGGCGCATGGCCGTCCCGAGCGCGACGAGGACGATCGACTTCGCGAGCGTCCACCACGGCTGCTCGGCTTCGGACGCCTCCGCGATCAGCTCGTCGTACGCGTTCGCGAGCCGCGCGATCTCCGTCTCGGTGAGCACGCTCATCTCGGGCTGGACGAGGCTCGGGCGGTCGATGCTCGAGACCGGGTTGCTGCGGATCAGCCGCCAGACGAGCGCGCGCCGCAGCATCACGTTCAGGAGCAGGAGGTGGTTCTGGATCGTCTTCGGCGAGAGCCCTTCTTCGGCCTTGAGGGCGATGTAGCCGTCGATCAGCTCGGGGCGCGCCTCGAGCTCGGTGAGGACGAGATCGTCGAAGTAGGGGAGGAGGTGCCCGTCGAGGATGTAGCGGTAGTTCTCGAGCGTCGTCCGCTTCAGGTTCCGGCCGGGCAGGTACTCGCGGACGAACCGCTCGGCGAAGTCGGAGAAGGTGACGCGGTCGGGCTTGCGGAAGCCTTCGGCGACCGCGGCGAGCCGCTTGCCGAGCTCGCGCTGCGCCTTGCGCTCCGTCCACGGCGGCTCGGGCCCGAGCGTCTCCTGCACCTGCCGGCCGGCGGCGTCGCGGTACCTGATGCGCCAGACCGCGCCGCGCTTCCCTTGGTAGCGGACGACGTTGGCTCCTCTCGGCATGTCGCTCCTCCTCAGCTCGTCGGGATCCGCGGGTGGTGGCGTCGGAACGAGCCCGCCTCTTGCTCGGCCACCCAGCTTACGAGCGTCTGCTCGCGATAGCGGACGTAGCGGCCGAGCTGGATGTGGGGGATACGGCCGCTGCGGGTGTGCTCGCGCACCCAGCTCACCGGGACGCTCAGCAGCTCGGCGACCTCCGCGGCGGTGAGGAGAGGGTCGCTCCCCATGACTGAGGCAGATTAGCATAGGTACCGGATAGAGCCGCAGACTGGATTAGACTGTCGGTGTGCGAGCAGACGCCGTGAGGAGTGCGACCCTGCTGCGGGAGGCGCGGTTGCGGGCGGGGCTGTCGCAGCAGGAGCTGGCGGAGGTGTCGGGCAAGGACCGGACGGTGATCGCCCGCTACGAGCAGGGGGTGGTGGCGCCGTCGATCGACACCTTGGTGGAGCTCTTGCGGGCCTGTGGTTTCGACGTTCCGCTCGAGCTGGTTCCCTACGATCCGAGGCCGGACGAGCGGCGGCGGGAGCTGCAGATGCTCTCGCCGGAGCGGCGACTGGACGGAATGCTGGAACGGCGCCGTAGGGAGGCCTGAGCAGTGCCGGCTGAAGAGGATGGCTTCGACCCGCGCGGCCTGTTGGCGGGGTTGCATCGCAACCACGTGAGCTACGTGTTGATCGGCGGCCTGGCCAGGGTGATCCGCGGCACCGACGAGATCACGAGCGGTGTCGACATCTGCCCGTCGCTTCGCTTCGACAACGTGGAGCGCCTCGGCAGCGCGCTCGAGGACCTGGAGGCGCGGCGGGTCGATCGGAGACGGCTCGTCGTCGACGAGGAGTCGCTTCACGCCGAGCCGGTGCTGTCTCTGCGCACGTCGTTCGGAGAGTTGAAGGTCGTAACGGAGCCGGCGGGGACGAGACGAGGGTTCAACGACCTGCGGCGGGGCGCGACCCTGGAGCACGTCGGCGAGGGGCTCAGGTTGCGAGTGGCCTCGACGGCCGATCTGGCGCGAATGTCCGCTGCGCTGGCGCACGAGCTCGGCCAGACGCCGGGGCGGGAGGCGGAGCGGTTGGCGCAGCTGGAGATCGAGCGCTCGCGTGAGCTGCGGGGGATCATGGAGGTCGAGGTCGGTCTGGAGCGGACGCTCGGGCTTCACCGCGGCATGGAGAGGTGATCTATCGCTCGATGCCGCGGCCGAGACTGCGTCCGGGTTCGAGGCTGCGGCCGCGTTCGGGCCGCCGCTCGCTGCGGGCGGACTCCAGTGCGCGCTCGGCCGTGAGCCGCTGCCGCTGCTCGAGGCGTGCGAGCTCGCGGTCGAGTCCGGCGAGCGCTCGTTCCTGACCTCTTGATCTGCTCGCGCAGCGTGCGGCCGCGTCGGGCGCGGCCGAGCGCGCCGAGGTTCTCGAGCGTGCGCCTGGTCCGGTGCAGTTCGCGGGCCGCCTCGTGTCGGTCGTGCTCGAGTCCGCGGTGCCGTTCGCGCAGCCGGCGGGTCTCGTGTGCGAGCGTGCGGCGGGACGGGGTGGAGCCGCCTTCCAGCGCCTCGAGGGCGAGCGTCTCGGCGGCGGGGCGGCTGAGCGCCTCGGCGAGTCGATCGACCGGGCCGGCGGGCTCGATCCGCTGCGGCGGCGCGTCCGGGTCGAGGTGGTCGGCGATCGTGTAGAGGCGGCTCTTCTCGCGGGCGCGGCTGAGGGCGACGTAACCCCACTCCTTCAGTGCGCGCTGGTCGTCGGCGAGCACGAACGCGCGCTCGACCGTGACTCCCTGAGTCTTGTGGCCGGTCAGGGCGTACGCGTGGGCGACATGTCCGGCGTCGAGGTAGCGGGCGGGCAGGACGACGCGACGGCTGTCGTCGAGGTCGGCGACGACCTCTCGCTCCTTGCGGTCGATGTCGACGATCGTGCCGCGGCTCCCGTTCGCGACGCCGAGGCGTCGGTCGTTGCGGGTGCAGAGGATTCGGTCGCCGACCGCGAGCTCGAGTCCGCTTTCGAGTTGCAGCCGCCTGCGAACCGAGTCGTCCCTGTTCCTGGAGCAGGGTGCGGGCGACGGAGTTCAGCTCGGCGACGTCGGCCCGGCGGTAGGCGATCATCACGCTTCCGACGGGATCGAGCGCCGGCGGCCTGCCACCAGTCGGCCAGCAGCCTTGCCTTCGCCTCCGCACGGGTGTCGGCGACCTCGAGCCGGCCCTGCTCGGCGGCGTGGGCCAGGTAGTCGCGGGCTCGGCCCGCACGGAGGAGGGCGAGTGCGCTGCGTTCGAGCTCGTCGCGCTGGCGGCGGTTGTCCGTCAGCTCGATCGCGCCCTTGCGTTCGACGATCGCAGCGAAGAGGCCGCCCGGCCCGACCGCGGGCAGCTGCGCCGGGTCGCCGACGAGGACGAGCTTCGCCTGCGCGTGCTCTGCCTGCCAGAGCAGCCGGCTGAGCGTTCGCGTGTCGGCCATACCCGCCTCGTCGACGACGACGAGACAGCGGTCGGGCAGCCCGCCGTGCTGCTTGGCCTCGGCGAGCAGGCGGTGCAGCGTGCCGCTCGGCAGCCCGGTCTCGGCGGCGAGATCGGCAGCCGCGACACCGGACGGAGCGGCGCCGATCGCGACGTAGCCCTCGCGTCGAAAGGTGTCGGCGACGGCGGCGAGCGCCGTCGTCTTCCCGCTGCCGGCGGGGCCGACAACGCACACGACACGCTCCCGGCTGGCGGCGATCGCGCGCACCATCTCGGCCTGCTCCGGGCTGAGCGGCTGCTCCCGCTCGCCGATCACGTGCTCGACCGTCTCCTCCGCAACCGTCGGAATGCGCCGCGCGCGCGTGTCGGTGGCGAGCTTCACTCCCGCCCGTTCGTGCCGTAGCAGTTCCTGGGTCGAGAACCGCGCCGGACGGCCGACCGCCGAGCGCTCGACGGTTGCGATCTGGTCGCCGCCGAGGAAGTCGCTGACGAGCGCGAGCACCTGCTCTGCCGGGGCGCCCTGGGGGTGCGCCTCCGCCCACGCCATCACTGCATCCGCGCCGCTGAAGATGGAGCGCTTCTCGGTCAGCCCCTCCGGTCCGGTCAGCCGCGCCGCGACTTCGGCGACGCCCTGCTCGTCCAGCTCGTGCTCGACCGCCCGGCCGAGCAGCCGCTTCAGTTGCCTCCGGCCGAGCCCGTGCTCGGCCGCGCGTGCCTGCCACTCGAGACGCATCCGGGGCAGGTCGACCGGCTCCTTCCGATCCCGCGTCTCGATCGCCGCGACCTTCGCCGCGTAGAAGCCGGAGCTTCCTCGGCGCTCGAGGTAGTCGAGCACCTGCGCGCGCCGCTGCGAGAACGCCCGCAACGCCTCCTCCGGGACACCGGCGATCTCGGCCATCCCGTTGTGCGGTTCGCGCCACTCGACGCCGAGCGAGCGGGTCAGTTCGAAGCGCAGCTGCGCCTGGTAGAGGTAGCCGGCCGCGAGCCGGTAGTGCTTGAGGATCGGCTCGCCGTCGAGCGCGCGCCAGGTGCCGTCGGGGCTGCGGGCCATGTTGGCGACGATCACGTGCGTGTGCAGGTGCGGGTCCTGCGCGCGCGAGGTGCGGTGCTGGTAGGCGGCGGCGACGAAGCCGGAGCCGCGCTCGTGGACGACGCCGTTCTTGCCCCGGCGCGTCACGCACGCCCGCTGCTCGAGGTAATCGAGCGCCGCCTGCCAGGCGGCGAGGTGCGCCTGGTTGACGGCGTGACGCACGTCGTCGTTTCCGAGTGCGTGGAGGAGGCTGACGCTCTTCGGCGGCGAGAAGACGAGGTCGTAGCCGGCGACGGGCGAGAGCGTCTTCTGCTCGACCGTCCGCTCTCCCGTCGCCGGGTCGATCCGCTCGACGGTGATCTGCTTCTTCGGCGGATGCGAGCGGAGCACCGCGGACGTCAGCGGATGCCGGCCGCTGATCAGCCGTCCCAGCTCTCCGTCGCCGACGACGCCCTCGAGCTCGAGCTCGGCCGCGCCGCGGCCGACCCAGACGCCCGGCGACTCGCCGCGGCCGGCGTAGTAGTCGTCGATCCCGGCCGCGACCGAGCGCTCGTAGTACGCCTCCTGCCCCGGCGACAGCTTCGAGACCGAGAGCATGACGAGGCACTATAGCATCAAGGATGCATATGTGTCTCTCTCGGTTCTTTGCTAGCCGTGATGGTGGACTTACTTCACCGCGTCGTGCGCCTCCGCCTTGAGGAGCTTGACGTGGGCCTCGATCATGTCGCGGGTAATGCCGCTCCGTGCCATGAGCTTGAGCGTGACAGGCGATACAGCCGTGTCTGCGGCGATCAACGTGTCGCGAATTCCATCGAGTTCCTCGATCATCTCGCTGCGGCCGAGTTCCGTTGCGAACTTGTCGATTCGCTCGCGGAAGTAGTCGTGGGCGAGGAAGTTCCGTGCCTGCAGCGCTCGCTCGAGTGCCCGAACCCCTTCTTCATCGAGGCGGCTCTCCTCAAGCGCGGCACGGAGCTGACGGCCCATTGTCGATGCGAACAGCGTCTGCCAGAGCGCTTCGCGCTCCTCGACATTAGTGAACTTACCGGCGATCGATCGGGAGACGACGACGAAGTTTGCGAGTTCGTGTTCGAGCACCTGGGCGCAGTACATCGCGAGTCCGTAGTGGGCATACACCTCGCGGTGATGGTCGTTTTCGGGATCAAGCTGGTCGGGAACCCAAGACATGGGCTACGCCTCATGCCGCGGCGGGTCCCATGGGGCACGCGACCGGTTTGCGGCTGCCTCGAGCCAAAGCCCTGCTTCGCGAAGGGCCCACACGCGTCCGCCGGCGCGCGCCCGTTCGAGTTCGTCGACATCGTCCGCGTCAGCCATCGCGCTCGCCTGCTCGCGTTCGCTACGCAGCCAACGCAGCATCTCGTCGACGCGCAGACCCAGTTCGGCCAACATGCCGTCGAATCGAGCCCAAGCGCTCGCAACGTCTGCAAACGCGGCATTTGCGCCAGCGAGTGCGGCGAAGTCAATCTCGCGCGGTGGGAGGTCCTCGCCATTCTCGTCGAGCCCGCCAATCGGGGTCTGCAAGCCCTCATCGAAGAACCAGCGACCGATCTGAAGCGCGAGCAGGGACTCGACTCTTCTTGCTGCGTTGGAGATGCCGGACAAGGGACGCCGCGTCCACTCGTTCTCGGCGATGTAGTCGATGACGAAGCGCTCGAGCTCGGGCGATTCGGCGTCAGCGGTCATCGCCGACAGCATGAGCGCCGCCGCTTCGTGCGACTCGAGCTCGACGACCGCCTCGGGCGGGACCGATCGCGTGGCGAATACGCGCGGCGAGCGGCCCAAACGTGTCCTCATCGCGGCGGCGGAAGATGCCGCCGCGCGGCGTCTCGGCGCGCCGCTCGAGGTCCTCAGCGATTCGCTGGAGTTCGTCGCGGTTCGGGCGGTACTCGGACCGGCGAAGACGATCACGCACAGAGCTGCCCGCCGCGCCAGACGAAGCTTGCACATCGCAAGATCCCGTCGGTCGTCGCGCGCCGGTTCAGGGTCTTGTTGGAGAGCTGCCGCCCGGGATGGATGCGCAAGACGGACGCGAGGGTCATGTCCGGAAATGCCGAGTAGGGTTGGACAGATGAGCTCGGAACCGCAGATCCGGAACCACGCGGCCTTCATCTGGTCGGTCGCCGACAAGCTTCGCGGCGTCTACAAGCAGTCCGAGTACGGGCGCGTGATCCTGCCGCTGGTCGTCCTGCGCCGCCTCGACTGCGTGCTCGAGCCGACGAAGGCGAGGTGCTGGCGCGGCACGCGGAGCTGAAGGGGCACGTCGAGAACGTCGGCCCGGTGCTCGAGACGATCACCGGGATCCGCGAGTTCTACAACACGAGCCCGCTCGACTTCCGGCGGCTGCTCGACGACCCGGCGAACGTCGCCGGCAACCTCCGCTCCTACATCGCCGGCTTCTCGCCGGCGGCGCGCGACGTGCTCGAGAAGTTCGGCTTCGACGTGCAGATCGCGCGGCTCGACCGCGCGAACCTGCTCTACCTCGTCGTCTCGCAGTTCGCCGAGATCGACCTGCACCCGGAGACGGTCTCGAACCTCGAGATGGGCTACCTCTACGAGGAGCTCGTCCGCCGCTTCTCGGAGCTCTCGAACGAGACGGCCGGCGAGCACTTCACGCCGCGCGAGGTGATCCGGCTGATGGTCAACCTCCTCTTCGTCGAGGACGAGGACGTGCTGACGCAAGCGCGGGATCGTGAAGACGCTCTACGACCCGGCCTGCGGCACCGGCGGGATGCTCTCGATCGCCGAGGACTACCTGCGCGAGCTGAACCCGGACGCGCGGCTCGAGGTGTTCGGGCAGGAGCTGAACGAGGAGACCTACGCGATCTGCCGCTCGGACATGATGCTGAAGGGCCAGGACGCGTCGCACATCGTCCAGGGCAACTCCTTCGACGCCGACGGGCACGGCGGGCGGACGTTCGACTACATGCTCGCGAACCCGCCGTTCGGCGTGGAGTGGAAGTCGGTCGAGCGGTTCGTGAAGGACGAGCGCGAGCGGCTCGGCTTCCGCGGCCGCTTCGGCGCCGGGCTGCCGCCGATCAACGACGGCAGCTTCCTCTTCCTGCAGCACATGATCTCGAAGATGAAGCCGGCCGAGGAAGGCGGCTCGCGGCTCGCGATCGTCTTCAACGGCTCGCCGCTCTTCACCGGCGCCGCCGGCTCCGGGCCCGTCGGAGATCCGCCGCTGGATCATCGAGAACGACTGGCTCGAGGCGGTCGTCGCGCTCCCCGACCAGCTCTTCTACAACACCGGCATCTCGACCTACTTCTGGGTCGTCACCAACCGCAAGAGCCCGGAGCGGCGCGGCAAGGTGCAGCTCGTCGACGCGCGCGAGCTCTGGGTGAAGATGCGCAAGAGCCTCGGCGAGAAGCGCAAGCAGATCTCGCCCGAGCAGATCGAGGAGATCACCCGCCTCTACGGCGCCTTCGAGGAGAACGAGCGGGTCAAGATCTTCCGCAACGAGCAGTTCGGCTACCAGCGGATCACCGTCGAGCGGCCGCTGCGGCTGCGCTACACGGGCGAGGGCGCGCGCGAGCGACTGGAGGCGTCGAAGGCGTTCGCGAAGCTGACGGAGGAGCAGCAGGCGGGGCTGCTCGGCGTTGTCGGCGGCCTCGCCGGACTCGACGACCGTCGAGCGCGCGCGAGGCGCTCGCGGCGGCCGCGGCGGCGAACGGGAAGCTTTCGAAGGCGGAGGAGAAGGCGCTGCTCGAGGCGCTCGCAGTGCGCGACCCGGAGGCGCCGGCGCTCGACGAGCCCGACCCGGAGCTGCGCGACCAGGAGAACGTGCCGCTCCCGGACGAGCCGGTGGCGTTCGAGACCGACCCGTCCGAGCGGCTCGCGAGCGAGCCGTACCGGCACGCAGTCGAGGAGTACATGGCTGCCGAGGTGCTGCCCTACGTGCCGGACGCCTGGGTCGACCACGCGAAGACGAAGATCGGCTACGAGATCCCGCTCACGCGGCACTTCTACAAGTACGTGCCGCCGCGGCCGCTCGAGGAGATCGACGCGGAGATCCGTGCGCTCGAGGAGGAGATCCAGGAGCTGCTCGGCGAGGTGACGACGTGAGCTCACGCGCGCTCGCAGGCTCGTTCGCGTCGCGACGTCGGCACGCCTGTCACGCGAGCGCCAACGAATACTGGGACGCTGTACGTTCTCCCGTGGCGACATCGGTCGACGTCTGGCGACGCGCGACGGCCGGGACAGCGTCGCTGCACGAACCGCGCGGACGCTCACGCGAGGTGGACTTCGACCGCGGCAGTTCGGCATGTACCAGCGGGATCGGTCGTCGTCTCGACGCGCGCGCCGATCGGAGTACGTGGCTCTGACGATCGACGCGAGGACGTGCAGCCGACTACCAGGGTTTCGCCGACTGGTCGCGCCGTGACCGAGGCTGAACTCGCGCATTCTTGCTGGTACGCGCTCTGAGCGACGGCGTCGAACTCGTTGCGCTCGCGGACGAGGATCGACCGTCGACCGAGCTACGAGCTGCGGAGCGCATTCGGCGTGCGCTCCCGTCGCTTGCCGCCTTGCGCGAGCAGCGGAGATCGCTGACTTCCTCGATGCCGAGACGGCACGGATCGACTCGCTGATCGAGAAGAAGCAGCAGATGATCGCGCTGGCTCGACGAGCGCGTCGCGCTATCCTCGATTCGCGCTTGTCGAACTGCCACGAGTTCGCCTGAGCCGGGTGCGAGCTGAGGCGCTTCGTGAATCGTGCTGGATCGTGGAGCGAGTCCCGAGGCGGAGAACGCGTCGGGCCGATCGAGACGGGTGGGAGGTGCTCGAACTGAGCGTCGATCCGGTCTGGTCGCGACAGACCCAGCGAGAACAAGGCGCTACCGGTCGAGTATCCCGATGCGACGAGTCCCTGGTTCAGCGAGCGGGGATCTGCTCGTCACACGGCGATACGCCGGCATAGTCGGTGAGGCTGCGATCGTTCTCGAGGAATCGCCGGCTCGAATGCTCTGCGACATGATCTACCGTGTGCGGCTCGGACTCGCAGACTGGATGCGCGCTATGCCGCATACTGCGCTGCTGACCTCCGCGTGCTCGCTGCGCACGATTGCATCGCGCTGCACGCGGCTGCATCGGGTCGACGGTACAAGCTCGACATGCCGGACATCGAAGCGATTCGAGATCACGCTTCCGCTCGCTCGACGAGCAACGGAGATCGTGGCCGCGAGCTCGAGGGCCATCGTCGCGTGCCGATCGGCTGCGTCGACCGCGATCGAGCGCGCAGATCGCCCTCCTGCGCGAGCGCCGGCAGGCGCTGATCACCGCCGCCGTTACTGGCGAATTCGACGTCGCGAAGGCCGCCGCATGACCGGCGCGACCGAGCGGAAGTTCGAGGGCGCGATCGAGGCGTGGCTGCTCGAGCACGGCGGCTACGCGAAAGGCGACCCGCGCACCTTCGACCGCGCGCTCGGGCTCGATCCCGGCGAGGTCGCTCGCATTCGTCGAGGCGACGCAGCCGGACGCGTGGCGCGAGCTCTGCGCCCGCCACGGCGGCGAGCAGGCGGCGCGAACGAACTTCCTCAAGCGGCTCGCGGGCGAGCTCGACGAGCGCGGCACGGTCGACGTGCTCCGGCACGGGGTCAAGGATCTCGGCGTCGAGATCCGGCTCGCGTACTTCAAGCCGGCGCACGGGCTGACGCCGGAGCTCGTCGCGCGCTACGAGTCGAACCGGCTCGTGCTCGTCCGGCAGCTCGCGTACGCGTCGGACGAGACGAAGACTCTGGATCTCGCGCTCTTCCTGAACGGGATCCCCGTCGCGACCGCAGAGCTGAAGAACCCGCTCACGGGCCAGAGCGTCGAGCACGCGATCGCCCAGTACCGGCGCGACCGTGACCCGCAGAACGTGACGCTCGCGCGCCGCGCGGTCGTCCACTTCGCGGTCGATCCGGAGCTGGTCGCGATGACGACGAAGCTCGCGGGCGAGGCGACGCAGTTCCTCCCGTTCAACCGCGGCTCGGAGGAGGGCGGCGCAGGCAATCCGTTCAACCCAGGCGGCCATCGCACCGCCTACTTGTGGGAGCAGGTGTGGGAGCGGGAGGCGTGGCTCGACCTGCTCGCGCGCTTCGTCCACGTCGTCCGGCCCGAGAAGGGGACGCCGGCGGAGAAGCGGGCGGGGACGCGGGTCGTCTTCCCGCGCTTCCACCAGTGGGACGCGGTTCGCAGGCTCGAGGCGGCCGCTCGCGCAGCACGGCGCCGGGCGGAGCTACCTGGTCGAGCACTCGGCCGGCTCGGGCAAGTCGAACTCGATCGCGTGGCTCGCGCATCGGCTCTCGAGCCTCCACGATGCGGCCGACCGGAAGGTGTTCGACAAGGTCGTCGTGATCACCGACCGGCTCGTGCTCGACCGGCAGCTGCAGGAGACGATCTACGGGATCGAGCACGTGCACGGCGTCGTCGTGCGGATCGACCGGGACTCGCAGCAGCTCGCCGACGCGCTCGCGGGTGAGCAGGCGCGGATCATCGTCACGACGCTGCAGAAGTTCCCGTACGTGCTCGACAAGATCGAGGCGCTGCCGGCGCGCCGCTACGCGGTGATCGTCGACGAGGCGCACTCGTCGCAGACGGGCGAGGCGGCCGCCGACCTGCGCCGCGCGCTTTCGGCTCCGTCGCTCGAGGCGGCAGAAGCGGAGGAGTCGGCCGAGGAGACCGAGCGCGGAGACGGCCAGGATCTGCTCGCCCGCTCGCTCGCGGGTCGGGGCCGGCCCGGCAACCTCTCCTTCTTCGCCTTCACTGCGACGCCGAAAGCGAAGACGCTCGAGCTCTTCGGGACTCCCGTGGAGACGCCAGAAGGTCTGCGGTACCGGCCGTTCCACCTGTACTCGATGCGGCAGGCGATCGAGGAGGGCTTCATCCTCGACGTGCTCGCGAACTACACGACCTACAAGACCTACTACCGGGTCGAGAAGGCGGTCGCCGACGATCCTGAGTACGACACGGCGCGGGCGCGGCGGGCGATCGCGCGCTTCGTGACGCTGCACCCGCACAACCTGGCGCAGCGGGCGGAGATCGTGGTCGAGCACTTCCGCGCACACACGGCGAAGAAGATCGGCGGGCGCGCGAAGGCGATGGTCGTGACGAGCTCGCGGCTGCACGCCGTCCGCTACAAGCTCGCGCTCGACGCCTACATCGCACGAGCACGGCTACTCCGACGTGCGGACGCTCGTCGCGTTCTCGGGGAAGGTGCTCGACGAGGGCGACGAGTTCACCGAGCCGGGCGATGAACGGCTTCCCGGAGTCGGAGACGGCGGAGCGGTTCGGCGGCGACGAGTACCAGGTGCTGATCGTGGCCGAGAAGTTCCAGACCGGCTTCGACCAGCCGCTGCTGCACACGATGTACGTCGACAAGGTGCTGACCGGCCTGAACGCGGTGCAGACGCTGAGCCGGCTGAACCGGATCCTGCCGCCGGAGAAGACGGACACCTTCGTGCTCGACTTCCGCAACGAGACGGAGGAGATCCAGGAGGCGTTCCGGCCCTGGTACGAGCGCACCGACGCTGTCCCGACCGACCCGAACCTCCTCTACGACACGCACCGCGCGCTCTGGGACTTCGACGTCCTCCGCGACGAGGAGATCGAGGCCGGCGTGCAGGCGCTGCTCGCCGTCACCGAGACGAGCGGGCACGGCGCCGTCTACGCGGCGCTCGACCCGGCGCGTGACCGCTTCCTCGCGCTCGACGAGGAAGTGCAGGACGCGTTCCGCGACCTGCTCGTGCGCTTCGTCAACCTCTACGCGTTCGTCTCGCAGATCGTCGCCTACGTCGACCGGCGGCTCGAGCGCGACTACCTGTACGCGCGGGCGCTCAACGCCTGCCTGCCGGGCCAGCAGGCGGAGCGGCTCGACCTCGGCAGCGAGGTCGCGCTCACGCACCTGAAGCTCGCGCAGACCTACGAGGGCTCGGCGTCGCTCGAGGAAGGCGGCGGCGAGGTGGTCGCGATCTTCTCCGGCCGCGGACCGGAGCACGAGCCGGAGACGGAGCATCTGTCGCGGATCGTCGACGTGATGAACGAGCGCTTCGGCCTCGAGCTCGGCGACGCCGACCAACTCCTCTTCGACCAGTTCGAGGAGTCATGGGCCGCAGACGAATCGCTCGCCGCGCGCGCGCGCAACAACGACTTCCAGAACTTCCGCCTCGTCTTCGACCGCACCTTCCTCGACACGGTCGTCCGGCGCATGGACGAGAACGAGCGAGATCTTCCGCCGCATCCTCGACGACCCGTCGACGCAGCAGATCGTGCGCGACTACTACGCCGAGCGGCTGTACGGCCGGCTGCGCGCCGAGCACGATCAGCTCGGTCTGACAGAGGCGCCGTGATGCGCCGCACGGTTTGCGCTAGCCCGCGCGAAGGCGCGCGATGATCGCGTCGATTCGCTCGGCCACGATTGCGGCGCGCTGGATCGCGACCTCGCCGTAGGCCGCGACGGCGGCCTGTACGACGTACTCGAAGTACTCGACCTCGCGAAGCGAAGCGAGCTCGGCCGCCACGTAGTTGCGGAGTTCCTCGGGTTGTGCCGCGAGCTCGTCGATTAGCTCGGGCCGCCCGTCAATGAGGACGACGATGTCGTGGACGTCGAGACTGGTGAGAACGTCGCCGGCGCCGCGGCCGAGCCACGCCGCGAGCTTGGTCGCAACCACGACCGGCGGTGCGACGGCCCGGATCCGACTGCCAGATGGGAGTTCGAGTTCGACGGCCGTGGCGATGCCGGCCTCGTACCACCGGTTGGAGAACCCGAGGACATCCTCGGAAGTCGGCATCACGTCGATCGCCAGACCGGAGTCGCGGTGGCGCCAACGGCAGATGACGGGCTCGTCCATCGCCTCTTCGAGTCCGCGCTCACGCAGGCGCTCGGACAGCACCTGGTACTCCGCGTAGCTCGTCACGTCGCAGATCACGTCGACGTCGTCGGTCGCGCGAACGGGCGGCGCCGCAGCCTCCGTCAGCCAGAGGTGCACGGTTGCGCCGCCGACGAAGACGACGTCGTCGACGAGCGGCCCGAGGATGTCGGCCGCCAGCTCGAGAAGTGCCTCGCTCGATGGCCCGCTAGCCACGGATCGGCTGACCGCTCATGAACTCGACGAGCATCTTCGCGGCAACCGACCGGACGCGAGGATCCCCCGCGCGCAAGCTGTCGACGATCGCGAGCAACTGGCCGAGCCGTGGGAATCCCTTCACCGCCGAGACGGCCGAGTCGTGAAGTGGCGTGAGCGCCTGACCCCGCACGCGACCGTCGGCGGCGGGCCAGACCGGCGGAAGGTCCCCAGACTCGCGGATCCGTTGCGACACGGGAGGCGCTGCCCAGGCAGCCGGGACGCCGGGGACGACCGCACCGAGCTTGGCGGGGGCGACGAACCGAAGACCGTGGAGGAGAAACTCCTCGAGGTTCGGCCGATGCACGCTCCGACTGTCGGCCGAGTAGAGACCGGCCTCTTGGGCTCGGGCCAAGGCGCGCTGGACGAGAGGGTGCGGGACCTCGAGGCGCTTCGCGAGATCGCGATACGTCCAGGAGGGATCGTCGGCGGCGACCAACCCGCAGAGCACGTAGATATCCGACGGCTGCAGCATGGCCGACGCAGCGTATCACGTATCGATACGCGATACGCGAGTGCGGGCCCCCGCGCATCGAGTGCGTCCCGTGACACAGCACCCGCGAGATGGATGAGGCCGTGCTCGAGCAAGCCACACTGGAGCACGGCCTCATCGCTAGCTGACCTTCGGGCACTCCTTGCAATGATCGCGCCCGCCGGTGCCCCAACGCTTGTTCTCGGGCTTGATGCGCTCCCCGTCGGGGCAGTTCGACTTGTCGTGGTAGACGGCCGGGTCCGTCGACGCAACCGAGTAGTACGGGGACGAGCTGGGCAAGACGCCCTCCTTTCGGTAGTGGCTCGCCTGTTGCCTGTGTCAGCAAGCAACCGGTGCCACTAATGGTCGCTCGTGGCCCGGACAGCATCCGGTCCGGCTGCGAGCATGGGCATCGCGTTCTGCAGACGCTGTTGGCGGTAGTTGGCTCCGAGAGGCCGGGTGTCAGCCCGGCCTCTCGTTCAACGGTCTGCTCGTTCTAGGCTCGCGGTGCTTACGCTGTCGGTTGATGGCTGCCGAGGGCGCCCGCCCAGCCAACGAGGAACTCGCGCGTGCGTGCGGGCTTCGGCTCCTCGACTTGAGCGGGATCTACGAACGCGGCGTCGTCCGCTACGAGGCAGGTCACGAGACACTCGCCATTGCTGGACTCGTCGCGCGGCAGCGCCGGCTGCTCCGCGCCGCCTACCTACTCGCCGACTCCGACCAACGCCTCGAAGCGTCCATCATGCTCCGCGCGATGCTCGAGTTTCTGATCCGTCAGAAGTGGCTCGAGTTGAGCCCGGGCCTCCACTACGTGCTTTGGGCGATTGACGACTTGAACGCTCGTCTTCGCATCGATCGCGAGATACGCGAGCAAGATCTGGGCGCTCACGAAGGAGCTATCGAGATCATGCAACCCGAGATCCGCGACCAGTACGAGCGCGAACTCGCAAGAATGCGCGCCGAGTTCGAGCAACTCCAGGAACGGCTGGGTTTGGATCGCGCGCCGCGGTACCCGAACTTGCGCGAACAGGCCACCGCGGTCGGTCTTGGATTCTCATACTCGCTCGCCTACCGCTTCGACTCGCAAAGCGCCGCGCACCCCAGCGCGATGGCAATTGAGCAACTCTTCGAGGACCGCCCAGATCTTGGGGGATTCGACTCCTTCCCGAACCTCCTCCGGAACGTGGTTACGCCGATCCGTACGGAGTCGGGGCCTTCTATCCTCCGAGACGCACTCGCCAGCGCCGCTGCTCTTGTGCCGGAGCTACAGCTCGCCGGCTTCGATGAAGTCGCCGCGCAACTGGATGAACTCCATCCACAAGTTGACGAGCAGGCTGCGCCGCCTGACCCCCACGGGTGAGAGCAGCAGCCGCGTTTACTCCCTGATCTCGTCCCGTCGCTCGTGTCTCACGAAGCCGCCGCCCTGCGGCTTTGGTGTTCAAGAAGCCCCAGGGGCGCGTTGGCAGCATTCGGCCACCCGCCTACGATTGGGGCATGCCTTCAGTCCCGAGGCCGCTGAGACGAGCGCTTATCGATGCGACGGGCGGATGGGGGCCTTACAGCGTCCGCGAGATCGAAAACCTCTTCGAGGATCACGATTTCACCGAGACCGCCCAGATGAGCCCGAGCAAGGGTGCGAAGGACAACGGCTGCCGAGTATCTCGAACCGATCGACTCGGGAAGATCAAGACAGAGGCGGTCCGCTTACTCGCATCATCGATGAGGTGCTCGCTGACTATCCAGCGGACGCCGAAGACGCGGACAGACGACCTGGAGGACGTTTGCGGCGCGCACTGGCGCGCGCGTTGGAACCGGCCGAGCCGCAGCGAGCGGCAACGACGTACGGAGGATCCTGACTACGCACCGCACCCAGGATCGCGACGACCCATTCGACGTGTGGCCCCCTACCCGGATCAGGTTGTTCTTCAGCCACACGAGCCGACACAAAGCCTTCGTCTCCGAGGTCGCGACCGTACTTGAGTCATGGCCAATCGCATGCTTTGTAGCCCACGAAGAGATCGAACCGTCCTGGCTTGGCAGGACGTGATCGAGTCGGCGCTTGCTAGCTGCCACGCGCTCGTCGCGTTCATTACCGAAGACTTCCGTCATTCAGCTTGGTGCGACCAGGAAGTTGGATGGGCGCTCGGTCGGGGGCTGGTGGTCATCCCGTCGCGTCGAAGCCGACCCGCATGGATTTGCGGGATCGGTCCAGGCCGTGCCCGCTCGCGCGGGTGAGGCACCCACCGTCATCGCGGAGCGAGTCGCAACTGCTCTAGTGACGGCAGCTTTCCGGACACGTCGCCCCGGCGCAGACCTCTTGAGAGACCCACTCGCGGACGCAATCGTGCAGCAGTTCGCAGCAAGCCCGTCGTTCGCCCTCACACGCCGCCGCTTTGAATTCCTTCGGCAGATCCCATCTGCGCTCTGGACGCCCGAACGGCGCCTGAAAGTGGAGACAGCGATGGAGGAAAATGGCCAGATTCGAGAAGCAGGTCTCGACGGGCGCGGAGGCCCGGTGCCCATCGCTGTGCGCGCGCTATGGGAATGACCGGCGAAGCCTCGAAAGACGCCTGCCCGAGCTGCGAGATGCAGGTCATGCCGACAGGGGCAACAGTCATCGGGTCAGGCTTCCCGATGCGCGACTTCGATACGGAGACCGCCGTTTGCCCGACATGCGGCCTGCCGCTGCGGCGCGCCTACGGAGAACGGTGGACGTGGGCCGGCGACTGGCCGCCCTGGGTGCTCGAGGCATCGCGCAAAGAGAAGTGGGACGCCAATGCGCATCAGCAGTGGGAGCTGCTCCGCGAGCGCGTGCACGAACTCGGCGTTGAGGTCGAACCGACCGACTCAGACATGACCGGCATCGCCGCCTACGGGCGCGTGCCTTCGTTCTTGGCTGAAAGGGTTGATCCCGCGGACGATCAGCCTGTCCTCGAGGCTCTCCATCGCCTCGTCAACGCAGTCGCCCGCGCACAGCGCGAGGGTCGATAACTCAACGGCGCGATAGCGCGCGCACTGCCGCATGGCCGCGGATGCGCGCAACATCGTCGGCATCGAGCCGGTATCGCTTGCCGTGCTGGTGGTCGGGGACGAGCCCGTGGTCGCGGATCGCCTGCCGTAGCCGCTTCGGATCTACTCGAAGCTCCTTCGCGAGCTCAGGCGCCGTTGTGAGGCCGTCGTCCACCCCACCGAGATTACTCCTTGCTGTCCTTCACGCACGCCGAAAGCCTGCGACACGTACCCGCTCCAGCCGCATGCGTTCAGTCCCTGATCTCGATGGGGTACCCAACGGGGGGCTGAGTCCCGTCGCTCCCGTACCAGAACCCGCCGTTAACGGCGGGTTTCCTGTAACCGCTGCCGAGCCGCTTGGCGCGCGGGTCGCGCTCGGGTCCCGGCCCGTGCAGGGCCGGGGGCCCGACCCCGACCGACGCGGAGACGGCCCTCGGCCTGATCTCCGGTGCGGCCTCGGAGTCGGACGCTCGGACTGGGGCAGCCACTCCAGCCACCTGGGCAGGTACCAGTTCCAGTCGCCGAGCAGCTTCATCGTTGCAGGCAGGAGCACGGCGCGGACGATCGTCGCGTCGAGCAGGACCGCCGTCGCGAGCCCGACGCCGAACTGCTTGAAGAACAGCATCGAGAGCGTCGCGAAGATCGCGAAGACGCTGACCATGACGGTCGCGGCGCTGGTGACGACGCCGGCGGCGGACCTGATCCCGTGCGCGATCGCCTCCTCGGTGCTCGCGCCGCGGACGACACGCCGCGGTGGCACCATCTGGTGCGCCTCCGTCCACCCAGGTTGAGGCCGTCCCCCGCGTCTGAGAGGATCGAGCCGCCGCCGTCCGGCTCCCGGGCGGCCAGGTCGGTCGATGCAGCTCCACTTCGGGACACTCCAGATCGTCGTCGCCGCGGTCTTCGCAGGGCTCGCGGTCGTCTACGCCTCCGTCTTCGCGGCCGTCGCCGTCGCCTCCCGGCGGGACATCCCGGCCGAGCAGGTGCAGGCCGGCGCCTACGCCCTGCGCAAGCGCTGGCTCGCGCTGCTCACGATCGTGATCGTCTGCGGGCTCGGGATCTCGTTCTTCGCCTTCCCCTATCCCGGGCGCTCCTCGGCCGACGAGACCGTCGTCCAGGTGACGGCCGGACAGTTCTTCTGGTCGCTCGTCCCGAACCAGGTGCCCGCGGGCGCCCACGTCCGCTTCGACGTCACCTCCGTGGACGTCAACCACGGCTTCGGGTTCTACGACCCGCACGGCCACCTGATCGGCTCCGTGCAGGCGATGCCCGGCTACCACAACAGGCTCGACCTGACGCTGGACGAGGCCGGCAGCTACGTGATCCGCTGCCTCGAGTACTGCGGGCTCAACCACGCGAGGATGGAGACGACCTTCACCGTCACGCGGGAGCGGGCAGGGATGACGGAGGCCGCGGCCACAGCCGTCCTCCATCCGCGCACGGCCGAGTCGGTGCCGGTGCCGCGGACGAGCGAGCGCGGGATCGGCCTGCTCTTCGCCGGCACCGGGATCGCCGTCTTCGCGCTGATGGGCGTGTTCGGCCTCGTCATGCGCCTCACCCAGGCGACGGTGCTCGACGTCTCCCAGGCCTGGTTCTACCGGCTGATGACCGTCCACGGGGCGGGCATGCTGACCGGCGCGCTGCTCGCGATGATGGGCGCCCTCTGGTTCGTCCTGCGGGCGACCGTGCCGCTCAGCGTCCCCCGCATGCTGGCGAGCTACGTCCTGATCCTCATCGGCGCGACCGGCGTGATCGTCTCCGTCCTGGTCGGAGGCTTCGCGGCCGGGTGGACGTTCCTCACCCCGCTGCCGTTCCACGCGGCCGGGCAGTGGTCGCTGTGGGCGACCACGCTCTTCCTCGCCGGGCTGCTGCTCGTCGGGCTCGGCTTCTTCGTCTTCTGCGCCGACGTCCTCGCGACCACCACCTCGACCTACGGCGGCCTCGCCCGGACGCTCGGCATCCCGTACCTGCGCGGTCTCGAGGAGGACGCTCCGCCGCCGCACGCGATCGCGGCGACGGTCGTCTCCATCGACGGGCTGCTGGCCAGCGGCGTCGGGGCGACGATCCTGCTCGCGCTGCTCGGGCGCACCTACGACACCGGCGTGCAGCTCGACCCGCTCTGGGCGAAGAACCTGACCTACTTCTTCGGGCACGAGACGGCCAACCTGATCATGTACCTCGCCGCCGGCGCCGTGTACGTGCTCGTCCCCCGCTACGCCGGGAAGCCGTGGAAGACGTCGAAGGCGGTCGTCGGCTCGTGGCTGGCGACCCTCGTCCTGCTCGTGACCGCCTACTCGCACCACCTCTACATGGACTTCGTCCAGCCGGAGTGGGCGCAGGTGATCTCGACGATCTCCTCGTCGGCCGCCGCGATCCCCGTCGGCGTGGTGACGATCTACGGCGGCGTGACGCTCGTCTGGGGCTCCCGCTACCGCTGGACGCTCTCGTCGACGCTCCTCTACCTCGGCTTCGCGGGCTGGGCGATCGGCGGCACCGGGGCGGCCCTCGACTCGGTCGTCCCGCTCAACTTCCGCTTCCACAACACCGACTGGGTGGTGGCCCATTTCCACACCTACCTGCTGCTGACGGTCGATCTTCTGGGCGTTCGCCTTCGTCGCGCACCTGCTGGAGCGCGCCGCCGGGCGCACCGCGCCGCCCGGCCGCTCACGCTTCGCGGTCGCCGCGATGCTGCTCGGCGGCTACGGCCTCACCGGAACGTGGTTCCTCGCCGGCGCGCTCGGAGTCCCGCGCCGCTACGCGATCCAGCCGCCGGGCACGAGCGGCTACAGCCTGGCCGGGAGCATCTTCGCGATGATCTTCGCGCTCGGCTTCCTCGTGCTGCTGGCGCAGTTCGCGGCGCTGGCCCGCGCCGGCGCCGAGCGCAGCCGCTTCGTCACGACGAGATCATGGACAGCTGGACTGGGCGTCGCTACCTCTCGCAGCGCCGGCGCGACGAGGACGACGACGCGCAGCCGGCAGCGCTCCCGGCGGCCGTGGAGCCGCGCGGCGTGCCGTTCGCGACGCCGGCCCAGCTCGGGCTGGGAGCCGCGACGGCGGTCGTCGCCCTCGCGGCGTTCTTCCCCCAGGTCGTCGACGCCTCCGAGACGAGCGCCCACTACCACCACCTCGACCACGCGGGGCAGTTCCTGCTCGGGCTCGCGCTCGGCGCGACCCTCGGCTCGCTGCCGGCGGTCGCCCGGTCGGTCGCGGGCGGCTTCAATCTCGGGCTGGCCGCCGTCCTCGGCGCACCCGCGGTGATGCTGCTCGTGATGGTGCCACGCTTCTACGAGCCGCTGGAGCAGCACGTCTTCTACCACGCGCTCTACCACATCGCGATGGCGGGGCTGGGCCTCGTCGTCGGGCTCGGCAGCACGCGGCTCGGTCTGGTGGTCGGCCGCTTCGCCCTGCTGCTGGCGGTCGGGATGGCAGTCATGTTCGCGGGAACGGCAGGAGGCTAGAGATGGCGCAGACGGGAAGCGGAGACGGGCTCTGGCGGTGGCTCGTGGGCGGGCTCGTCGCAGGCGGAGTCCTGCTCGGGCTCCTGATCGCCGCCTACGCGGTCGGCTACCACCGCGGCGAGCACCGCGGCAAGCCGGCCTCGCCGGCCGCGGCGGCCACGCAACCGGCGGCGACCGAGCCGGCGGCGACCGAGCCGGCAACGACGGCGGCGGCGCCCACCACCTCTCCGGCCGCGGCGGTCGCCCGCGGCAAGGAGCTCTACACGAGCGACGCCTGCGTGGGCTGCCACTCGCTCGACGGCATCGACCTCCTCGGGGCCGACCTTCAAGGGCCTCGCCGGCTCGCAGGTCGCAGCTCGCCGACGGCTCGACCGTGACCGCCGACGCCGCCTACATCGAGCAGTCGATCACCGACCCCGACGCGCAGATCGTCAAGGGCTACCAGCCCGGGATCATGTCCGCGGCGGTCGCCGGCTTCGACCTGTCGGCGAAGCCGGACGACGTGCAGGCGCTCGTCGCGTTCATCGAAGCCCAGAAGTAGCGCTCGCCGCCGGCTCGGCCCCGCGGCGGAAAGGCGGGCGCCGGACGCAGGTCGCCGCCCCCGTTGCGGCGCCGAGGGCCGTGAGCGCGGTGGCCGTCGTCAGCAGGCGGCGCACGTCGGGGTGCGGCGCGCCGGGAGCGCCGTCCCGCTGGCGCGGCACGAGTAGCGCCGCGGACGACGGCCAGCCCCCGTCGTCCTCCTGCAGCGAGAGCAGCGCCCGCAGCGGCCGGTCCGGAGGCGCGCCGGCCAGGACTGCAGCCTCCACGAGCAGCGCCGCCTCGAACGCGGACGCGGCCGGACGCGTGGCGCGCGAGCAGCGCGCGGGCGTCCGCCGCGACATCCGCCGGCACGCCCCCGCTCGCGGCGAGGAAGGCGAGGTTCCGTGCGAGCGCGTAGACGTCGGTCGCCCACCAGAACGCGCGCCAGCCCCCGCCGACGGCGCGGGCCCGGAGGCACGCCCTTCGCACGCGGCGGACGAGCCCGGCCGGCGCGCCGGCCGCCGCCAGCGCGGCCCCGACCACCGGCGTCACGTCGTCGTGGGCGCCCGCCCAGGCGCCGAAGAGGTCGCCGCGGAACGTGTGGGCCCGTCCCGTCTCGTCGAGGTACGCCGCCGGCAGCGCCCAGGGGCCGCCGGCGAAGAGCGTCGCCCACGCCGTCGAGTCCGCGTCCGCTACGCCGTCGAGCCGTTGTATCCCCACCCATCGGGCCGACGAAGCGCGCGGACCGCCGCTCGGGCCTGCACCAGCGCGCCGGCGGCCCGCGCGCCTCCCGCGCGCCCGAGCGCGAGGCCGATGACGCCGGTCACCCACGCCTCGGCCGCGCCGGGTTCGAGGTCGTAGTCCCGCCAGAGGCCGTCCGCGTCCTGGCGATCGAGCAGGAACCCGACCGCGCGGGCCTGCTCACGCACGGGCGGCCGGCTGGGCGTAGACGGTGAGCCGCGGCGGCCGGCCGGAGCTCAGGCCGACGCTCGCGTACTGGACGAGCGAGCCGCCGAAGCAGCGGTCGAGGTCGGCGAGGAAGCCGTCGAGCTCGTCGGCGTCGGCGCGCAGATCGCGGGCGAGCCGCCACACGCGACGCGCCGCGTCGGCGTGGCCCAGGCAGCAGACGTCGATCTTCGTGCGGGAGCCCGGCGGCACGAGCGCCCCGCCGGCGACGTGCAGGTCGTAGCCGACCGTGATCCCCTCCCGCGGGAAGGGTCCGAGCCGGTCGGCGAGCAGCGCCGCGAGCGGGCGGGCATCCGGGACGAGCGCCGCGAGAGCCGCCTCGTCGGGGTGCGGGATCGCGGCGTAGAGCCGGACGACGCGCAGCCGGCCGCGGGCGACCGCGGCTCCGAGCCCGACCGGTGCCGCGCGGCCGGCCACGCGCTCCACGAGCGCGCCGAACGCCGGCTCGTCCCCGGCGCGGGCGAGCGGCGCCAGCGCGTCGGCGACCCGCTGCCAGCGCTCCGGCTCGGAGCCGGCGCGCAGATCGAGGTAGGTCCGCAGCTGCGCGAGGCCGCCCGGGCCCGCGACGAGCCCGAGCCAGGCGCCGCCGCGCAGCGAGGCGGAGACGCCGTCCGGCGCGGCGGCCTCGGCGAGCGCCCGGACGCCCGCGGCGGCGGCTCCCCAGCCCGCGTCGGCGAGGAGCCGCTCACCGAGCGCGAGCGCGTGGCGGAGCTGCGCCGGGACGTCGAGGCCGAGCCCGCCCGGATCGACCAGCAGCCGGAGCGGCGTCCCCGCTCCGGCCGCGCACGAGTAGACGAGCGGCGTGCCGTCGAGCGAGATGGACGGCAGGCGCCGAGGGCGCCCGCCCGGCGTCTCGACGGCCGCCGCGACGAGGCGGTCGTGCACCGCGAGCGCCGCAGGCGCCGCGGCGCCGAGCCGCGACGCCGCGAACGCGTGCGCTTCGTCAGCCCGGGAGCGGCACGACGGACGCCGGAGCGCCGGATGCACCGTTGACTCCCGCCGTCCCGTCGGCGCCGTCGACACCCGCGAGCCCCGCCGCGCCCGAGGGCGCGCCGCCGGCGCCGCCCGAGCCGCCCCGGCCGCGGACGCCTCCCGGGCCGCCCACGCCGGCGGTCCCGCCGCTCAGACCGTCCGCAGGCTCTGCGGCGGTCGAGGGCATCGGGGAGCCGGGCGAGAACACGATCGTGAGGTGGCCGCCGCCGCCGCCGCCACCACCGTTGCCGCCGTGGCCGCCGTCGCCGCCTCTGCCGCCGCTGCCGCCCGCGCCGGCGGCGCCCCACCGGCCGTCCGGCTGGCAGCCGCCGCCGTTGCCGCCGCGGCCGCCGTTGCCGCCGTCGCCGCCGGCCCCGCCGTTGCCGCCGTTCCCACCCCGGCCGCCGTTGCCGCCGCGGCCGCCGCGGAAGTTGAGCGTGATCGTCCCGGTGACGACGTGGGCGTCGATCGTCTGCGTCGCCCCGCCGGTGCCGGACTGGCCGTGGGAGCCGGGCGAGCCGGAGGTGCCGGCGACGCCCGGGGCGCCGTTGCCGCCCGCGGTGCCGTCACGCGGCGCCGTGTTGCCCCAGACGCTGCAGTCCCCGTCCCCGCCGTCGGTGCCCGCGGCCGCGGCGCCCGGCTTGGGCGCACCCACAGCGCCGGCCGCTCCGTCTGTGCCGTTCTGCCCGTCGGCGCCCGGGCCCTCGAACGTCGCCATCGCTCACTCCTCCCTGCGGCTAGACATGTCGCACCTGATACGCATGCAGCTTCGTGTTGGCGCCGAGCCGGATCGTCCCGTTGCCGTACACGAGGACGTTGTTGAAGTAGAGGACGCCGTACGCGCTGAACGAGACGGTCTGGCCAGCAGCCACGACGAGATCGGGCGCCAGGAAGACCGTCAGCTTCGAGGCGGCGGCGAGCGCCGCCTTCGAGATCGCCGTGTAGCCCGGCCGCGCCAGGAGGGTCGCGTCCGTCGGGCCGTAGAGGAGATTGTGCGCCACGGCGACGGCGGCGTCCGAGTGCTCGCCGCTGAGCTTCGCGAACGAGACGGAGCGCGGCAGCTTCGTAACGGCGTGCATGTCCACCTGCTGGAGACGCACGCCCGAGCGAGCCTTCCGGTCGCGGAACGCACGGTTCGGCACCCCGACGAGCTCCTTCAGGTGGTCGAGCGACTTCGGCTTGACGGTCCTCGTGTGCCGCTTGACGTCCACGACCTTCGGCTTCGCTCCCGCCCGGGAGTGGATCGTCACGACGCCCCGCCGCCCGGCGACGACGAGCGGGGGCAAGTCGTCGAGGGCCGACGGAGAGAGGCCGAAGAGCGCAAGCTTCTCCTTCACGAACGCTTCCGGCGGCTCCAGAAGATACCGACGGTGTTTTGCCAGGGGGTCCGCGGTCGGCACACGATCACCTCTTCTTCATAGGAGGACTGGTTGGCGCCGCGATTCGGCGAGAGTATTCCGCCCGACGGCTCCTGTCAATGACGAATTGTATTTCCTCCAGTTATCACCGACGCCCGGCCACGCGTGAAGGCACCTTGACGACGACAGGAACGGCGTCGTATCGTTGGCGCCGAGCAGCGAGGAGCGAGCCACGGTCGAGCCCGTCCATCCGTTGCTGCGGCAGAGCCCTTTCCCGTCTGGCCAACGGGAGCGGCCGGCATGACCATCCGCGTCGTCGTCGCCGCACAGGTTCGGCTCTTCCGCGAGGGCCTCGCCGAGGTGCTCGGCCGGGTCGGCCCATTCGACGTCGTCGCAAGCGCAGCGGACGAGGCGGGGATCGTCGCCATGCTCGAGCACCACCAGCCGCAGATCCTCCTCGTCGACACGGGCCTGCTCGCCGACCCGCGCCGCGTCGCGGCGCTCGTCCGGACGGCGCCGCGGGTCAAGATCGTGGCGGTCGGGGCCTTCGAGGACGAGGAAGAGGTCGTTTCCTATGCCGAAGCCGGCGTCGCGGGCTACGTGACACGGGAACAGGCGCTCGACGAGCTGGCGGCGACGCTCGAGAGCGTCGCGCGCGGGGAGATGCTCTGCGCCCCCTCGATTGCGGCGACTCTGCTGCGCCGGGTCGCGAGCGCGGCGGCACAGGACGCGGGTACGGACGCCGGGCGGCACGCGCGGCTCACCGAGCGCGAGCTCGAGATCGTGGACCTGCTCGCCGAGGGCCTCTCGAACAAGCAGATCTCCGGCCGGCTCAACATCGAGGTCGCCACCGTGAAGAACCACGTGCACAGCGTCCTCGAGAAGCTGCAGGTTCCCCGGCGCGGGGACGTCGCCCGCTGGGCGCGAGCCTCCCGCGCGTAGCAGCCGCCGCGCACCGGTACGTAGGACCAGGGACCACAATTCGCGGTCCAGATCGTCCGGCGCCACACGTACTTCGGATCTAGATCCTTTTCTGGATCACGAAATAGATCTCTGTGTAGATCCAAGTCGGATCGGCGTTCCTATTTCATTTCTCGATTGACTCGGCGAAGATCTCCGGAATGCCGATCCTCGAGCGGTGACCCGCATCCGAATTCTGCTGATGGACATGCCGCGCATGCTGCGGGAGATCGTGCGCGAGGTGGTCGACCCCGATCCAGGGCTCACCATCGTCGGCGAGCTTCCCGAGCGCGGCGAGCACCTCCTCGACGCGCTGCCGTTCGAACCCGAGGTGGTGGTCACCGGCCGCGACGGGTTGAGCGCCGCCGCCGTCGACGAGCTCCTCGTCGCGCAGCCCCGCCTCCGCATCCTCGCCATCGGCGACGACGGCGGCCGGACGGTCGTCTACCGGCTACGGCCCGAGCGGGTACTGCTCGGCGAGCTGTCGCCGGCCGCGCTGCGACAGGAGCTGCGGGGATGAGCGGCCGTCTCGTCGACGATCTCGCCGCTCCGTGGCAGGCGGACGGCTCGGGCCTCTGGACGCTCGCATCGACCTCCTCGGCGGCGCGCCTCGGAGCAGACGGGCTCGGGATGGAGATCCGGGCGAGCGCCGGGGCCACCGCCTTGCCGCAGCCGTACGCGGAGCGGCACTTCTCCTCCGCGCTCGACCTCCGCGACAGCGAAGAGCTCCGGTTCTGGCTCCGCAGCAGCCGGCCGGGAAGCGGCGAGGCGAGCCGGCCGGTCTACCTCGCGTTCGAGGCGGACACCGACCCGCCGTCCGGCACGCCGTGGCGGCGGCTCCTGCCGGTCCGCTCCGCGGACGTCTGGGAGCTGCAACGGCTCTGGATCGGCGACATGCCGGGCGCCCTGCGCCAGGCCGTCGCCTACCTCCGGATCGTCGGGCTCGACGGGCGGATCGCCTTCCGCGCCTCTGTGGACGACCTCGTCGCGACGACCCCGCAGCCCGTGACCGACGTCGACGCCGCCCTGCTCGCTCGCCTCGACGGCGTCTTCCAGGTCGACGTGAGCGGGACGCCGACGGCGGTGCCGGCGATCCTCGACCTGCCCGAGGCCCCGGGCACGCGCACGGCCCCGTACATCCTCCTGACGCCCTGGTCGGTCGTGCCGGTGCCGGATCGCGGCGGCGTGTCCGAGGTGGTCGACAACCCGACCGATTTCGGCGCGCACGTCCGTCCCGCCCCCGCGCTCGTCCGGCTGGAGTACCGGATCGACGTCTACGCGGGCACGCGCCTGCAGAAGAGCAGCCTGCTCGACCGGATCGTGCCCGACCTGCTCCACCCACTCGTCGTGGACGACGAGGTGTTCGCCCTCGAGACCTTCCAGCCGTCGTGGGAGGAGGCGGCCGCCGACGTCCCGCCCGGACGGACGCCGCTCTTCTACCGGCTGTCCGTCCCCGTGGAGACAGGGCCGCGCGTCTTCTCCGGCTCGGCGATCCCGTTCCTCGTCGTCGGCGACCTGCACGACCGCAGCGGCGCCGAGGTGGTTTCCGTATGACCGGCCGTCCGCCGACAGGGCCGCGCCGGCCCGAGAGCATCGAAAGAGAGGTCGCATGAGCGTCATCGGCATCAACGTCATCGAGACGGACGGAAGCGCGGCTCCCGCGATCGCCGCCGCGCCGACGTCCGTCACCGGCGTCGTCCTGCGCAGCCGCCGCGGACCGACCGGCCAGGCCGTCCGCGTCTCGAGCTTCCGCCAGTTCGCGCAGCGCTTCGGCGCCCACGACACGGCGTACACGGGCGCCTACGGCGTGGACGGGTTCTTCGCGAACGGAGGCCGCGAGGCATGGATCGTGCGTGTCGCCGGGACGGGCGCCCAGGCGGCGCGCGTCACGCTGCTCGACCGCGTCGGCAACGGGACGCTGCGCGTCGGCGCCGGCTACCGCGGCACCGAGGAGGGCGGCACGTGGGGCAACGACCTGTACGTGGACGTCCGCGACAACCCGGAGTTCACGACGGCGCTCACGGTGTCCCGCAGCGGCCACCAGCCTGCGCGGCTCCAGGGCTCTGCGTGGGCGGGCTCGACCGTCGACCTCACGCCCACGAACCCGGGCGACCCGCCGCGCAAGCTGCGCCTGACGATCGACGGGCCGCAGAACTTCGACGTCACGTTCGACTCGAGCGCGGTGCCCGTGCTGAGCGCGGCCACGCCGGCCGACGTCGCGGCGGCGATCAACGCGGTCGGCGGCTCGAAGCTCGTCGCCTCGCCGAGCGCGGGCGGGCTCCTGATCGTCACGCGGAAGAAGGCCGCGGCCGCCTCGGTGCAGGCTGCAACCGGCTTCGACGACCCGACGCGGACGCTGCTCGGCCTGAACGTGGCCACCGCGAGCGGCGCCGCCGGCCCCGCGGGCCCCTACGACAGCGTCCAGGTGACGAGCTTCTCCGGCTTCGAGGTCGGCGACTGGGTGCGGCTCGACGACGGCATCTCCTCCGACTGGGTGCAGATCACCCAGCTCGAGGCCCAGGCGACGGGCGGCGGCGGCACGAACTACGTCGTCCACTTCACCGCGCCCGCGGCCTCGGCGCAGAACGAGTACCGCACCCAGGACGGGGCGACCCTGTCCACGACCGAGTTCGACCTCGTCGTGCGGATGCACGACCCCACCGACCCTGCTCCCGTCCCGGTCGAGACGTGGGAGAAGCTCTCGATGAGCTCGGCCGCGTCGCGGTACGCGCCGAACCTCGTCAACGACCAGTACTCGGGCTCGGCCTACGTCGTCGTCGCCGACCAGAACGCCGGCAGCTTCGCGGGCAGCGACGCGCCCGCGCTCGGCACCGGGTTCCGGCTCGGCCTCTCGACGCCGTCGACCGCGACACTCACCCGGCAGGCCGGCGCCAACGGCGGCACCCCGACGACGCAGGACTTCACGGGGGCCCTCGGCGCCTTCGACACCGTCGCCGTCCAGCTGCTGATCGTGCCGGAGGCGATGCAGGACGCGATGCTCTCCGCCGTCACGCGCGCCGCCCTCGACTACTGCGCCGCGCGCGGCGACTGCATGTTCGTCGGCCACACGCCGCCGCAGCGGGACGAGAGCGGGGCGAAGTCGTTCGGGCAGACGTTCCGGTCGGCGAAGGCGTACGGCGCCCTCTACTGGCCGTGGCTCACCGTCACGGACCCGGTGGGCTCGGGCCCGAACCCCACGCGCTCGGTCCCGCCGTCGGGCTCCGTCGCGGGCATCTACGCCCGCACGGACGTCACGCGCGGCATCTGGAAGGCGCCGGCGGGCGACCAGGCGCTCGTGCGCGGGGCGCTCGACGTCGAGACGAGCATCACCGACGAGGACCACACCGACCTCGTCAAGAACGGGTCGGTGAACGGAATCCGCCCGATCAAGGGCGTGGGGATCGTCCTCGACGCGTCCCGCACGCTCTCGACGGACACGCGCTGGCTCTACGTCAACGTCCGGCTGCTCTTCAACTTCGTCAAGGCGTCGATGCGCGACGGCCTGCGCTGGGTCAAGCAGGAGCCGAACCGCGAGGCGCTCTGGGGGATGATCAAGTACGGCAGCGTCACGCCGTTCCTGCTGCGGCTGTACCAGGCGGGCGCGTTCGGCCCCGGCACGCCCAGCGACGTGTTCACGGTGGTCTGCGGGCCGGAGAACAACCCTCCGGACCAGATCGACCTCGGGAACCTGACGGTCGAGATCTACTTCTACCCGTCCCGGCCGGCGGAGACGATCCTCATCGTCATCGGCCAGCAGGAGAGCGGCGCGACCGCCTCCGAGGGCTAGCGAAAGGAGCGTGCGATGGCGACGGATCCATATCGCGCGAACGAGTTCACGGTCGAGATCGGTACGACGGCGAGCCCGACGGTCTCGAAGGTCAGCGGGCTGAGCCTCGGCGAGACGGACACCGTCGAGGTGCCCGAGGGCGGCACGAACATCGTCCACAAGATCTCGTCCGGGGTCGTGAAGTTCCACCCGCTCACGATCGAGCGCTACGTCGACGGGAGCGCGGACGACACGCTGTTCAAGGACTTCTTCGAGTCGATGTTCAAGTACGGCCACGGCGGCCAGGGCTCGACCGTCCGCCGCGACGGCTCGATCGTGAAGAAGAACTTCGGCAGCGAGGTGTTCCGGATCGCCTTCTACGGCGCCTGGGTGAAGTCGGCGGCGTTCGGCGACCTCGAGGCCGGTTCGAGCACCGTGCTCAAGCAGACCGTCGTGCTCGAGCACGAGGGCCTGGAGCTGATCCTGCCGCAGTGACACGAGGAGGAGTCCGATGACCGAGCTCGAGATCCCGACCGCCTGGCAGACCACCGTCTCCCTCCCGGTCGGCCTGACCGACGAGGAGGGCGACGGCGAACCCGTGCGCGAGGTGACGCTGAGGAAGATGACCGGCAACGAGGAGGCGCTCCTCGGCGACGTGCGGCTGCGCCGGAACGGGGGGAAGCTGGTGACGGCGCTCGTCGCTGCCTGTGCCCGGGTGGACGGGAAGGCGCTCTCCCTCGAGCAGGCGCGCCGGCTGAGCGCGGCCGACCGGAACTTCCTGCTGCTCGAGCTGCGGCGCCTCACCTTCGGCGACGAGATGGACGCCCGCTACGCGTGCCCGCGCTGCGGCGAGTCGACGATCGTCACGGAGGACCTCTCGGAGCTGCCGGTGCGGACCGTCGAGGACGGCGCAGCGGAGGACGAGATCGAGGTGCTGCTCGACGACGGCTACCGAGGGCCGGACGGCGACGTCCACCACGAGCTGGTCTTCGGGCTGCCGACGGGCGAGGACGAGGAGGCGGCGAGCGGCCGCGAGCACAACCCGTCGCGGCAGCGCGACCTGCTGCTGACCCGCTGCCTCCGCCGCGTCGGCGACCTCGAGCCGAGGCGCGTCCGCGCGCTGGGGCCGCGGATCCTCGCCGACCTCTCGATGGGCGACCGCCGGCTCGTCCAGCGGGCGCTCGAGGAGGGCGCGCCGGGGCCGGACCTGACGCGGAGCATCGTCTGCGACTCGTGCGGCGAGGAGTTCCGGGCGCTCCTCGACATGAGCCACTTCTTCTCGGTCGAGTGACGGCGGCGGAGGACACCCTGCGCCGGGAGGTCTTCGCGCTCGCGTACCACCTGAAGTGGGCGCCCGCGGAGATCCTGGCGCTGCCGGTGCCCGACCGGCGGGCGTACCTGCGGCTGCTCGCCGAGCAGCTCGAGCACGAGCGGGCGGAGATCGAGGAGCGGCAGGAGCGGTGAACGAGGAGATCCAGGAGCTCCAGCGCATGGCGGCCAACTTCTCGACCGCGCTGCACCAGCAGCAGCTCCAGATCGAGAACGGCCTGCGGACGATGTCGGCCGCGCTCGACCAGGCGGCGACGCGGATCTCCTACGTCATGTCCGGGGGGCCGGTGCCCGTTGCCGCGCCGCCGGCGGCCGCGGCGACGCCCACCCTCTCCGGGATCGTGCAGGTGCGCGTCGTCAACGACCGCAGCGCCGCGATCCCGGTCGCGATCGTGACGGGCCGGCCGCCCGAGCCGGCGCCGAGCTCCGGCGGCGGCGGGATCCTCGGCGCGATCGGCTCCGGGATCGGGAACTTCTTCGGCTCGCTCGTCGGCGGGATCTTCGGCGGCATCGCCGCGCCGATCATCGGCCTCGCCGACCTCGTCGTCGCCGTCAGCGGGATGATCACGCTCGCCGCGATGGTGCGGGGGATCCTCCGGGACGTGCGGGCCTTCCTGCACGAGCTCGTCACCTCGCTCCGCGGCCTGATCCGGCTGCTGTTCGACGAGCTGACGGCGGCCGGCATCTTCCCCGTGTCGAGGCTGATCGCGAGCCTGCTCTTCCTGATCGACCGCGGGATCACGCTCGTGCTCATGCACGTGCAGCCGATCATCGTCTGGGCGGAGCGGGTGATCGAGCACGTCATCACCTGGCTCGGCGCGTTCGTCAGCCGCGTCAGCGCGTGGATCGGCGGCGTCGTCAACGCGCTCGGGACGTTCCTCGCCGCGTACGTCACGTACCTGATCGACAGCATCATCCGGCCGGCGATCGACCAGATGGTGCGGGACGCGATCCGCTCGGCCGTCGCCGCCCTGAGCGGAATGCTGTTCGGCGTCATCCTCGCCTTCGGGAACGTCGTCAAGGCGGCGTTCGACTGGGGCGCGGCCCAGCTGTACCGGATGCTGATCCAGGCGTTCAACGTGTTCGCGGGCGTCATTCCCGGCGTCTCGACGATGGCGGTGCCGCCGGCCCCGGCGGCGCCCGACTGGGCCGCCCAGGTCCACGCCGGCACCGCCGCGGGGCGGCTGCTCGGGCGGGCGGTCGCCGAGGAGCTGCTCGGGCCGGCGCCGACGCGTCCGCCGGCCGGGTCCGGTCGCGCCCCCGGCGCGCCCGGCACGCCGCCGAGGTTCCACATGCCCGGGTTCCGCGCCCCCGAGCTCGAGCTGCCCGACATGCCGGCCCCCGGGACGCGGCTCGAGGAGCTGCTGGCGCACCCGCCGACGCCCGGGCCGGCGCCGACGCGACCGGAGACGCCTCCCCCGCACCCGGTCGTGACGGGCGGCATCACCGTCCAGATCCGCAGCGAGACCGTGTCGATGGACAACGCGGAGGAGACGGCGCGGGTGATCGCGGCCCACATCGCCGAGGAGCTCGGGCGCCTGACCCAGGCGGACCACTTCCGGCGCGGCCTCCCCACCACGGCGATCGCGTAGGGGCCGGACGATGGCACACGGCCAGCTCGAGCAGCCGACACGGGGGTACCTCGCCAACATCACGACGATCCCGCCGCTGATCTACGCCTTCCAGTACAACCCGACGCAGGTCACCCACTCCAAGAAGCTCGAGTGGAAGGAGAAGTACACCGACCAGAACCCGGCGCCCGCGCGCGGGCTGCCGGGGCTCTCGGGCCTCAGCCTGTCGACCGCGACCGAGAAGCTCGGCCGCGTCTTCTCGGCCGCCGAGATCAAGCGCTTCGACAAGGAGCAGCCGCGGACGGTGAGCTTCAAGTTCACGATCGACGGGCGCGAGCTGCGCCCCGGCCAGCCGGAGCGGCTCCGCAACGAGGAGGGCGACATCGTCGCCGACCTCGCCGTGCTGCGCTCGTTCTCGTACCCGCAGCTCGCCGAACTGGCTGGACGTGTTCGGCTCGACGAGCTGGTCGACGCTCTGGTTCAACGAGCCGCCGACGATGACGCTCGTGCTGGGCGGGTCGAGCGTCGAGGGCTTCCTCGAGGAGCTGAAGATCACCGAGACGCTCTTCAACTCCAAGCTGAACCCGACCCGGGCCGACGTCGAGATCACGCTGATCGAGAAGATCAACTCGATCAGCTTCATCCTCGACTCGGTCAAGCGGCTCGGCCGGACCATCTACTACAGCGACTACGAGGACATCGGGAACGTCCTCTTCTGAGCGATGCCCGTCGGCCCGTTCTCACGCTATCGCGACCTCGAGACGCTCGTCGTCCTCCACGAGACGCGCGGGGAGACGCGGTCGCTGCCGGTGCGCCGCGCGCTCGGCGCGGGTGCGGCGGCCGGGCGCCGCCACCGCGTCACGGGGTACGACAGCGCCGACCTGATCGCGCGCCGGTACCTCGGCCGCGAGGAGCTCTACTGGCGGCTGCTCGACGCGAACGACGGCCGCCGGCCCGACTCGCTCGTGCCGGGGGAGATCCTCGCCGTGCCCGACCTCGAGACCGCGACGCGCGTCCGGAGGCCCGGATGAGCGAGGGCGCCCTCTTCTGCGCGGTGACGGTGCAGGGCCAGGAGCTGACCGACTACGTCGCCCGGCTCGAGGTCGAGGAGAGCGACTCGCGGGCGGACGTGGCCCGGATCCTCTTCGGCGACAGCCAGCTCGTGCTCTGCGACGTCCTCCACGAGGGCCTCACGGTCGAGATCGACCTCGGCCGCAGCGACGAGCACGCCGTCGTCTTCCGGGGCGTCGCCACCTCGGTCACCTCGCAGTTCCCGCACGTCGGGTCGCCGACGGTCGAGCTCGTCGCCGAGGACAGCCTGATCCGGCTGGCGCTCGAGCCGCGGACGAAGCGCTGGTCGAACACGTCGGTGAGCGCGATCGTCCAGCAGGTCGCCGCCGCGAACGGGCTCCTCCCGGGGACGATCGCCCCGGGCGACGACGCCGTCTTCACCGACCGACAGCCGGCGCAGCAGGTGGCGGAGACCGATCTCGCCTTCCTCGAGCGGCTGGCGCTCGATTCCGACTCGAAGCTGTACGTCGACCACAGCGGGCCGGTCGACTCGCTCAACCTCGTCTCGACGCAGAGCCTCCTCGCAGCGGCCCCGCTCGAGCAGTCGCTCGAGTTCAACTCGACGCTCGTCGACTTCCGCGCCTCATTCGACGCCTGGGCCGCCGATCCCGAGGAGCACCTCGTCACGACCGACCCGGACAGCGGCGAGCGGGTGACGGTCGACGAGCGCCTCGCCGAGTCGGGCGACACGACCTGGACGCCGGATCCCGCGCGGATCGCGCGGCTCGGCGACGGGGCGACGCGGATCGCGGCGCTCATCGCGAGCGCCGCCCCCGTGCGGGCGCAGCTGACCGACCTCTGGCGCATCCCCGCGCGCGACGCGGGAGCGCCCGCGCGGCCGGCCTCGGCGCACACCCGCGTGCACGGCGACCGGCTGCGGCGGCGCGGGCAGACCGGGCGGGGCCGCGCGAGCGGGAGCATCTGGCTGCGGCCGCGCGCCCGCGTGGAGATCGTCGGCTACGGGGGCCGGTGGTCCGGGACGTGGTACCTGGCCCGCGTCCGCCACCGGCTCGACCTCCTGACCCGGAGCTACGAGAGCTCCTTCGTCTCGGTGCGCTGATGGAGCCCGTGCGCCCGCTGCCCGTCGCCCCGCCGAGGTTCCCCGGCGTCCACGCCGGGGTCGTGAAGGACGTCTCCGACCCGGACGAGCTCGGCCGGATCCAGGTGGCGGTGCCGGCGGTCTTCGACGGCGACGGCCCGGACGCGGCGGCGTGGGCCCGGCCGTGCTTCCCCTGGGGGCACTTCTTCGTGCCGGAGGTCGGCGACCACGTCTGGGTCGCGTTCGAGGGCGGCGACCCGACCGCGCCGGTCTGGCTCGGCGCGTGGTACGCGAGCGGCGCCACGCCCGCGGACGCGGCCGTCTCGCCGCCCGTGAAGCGGCTCGTGGTCTCGGCGAGCGGGCACGAGATCCTGCTCGACGACACCTCCGGCTCGGAGCGCGTGCTCGTCCGGGACAAGGCGGGCAGCACGATCGAGCTCAAGGCGGACGGCGTGCACGTGACCTCCGCCGCCGACCTGACGATCGAGGCGAGCGGGAGCATGACCCTCCAGGCGGCCACGATGGTGCTGAAGGCCTCCTCCGTGGACGTGCAGACCTGAGATGGCGGGCTCGGGCTTCCCCCTCCGCGGCGTCGCGTTCCCGTTCCGGATCGACCCGCGCTCGGGCGGCGTCGCCGCGACCGAGGGCCCGCACAAGCTGACCGAGAACCTGGAGCGGCTCCTGCTCACGCGCATGGGCGAGCGCCTCATGCTGCGCGACTACGGCGGCGGCGTCTCCCAGCTGCTCCAGGAGAACATCAACGACGGGCTGATCGCCCTCGCCCAGCAGCAGGTGGGCCGCGCGATCCTCCGCTACGAGCCGCGCACCCTGCCGCAAGACATCTCGGTCGTGCCGGACGGGGCCGAGCTCTACCTGCGGGTGCAGTTCGTCGAGGCCGAGACGCCCGGCGTCCAGACGACGGCGATCAGGATCGGCTGAGCGGTGGCGGCGGGGCCGATCGGCGACTACACCGGGCGCGACTACGCGTCTCTCGTCGACTCGCTGCTCGACACGGCGGCGCTCACGCTGCCGGAGTGGACGGACACCTCCGAGAACGACCTCGGACGGCTGCTGCTCGAGCTGTTCGCGTACGTCGGCGACGTCGTCCTCTACTACCAGGACCGGATCGCGAACGAGGCCTTCCTCGAGACGGCGATCGAGCGGCGGAGCGTGATCGACCTGCTCTCCCTGATCGGCTACACGCTGTCCACCCCGGCGCCGGCGAGCGTGGAGCTCGAGCTGACGCCGAAGGACGCCTCGACGTCCGTCCACGTGGACGTCGGCGCGCGCTTCTCGACGGTGGCGGCCGCGGGCAAGCCGGCGGTGCAGTTCGTCTACATGCCGGTCGCCGGCACGCCGATCGACCAGATGCCGGTCGTCGACGCCGGCGTCGTCCAGCCGATCGTCCTCGCCGCGCTGAACGCCGAGCCGCGCAGCGAGAGTCTCGGCGCCTCGAACGGGGACGCGAACCAGGGCTTCATGCTGACGCAGCGGCCGGTGCTGCTCGCGCGCGACCCGACGGTGTGGGACGGCCTCGTGGTCGAGGTGGAGAGCGGCGGGGTGTGGGAGCAGTGGGAGCGCCGCTCGACCCTGCTCTACAGCCTCTCGGACGATCCCCACTTCGTCGTGCGCGTGGACGAGGACGACGCGGCGGAGATCGTCTTCGGCGACGGCACGTACGGCCACGTCCCCGCGCCGGGGTCGCCCGTCCGCGCGCGCTACCTCACCGGCGGGGGCTCCGCCGGCAACGTCGGGCCGAACACGGTCACCGTGGTCACGTCGGGCGTGAGCGTGCAGGCGACGGTGACGAACCCCGTCGGCGCTTCGGGCGGCGCCGACCGCGAGTCGATCGAGCACGCCCGCGCGCACGCGCCGGCCGTCTTCCGCAGCCAGCAGCGCGCGGTGACGGCGGCCGACTTCGCCGCGCTCGCCGAGAGCTACCCCGGCGTCGCGCGGGCGGTCGCGGTCGCGCCGACGTGGGACCACACCGTCCCGCCGCAGCAGACGACGGCGGCCCAGGGCACGCCGGGCCTCGTCTCGTGGAACTACGTCGACCTGATCGTCGTCGCCATGGGCAGCCTCGAGCTGACCGACAGCCTCCGCGCGAACCTGCTCCAGTTCTTCGAGACGCGCCGGATGGTGACGACGATCGTCAGCGTCCGCGAGCCCGTCTTCGTGAGCGTGAACGTCACGGTCGAGGTCGGCGTCGAGCCGACGTTCTACGCCGGCGACGTCCGCCAGCGCGCGCAGGAGCGCCTCGAGGCGCTGTTCGACCTCGACAACGTCGACTTCGGAACGCCCGTCTACCTGAGCAAGACCTACGAGGCCGTCGAGTCGGTCGACGGGGTCTCCTACGCCGACGTGTCCGTGTTCGAGGGTGTGCGCTCGTATCCGGTGGGCGACGTGGTCACCTCGGCCGACCCGGGCCGGATCCCGCTGAGGCCGCGGGAGTTCCCACGCAAGGGCACGATCGCCGTCACGACCACCGGAGGGCTGGCGTGATGGCGCCCCTGCTGCCGCCGCCGCACCTGCTGGAAACGCTCTCGAAGGAGCTGCTCGAGGAGATCGAGCTCGCCCTGAGCGATCCCGACGCGATCCGCTTCCGGGTCGAGACGAACCCGCGCGGCCCGGCGATCGACCTCGTCTGGGAGCTCCCCGATCCGGCGCTGCCGGCCGATGCGGTGCGGCTGCGCGTGCTGCGGCGCGTCCGCCGCTTCCCCGGGCGCGGCCGCCGCGGCATCGTGCCGGTGACCGCGAGCCCCGACGACCTTGCCGACGGAACGCCCGTCCACGACTCGAGCACGTTCGAATGGGACGTCGAGGAGACGCGCGACGAGGTCCGGCCGGACGGGCTCGTCTCGACGACGCGACAGTTCCTCTATCGCGGCTCCCCGCGCGACCGCGTCCTCGTCCGGACGATCCGGCGCGAGTACGCGCCCGACGGGACGCCGAGCCGCACGACGATCCGCGCGACCGACCGCGACGGGCTCGAGGCGGGCACGATCTACTACTACACGGCGTTCGTCGGCTCGGGCGCGCGCTTCAGCCGGCGCACGCAGTCGTCCGCGCTCGCCACGGGCCCCGGCGGGCTCGAGCTCTTCCCGCTGCTGCCGCGGATCGACCGGCAGCGCGACACGGAGATCCCGCAGCCGTTCACGGTGCCGAACTCGGAGCAGGACCGCGGCCAGCTCGAGCGGCTTCTCCGAGCGGTGGAGGCGCACGGCGACATGCTGCTCGGCTTCGTCGACGGGCTGCGCGACCTCCACGACGCGCGGCGGGCCGATGCGCGGCTGCTCGAGCCGATGGCGGAGCTGATCGGCTGGCAGCTCAAGGACTACCTCGACGAGGACGGGCAGCGGAACGAGATCACGTTCGCCCCCGACGTCTACCGCACGCTCGGAACGGCGCCCAACGTGGCCGCGATGGTGAACCGCCTGACCGGCTGGACGGCGGACGTGAAGGACTTCGCGCGGAGCGTCGTCCTCAGCTGGGACGGCACGCGGGTCGAGCAGCTCGACGCGGGGCCGGCCTATCTCGACGGCTCGGCCCACGTCGAAGGCGACCCGCCCGTGCTCGTGACCCGCACGGTGCCGGCCGGCTCCGTCGACACGAGCGACGCCGGCGCGATGTTCCAGCTCCGCAACAAGACCTTCGAGGACCAGACGGCGTACACCTACGACTGCGGCCGCCCCGACACGACGAACGGCGGCTACGTCCGCGACGACGACACCTGGTACAACCGCGAGACGATCGGCGTCTACGCGACGCCGGACGTCGAGACGGAGCCGTTCGTCCTGCAGCAGACGTGGGAGCGCGTACGGGAGATCCTCTCCGACTTCCTGCCGCTCCAGGCGCGGGCCGTCCTCTTCCTCCGCCCAGGCGTCGTCGTCGAGACGCCGTACGTCGCGACGACCGAGGTGCAGGAGAGCGTCGTCACGGTCGGGCTCCTGCTGCACGACGAGGACTACGCGGCCGCCGCCGACGACGCGCTGACGACGATCCCGGAGTGGCGCTGGCTGATCACGAACGAGACCGCGTCGCGGAGCGTCGACACCGCGGCGCCCGACCTGAGCCATCGCAGCTGGGAGGGCGAGGTGCAGCCCGGACCGTGAGCGAGGAGGAGGCCATGAGCGAACACGAACGAGGGACGACGGCGCCGGACGGGCTCCACCGCGACGTCCTGCTCGACCCCTGCGGCCGGGTCGTCTGGGTGCGCGAGTGGGAGCACAACGTGATCGTCAACGGGTTGCGGTCGCTGCTCGCCGCGCTCGTCAAGGGAGACCCGCAGGGCGACCCGCTCGGCTACTGGGCCGTCGGGTCGGGCAGCTCCTCGTGGGACAGCCCGGGCGCGCCGCCGCCGGACAACGTCCGCCAGACCTACGCGCAGCTCGCCGCCGAGGTGGGCCGCAAGCCGCTGCCCTCCGGCTCGATCACGTTTCTCGGCGGCGGCTTCACGAACCGGCTCGAGATCATCTCGAGCTTCACGACGGCCGACGTCCCCGCCGGTCCGCTGCGCGAGTTCGGCCTCTTCGCCGGCGGCACGATGGCGGCGAACAGCGGCGTCCTGATCAATCACCGCGTCCACCCCCGGATCGACATGCAGCCCGGGTTCACGCTCGAGCGGACGCTCCATCTCACCTTCTAGGAGCCGACATGGGCAACTTCTCGCGCGACACCTTCGACATCAACAAGCGCTACGTGGCCGTGCGGCTCGAGCAGGGCGTGCCGCTCGTGGACGCGGACTGGAACGAGCTCCAGGACGTGACCCGGTACGAGCTGTACGAGGCCCTGCTCGCGGCGGCGCCGAGCGTCGTCCAGCGCAACGGGCTCACGCTGTCGCCGGCCGGCGCGAACGACCTCTCGCTGAGCCCCGGCGTCGCGGTCGTCGGCGGCCGCCCGGTCGTCCTCACGACGGCGCTCCAGTACTCGACCCAGCGCTACGCGAACCCGGCGAACGCGGCCCACGACGGTGTGGCGCAGGTGACGCCGGTGCCGCTGACGCAGCCGGCCGGGACGCGCACCGACGCCGTCTACCTCGACGTCTTCGAGCGCGAGGTGACGAGCGCCGAGGATGCGAACCTGATCAACGGCGCGATCGGGATCGAGACCTCCACGCGCCTGAAGCGGGAGATCGCGCTGCGCGTCGCGCAGGGCGCGGCGATGCCGGCGGCGCCGGCCGGGCACCGGTTCCTGCAGATCGCGCAGCTGAACCGGACGGCGGCGGCGATCTCGGCCGGGCAGATCCAGGACCTCAAGCCGTACTCGCTCCCGCTCGGGGCGCGCGAGCAGTCGTTCGCTCCCGCCGTTGTCCCCTCGACGTACTACGGGAGCGTCTATTCGGCCTGGAACGTCGACTTCGGAGCGGGCGGCGTCCGCGCGCACAAGCCGGCGACCGGTGGATCCGTCGTCTACTCCGGTGTCGTCCCGCTCCCGGTGCCCGACGGCGCGACGATCGTCCAGCTGCGCGTGCGGGGCTCGGTCGCCTCGGGCGGCTATTTCTACTACTGGCTCGGAATGACCATGACCGACGGCACGACGAGCGGCACCTACATCGCGTCCGGCTCGGTGTTCGGGCCCGCAACGCCGTTCGACCGCGTCTCTCCGCTCGCCTTCACCGTGGACAACTCCGTGCGGACGTTGACGCTCTACGTGTACGCGTCCGGGACCGGCGCCGTCGACCTGTACGGCGGCTCGATCCGCTACGTCCCCTGAGAGGAGGCATCCGATGAGCCCGCGCAAGCGCACGAACGGCGCACTCGCCGAGAAGACGGTGACGGTCTCGGGCGGCGCCAACGCGATCACGGTCCGCGCGAGCGGCCACAGCTACGTCGCCCTCGTCGGCTCCGAGGGCGAGCTCGTCCGCGAGCAGGGCGGCGCGCCCCAGGTGACGCTCGCCGCGGACAAGGGCACCTACACGGTCGTCTCGGACGGCCGGATCGAGAAGGCGGCGGCGGAGACGATCGACGTGCCGGCGCTGCCCGACCCCGGAGCCGAGGCCGCCGCGCTGCGCCTCACGGCGGACGCGCCGGACCGTCACGCGATCGACGGCGTGCCCGAGATCGCCGCCGACGGGAAGGCGTACTGCACGATCTCGGTCGAGAAGATCCGCGCCGGCGGCGAGCCGCTCACCCGCAAGAAGGACGACGACGTCGTCTACCTGCGCAGCTCGGCCGGGTCGCTCACCGACAAGAAGGGCGAGCGCGTGCGCTCGGTACGATTGCGCTCGGGCAAGGCCGAGGTGCGCCTCGTCTCCGACCCCGATCCGCGCGTCGCCACGGTCGAGGCACTCGCCGAGCCGCCGCTCGGCGGCGCAGAGCTGAAGGTGGAGTTCGTCTGATGGCCGGGCTCGGCGTGGCGAAGGCCGGCGACGTGACCGCGAGTGTCGGCACGACGTACTTCGGCACGGCGACGAGCGGCGCCTGGACGGCCGCCGGGCCCGTGACCGAGACGACGTACTCGTTCCTCACGATCCAGGGCGCGGCGGTCGTCCACCAGGCGTCGTGCTCGTTCTCCTTCAGCGGCTCGGACGGCACGAATGCCGTGACCGGGGCGTCGTCCGTCACGCTCACTGCAAGCTCGACGACGCTCCAGAAGGGCTCGACGTTCGTGCTCCGCGACGGCGACTCCGCCCAGGACATCTACGGGAACACGCTCACCGTCTCGGCGCCGAACATCCTCACGAGCGACTGAGCGCGGGCCGCGCCCGAGGCGATCAGGGCGATCATCGCCGGGTACGCATTCGGGCTCGAGCGGATCCCCATCACGTCGATCTCGTCGAAGGGGAGCGGGATCGGAGGTGTCGGCCGCCGCCCGCGGGCGGCGGCCCTTGTATCTCCGCCTCGAGGGGTTTACGTTCGCCGTGCCGTCATGCGCGAGCACGTCTCCGCAGAGTGCGAGCGCGACCTGCGTCGCCGCTCGGTTCTCGGCCGCCGTCTCCGGGTTCTCCGGGGCGCGCGTCGCCGGGCGCAGGCGCGGTCGTCCGGCGGCTCCTCCCCGTAAGGAGTGCCAGCCATGCAGCGCTTCCGCCTGCTGTTCGTCCTCCTCGTGAGCGTCGCGAGCTTCGCCCTGGCCGACGCCGCCGTCGCGCCGGCGTCCTCCGGCATGATCGTCTTCGACGGGTCGCCCGGCACGGGCGCGCCGCCCGCCACGCTCGGGCCGTACACCATGACCCCGTTCGGCGTCGACCCGCAGCCGCTCTTCACCGACGTCGGCGGCGTCGCCGGGCCGACGGGCAACGTCATCTTCGGAGCCCCGATGCAGCACGTGCAGATCGGGAACGGGTGGGCCACGTGGAGCAACGGCTACGCCGGCGACGTGTACTGGACCGACGGTGCCACGTCGGCCAACGTCACGCTCCCCTCGGGCACGTCGGCGTTCTACCTCTACGCCGAGCCGAACCCGTTCTCCGACTTCGTGATCACCGCGTACGCGCAGGACGGGACGAGCTGCGGCCCGATCACCGTGAACGGCTACGCGGGCGCGCAGTACTTCGGCTTCTACGGGACCGGCGGCGAGACGATCGCGAGCGTCACGGTCACGTCCTCGGTCGACTTCGCGATCGGCGAGTTCGGCATCGCCGCGCCGAGCCTGAAGGCCGTCGCGCTGCCGCCCTCCGGCGTGCACGTCGACGACTCGCTCGACCCGTCGAAGCCCGTCGGCGCTTTCCTCGACCCCGCGGGTACGAGCGGCGACGCAAGCGCCTACCAGGCGACGGTCGACTTCGGCGCGGGTAACGGCGCGCAACCGGCCGTCGTCGCGCCGGCCGGCGGCGCGTGTCCCGCGACGCTCAGCAACCCCGCGGGCGATCCCTGCTTCCTCGTCCTCCCCTCCTCCGCCGCCGCGAGCTCGCCGTACCTCCGGGCCGGCACCTACCAGCTACGGATGTCCGTGTCCGAGCCGGGCTCGGGCAGGACGGCATCGGACACGCAGCCCGTCACCGTCGCGAATTCGACGTATCGGATCGACGCGAGGGCGTGGATCCCGTACCCGCTCGTCGTCGACCCCCTGAACCCGACTCCCGGCTTCCTGTCGCCGACCGCGGCCGTGGTGCTCGGCTGGCCGACGTGCGGCGCGCCCCCCGGGCTGTTCCTCCCGTTGCCGCCTCCGGTGCCGACGCTGCTCAGTGTGGCGTCGAACCTGCGCGGCGACACCCATGCGGGCTTCGCCGGGTCGTTCCGGGTCGAGACGATCCTGCAGTTCGAGTGGACCGGCTCTCAGCTCGTCAACCCGCAGGTCACGCCGAACGCGGCGATCAGCACGCGGGCGATCACGTACGGCCTGTTCGTGAGGAGCTGGAGCTGCGACATGACCGCGCTCGCGACGACCGCCACGCCGTCGACCGGCGCAAGCGGCACGTCGTTCGCGGTCTCCTACAGCAGCGCGACCCCGCTCGTGCCGCTCGCGCCCACGATCGACGCGCTCGTGCACGGATCGTTCGCGCCGGACGGGACGATCTCGGTGAGCTTCACGACCGACGGCTTCCCCAGCCACGGCGTCTCCATCGACCGGAACGGGACGACGCAGCGGGTCGACATCCTCAACGACGCGACCTGCATCGGCCAAGCGGGCGTCCTGGGCTTCGCGGGCCTGGCGACTACCGGGCTCGGCTTGACCGGTGCCGTGACGAGCGTCGGCTCGTTCACGGACACGCCGGGCCAAACCGGGACCTCGGGCATCGACCAGCGGCCGGGCTTCCCGATCTGCTGAGCGCCGGCCGCGGGCGCATCGGCGAACCGCACCGGGAGAGGGGCCGGACACCCGGCCCCTCTCCCGTGGTCTCGAGTCCAACAGGTGATCTCCGACGCGGCCGAGGCGACGACGAGGTCGATACCGGGCGGTCACGTGGATCGCGTTGCGGGCGGCGTGAGCGAGACGGGCTCGCCGCGGCCGGGGCCGGCTAGCGTTCGAGGATCGCCTTCAGCCGCGCGAGGTCCTTCCGGTTCGCGCGCCGCATCGCGGCCGGCTCGCCGCGGTTGCGCAGCGTCATCTTCGTCCCGCCGCCGGGAACGTCCTCCCACGTGTAGGTCGTCTCCATCGGGAACGGCCCCTCGGCGGTGCGCATCCGCAGGCGCTCGCCGGGGACGAGCTCCACGATCTCGTACGTGTACGCGAGCCGGCGGCCGAGGAAGCGCGCCGCGAACGCGACGCTCGAGCCGGCCGCGAGCGGCTTCGGCGAGCGCCACTCGACCGACTCGATGTTCTCGTACCAGGCTGTCGCGTTGTCCGGGTCGGCCGCGTACGCGGCGACCTCCTCGCGCGGCCGCGCGATCTCGGTCTCCGTGACGACGTCGACGCTCACGGCTTGAGGATCGGGCGGATCGCCTCGCGGCGTCCGAAGGCGGCGAACGCCTCCTCGATCTGCTCGAGCGGATAGACGTGCGTCAGCAGCGGCTCCGTGCGGACGGCGCCGGAGGCGATCAGCGCGATCATCGCCGGGTACGCGTTCGGGCTCGAGCGGATCCCCATCACGTCGATCTCGTCGAGCGTGAGCGCGTCCGGCGAGAGCTCCGCCGTCTTGCCGCCGGTGAGGCCCAGGAGCGCGACGCGGCCGCCGCGGCGGGTCGCGCCGATCGCCTGCACGACCACCTCCGGCGAGCCGGCGCACTCGTAGACGCGGTCGACGCCGCGGCCGCCCGTCAGGTCGCGGATCGCGCGCACCGGGTCGCCCTGCTCGTAGTCCACGGTCTCGGCGCCGAGCTCGCGCGCGAGCTCCAGGCGCGCGCCGCGGCCGACGACGATCACCCGCGAGGCGCCGCAGGCGCGGGCGACCTGCGCGGTCATCAGCCCGAGCAGGCCCGGCCCGAAGACGGCGACGGTCGAGCCCGGGTCGAGCCCCGTGCGCCGGACGGCGTGCACCGTGAGCGCGCCCTGGTTGACGAGCGCGCCGGCCTCGTCGCTCACCTCCGGCGGCAGCCGGTAGAGGAGCCGAGCCGGCCGGACGGCGTACTCGGCGAGCGCGCCCTGCGCGGTGTGGCCGTACAGCCGGTGACCCGGGCGCCCGGCCTGCTCGCAGAGGTTGTAGCGGCCCGCCTTGCAGTTCGGGCAGACGCCGCAGCCGGCGTGGTTCTCGGCCGCGACGCGGTCGCCCGGCTTCAGGTCGATCGCGTCGAGGCCCTGCCCCAGCTCGACCACCTCGCCCGCCCACTCGTGCCCCAGCACGAACGGCAGCGACGGCGGCCAGCCACGCTGCTCGAAGCCGCCGGAGACCATCTTCAGGTCGGTGCCGCAGATCCCGCACGCGCCGACGCGCAGCAGCACCTCGCCCGGGCCCGGCTCCGGCCGCGGCCACTCCTCGACGCCGAGGTCGTTCCAGCCGCGCAGCACGACGGCGCGCATCGTCTCGCCGCTCACCTCCGCTCCGGCGCCGGCAAAGCCGCCGCCTCCGCTCCCGGGTCGCCCCCGTCGAGCCTACGGCTCATGCCTCCAGTGTCTCCCACGCCTCGGCGGCACGCGCGACCACGTGCTCCGCGACCTCGTCGAAGATCTCCGCGGCGCGCTCGGCCGAGACGCGGTCGGGGTGGCCGTACCAGCCGGTGGGGGCGATCTCGCCGAAGTCGCGCAGGATCGGGAAGACGTCGCGGCGGCGGAAGAGATCGTGGCCCGGGCCGCCGACCTCGTCCGGCGTCGCCTCCGCGGCGCGGTCGAGGTGGACGAGCGAGGGGTCGTACGCGAGCACGCCGGCGGTCTCCATCGCGCCGGCGTGGGTGAACTCCATCTCGTCCGGGTGGAGCTGGTTCGCGATCACGTGGGTCTCGGCGATCACGACGCGGACGTTCGCCTCGCGCTGCGCCTCCTCGGCCGCGAGCCGCAGCGTCGGCGTGTTCCCCTCGTGCCAGTTGACGACGAGGATCCGCTCCGCGCCGCCGGAGGCGAGCCCGCGGCAGGCGTCGACGAACAGGGCGATCAGCGTGGCCGGGCGCAGCGTGAGGCTGCCGGGCCAGGCGCTGTGGTACGGCGCCACGCCGATCAGCGAGAGCAGGAGCACCGGAGCGCCGGTGCGCTCGGCGACGCGGTCGGCGACCGCCAGGGCGGCGACGGCGTCCGTGCCGAGCGGCAGGTGCGGCCCGTGCTGTTCGACGCTGCCGACGACGACGATCGCCGTGCGCGTCTCGGCGAGCGCGCGGGCGGCGTCCGGCTGCGTCAGCCGGTGCAGATGACGGGATCCCGACCCCATAGACTCGACGATCATGTCGTCTCGACGCACCGCCCCGCAAGCTGCAACCGTGCGCCGCCACACCGGCCTGCTGCTGGTCGACCTGCTGGTCGCGGCGGGCGTCGAGCGCGTGTTCGGCGTGCCCGGCGGCCAGACGCAGGCGCTCTACGACGGGATTCTCGAGCGGCGGCCGGCGATCGAGCACGTGCTCGTCCGCGACGAGCGCACCGCCGCCTACGCCGCCGACGCGTACGCGCGCGTGACCGGGCGGCTCGCCGCCTGCGACGCGACCGTCGGCCCCGGCACGGCGAAGCTTCCCTCCGGGCTGGGCGAGGCGCTGAACGCGTCGATCCCCGTGCTCGCCCTCGTCAGCGACCTGCCGCGCTCCCTCCACGACCGCCGCCACCGCGGCCGCGCCTCGCAGGCGCTCGACCAGGCGACGCTGCTCGCGCCCGTGACGAAATGGCTTGCCGAGGTGCCCGAGCCGGAGGCGCTGCCCGCGCTCCTCGAGCGGGCGATCCTCGAGGCGACGACCGGCCGCCCCGGGCCGGTGGCGCTGATCCTGCCGCAGGACGTGCTCGACGCCGACGCGCCCGAGGTCGAGATCGCAGCGCCGCGGGCGGAGTTCCCGGCCGGCCGCCTCGAGCCGGACGCGGGCGAGATCGCGGCAGCCGCCGAGGTGCTCGCCCGCGCCGAGCGCCCGTTCCTGCTTCCCGGCGGCGGCGCCCTGACCGCCGGCGCCGAGGCGGCGACCCTGCGGCTGGCCGAGCGGCTCCAGGCGGCGGTCGGCACGACGCTGACCGGCAAGGGCGCGGTCTCGGAGCGGCACCCGCTCGCCGCGGGCGTCGTCGGCAGCTTCGGCACGACGGCGGCGCGGGCGCTGCTCGAGCAGGCGGACGCCGTCTGCCTGCTCGGCGCGAAGGGCGGGAGCATGACGACGTTCGGCTTCGCGCTGCCGCGCTCTGACCAGGCGGTAGTGCACGTGGACGTCGAGCCGCTCCTGGGGACGTGCGTGACCGCCGACGCACGGCTCGGCGCAGAGGCGCTGGCCGAGGCGCTCCCACAGGCCGACCGGCCGGAGTGGACGGCGGCGATCGCGACGGAGGTCGCCGCCTGGCGCGAGGCGCGCGACGCCGAGCGCGCCCGCGACGACGAGCCGATCCTGCCGCAGCGCGTCGCGGCGGCGCTCGAGCGCGCGCTCGGCCCCGACGATCTCGTCTGCTCGGACGCGAGCCTCGCCAACGGCTGGGCCGCCGCCTACGTCGAGCAGGCGCAGGCGGGACGGCAGCTGCTCTCGCCGCGCGGCCTCGCCGGCCTCGGCTTCGGCGTCCCCGCGGCGATCGGCGCCGCCGAGGCGCGCCCGGGCGCGCGCGTCTTCGTCCTCGTCGGCGACGGCGGCCTCGCCTACGCCGTCGGCGAGCTGGCGACCCTCGTCGAGCGGAGGCTGCCCGTGACGATCGTCGTCCTCAACAACTCGTCGCTCGGCTGGATCCGCTGGTACCGCCGCATCGCGTGGGGCCGCGGCCACGAGCAGGACGACTTCGGCGCGGTGGACTTCGCCGCGGTCGCGCGCGCCTTCGGCCTGAACGCCGCGCGGGTCGAGCACCCCCGCGACCTCGCCGACGCGCTCGCCCTTCCCGGGCCGTCGCTCGTGGACGTCGTCACCGCCGTCTGGGAGACGCCGCACCTCGGCCAGCGCGAGGCGGGCAGCGCGTACTGACCGGCCGGGCGCGGCGCGCGCTACGGCGACGCCGCGTGCCAGAGGCGCGCGAACAGGTACGCGACGAACGAGATCGCGCTGATGAAGAAGCTCGTCGGCCACGGCTGCGCGAGCGAGAGCAGGATCCCGCCCTCCGTCGCGACGAGCGCGATCCCGACGCTCCACAGGAGCGCGAGCCCGGGCCGCGCGGTCAGGCGCTGCGCGGCCGCGGCAGGCGTGATCACGAGCGTCAGCACGAGCAGGACGCCGACGACCTGGATCGCCTCCGCGGTCGTCAGCGCGAGCAGCAGGAAGACCGCGACCGAGAGAGCGCGCACCGGCACGCCGCGCGCCTCCGCCACCTCCGGGTCGACGCTGGAGAAGAGCAGCGGCCGGTAGAGGACGGCGAGCCCCGCGACGACGACCGCTGCGACGAGCGCGAGGTTGCGCAGCTGCGTGTCGCCGACGCCGACGATGCTGCCGAAGAGCAGGTTCGTCGCCTGGGTCGCGTAGCCCTGGTAGAGCGAGAGGAAGAGCACGCCGACGCCGAGCCCGGCCGCCAGCACGGCGCCGATCGCGCTGTCGCGCTCGCGGCCGCGCAGCGAGAGGAGGCCGAGCACGAGCCCGACGGCGAGCGAGCCGCCGAGCATCCCGAGCACCGGGTCGAGCCCGAGCACGAGCGCGCCCGCCGCGCCGGTGAACCCGAGCTCCGAGATCGCGTGCACCGCGAAGCTCGCGCCGCGCGTCACGACGAAGATCCCGATCGCGCCCGAGACGACCGCCGCCACCGCGCCGGCGAGGAGGGCGGTGTGGACGAAGTGCTGGCCGAGGAGGTCGACGAACATCAGTGCGCGTGGTCGTGGTCGTGGTGGTGGACGTCCTGGTCGTCGGGGGTGCCGACGACGACGACGCGGCCGCGGACGCGCAGGACGTCCACCTCGGTGTCGTAGAGCGAGGAGAGCGTCTGCGAGGTCAGCACCTCGTCCGCCGTCCCCATCGCCCAGCGGCCGGGCGCCAGGTAGAGCACGCGGTCGACGAGCGGCAGCACGGGGTTGATGTCGTGCGTGACGAAGACGACCGGCGTGCCGGCGGCGCGGCGGCGCGCGTCGAGCAGGCCGGTGACGACCCGCTGGTAGGCGAGGTCGAGCGAGAGCAGCGGCTCGTCGGCGAGCAGCAGCTCCGGCTCGGAGACGAGCGCCTGCGCGACGCGCAGCCGCTGCTGCTCGCCGCCCGAGAGCCGGCCGACCGGGCGGTCCGCGAAGGCGTCCGCGCCGACCTCGCGCAGCACGCGCTCGATCCGCTCCCGGCACTCGGGCGGGATGCGCCCGAGGCCGTAGCGGTGACCGTCGATGCCGAGCCGGACGAGGTCGCGGCCGCGGAGGACGACGTCGCGGTCGAAGACGCGCTGCTGCGGGACGTAGCCGACGCGGGCGCGGGTCTCGCTCGGTGGGCGGCCGCCGATCTCGACCCGGCCGGCGCTGGGCTCGAGCAGCCCGAGCAGGATCCGCAGCAGCGTCGTCTTGCCGGTGCCGTTCGGGCCGAGCACCGCGAGCAGCTCGCCGCGGGCGAGCGTGAAGCTCAGCTCCTCCCAGAGGGTGCGCTTGCCGAAGCGGAGGGTCAGGCCCTCCGCCCGGACGACCGGTTCCGCCGCGGCGCTCACGGGGCGAGCGCCGCCTCGAGCGCGCGGGCCTGGGCGAGCTGCCACTGCTGGACGGTCAGGCCCAGCGGCAGCGTCTCGGTGACCGGGACGACGCCGATGCCGGCCCGGCGGGCGGCGTCGCGGAGCCGGCGCGTGACGGGCGAGACCGCCTGGCTGTTGTAGAGGAGCGCGCGGATCCGGCCGCCGCGGACGAGCCCGTCCATCGCGGCGACCGCCTGCGGCGTCGGCTCGCGACCCTCCTCGATCGCGCGCGTGAACGCCTCCGGGGCGCGGTCGACGAGGCCGGCGGCGGCAACGAGGTACGCCGGCACCGACTCGGTGTAGGCGACCGGCACGCCCGCGAAGCGCGCGCGGATCCGCGCGACCTCGACGAGGAGCGGCGCGAGGCTCGCCTCGAAGCGGCTCAGACCGGCGCGGTAGGCGGCGGCGTGCGGCGGGTCGGCCCGCTCGAGCGCGGCGGCGATCGCGGCCGCGATCCGGCCGAGCCGCGGCACGTCGTACCAGAGGTGCGGATTCGCGCCGGCGCCGCGGACGCCGAGCGCGTCCGCGATCGTGACCACGCGGCGCAGCGGGCTCGGCGCGGCGGCCTCGAGCTTCTCCATGAACGCGTCGTAGCCGAGGCCGTTCTGGATCACGAGCCGCGCCCGGGCCACGGCGAGCCCGTTCCTGGTGTCCGGCGCGAAGAGGTGCGGGTCGGCGCTCGGCTCGGAGAGGATCGAGGTGACCGCGACGTGCGGGCCGCCGATCTGGGCCGCAATGTCGCCGTAGACGTTCTCCGCCGCGACGACGGGGAGCCCCGGCTCCACTGCGGCGGCGCCGCCGCCGAGGACGATCCCGGCCGCGATCCCGCCGCCGATCACGAGCACGGCCGTCGCGGCGATAACGATTCTCAGTCTCATCCGTGCGCTATGGTAGGCGCAGTGAGCGGCGCGACGCAAACCGACCTTCCCGCGCTTCTTGCGGCGGCCGGCGTGCGCGGCACCCGGCAGCGGCTCGAGATCCTCGAGGAGCTGGCGCGCGAGCGGGACGACGTCACCGCGCAGGCGCTCTGGTCGCGGCTGCGCGACCGGCGCGGCTCGTCCGTCGGGCTCGCCACCGTCTACCGGACGCTCGCGCTGCTGCACGAGAAGGGCGCGATCGACGCGCTCTCACACCACGGCGGCGAGCTCTGCTACCGCCTCTGCGGCGAGGAGCACCACCACCACCTCGTCTGCTCGAGCTGCCACCGCGTGGTCGAGGTCGAGCAGTGCGGCCTCGACGACTGGCTCGCCACGGTCGCCGCGCGCCACGGCTTCGTCGCCACCGACCACGAGGTCGAGATCACCGGCCTCTGCGCCGCCTGCCGCGGGCGGCCGGCGCGCCCCGTCGGAGGACGCGCCGGCTGATCCCGGGCGTGGCTACGCCTGCGGCTGGATGTTCTGGTTGACGCGGAAGAGGTTGTCCGGGTCGTACGCCGCCTTGATCTTCGCCAGGCGGTCGTAGTTGCCGCCGTAGCTCGCGCGGACCCGCTCCTGCCCCTCGTCCATCATCATGTTCACGTAGGCGCCTCCCGCCGAGTACGGGTGCAACGCCTCGAAGTAGTCGACGCTCCAGCTGCGGATCGCGTCGACGTTCGCCGGGTCGGGGTCGACCCCCGCGTAGACGGCGTTCCAGACCGCGTCCCGGTAGTTCCACGCGGTGTCCGCCGGGCCCACGTCGTGGGCGGCGCCGTCGACCGGGTACAGGTGCATCGTGCACTTCATCGTCGGCATCTCGGCCCCGAACTTCGCATGGATCTGGACTGCCTCGTCCGGGATCTCCTTGACGAGGTCGGCGCGCCAGTACCACTGGTCGCCGGCCGGGTAGAGCCCGTCGAAGGCGCCCTGGAGCGCCGCGTGCGGCATCGAGTGGACTCCGTGCATCAGCGGCTCCGGCACGGCCTCGAGCAGCGGGGCCATCGCCGCCGCGGCCTCCTCCTCGCCGCCGAGGTAGCACCAGACGATCCCGCAGACGTTGCGGAGGTGGATCTCCGGCGGGAACGGCGGCCCGGGCGGAACGGTGTGGAAGGCGAAGAACCCGTTCAGGTCGCGCGGCGCCGTGGGCAGGAAGTCGCGGTAGGCGGAGAGCACCTCGCCGGCGACCTCCACCGGCCAGAAGGTCGGCCCGCCGAAGATCGTCCCCACCTCGTGCAGCCGGAAGAGGAACGACGTGACCACGCCGAAGTTCCCGCCGCCGCCCCTGATCGCCCAGTAGAGATCCGGATTCTCGTCGGCGCTCGCCCGCACCTGGTCGCCGCTCGCGAGCACGACGTCCGCCTCGAGCAGGTTGTCGATCGTGAGCCCGCACTTGCGGGTCAGGTGGCCGATGCCGCCGCCGAGCGTGAGCCCGCCGACGCCGGTGGTCGAGATGATCCCGCTGGGCGTCGCGAGGCCGTGCGCCGCGGTCGCGTTGTCGACCTCGTTCCAGACGCAGCCGCCGCCGACCCGCACCGTGCGGGCGGGAGCGTCCACCTCGACGCTCTTCAGCCGCGAGAGGTCGATCACGACGCCCTCGTCGCACGTGCCCAGCCCGGCGCCGTTGTGGCCGCCGCCCCGCACGGCCAGGAGCAGGCCGTGCTCCCGGGCGAACGAGACCGCCCTGGCGACGTCGCCGGCATCCGCGCAGCGCGCGATCAGCGCAGGGCGCCGGTCGATCATCGCGTTGTAGACCTGCCGTGCCTCTTCGTAGTCGGCGTCGTCCGGCCCGATCAGCTGTCCTCCGAAGCCCGAAAGCTCCCGGCGCGCGGCGCTTGCCGCATTCGTGACGGTACTCACGCTGTTCCTCCTCGTCTCTGGCCATCCACCATCGCGTCGAGACTAAGAGGCCCGTCGATGGCTGTCATGACTCGGACTGACCCACTTCCGTCGCGCCGTTCCTCCTCCCGTTTCTGGACGGCATGGTCAGATCTGACTATCGTCCTTCCGTGGGCGCCGGTCACGACGAACTTCCCGGCGCGCTCCGCCTCGGCTTCGGCTTCCCGTTCATCGGCCGGTCGACGGAGCTCGGGACCCTGCGGACGCTCGTCCCTCGCGCGCAGGGCGAGGGACGCCGGATCGTGCTGCTCGGCGGCGAGCCGGGCTCCGGCAAGAGCCGCCTCGTCCGCGAGTTCGCCGCCGAGGCGGCACAGGAGGGGGTCCTCGTCCTCTACGGCGCCTGCGACGCGGTCGTGCGGACGCCGTACGGGCCGTTCGTGGAGGCGCTCGACCGCCTGGCGCGCGTGGCGGAACCGGCCGAGCTGCGGGAGGCGCTCGGCACCGGGGGCGGCGAGCTGACGCGGCTCATACCCGACCTGGCGCTGCGGGTCGGCGACCTGCCGTCGCCGGTCGATGCCGATCCCGACACCGAACGCCACCGGCTGCACACGGCCGTCACCGGCCTGCTCACAGGACTGACCCGGACGCGGCCGGCTCTCCTCGTGCTCGAGGACCTCCACTGGGCGGACAGCGCGACGCTCATGCTCCTCCGGCATCTCGCCCGCGCCGCGGGGGAGGCGCGCGCGCTCCTGCTCGCGACCTTCCGGGATACGGAGGCGGAGTTGCCGGAGGCGCTCTCCGAGACGCTCGCCGACCTGCGCCGCCCCGACGACGTCGTCCGCCTGCGACTCGGCGGCCTCTCCGGCGAGGAGGTGGCGGAGTTCGTCCGGCGCGCGGCGGGCGGCGAGCACGAGCCCGAGCTCGGCGAGCTGGCCCAGGCGATCCACGCCCTGACGCAGGGGAACGCGTTCCTCGTGTGCGAGCTCTGGCGCTCACTCGTCGAGACCGGCATGATCGAGCTGAGCGGGGGCGCGATCCGGCTCACGCAGCCGCCCGCGGAGCTGAGCAGCCCGGAGAGCGTCCGGGAGGTGGTGAGCCAACGGCTCGCCCGCCTCGCGCCGGAGACGTCGCAGCTGCTGGAGCTGGCGGCCACGGCCGGGTCCGAGTTCGACCTCGACGTCGTCCGGCGCGCAGCCGGGCTCGCGGAGGCAGAGCTGCTCGTCGCCCTCGACGAAGGCGTCCGCAGCGGGATGATCGAGGAGCTCCCCGCGCGCGGCCTCGCCTGCCGCTTCGCGCACGAGCTCGTCCGGCGGGCGCTCTACGACCGCCTGTCCAGAGCACGCCAGGCCGAGCTCCATCTCCGCGTCGCGGAGGCCCTCGAGGGCAGCCCACGACCATCCCCCCGCGCCCTGGCGGATCTCGCACACCACTTCTCGGCCGCCGCCCCGATCGCCGGCACCGCCCGCGCGGTCGAGTACAACCTCCTCGCCGCGCGAGCGGCCTCCTCCGCGCTCGCCTTCGACGAGGCGGCCGCCAGGCTGAGTGCGGCGCTCGAGCTTGGGATCGACGGGCCCGAAGAGCGCGCCCAGACGCTGCTCGAGCTCGGTGGGGCAAGCCATCGCGGCGGCAAGGCGCCGGACGCGCTCGCTGCGTTCTCGGCCGCCGCGACGATCGCGCGAGAGATCCACGACCCGGAGATGCTCGCCCGCGCGGCCATCGGCTACGAGGAGGCGTGCTGGCGTCCGGGCATCGCCGACGCGGGCGCTACCGAGCTGCTCGAAGAGGCTGCGGACGCCCTCGGCGCGCGCCCCTCCCAGCTTCGCGTGGGGCTGCTCGCCGGGCTCGCGCGCGCCCTCGACTTCCAGGGCGACCACGACGGCGGCGAGCGGGTGCGAACGGTCGCGATCGCAATCGCGCGCGAGCTCGACGACGAGACCGGCCTCGCCACCGTGCTCATGCGCTCCTACTGGTCGCGCGGGACGACCTCGCTCGAAGGGATCCTCGCCATGCTCACCGAGGCGCGCGACCTGGGCCTCGCGCTCGGCAACACCGAGATCTGCGCCGAGGCGATGGCCTGGCGGACGCCGACCTTCGTCGCGCTCTCCGATCTCGACTCGGCCCGCCGCGAGATCGCCGAGCTGCTCGCGACCGCCGAGCGGACGGCGCAGCCGTTCATGCACCACGTTGCCGACCACTACGGCTCCGCGATCGCGTTCTGCGACGGGCGACTCGCCGAGGCGGACGCGCTCGCCCACCGCTCGCACGAGTGGAGCCGCCTGCTGACCGGGCGCGACGCCTCCGGCGTGTACGGGATCCAGATGTTCGGGATCCGGCGCGAGCAGGGGCGCCTCGCCGAGCTCGCGCCGGTGATCAGGATCCTGGCGGGAGGGGAAGGCCGCGAAGGGCCGTGGCGGCCGGGGCTCGTCGCGCTGCTCGCCGAGCTGGGGATGGAGGCGGAGGCGAAGCGGGAGCTCTCCACGCTCGCCGCCGAGGGGCTCGAGCCCTTCCGCGAGTCGCTCTGGCTCGCCTCGCTCACCTACCTGACGGACGCATGCGCCGCGCTCGGCGACGAGTCGGCGGCGGCGCTCCTCTACCCGGAGCTGGAGCCGCTCTCGGGGGCCAACGTGATGATCGGCCACCTCGTCTCCTGCTACGGAGCCGCCGACCGCTACCTCGGCATGCTCGCGGCCGTGCTCGGCGAGACGGAGCGCGCCGAGGAGCACTTCGAGCAGGCGCTCGAGCTGAACCGGCGCATGGGAGCCACGACGTGGGTCGCCCGCACCGCCTACGAGTACGCGCGCTTCCTGCTCCGCCACGACCCGCGCGGACGCCAGCGGGCCGAGCCGCTGCTGGGCGAAGCCGCAGCCCTCGCCGAGCGGATCGGGATGCAGTCGCTCCTCGCCGGCGTCAAGGCGCTCGGCTCCGCCGCGCCCGCGTCCGCGGCGCCGGACGGGCTGTCCGCACGCGAGGTGCAGATCCTCGGCCTCGTCGCCCGCGGCCTCAGCAACCGCGAGATCGGCGCCTCGCTCGTGATCAGCGAGCACACGGCCGCGAACCACATCCGCAGCATCCTGCGCAAGACGGGCTGCGCCAACCGCACCGAGGCGGCCTCCTACGCGCACCGGCACGGTCTCGCCCCGGTCTGACCGCGACCCTTGCCCGCGGCAGCGGCCGCGCTAGGATCAGGCCCATGCCGCTGTACATGATCGAGCGCGCGTTCGCCGACCAGCTCGACCTGACGAGCGACGACGTGAAGCTGATCGAGGACGTGAACGCGGACGAGGGCGTCCGCTGGCTCTTCTCGTTCCTGAGCGCCGACCGCCGGCGCACCTACTGCCTCTACGAGGCGCCCTCGCCGGACGCGATCCTCGCGGCCGCCCGGAAGGCGAACGTCCCGGCCGACGAGATCGTCGAGGTCGGGCCGGCGGTCGCGGCCGGAGCGGGCGGCGCCGAGTTCTCGGATCGCCTGCGCGACTGGGCCGAAGGCGTCGGCTAGTCAGACCTTCCTAGCGCGCCGGCTCGAGGAACCGGGCCGGCTCCTCGAGGAAGGCGCTGCGGCAGTGCGGGCAGCAGAACCAGTACGTCGTGCCCTCGTGCTCGGCGGTGGCGGCGGCGCCCTCCACGGAGACGGTCATCCCGCACACCGGGTCGACCGCCTCGGCAGGCGGCGCGGCGACCGGCTGCCGGCTGTGCCGCCACGCGACGAGCTCCGCGAGGACGGCGACCGCGATCTCCTCCTGCGCGCACGGGCCGAGGTCGAGCCCGGCGGGGCTGCGCACGCGCGCCAGTTCCGCCTCGGAGAGCCCCCGCTCCCGCAACCTCCCGAGCACGACGCCCGCGCGCCGCGCGCTCGCGACGAGCGCGACGTAGCCCGCCGAGAGCGCCAGCGCGGCGGTGAGCGCCTCCTCGTCCTCCGTCCCCATCGTCGCGACCACGACCGCGTCGGCGCCGTCCGAGGGCTCCCGCGTGACGCGCCAGCCGATCGTCCGGGCGAGCTCGCCGAGCGTGCGCGCCGCCGGCCCGCCCCCGACGACACAGAGCAGCGGCGCCGGCAGCTGCGGCTCGACGAGCACCTCCACCGTCCCCTCCGAGGCGCAGTGGCTCTCGGCGCAGACGACGTCCTCGCCGGGCCCGGCAGCCGTTCCCGTCCGGCCGGAGGCAGGCCCGTCTTTCGGCCGGGCGCCGCGGCTTGGCCGCCGGCGCTTCCAGCCTCGGGGCCGATGCGGACGAGCCGCGGCGTCCCCTCGCCGAGCGCGCGCAGCGCCTCGCGCACGACGACCGGCTCGGAGCAGGCGCCGCCGACCCAGCCGACGAGCGCGCCGTCGGCGGTGACGAGCGCGCGGTCGCCGCGGCGGGACGACGCCGGGCGCCGCACGCTGACGACGGTCGCGAGCGCGAACGGCTCGCCGGCCTCCGCCAGGCGCGCGGCCTCCCGGAGCACGTCCTCGCCTCATTCCGCCAGCCCCACCTCGGCCAGCGCCTTCCACACCTTGTCCGGCGTGACCGGCATCTCGAGGTTGCGGATTCCGGCGTGCGCGAGCGCGTCCACGACCGCGTTCACGTACGCGGCCGGCGAGCCGACGGTCGCCGACTCCCCGACGCCCTTCGCGCCGATCGGGTGGTGCGGCGAGGGCGTCGCACGTCTCGCCCAGCTCGAAGCTCGGCGTCTCCCACGCGGTCGGGATCAGGTAGTCCATGAAGTTGGAGCCGATGCAGTTGCCGTCCTCGTCGAACGTGATCAGCTCCATGGCGGCGATCGCGTAGCCCTCGGTCAGGCCGCCCATGATCTGCCCCTCGACGATCATCGGGTTGATGCGGACGCCGCAGTCGTCCACGGCGACGACCTTCAGCGGCTTCCACTGCCCGGTGCCGCGGTCGATCTCGACCACGACCCCGTAGGTCCCGAACGGGAAGGTCATGTTCGGCGGGTCGTAGTAGTGGACGCCCTCGAGCCCGGCCTCCATCCCGTCGGGCAGGTTCGTGTACGCGGCGAAGGCGCAGTCCTGGATCGACACGCCCTTGTCGGGCGCGCCCTTGATCGAGAAGCGGCCCGCCTCCCACTCGAGGTCCTCCTCGGCGCACTCGAGCAGGTGCGCGGCGATCTTCTGCGCCTTCGCCCGCAGCGTGCGCGAGATCACCGCCGTCGCCGCCCCCGCGGTCGGGGTCGAGCGGCTCGCGTAGGTGCCGAGCCCGTACGGCGTCGTGTCGGTGTCGCCCTCCTCGACGGTGATGTCCTCGGTCGGGATCCCGAGCTCCTCGGCGACGATCTGGCGAACGTCGTCTCGTGGCCCTGGCCCTGGGACTTGACGCCGAGCTTGAGGATCGCCTTGCCGGTCGGGTGCACGCGCAGCTCCGCCGAGTCGAACATCGAGAGCCCGACGATGTCGTACTGCTTGCGCGGGCCGGCGCCGACGACCTCGGTGAAGGAGGCGAGCCCGATCCCGAGCAGCCGCCCCTCCTCCCGCGCCTTCTCCTGCTCGGCCGCAGCTCCGCGTAGCCGAGCTTCTCGAGGCACGATGTCGCATCGCCGCGTGGTAGTCGCCGGAGTCGTACACGAACCCGGTCGCGGAGAGGTACGGGAACTGGTCCTTGCCGATGAAGTTCTCCTTGCGCAGGTCGGCCGGGTCGACGCCGAGCTCGTACGCGGCCGCGTTCTGGACGAGGCGCTCGATCAGGTACGAGGCCTCCGTGACGCGGAACGAGCAGCGGTACGCGACCCCGCCGGGCGCCTTGTTCGTGTACGCGCCGTCGGTCGCCGACGTACGCCGCCGGGATGTCGTACGAGCCGGTGACGATGTGGAACAGGCCCGCGCGGAACTTCGACGGCTGCGCGTCCGCGTAGAACGCGCCCTGGTCGGAGAGCATCTTCACGCGCAGCGCGACCATCTTCGATCCCCTTCAGGGCCAGCTCGCCGTGCATGTGGTAGTCGCGGGCGAAGCCGGTCGAGATCAGGTTGCCGGTGCGGTCCTCGACCCACTTCACCGGCCGCCCGATCAGCAGCGACGCCGCCGTCGCGACGACGTAGCCGGGGTAGATCGGCACCTTGTTGCCGAAGCCGCCGCCGATGTCCGGCGAGACGATGCGGATGTTCTGCTCCGGCAGCCCCGCCACGAGCGCGAACAGCGTCCGGTGCGCGTGCGGCGCCTGCGAGGTCATGTAGATCGTCGCCTTGCCGGTCGCCGGGTTCACGTCGGCCACGCAGCCGCAGCACTCGAGCGGCGAGGGATGGCAGCGCGGGTAGAACGTGTCGAGGGAGACGACCTTGTCCGCCTCGGCGAACGCCTTCTCGGTCGCCTCCTTGTCGCCCGCCTCCCAGTGGTAGACGTGGTTGTCGGTCTGCCCCTCCTTCTCGTCGCGGATCAGGGGCGCACCCTCGGCGAGCGCCTGCTGCGGCGAGGTCACCGCCTCGAGCGGCTCGTAGTCGACGTCGATCAGCTCGAGCGCGTCCTTGGCGATGTAGGGGCTCTCGGCGACGACCGCCGCGACCTCCTGGCCCTGGAAGCGCACCTTGTCGGTCGCGAGCACGGCCTGCGTGTCGCCCGAGAGCGTCGGCATCCAGGCGAGGTTGTGCGCGGCCATCAGCTCGCCCGTGACGACGGCCACGACGCCCGGAAGCGCCTCGGCGCGCGAGGTGTCGATCGACCTGATCCGCGCGCGTGCGCGTACGGGCTGCGCAGCAGCTCCATGTGCAGCATCCCCGGCAGCACGATGTCGTCGAAGTACGTGCCCTTGCCTCGGATGAAGCGCGCGTCCTCCTTGCGCTCGACCGAGTGTCCCAGCCCGCGGATCGCATGCGGAGCGGCCATCGCTACTTCCCCTCCTTCTCGCGCATGGTCGCGGCCGCGCTCTGGACCGCCTTGACGATGTTCTGGTAGCCGGTGCAGCGGCAGATGTTCCCGGAGATCGCCCAGCGGACGTCCTCCTCGCTCGGGTCCGGGTTCTCCGCGATCAGCGCGGTCGAGGTCAGCATCATCCCGGGCGTGCAGTAGCCGCACTGGAGCCCGTGCTGCTCGTGGAACGCGGTCTGGATCGGGTGCAGCTCGCCGCCTTTGACGAGCCCCTCGACGGTCTCGACGCTGCGGCCCTGCGCCTGCACGGCGAGCACCGTGCAGGACTTGACCGGGGTGCCGTCGAGCAGGACGGTGCAGGCGCCGCAGCTCGTCGTGTCGCAGCCGACGTGCGTCCCCGTCAGCCCGAGCGTCTGGCGCAGGAAGTGCACGAGCAGCAGACGGGGCTCGACCTCGGCCGAGCGCTCCTCGCCGTTGACGGTCACGGTCAGCGGCATCGTCGTGGCGGCCGCGACGCCCGCCGCAATCGTTGTCTCGGTCATCGTGGCTCCCTCCTATGCCGCCCCGGCCGCCTCCGCCGCCGCGCGGAGCCCGCGCTCGACGAAGACCCGGACGACGGTGCGCTTGTACTCGGCATCCCCCCGGTGGTCGGAGACCGGCTCCGCGGCCGCGGCCGCGAGCCTTGCCGCTTCTCCGAACGCGGCCTCGCCCGGCTCGGCGCCGGCGAGCGAGGCCTCCGCCTCGACCGCGTGCACGTTCGTCGCCCCCACCCCCGTGAGCGCGATCCCGGCGCGCGCGATCTTCCCCGCGTCGTCGAGCTCGACCTGGACGGCGGCGGCGGCGGTCGCGAAGTCCCCGACCTTCCGCTCCAGCTTGAAGTAGGCGCCGCCGGTGCGGGCGCCCGGGTCGGGCACGCGCACCTCGGTCAGCATCTCCGCCGGCTCGAGGGCGGTCGTCCACGGCCCGTGGAAGAACTCGGAGAGCGGGATCTCGCGCGTCCCCGAGGGCCCCTCGGCGACGACGCTCGCGTTCGCCGCCAAGAGCGCCGAGCCCCAGTCTCCCTGCGGGTCGGCGTGCGCCACCGAGCCGCAGACCGTGCCGAGGTTGCGGACGATCGGGTCGGAGATCTGGGGCGCCGCCGCGCCGAGCACGCCGTAGCGGCCGCGCAGCAGCTCCGAGCGCTCGCACTCCTTGTGGCGCACGAGCGCGCCGATGCGCAGGTGGCCGTCCTGCTCGGCGAGGCCCTGGAGCGCCTCGATCCTGTTCACGTCCACGAGCATCCCCGTCGAGACCACGCGCAGCTTCAGCAGCGGGATCAGGCTCTGCCCACCGGCGAGCACCTTCGCGTCGCCGCCGTGCTGCGCCAGGACCGACACCGCGTCGCCCACGCTCTCGGGGACGACGTAGTCGAACCGGGACGGATACATCCCGCCTCCCTTCGTTTGATCTCGCAAGCATAAGACGCTCGTCTCGGAGCGCACAACTTCTACGATGGATTCATGAGCTTCGGATCGGTGGAGGAGCTGGAGCGCGCGCTGCGCGGCGCGGAGTACCTGCCGGACCGCGGGCTCGCGACCGCGATCTGGCTCGCGCTCCAGATGCGGCGGCCGCTGCTGCTCGAGGGCGAGGCGGGCGTCGGCAAGACCGAGGTGGCGAAGACGCTCGCCCGCCTGCTCGACGCCGAGCTGATCCGGCTCCAGTGCTACGAGGGCATCGACGCCTCGCAGGCGCTGTACGAGTGGGACTACGCGCGGCAGCTCCTCTACGCCCGGGCGCTCCAGGCCGGCGAGCTCGACCTGCGCGAGCGCGCGGCCGAGCTGTACGGGCCGGAGTTCCTCGTCGAGCGGCCGCTGCTGCGCGCGATTCGCAGCGGGGCGGGCGCGGTGCTCCTGATCGACGAGCTCGACCGCGCCGACGACGAGTTCGAGGCGTTCCTGCTCGAGATCCTCTCCGACTACACGGTCACCGTGCCGGAGCTGGGGACGATCGCCGCCGCCGAGCCGCCCGTGGTCGTCGTCACCTCCAACCGGACGCGCGAGCTGCACGACGCGCTCAAGCGCCGCTGCCTCTATCACTGGATCGAGTTCCCGGACGTCGAGCGGGAGGCGGAGATCATCCGCCTGCGCGGGCCGGAGGTGGCGCCGCGGCTGGCGCGCTCGGTCGCCGAGGCGGTCGAGCGCCTGCGCGGGCTCGACCTCGTGAAGCCGCCGGGGGCGGCGGAGGCGATCGACTGGGCGCGGGCGCTCGCCCTGCTCGGCGCCGGCGAGGCGGCCGGGCCCCCGGCGCTGCAGACGCTCGGCTGGGCGGTGAAGAACCGGGACGACCTGCGCCGCGTCGAGGCGGCGGCGGCCGAGGTGCTCGGTGCCTGACGCGGTCGAGCCGCTCGTCGCGTTCGCGAACGCGCTGCGGGCGGAGGGCCTGCCGCTCGGAACCGGCGCGGTCTCGGACTTCTGCGGCGCGGCCGCGCTGCTCGGCGTCTCCGACCTCTACTGGGCCGGGCGGGCGACGCTCGTGTCGCGTCCCGGCGAGATCCCCTTGTACGACCGCGTCTTCCGGCGCTTCTTCGGCGACGGCGACGGCGAGCCGGCGTCGAAGGTCAGACGGCAGAGGCTCGTGCTCGCGGCCGCCGGGCACGGGGAGGACGACGACGCAGGAGAGGGCGAGGCCGAGGCGCCCGAGGCGGCGCTCGCGAGCCGCATCGAGATCCTGCGCGCCAAGAGCTTCGAGCGCTGCACGCCGGAGGAGCTGGCCGAGATCGCCGGGCGTGCCGGAGCGCTCGCGCGGGCGCTGCCGCGGCGGCGCTCGCGGCGGCGGCGCGGCTCGCGGGACGGGTCGCTCGACCTGCCGCGGACGCTGCGGCACGCGCTCCGCACCGGCGGCGAGCCGTTCGAGCGGCGCTACCGGGAGCGGCGGCGGACGCCCAGGCGGCTCGTGCTGCTGCTCGACGTCTCCGGCTCGATGTCCGGCCAGTCGCGGGCGCTGCTCGTGCTCGCCCATGCGCTGCTGCGCGAGCGGCCGGCGACGGAGGTCTTCTGCTTCGGGACGCGGCTCACGCGGATCACGCGCTCGCTCGCCGTGCGGGATGCGGAGGAGGCGCTGCGCCGGGCCGCCGACGACGTCGTCGACTGGGAGGGCGGCACCCGGATCGGCGAGTCGGTGAAGGAGTTCCTCGACGCCGACGGCCACCGCGGCCTCGCGCGCGGCGCGGTCGTCGTCCTCTGCTCGGACGGCCTCGACGTCGGCGAGCCCGAGCTCCTGCGGGCGCAGATGGAGCGGCTGGCCCGGCTCGCATACCGCGTCGTCTGGCTGAACCCCCTGAAGCAGGACGCGGCGTACGAGCCGCTCGCGCGCGGCATGCAGGCCGCGCTCCCCCACGTGGACGTCTTCGCGAGCGGCCACAGCCTCGCGAGCCTCGAGGCGGTGGCGGCCCGGATCTAGAGGCCGCGGCTGCGCAGCCAGGCCGCCAGGTCGCGGAAGAGCCCCGGGACGAAGCCGGGCGAGCTCCGCTCCTGGACGATGAGCCCGTCTTGCGTGAGGCGGAGCGAGTGCGCGCCGCCGGGGTAGACCTTCACGGTGAAGTCGTGGGCCCCGGTCGCGCCGGCCGCCGCGACGTCGGCGACCGTCTCCGCGGTGCGCATCCGCCGGTCCACCGCCCCGAGCTGCCAGAGCACGGGGATGCGGAGCCCGGCGAGCGCGCCCCGCGGGTCGTAGCCGCCGTCGGGGACGCCGGCGAGCGCGGCCGCGACCTGCTCGCCGGTCGGCGGCGGGTCGAGCGCGCCCTCCCGAGTGAGCGCGGCGTACGCGAGCTGGCGCTCCACCGACATCGCGGGGCCGGACTGGAGCGCCGCGAACCGGACGACGGGCGACTCCGACGCCGCGAGCGCGATCGTCCAGCCGGCCTGGCTGCCGCCGGAGAGCCCGATACGGGCCGGGTCGACGCTGGGCTGCCGCCGCAGCCAGGCGACGCCGGCGAGCGCGTCCCCGGCGAGGTCGCGCAGGTTGTCCTCCGTCGCGTCGCGGAGGTACCGCCCACCCGAGGCGCCGACGCCGCGCTTGTCCCAGGTGAGGACGGCGAAGCCGTGCGCCGCGAAGAAGTACGCCCAGAGGTCGTACGTGTCCCGCCGGGCCGGAACCGAGCCGGGCACGATCGCCACCGCGGGGAACGGGCCGGCGCCGGGCGGCCGCAGCAGCCTCCCGGCGAGGCGCACCGGGCCGTTGCGGAAGACCGCGCGCGTGGCGACGAGCGGGATCCGGCGCCCCTCGCGGCCGTCCAGGCGCAGGCGCCCGCCGGGCTCGAGCCGGACGCGGACCCTGACCGGCGACGGCACGGCCACGCCCGGGCCGCCGACGTAGAGGCTCGGCGAGCGCTCCCTCAACGAGCGCAGCGCCCCGGTCTCGTAGTCCACGAGCCGGAGCCCCTGCGGCTGGGGCACGAGCGCGACGATCCCACCGCCGGCGAGCCGGTACGCGCCGACGGCGGAAACTGCCGCAGCGGACGCACGGCCGGCCGCGGCGCCGCCGAGCAGGGCAGCGGCGAGCGCGACGACGATCCGGGTACGCATACCGCCAGGGTAGTTCTCCACCCGGCGCGCCCAGGCGCGCGATGATGCGCGACGTGATCCTCGCGGTCGACCAGGGGACGACCGGGACGACGTGTCTCGTCGTCGGCGACGGCCTCGAGGTGCTCGGCCGCGCGTCGGTGCCCGTGCCGGTCGAGACGCCGCGGCCCGGCTGGGTCGAGCAGGACCCGGAGACGCTGTGGGCGAGCGTCGAGGCGGCCGCGGCGGCGGCGCTCGCCGACGCAGGCGCCTCCGCAGGCGACGTCGAGGCGATCGGGATCGCGAACCAGCGCGAGACGACCGTCGTGTGGGAGCGCGCGTCCGGCGCGCCGGTCGGCCCGGCGATCGTCTGGCAGGACCGGCGCACCGCCGAGCGCTGCCGAGCACTGCCGGCCGACGAGATCCGCGCCGTCACCGGGCTCACGCCCGACCCGTATTTCTCGGCGACGAAGCTCGAGTGGATCCTCGCGGAGACCGGCCGCCGCGATGGTCTCGCCTTCGGCACCGTGGACACGTGGCTGCTCTGGCGGCTCACCGGCGGGGCCGTCCACGCGACCGACGTCTCGAACGCCTCGAGGACGATGCTGCTCGACCTGCGGACGCTCGACTGGAGCGACGAGCTGCTCGCGCTCTTCGGCGTCGAGCGCGCGCTGCTGCCCGGGGTGCGCCGCTCGGCGGAGGTGCTCGGCGAGGGCCGGCTCGGCGCGGTGCGGGCGCCGGTGGCCGCGCTCGCCGGCGACCAGCAGGCGTCGCTGTACGGGCACGCCTGCTTCGCGCGGGGCGAGACGAAGGCGACACTCGGCACGGGCGCGTTCGTGCTCTCCGCGAGCGGCGGCGACTGCTCGGCGCCCCCGCACGGGCTCGTGCGGACGGCGGCGGCGATGCGCTCCGGGGCGGAGCCCGGCTACGCGCTCGAGGGCTCGATCTTCGTCGCCGGCGCGGCGGTCCAGTGGCTCCGCGACGGGCTCGGGCTGCTCGCAGACGCGGCCGAGAGCGAGGAGCTCGCCCGCTCGGTCGGCTCGACCGACGGCGTCTACTTCGTCCCCGCGCTGACCGGCCTCGGCTCGCCGCACTGGCAGCCGGACGCGCGCGGGCTCGTCTGCGGGATCACGCGCGGGACCCGCCGCGAGCACCTCGTCCGCGCGGCGCTCGAGTCGATCGCCTACCAGACGCGCGACGTGCTCGACGCGATGCCGGAGCGGGCCGGGGTGCTGCGCGTGGACGGGGGCGCGGCCGCGAACGGCTTCCTCACGCAGTTCCTCGCCGACGTGCTGCGCGTCCCGGTGGAGGTGGCGGCCGAGCGGGAGACGACGGCGCTCGGCGCAGCCGCGCTCGCGGGCGTCGCAGCCGGCCGCTGGGGCGAGGACGAGCTGGTCGCGTGGCGCGGAAGCGCCGCGCGCCGCGAGCCGCAGCTCGACGAGGCGGCGCTGGAGGAGCTGCTCGCCGGCTGGCGGACGCGCTCGCGCGGACGCTTCGCTAGGCCCTCGCGTCGCGGAGGCCGAGCGACTCGCCTCCTCCTCCAGCTCGCCGTGGCCGCGCAGCAGCAGGCCGCCGACGACGAGCAGGAGCACCTCGACGACGGTGATCGCAACGCGGTTCAGCAGCGTCGCCCCGAGCGCGGAGCCCTCGGACGCGACGGCGAGCATCAGCGCGTACATCGACGCCTCCCGCGGCCCGAGCCCGGACGGCGCGAAGACCGACAGCACCGCGACGATCGCGCCGACCGCCGCCGTCCCGCCGAGATAGACGATCACGTCGGCGTCCGGGTGCGCGCCGACCGACCGGAGCAGCAGCCAGAGCGCGGCGCCGCCGACCAGCCACGTCCCCGAGTAGAAGACGAGCAGCTCGGCCACGGTCGAGGCGCGGAGCGGCGGCAGCTCGCCCGCGTAGCCGAGCCGCCGCGCGACGCGCGAGGCGAGCGGCTGGAACACCCGTGGGTGCACGAGCACGGCAACGACCACGGCGAAGACCACGATGGGGACGATGGGAGCCTCCACGCCGTCAACCCAGGCGAGGCTGACGACGAACACGAGCACGCCCGCGACCGCCGAGATCCCGGCCTCCAGCAGCATCGAGGCCGTGACGAGCGTCGCGTCGGTGACGCCCGCCCGCCGCGCCGCGACGATGCGCGCCGCGGGCGTCCACACGCCGCCGGGCACGTACTTCGCGAGCATCGAGACCATCTCCGCCCGCAGCGCGGCCGGGTAGGAGAGCCCGATCTTCCAGTCGGCGAGGATCCGCATCCAGCCGAGCACGAACAGGAGGTAGTAGGCGGCGAGGACGAGGCAGGCGAGGCCGAACAGCGGCAGGTCGGCGTGGCGGAGGTCGTCGGCGGCGGCGCGGAACGAGCCGCGCACCGCCCAGCCGATCGCGACGAGGAACACGGCGAGCACGGCGAGCTGGGCGGCCGCGAAGATGCGCTGATGCTCCGCGGGGAAGCGGCGGACCTGGCTCAGGCGACCTGCCATCAGACCATCGTACGCCCGGCGGGCAGGGTCGGATCAGACCGCGCCGAGGTGCCGCTCGAGCCACTCGCAGGTGAGCCGGTAGGCGCGCACCTCGTTCGCGTAGCGCGTGAAGCCGTGGCCCTCGTCCTCGAAGACGACGTACTCGACCTCCCGCCCGAGCTCGCGCAGCCGCTCGACCATCTGATCCGACTCCGGCTTCACGACCCGCGGGTCCTTCGCGCCCTGGATCACGAGCAGGGCGCGCGCACCCGGTCGACGTACGTGATCGGCGAGCGCTCGACGAGGAAGTCCTCCTCCGTCTCCGGGTCGCCGACCCACGTGGACATGAACCGCCGCCACCCGGGCGGCACGGCCCGGACGAACGTGAGGAGGTTCGACGGCCCGACGATGTCCACGGCCGCGCGCCAGTACTCCGGCAGGCGCGTCACGCAGGTCAGCGTCGCGAAGCCGCCGTAGGAGCCGCCGAAGACGCCGAGCCGGTCGCCGTCCACGAACGGCTGCGCCTTCAGCCACTCGGCCGCGTGCCGCCAGTCCTCGAGGTCGCCGCCGCCCCAGTCGTGGTGGATCAGCGTCTGGTACGTCTTGCCGTAGCCGGTGGAGCCGCGGATGTTCGTCGCGAGCACGCCGATCCCGCGGCTGAGCAGGTACTGGATGTACCCCCGGTACACGGGCCGCTCCTGCGACTCGGGACCGCCGTGGATCAGGACGGCGAAGGGCGCGGGCGCGTCGCCCTCCGGCCGGTAGAGCCAGGCGGGGATCTCGCGGCCGTCGAAGCTCTCGTAGCGGATCAGCTCGGGGCCGCGGAGCGGCAGGGCCGCGAGCCCGGCGGCGCGGCTCTCGGTCGCCGGGCGCGCCTCGCCGGTCGCCGTCTCGACGATCCAGATCTCCGGCGGCCGGGACGGCTGCTCCCAGACGAGCGCAGCGCGGGAGCCGTCGCGCGAGAGCGAGAGCCCGGCGCCGAAGGCGGACATCGTGCCGTGCGGGAGCCGGGGCTCCGGCAGGTCCCGGCCCGTCTCGAGGTCGCGCAGCCGCAGGCGTGACCAGCCCTCGTCGTTCTCCAGCCACGCGAGGATGCGTCCGTCGGCCGAGCCGCTGACCTCGTCCACGTCGCGGTCGGGGGTCTCGACCCAGTCGCGCCGGCCCGGCTCGAGGTGCTGGAAGGCGAGCCCCTGGAACTCGCGTCCCTCGTCGGTGAGGACATAGAAGCCGGAGCCGTCGCGCGCCCACGGGCCGGGCAGGAACTTCACCGAGCCCTCGTGCGGCGTCAGCTCGGTCGCCTCGCCGGACTCCGCGTCGACCGCGTGGAGCGACTGGTCGGAGTTGCTGCGGAAGTCGACGGCCACGACGGTCTTCCCGTCGGGCGAGAAGAGGCCGCCGAAGACGTAGCGCCCCTCGCCGAAGAGGTAGCGCGGCTCGCCGCTCCCGTCCCAGACGAAGATCTCGGTGTCCTCCGGCCGCCGCGAGTTCGCGGCGAAGGCGAAGCGCCCTCCGCCGGGCGCCCAGGCGCTGGGGAAGATCGTGTGCTGAACCTGCGGCAGCTCGGTGAGCTGCTCCGGCCAGCCGCCCCCGGCGGGGATGCGGTAGAGCTGGTGGAACTCGTCTCCGTCGCGGTCGGCCATGAGCAGGATCGACCCGTCCTCGCTGACGGCGACCCCGCGGACGGCGTTGTCGGTGAACGTCGTCAGCTGCTCCGGCCAGCCGCCGTCCACGTCCACCGCCCAGAGGTTGAACTGGCCGGAGAGGTTGGAGACGAACAGCACGCGCCGCCCGTCCGGCGTCAGCTCCGCGACCGGGTAGAAGCGCCGGAACGCGAAGTACTGCTCGAAGGGCGGGCGGTCGGGCACGTGCTGAATCTACAGCCGCAGCACCGCCGCGCCGCGAACCTCGCCGCGGCGGAGACGGTCGAGCGCCTCGTTCGCCTGCTCCAGCGGGAACGCCTCGACCTCGGTGCGCACCGGCACCTGCGGCGCGAGCGCGAGGAACTCCTCGCCGTCCCGGCGCGTGAGGTTGGCGACGGAGCGGAGCGTGCGCTCCTCCCAGAGCAGCTCGTACGGGAAGGACGGGATGTCGCTCATGTGGATCCCGGCGCAGACGACGACGCCGCCGCGCGCGAGCGCGCGCAGCGCCGCGGGGACGAGCGCTCCCACCGGCGCGAAGACGATCGCGGCGTCGAGCTCCTCCGGCGCCGGCCCGTCGGAGGGGCCGGCCCACTCGCAGCCCAGGTCGAGCGCGAATCGCCGCGCCTCCTCGTCGCCCGGACGGACGAAGCCGAACACGCGCCGGCCCTCGTGGCGCGCGACCTGCGCGACGATGTGCGCCGCGGCGCCGAACCCGTACAGCCCGAGCCGCTCCGCGTCGCCCGCCAGGCGCAGCGAGCGGTAGCCGATCAGCCCGGCGCAGAGCAGCGGCGCCGCCTGGAGGTCGTCGTAGCCGTCCGGGATCGGGAAGCAGAAGCGCTCGTCGGCGACGGCGTGCTCGGCGTAGCCGCCGTCGAGGTGGTAGCCGGTGAAACGGGCGCGCTCGCAGAGGTTCTCGCGTCCCGAGCGGCAGTAGCGGCACTCGCCGCAGGTCCAGCCGAGCCACGGCACGCCGAGCCGGCGCCCGTCCTCGGCGACGCCGACGATCTGGTGCCCGGGCACGAGCGGCAGCTTCGGGTCGGGCAGCTCGCCGTCCACGACGTGGAGGTCGGTGCGGCAGACCCCGCAGGCGAGCACCCGCAGCAGCACCTGCCCCGCCCCCGGCTCCGGGACGGGCGTGTCCTCGAGCCGCAGCGGCTCGCCGGGAGCGTGCAGCACCATCGCGCGCATGCGGAGATCGTGACACTCTCGTATCTCTGGCACCACAGCGGCCCCTGGTGCCAGACACCACACGATGTACGCTCGCGGCGCCATGGAGCGGACGCTGCCCTTCGCCTGGTACTCCGACCCGGAGATCCTGCGTCTCGAGCAGGAGCGGGTCTTCCGGGCGTCGTGGCAGTACGCCGGCCACACGGGGCAGCTGCCCGAGCCGGGCACCTTCTTCGCCGGGCAGGCCGGCCGCACGCCGGTGGTCGTGACGCGCGCCCGCGACGGCGAGCTGCGCGCCTTCCTCAACGTCTGCCGCCACCGCGGCTTTCCCGTCGCCGGGGGAGAAGGGCGCCGCGAGTCGCTCCAGTGCCCCTACCACGCGTGGACGTACGGGCTCGACGGCCGCCTACGGGCCGCGCCCCGCTCCGAGGAGGAGCCCGGCTTCCCGAAGGAGGAGCTCGGCCTCCGCCCGCTCGCCGTGGACACCTGGGGCCCGTTCGTCTTCGTCAACGACGGGCCCGGCCCCGAGCCGCTCGCGGACGCCCTCGGCTCGATGCCGGCGCAGGTCGCCGAGCTCGGCCTCGACGTGGACGCGCTCGTCCACCACACGCGCTGGGAGGGCGAGCTCGAGGCGAACTGGAAGATCGTCTGCGAGAACTTCCTCGAGTGCTACCACTGCCAGCTCGCGCATCCCGCCTACGCCGAGGTCTTCGACGTCTCGACGGAGGCGTACGCGCTCGATGCGAGCGGCCGCCTCTCCAGCCAGTACGGGCCCGTGCGCGAAGGGGCCGGCACGGCGATGGACGTCTCGGGCGCGCTGCCGCGGGTCGACTTGTCGGAGCCGGAGGCGCCGATCAGGGACGACCGGGCCGATCGAGATGTTCGGGCGGCCCGGAAAGATGTTCACGGTGAGGTTCGGCCAGAGGAAGTGGAACTGGCCGCGGATGCGGCGGCGCTATCTCTCCCGGGCGCCGGTCGACCTCTCCGAGGGGCAGCTCGAGGGCGTCCACGCCCCCGACGCGACGCAGCCGGGCCTCGGCGGGCCGGGCTAGGCCTGGCTCGCGCCGCGGCTGAGCAGTGCGCGCGCGGTCTCGCGCGCCGCCTCGTCGTGCTCGGCGTAGAGGCGCTCGGCGAGGAAGCCGAGCACGTCGCGCATCGAGACGATCCCCACGAGGTTGCCGCCCTCGACGACGGGCAGGTGGCGGAGCTGCTTCTTCCCCATCAGCTGCGCCGCCTCGAGGATGCCGTCGTCGGCGGAGACCGTGAGCGGGTTCGGCGTCATCGCGTCGGTCAGCACGGTCGCCTCGAAGTCGGCGTTCTCGCCGGCGAGCCGGAGCACGTCCCGCTCGGTGAAGATGCCGACGGGCACGTTCTCCTCGCAGACGACGATCGAGCCGATCCCCGCCTCGAGCATGCGCCGGATCGCCTCCGCCGCCGTCTCGTCCGGGCGGGCCGTGACCAGCTTGACCCGCATGACCCCACCGATCTGCATCAGAGTGACCTCCTGCCTGCTCGTTCGTGAAGATCCGCACGATAGTCGCCCCGCGCTGGGGATGCCAGCGAAGCATCGGATTTGGGCGAACGAGCCCGGAAAGTTCAGAGTCTTCAGGACCCGAAGGGGGGTGGGGACATGGCAGAAGTCGTCTTCGACGGGGTGACGAAGGTCTACGCCGACGGCACAACGGCGGTCAACGACCTCGACCTCGGGATCAGCGACGGCGAGTTCATGGTGCTCGTCGGCCCGTCCGGGTGCGGCAAGACCACCGCGCTGCGGATGGTCGCCGGGCTCGAGGAGATCTCCGGCGGCACAGTCCGCATCGGCGAGCGCGTCGTCAACCACGTGCCGTCGCGCGACCGCGACATCGCGATGGTGTTCCAGAGCTACGCGCTGTACCCGCACCTCTCGGTGTACGAAAACATCGCCTTCGGGCTGAAGATCAAGAAGCTGCCGAAGGAGGAGATCGACCGGCGCGTACAGGATGCGGCGCGCGTCCTCGGCCTCGAGGACTTCCTGCACCGCAAGCCGCGCGCGCTCTCCGGCGGCCAGCGGCAGCGCGTCGCCATGGGCCGCGCGATCGTGCGCGAGCCGGCGGCGTTCCTGATGGACGAGCCGCTCTCGAACCTCGACGCGAAGCTGCGCGTGCAGATGCGCGCCGAGGTGAGCCGCCTCCAGCGCGACCTCGGCACGACGACGATCTACGTCACCCACGACCAGGTCGAGGCGATGACGATGGGCGACCGCGTCGCCGTGATGCGCAAGGGCGAGATCCAGCAGGTGGCGACGCCGCAGGAGCTCTACGACACGCCGGTGAACCTCTTCGTCGGCGGCTTCATCGGCTCGCCGGCGATGAACATGCTCGAGGCGACGCTGGAGCGGTCGAACGGCTCGCTCGTCGCGGTCCTCGGCGAGCAGCGCCTGACGATCGACGAGAAGGCGCTCGCCGCGCGGCCGGCGCTGCGGCAGTACGAGGGGCGCGAGGTGATCGTCGGGATCCGACCGGAGCACCTGGAAGACGCGGCGCTCGGCGACGTGCCCGCCGACCGCCACCTCGCCGGCGAGGTCGTGCTCCGCGAGGCGCTCGGCTCCGAGGTCATGGTGCACTTCCGCGTGCGCGCCCGGCAGGCCCTGACCGAGGACATCAAGGAGCTGGCGCGGGACGCGGGCGACGACCGCACGATCGAGGAGGCCGAGAGCGGCCGGGCCGAAACCGTCGTCGTTGGACGCTTCGACGCCCACTCCGGCGTCAAGGAGGGCGAGACCGCCAACGTCTCGGTCTTCACCGAGGCCCTTCACTTCTTCGATCCTGAAAGCGGACTCGGCATCTACGCCGAGACGAAAGGAGCTGCATGAAGCGACATCGCATGGCGCTGATCGGGTGTGCGATCGCACTCCCACTGGCGCTGCTCGCAGCAGGCTGCGGCGGCGGCGGAGGAGGCGGCACGAGCACGGGCGGCGGGACGTCGGCCTCCGGCTCGTCGGTCTCCGGCACGATCACCTTCGACGGGGTCTGGACCGGCGCCGAGGCCGCCCACTTCAAGGCCGTGGTCAAGGCGTTCAACCAGGCGTTCCCGAACGTCACCGTGAAGTACAAGCCGGTCGGCGACAACCTCCCGACCGTCGTCTCCACCGCCGTCGCCGGCGGCAACCCGCCCGACATGGCGGCGATCGCGCAGCCGGGCCTCGTGCAGCAGTTCGTGGACAAGGGAGCGCTCCAGCCGATCGAGTACGCGCGCTCCGACTTCGCCGCGAACTTCGCCCCGGCCTGGCTCAACCTGGGGACGTTCAACGGCAAGCTGTACGGGATCGTCTTCAAGGCCGCCAACAAGTCGACGGTCTGGTACAACGTCCACGCGTTCGACGCCGCGGGCGTCCAGGCGCCGGCCGACTGGGCGGCGCTGACGGCCGCCGCAGGCACGATCAAGCAGTCGGGCACGCCCGCCTACTCGATCGCAGGCGCGGACGGCTGGACGCTCACCGACCTGTTCGAGAACATCTACATCCGACAGGCCGGCGCGGACAAGTACGCCCAGCTCTCGGCGCACAAGATCAAGTGGACGGACAAGTCCGTGATCGCCGCGTTGAACACGATGGCCGAAGTCCTCGGTGACGGCTCGAACATCGCGGGCGGCACCGCGGGCGCGATCCAGACCGGGTTCCCGGACTCGGTGAACAACGTCTTCCAGAATCCGCCGAAGGCGGCGATGGTGATGGAGGGCGACTTCGTGCCGGGCGTCGCCACGGTGAAGGCGACGGCGGTCACCGACTACGACGAGTTCGCCTTCCCGGCGATCAACGGCTCGGCGCCGGCGGTCGTGATCGGCGGCGACACCGTCGTCACGTTCCGCGACAACCCGGCGATCGAGGCCTTCGTCACGTTCCTGACCTCCTCCGACGCCGCCGCGGCGTGGGCGGCGTTCGGGGGCTTCGCGACGGGCAACAAGAACATGGACGCGAGCGTCTACCCGAACGACATCACGCGCAAGACGGCGTCTGCGATCGCGTCGGCGCAGAACGTCGCGTTCGACATGTCCGACCAGCAGCCGGCCGCGTTCGGCGCGACGACCGGCCAGGGCGAGTGGGGGATCTTCCAGGACTTCCTCCGCAACCCCAAGGACGTGATGGGCATCGCCGACAAGCTCGAGTCGGCGGCCGCGGCGGCCTACAAGAAGGGCGGCTAGCCGCTTGGCCCAGGGCAACGTCACGGCGGAGCCGCCCCCTGTGGCGGCTCCGCCGGGCTCCCCGGGGCCCGGCCTGGGCCGGTACGCGACCGGCGCGATCTTCCTCGTCCCGGCGATCGTCCTGCTCGGCGTGTGGATGGTCTACCCGACCGTCTACACGTTCGCGCGCAGCTTCTTCGGCCCGTCCGGGTTCGGCGACTTCGTCGGGATCGACAACTACAAGACCCTGTTCACGACCTCGCGGCTGCTCACCGCGATCAAGAACAACGCGATCTGGGTCGGCGTCGTCCCCGCCCTGGTCACGGCGCTCGGCCTGATCTTCGCCGTGCTCACCGAGCGCGTCCGCTGGGCGGTCGCGTTCAAGACCGCCGTGTTCCTGCCGATGGCGATCTCGGCGTTCGCCACCGGCGTCACCTGGCGGCTCATGTACCAGCAGGATCCGAGCCAGGGCGCGATCAACGCGCTCGGCCGGACGTTCGCCGACGCGATCAACGCGCCCGGCGTGCTCGCGGGCGCGTCCCCGTCCACGCCGGGGCTCGTGCCGACGAGCAGCGGCACGATCGTCCTCAAGACTCCCGTCCAGGCGGGCGGCGTCGTGCGCCTCGGGCTGACCGGGATCGCGCCGCAGGACGTCCCGAGCAGCGCGAAGCAGGCGGTCGCGCCGCAGCCGTCAGCCCGGCGCGATCGACGGTGTCGTCTGGCGCGACTTCAGCCCCGGCGGCGGCACGCCCGGGCAGGTGGAGCCGGGCGAGCTCGGCTTGCCGGGCGTGACCGTGCAGCTGCGCGACTCCTCCGGCAAGGTCGTCAAGTCGACGAAGAGCGCGGCCGACGGCAGCTTCAGCTTCGCCGGCGTCGCCTCCGGCTCGTACAACGCGGCGATCGGCTCGCAGACGTTCGCGAAATCGTGGGGCGGCATCTCCTGGCTCGCGCCGAAGCTGATCACGCCGTCGCTGCTGATCGCCTACATCTGGATCTGGGCCGGCTTCGCGATGGTGGTGATCTCCGCCGGCCTCTCGGCGATGCCGCGAGACGTGCTCGAGGCGGCCCGCACGGACGGCGCGACGGAATGGCAGGTCTTCCGGCGCGTGACGGTGCCGCTGCTCGCGCCGGTGCTGACCGTCGTCGGGATCACGATGGTGATAAACGTCCTCAAGGTCTTCGACCTCGTGATCACGCTCGCACCCGGCTCGTCGCAGGACTCGGCGAACGTGATCGCGCTCGCGATGTGGCGCGAGTCCTTCGGCGGCATCAACGATTTCGGCGTCGGCTCCGCCATCGCCGTGTTCCTGTTCCTGCTCGTGGTCCCGGTGCTCGCGCTCAACATCCGCCGCTTCCGGAGGGAGGGCTAGTGGAAGCTGCCACCGCCGAGCTCCGCCGCGCCGAGCGGGAGAGCATCGCCGGGCACATCATCCGCGGCACGCTGCGGGCGCCCCTGCACATTCTCCTCGTCGCGCTCGGGCTGTTGTGGCTCGTCCCGACGGCGGGCCTCTTCCTCACCTCGATCCTCCCCGCGTCGGCGTTCTCGGTCGAGGGGTGGTGGCAGATCTTCTCCAAGCCGAGCCTCGCCACCTGGCAGAACTACAGCGCGGTCTTCCACAACAGCTCGATCATGAGCTCGCTCGGGACGACGGCCGAGATCGCGGTCGGCAACACGCTGCTCGTGATCGTGATCGGCGCGCTCGCCGGCTACGCGTTCGCGTGGCTCGAGTTCCCCGGCCGCGACTGGTTGTTCGTGATGGTGATCGGGCTGCTCGTCGTGCCGCTCCAGATGGCGCTGATCCCGATGTTCTCGCTCTACAACACGCTCGGGATCTTCGACACGGTGCTCAGCATCATCCTCTTCCACGCCGCCTTCGGGCTGCCGTTCGCCGTCTTCCTGCTGCGTAACTTCTTCGTCGGGATCCCGAAGGACATCATGGAGTCGGCCCGCATCGACGGCGCGTCCGAGATGCGCATCTTCGTGCGGCTGATCCTGCCGCTCGGGCTGCCGGCGATCGCGTCGCTCGGGATCTTCCAGTTCCTCTGGACGTGGAACGACCTGATCGTGGCGCTGACGTTCGGGCAGAACGTGCAGCCGATCACGGTGGCGATCTTCAGCAACATGCGCCAGTTCGGGGCGAACATCGACCTGATCGCGCCGGCCTCGTTCGTCTCGCTCGTGGTGCCGCTCTGCGTGTTCTTCGCGTTCCAGCGCTACTTCGTCCAGGGACTGCTGGCCGGCTCGGTGAAGTGAGCCACGTCGGCATCGTCGGGTCCGGGCTCGCGGGCTTCACGGCGTACCAGACCCTGCGGCGGGGCGGGCTCGAGCCGGGTGAGATCGCGGTCTTCGGCGCCGAGGCCGACCCGGCCGCGGCGTGGCGCGTCCGCGTGGCGGCGATCCGGCAGCGCGAGATGCGCTCGGAGAGCGACGGCCACTGCCTGCCGACGTCGTTCCCGGGGCTCGCCTTCGCGAGCGTGCGCCGGCGGCGCTCGCTGCGGCCGCTGCTCGAGTCGGCGGCCGACCGCTACCACCCGACCGTGGACGAGTTCCTCGCACACGTCGAGGCGCTGCGGGAGCGGAGCCGCTGGGACGAGAGCATCCTGCGCCGGCGGGTGGAGCGCGTGCGCGCGGCGGACGGGGGCTTCGAGCTGGAGGGGCAGGGCGTCTTCCGCCACGTCCTCCTCGCACCCGGGCACCCGGGGCTGAACGTCCCCGAGGAGCTGCGCGGCGACCCGCGCGTCGTGCACGCGTACGAGCCGCACGACTACGCGCGGACGGTGACCGTCGTCGGCGCCGGTCTTGCCGCGGCGACCGAGTGGCTGAACGCGCTCGAGGCGGGCTCGGAGGTCGTGTCGGTGCGCCGGCGGGAGCCGGTGCGGCGGCCGCTGAACGTGCCGCGCCCCTACTTCTCCCGCCGCGGGCTCGCGGAGTTCCACCGGCTCGGCCCCGGCGAGCGGGCCGCGCGGCTGCGCGCGCTGCTCGTCCCGTCCTACCCGCCGGGACGCCGGTTCGACGAGGCGCTCTGGTTCGCGGCCGACGAGGGGCGCTTCCGCGTCGAGCCGGCGGTGAACGGGAGCGACCAGGTGATCTGCGCGACCGGCTTCCTGCGCGGGTTCCGGCACGACCCGCTGCTCGCGCGGCTCGTCGAGGAGCACGGCCTCGCGACGACGGAGGAGTGGATCGAGCTGGAACCGGACTCGACCGTGCCGGGGCTGAGCGACGGGACGCGCACGCTCGCGCTGGCCGGCGCGCCCGCGCAATGGGCGTTCCCCGCCGCCGACACGCTCGCCGGCGCGAAGTACGCCGCGCACCGCTTCCTCGAGAGGGTCAGGGCATGTCCTACACGCTGAGGGGACGCGTCGAGTCGAGGCTCGCGGCGCTGCTGCCGGTGCTGCTGGGGGCGTGCGCGCTCACCGGGGCGCTGCACCGCTGGTGGCCGGTCGAGCTCGTGGCGCTGATGGCCGGGGTCGGCCTGCTGCTCGACGTCCAGGTGTGGCACCGGCTGCTCCCGTACCAGCCGGCGTGGGCGATGCTGCCGCTCGGGCTCGCCGAGCTCGGCCTGCTGATGGCGATCGTGCTCGGCGCAGGGCTCGCGGCGCCCCTCTGGCCGGCGCTCGCGCTCTTCGGCGCGGGCTGGCTCGCCGCGGTCGTGCTCGGGCAGGCGGGTTTCCCGCTGCTGCGGCTCGGCTACGCCGAGGACGGCGGCGAGCTCGGCCGCCTCGGCCGGCTCGCGGCAGGCGCGGTGGTGCTCGCGCTCGCGGGCTCGGCCGCGACCGTCGTCGTGCGCCGCCCGCCCGTCGTCCACCTGGCGGCGGGCGTCCACCAGGGTCCGCTCGTGGTCGACCGGCGCGAGGTGCTCCTCGGCGACCCGGGCGCGGTCGTCCGGGGCGGCATCGTCGTCGCCCACGACGACGTCGAGATCCGCGACCTGACCGTGGCGGGCGGCGAGAACGGAATCCTGGTCGAGGGCGTCTCCGGCACGGTGATCGACGGCGTCCGCATCTCCGGCGCGCAGCTCGACGGGATCCACGTCCGCTTCGCCGACGTGACGGTGCGCGACTGCGACGTCGACATGGCCGGCAACCGCTTCGGCCAGGGGATCGACGTCTCCTACACGATGGGCTACGGGATGGTCATGGTCGAGGGCTGCCGGGTCACCGGCGGCATGGAGGGGATCGTCACCCACTCGGCGATGGCCGAACTCGTGGACAACCGCGTCAGCCGGACGACGATGCGCGGGATCTCGATGACGGAGATGTCGATGGGCACGATCGCGCGGAACGTGGTCTCCGACGCGCTCGGCACGGGCATCTACTGCAACGACCACTCGATGTGCGACGTCCGGCGGAACGTCGTCGTCGGCACCCGTCCCGACCGGAGCACGAACGACGCCGCACGCCAGGGCGTCGGCCTCCTCGTCACCTACGAGTCGGAGGCCCAGCTGCGCGACAACCAGCTTGCCGCCAACCCGGTCGCGACGCGCTCGTTCTACCTCTCCGAGATCACGCACGAGTAGCGGCGAACCGCCGCCGCGAGCGACAGCCGCAGGGAACGCAGAGGAACCGACGGAGCCCGTCCGGCGCGCGCTACCGTTAACCCGGTTAACGATCTTGCCGATAACGGAGGCGTGACGACGACGAAGAGCGACATCGACGCGGTGGCCGTCGCGGACGCGCTGCGGCCGAGCGTCCTCCGCATCGGACGGGAGCTGCGCCGCGAGGCGCGCGTGGTCGGCGCCTCCTCGGAGCAGGTCGCGATCCTCGTCACCGTGAAGTACGAGGCCGGGATCGGCGTCGGCGAGCTTGCGGCGCTGGAGCGCGTCTCCACGCCCGCCATGTCGAAGCTCGTCGCGCGCCTCGAGCGCGACGGCCTCGTCGAACGGGCGCCGGTCGAGGGCGACCGGCGCCGCTTCGGGCTCAAGGTCACCGCCGACGGCCACCGCCTCCTCCGCCGCGTCCGCTCGCGGCGCACCGCGTGGCTCGCCACGCACCTGCGCGGCCTCGGCCCGGACGACCTCGCCGCCGTCGAGGCGGCGGTCGAGCCGCTGTCGCGGCTGCTGGGACGGGAGGAAGGCCAGTGACCGCCGCGCTCGGCCGCTTCAACTCGCGCACCTTCGCGAGCCTCCGCTACCGGAACTACCGGATCTTCTTCGCCGGCCAGACGATCTCGCAGACCGGCTCCTGGATGCAGCGGATCGCGCTCGGCTGGTTCGTCCTCCAGCTCACGCGCTCGCCGTTCTCCGTCGGCGTGATGGCGTTCGCGCAGTTCATCCCCTTCGCCGCGTTCGGCCTCTTCGCCGGCGTGCTCGCCGACCGGCTCGACGCGCGCCGCACGGTGATCGGGACGCAGGCCGCGCAGCTCGTCGGTGCGGTCGCGCTCGCGTGGATCGCGATCGCCGGAGTCGCGCAGCCGTGGATGCTGTACGCGATCGGGTTCTTCCTCGGCACGGTGCTCGTGCTCGACGTGCCGTCGCGCCAGCAGCTCACCTACCGGATGGTCGGACGCGAGGCGCTGCCGAACGCGATCGCGCTCAACTCGAGCCTCTTCAACGCATCCCGCATCTTCGGCCCCGCCATGGCGGGGATGGTCTACGCCTTCACCGGCGCCGGCATCTGCTTCCTGGTCAACGCCGTCAGCTTCTTCGCGGTGCTCGTGAGCCTCTTCTGGATGCGGACGCGCGACTTCTTCCCGCTCCAGGCGTTCGAGCGGCCGTCGATCCTCAAGGGGACGCGCGAGGGGCTGGCCTACGTGCGCCGCCAGCCGCGCATGGTCGTGCTCCTCTCGCTCACGCTCGTCCTCAGCACCTTCTGCTTCAACTTCAACGTGACGCTGCCCGTGCTCGCGTACGGGACGCTGCACACGAACGCGCAGGTGTACGGGCTGCTCTCGGCGGTCTTCGGCGCCGGCGCACTCGTCGGCTCGCTCGCCGCGGCGGCGTTCGGGCGCGCCTCGCTGAAGGTGATGCTCGCCGGCAGCCTCGTCTTCACCGCCTCCGAGCTCCTGCTCGCGCCGCAGGCCTCGCCGCTCGCGGCGGGGATCCTGCTCTTCCTCGTCGGCGCGGGCTTCACCGCGTGGTCGGCGAACTCGAACGCGCTCATGCAGCTGCAGGCGCCCGACCGGCTGCGCGGCAGGATCATCGGCCTCTACTTCTACGCCTTCAACGGCACGGCCGCCTTCGCCGGGCTGATGGTCGGCTGGCTCTGCGCCAGCGGCGGCACCGAGCTCGCGTTCGCGGTCGGCGGGATCGCCGGGCTGCTCGGGACGGCCGCGGCCGCTGCCCAGATCCTGCGCCGCCGCCCGCCGGCGATCGAGGTGCCGCGCCGGGCGCAGGAGCCGCAGGCGGCGTAACCGGCGCTACGGCTTGGACTTCTCGCCGGTCTGAGACGGCGCCTGCTTGCTGGAGACGCCGATCGTCACCGTCGCGCCGCGCGCGAGCGTCGTCGCGGGGCCCGGCCGCTGCGAGACGACGACGCCGGCCGATGCGGAGCCGGGCCGCCCGGCCGCGCCGGCGCCGAAGCCCATCGTCGTCAGCTTCTCGACCCCGGCGACCTTCTTCAGCTCGACGGCGCGGACGTTGAAGCCCATCGTCGTCAGCTTCTCGACCGCAGCCGCCTCGCGTCAGCCCGACGACGCTCGGCACGACCTTCTCGGTCGCCGCCGGCGCGTTCCTCAGCTGCAGGTACCAGATGCCGGCCGCCGCGGCCGCGAGGATCCCGAGCAGCGCGAGCGCGAGCGCGACCGCGTCGAGCCGGGAACGGCGACGGCGACGGCGACGGACCGCTGCCGGCGGGGGCACGCCGTGCACCCGGGGAATCGGCCAGCCGTACTCAGCGGGCTCCTCGGCTTCGTCGTCGTGCAGGGGCGCTGACCTCGCCACGTCGTCAACCCTACCCGGTCTCGCAGCGGGAGCTCGTCTGCAAGATTCGCCCTGGAGCGGCGTCTTCATCCGAGGGGCCGGCGGTGGGCCGCAGCCCGTCCGGCCCCCCTTTTCACGGTGAGCTCTCCTCGCGCGCGAGACCGGCCTCACCTGGCGCCGCTTCACTAGGCTTTCCCGATGGACGTCTTCCGGGCCCCCGACGACGCGTTCGCATCGCTGCCCGACTACCCGTTCGCTCCCAACTGGCTCGAGCACGACGGCCTGCGCATGCACTACCTCGACGAGGGCGGCCGCGACGCCGCTCCCGTCCTGCTCCTGCACGGCGAGCCGACGTGGTCGTTCCTCTGGCGGAAGATCCTGCCGCGCCTGACGGAGGCCGGCCGCCGCGTCGTCGCGCCCGACCTCCTCGGCTTCGGCCGCTCCGACAAGCCGACCGACCAGGCCTGGTACTCCTACGACCGGCACGCCGAGTCGGTGGCGCGGCTCGTCCGCGAGCTCGACCTGCGCAACCTCGCCGTCGTCGTGCACGACTGGGGCGGCCCGATCGGGCTCCGGCTCGCGGTCGAGAACCCGGAGCGCGTCGAACGGCTCGTGATCCTCGACACCGGCGTCGCCGCCGGCCGCGCCCCGAGCGAGACGTGGCTCCGCTTCCGCGAGGCCGTGCGCAACGTGGGCGGCGAGCTGGACATCGGGCGGCTGGTCGCCGCGGGCACCGCGCGCGGGCTCGCCGACGAGGTCCGCGCCGCCTACGACGCCCCGTTCCCGACCCCCGAGTCGAAGGCGGGCGCGCTCGCGTTCCCCGACCTCGTCCCGACCGAGCCGGAGCACCCCAGCACCGCCGCGATGACGCGCGTGCAGGACGCGCTCCGCTCCTGGGAGAAGCCCGCGCTCGTCGTCTGGGGCGCCGACGACGCCGTGCTCCCGCCGCGCGTCGCCGAGCGCTTCGTCGAGCTGATCCCGGGCGCCACCGGGCCCGAGCTGGTCGCGAACGCGTCGCACTTCCTCCAGGAGGACGCACCGGACGAGGTCGCCGCGCACATCCTCCGCTTCCTCGGGTGAGACCCCGCCTCCTCCGCTGGGGGAAGCGGCTCGGGATCGCGCTGCTCGCGCTCGTCGCCGTGCTCACCGTGGCGGCCGCCGTCTACGACGCCGCGACGCCGGGCGGCGTCCCCGCGCGCTCGCTCTACGCCGGGCCCTACGTCACCGTGGACGGACGCGCGCTCGCCTACCGCCGCTGGGGCACGAGCGGGACGCCGATCGTCCTGCTCGGCGGCTTCGTCGAGTCGAGCGACGTCTGGCGGAAGGTCGGCCCGCTGCTCGCCCGCGCGCACCACCGCGTCTACGCGCTCGACCTGCCGCCCTTCGGCTACAGCGAGCGCAAGGGCCCGTACGGGCTGCCGGCCTGGCTGGACGAGGTGGAGGGCTTCGAGCGCGCGCTCGGGATCACGCGGCCGGTGCTCGTCGGCCACTCGCTCGGCGCCGCGACCGCCGTCGGCGAGGCGCTGCGCCACCCGCGGGCGCTGCGCGGGATCGTCCTCCTCGACGGCGACGCACTGAAGATCGGCGGCGGGCCGCGCTGGCTCGGCAAGCTCGTCGATCGACCCGTGGTACACGGCGCTCTACCGGCTCGTGACGCGCTCCGACTGGGTCTTCCGGCGCGGCCTGAAAGACGCGTACGGCCCGGACGCGCCGCCGCTCACCTCCGCCGAGCTCGAGCGCTGGAAGCGGCCGTTCCGGGTCGCGGGCACCGCCGCCGCCTTCAAGGCGATGCTCCCGAGCGGCGTCGCCGGCTGGACGCTCGCCGACCTGCGCCGCGTCCGGAACGTCCGCGTGCTCGTCGCGTGGGGCGCCGAGGACACCGTCGACCCGGTCTCCGCCGGGCGGGACGCGGCCCGCGCGCTGCGGGCGCCGTTCGTCCTCCTCCCCCGCGCCGGCCACCTCTCGATGCTCGTCGCGCCCCGGGAGGTCGCGGACGCCGTCCGGCGCCTCGCCGGCTGACCGCCGGGACGACCGCGCACCGCCGCTGGCACTACGCTTGGTAACAGTCGTGTCGAAGCTCAAGGTCGAGCCGGCGCTGCGTCCCGCAGCGCTCTTCCTCGCCGCCGGTGTCGCGCTCACCGGGATCTACTTCGCGCTCCCCGCCGGCGGCGTCGCCGGTTCGGTGATCTACGAGGGCCTCGGCGGACTCTCCGCCCTGCTGATCGTCTGGGCGGTCCGCCGCTACAGGCCGCCGGCAGCCGAGGCGTGGATCCTGTTCGCGCTCGGGAACGGTTGCTCGGTCGTCGGCGACATCCTCTTCGACCTCCAGCCGAACGCGTCGTCGCCGTCGCTCGGAGACGGCTTCTACCTCGCCTCGTACCCGTTGCTCGCGGCCGCGCTCCTGCTCCTCCTCTTCCACGCGGGCGGACACCATCGCATTGCAGCAGTCGCGGACGCGGGCATCGCGACCTTCGCATTCGTGCTCTTCCAGTGGGTCTTCCTCATGCATCCCGCCCTCCGGGGCGGCGGCAGCGTCGGCGAGCGCGCGGTGGCGGCGACCTACCCGGCCGGCGACGTCGTCCTGCTCGCGGGCTTCGCCGGCTTCTTCGTCTCACCCGCATGGCGGAAGCGATCCTTCTGGGCGCTCGTCGCCGCCGTGCTCGCGCTCGTCGTCGGCGACGAGGTGTACGGACTGAACCCGGGCGCGTACTCGACCGGCGACGCGGTCGACTCCACGTGGATGCTCTCGTACGTGCTCTTCGGGGTGGCGGCGCTGCTCCCCTCGATGCGGGAGCTCGCCCAGCCGCGCCGCAGCGCCGGCCCGCGCGTCAGCCGCTCGCGGATCGCCCTGCTGGCCGCTGCGCTGCTCGTGCCGCCCGCGATCCTGCTCGCGCAGTGGGCACGCGAGAAGCCGCTCGAGGTGCCGGCCGTCTTCTCCGCGGCCGTACTGATCGGCCTGCTCGTCGTGTGGCGGCTGGCGGGGATCATGCGAGCGCTCGAGCGGCTGCGCACCCGCGAGCGGGCGGCGCGCGCCGAGGCGGTGGCGGCACACGAGCAGCTGGCCGAGCAGAACGAGCGCCTGCGCGAGGCCGACCAGCTCAAGGACGAGTTCGTCGCACTGATCTCGCACGACCTGCGCACGCCGCTGACCTCGATCATCGGGTACACGGAGCTGGCGCTCGAGGACGGCGAGGCTCCGCTCGACCCGGAGCGGCGCTCGTACCTCGAGGTGGTCGCGCGGAGCGGGGAGCGGCTGCTCCACATCGTCGACGACCTCCTCTTCGTCGCGCGGCTCCAGGCGGGGAAGCAGCTCGAGCTGAAGCCGAGGCGGCTCGATCTCGCGGAGCTCGCGGCCCAGGCGGTGCAGGAGGCGCAGGGGCGCGCGCAGGCGAAGGAGCTGACCCTGACGCTGATCGGCAGCGGGCCCGTGCCGGTCGAGGCCGACAAGGGCCGGCTGTTCCAGCTCCTGGACAATCTCGTCGCGAACGCGATCAAGTTCACGCCCGCCGGCGGCAGCGTCGAGGTCGCCGTCGAGCGGGCCGGCGGCGGCAGCGTGCTCGAGGTACGCGACACCGGCATCGGCCTCGCGCCGGGCGAGGCCGAGCGACTGTTCGAGCGCTTCTACCGCAGCTCGCTCGCCGTCGAGGCGCAGATCCCCGGGACGGGCCTCGGCCTGTTCATCGCCCGCGCGATCGCGGAGGCGCACGGCGGGCAGATCTCGGCGCACGGCCGCGCCGGGGGCGGCACGTGCTTCCGCGTCGAGCTGCCGGCCCCCGTCGGGACGACACCCGAGAACGAGCAGGAGCTGGTGGCGTGAGCGGCGACCACGGCCCGCTCGTCCTCGTGGCCGACGACGACGAGGACATCCTGCTCCTCGTGACGACCCGCCTCCGCCGCGAGGGCTTCGAGATCGTCCAGGCGCGCGACGGCGTCGAGGCGCTCGCGCTCGCCCGCGAGCACCGGCCCGCGCTGGCCGTGCTCGACATCGGCATGCCGGGCCTCGACGGACTGGAGGTGCTGCGCGAGCTGCGCGCCGACGACACGCTCGCCGGGACGCGCGTCCTCCTCCTGACCGCGAAGGCGCAGGAGCAGGACGTCCGCCGCGGCTACGAGTCCGGCGCCGACGCGTACGTCAAGAAGCCGTTCAGCCCTGCGGAGCTGGCGGCGAAGGTGCGCGAGCTGCTCGAGCTGCCGCCGGCGGGCTCGTGATGTGGCCGGTGACGTTGCCCGGCACAGGTTGCCGGTTACATCACTGGGCGGGCACGTAGCGGTAGCCGAAACCGCGCACGGTCTCGATCGGCACGGCGCCGGGCGTGTCCGGGTCGAGTTTCCGGCGCAGGTAGCCGACGTACAGCTTCACCTGGTCGCCGCCGACGCCGAACGCGTCCCCCCAGACGAGCTCGAGCAGCTGGTCGCGGCTCAGCACCTGGCGCGGGTGGCGGACGAGGATCGCGAGCAGCTTGAACTCGAGCGGCGTGAGCTGCACGGACCGGTCGCCGACGCTGACGTGGCGCTGGCCGTAGTCGATCGTCAGGTAGCCGTCCGCGTACGAGCCCGGCTCCTCGTCACGGCCGGGGCGAGACGCGCGCCGCAGCAGCGCCTGGACGCGCGCGACGAGCTCCTGCCTGCCGAACGGCTTCACGACGTAGTCGTCGGCGCCGCCCTGGAGCCCGCGCACGCGCTCGAGCTCCTGCCCGCTCGCGGTCAGCATCAGCACCGGCACGTCGGAGAGGTCGCGGATCCGCTCGAGCACGGCCCAGCCGTCGAGCTCCGGCATCTGCACGTCGAGGACGACGAGGTCGGGCCGCAGCGCGTGAAACTCCCGCAGGCCGCTGCGGCCGTCCGCCGCTTCCGTCACGGTGGCGCCGGCGCGCGCGAGCAGCGTGCTGACGAGCGCCCGGATGTCCGGATCGTCGTCGATCACGAGCACCCGGCTGTCCCTCATACCGTTTTCATACTAGCCGCATCCGCGCTTCCCTCACCCCGGGGGGAGCATCTACGAATGGCGACCGTGCTCGTCGTCGATCCCGATCCCGAGACGCTCGCGCTGCTCGAGTTGGTGCTGCGGCGGCTCGGCCATCTTCCGATCGGCGAGGCCGACCTCGAGACGGGCGTGGAGCCCGACCTGCTGCTGCTGGAGCCGGCCGCCCCGCTCGCGTTGCAGACCGCCCGCCGCATGCGTGCCCGCCTCCCTTCTCTGCCGGTCGTCTGCGTCAGCATCGAGCCGCCGGGCGAGGCGTCGCGTGGCCTCGACCCCGCCGGCTACCTGATGAAGCCGTTCCGGCGGCCGCAGCTCGCGGGCGCGCTCGATCGCGCGCTCGCCCGCCCCCGGGGGTGAGCTGCGGGCCCGTCCGGGTAGGGTCCCGCGGATGGAGGAGCGTGAGGTCAGGAGGCGCGACTTCGCGACGCGGCTCGTCCAGCGCTCGCTCGCCGAGTTCCTCGACGACAGGTGCCCGCAGCTCGCCGCGTCGATCGCGTACCACGTGCTCTTCTCGATCTTCCCGCTGGCGATCGTCGCCGCAGGGGTGACGAGCCTCGTCCTGCACGTAACCGGCTCGCAGGAGACGGTCGTCGACTCGATCGTCGGGAACGTGCCGGTCTCGGCGGACGGCGCCGACCAGCTCCGGTCGCTGCTGCTGGGCGCCACGAGCAGGAAGGCGGGGCTGGGGCTGCTCGGGCGTCGTCGGCCTCGTCTACTCGGCGAGCGGGATGATGACGCGCGCTGCGGGTGGCGTTGAACGAGGCGTGGGACGTGGACGAGGTGCGCCCGTTCCTGAGGGGGAAGCTGATCGACATCGGCCTCGTCGCCGTGGTGGCGACGCTCGCGCTCGGGTCGCTCGGCCTCACGCTCGCGCTCCGCTTCGCCGGCAGGCACGCCTCCGCGTCGGGCGTGCCGGGGCTCGGCTGGGCCTCGTGGGTCGTGGGCATCGGCGTCCCGCTCGTCGTCGGCTTCGCCGTCGTGCTGTTCCTGTACCGGGTCGTGCCCGCGGCCGAGGTGCGCCTGCGCGACGCGTGGCCCGCCGCGCTGCTCGTCGCGGTGCTGCTCGTCCTCGCCGAGAACCTGTTCGCGGTCTACGTCGGGAACTTCGCGAACTACAACGCCGTCTACGGCTCGCTCGGCGCGGTGATCGCCTTCATGTTCTTCGTCTACCTCGCGTCCGAGCTCTTCCTGCTCGGCGCCGAGGTGGCGAGCGAGTGGCCGCGCGTGCGGGCCTCGCTGGCGCGGGGCGAGCCGCCGCAGGACGGGCCGCCGCTCGGCGAGCAGGTCAGGGACGCGCTGCGCGGGCTCTGGGTGCGACGCCGCCAGGAGGAGGCGGGCGCCGGCGAGGAGAGCGACCGGGCAGCGTGATTCGTCGCGGACGGGCCCGGATAGGCTCGAGAGGAACCCGAACGGAAGGAGGGGCGATGCTCGCCCTGACAGAACAGGCGGCGACCGTGATCAAGGGGATCGTGGACGATGCGGACGTGGGGCCCGACGGCGGCCTGCGGATCAGCGGCACGGTGGAGGGCGACGGCGAGGCGGCGCTCGAGTTCTCGCTGGCGGAGACCGCGCTCGACGGCGACGACGTGGTCGAGGACGGCGGCGCGACCGTCTATCTCGACGAGGTCGCCGCGGCGGTGCTCTCGGACAAGACGCTCGACGTCCAGTCGCACGACGACCATTTCCACTTCTCGCTCGCCGAGCAGAACGGCGACGCCTAGCGTCGCCTAGACGGGCTCGGTCGCGCGCGCCGGGTGGAAGATCACCCATGCGAGCAGCGAGAACCCGCCGGCCGTCTCGACGAGCGCGAAGGCGAGGTGCCGGTCGAGCAGGAGGAAGGCCACGCCCGCGACCGCCGCCGTGACGCCCGAGGCGAACACGAGCCAGAGGGTCACGTACGGGGCGATCTGCCGACGCATCCGCCGTCGATGGTACTCCGGGCGGCGCCTTTCGTGGGTACCGTGGGTCGAGAAATGCGGAGAACTCCGAGACAGCGGCTTCTGCTCTGGCTCGTGCCCGCCGCCGCGGGCGCACTGCTGCTCGCCGGCTGCGGCGGCGGCGGCAAGGCCGCGGGCGGCGGCGGCACCGGCGCGTCCGACGCGGCGAAGGCCGCCGTCACGAGCGCCGCGGAGAAGACGGCGGGGACGACCGCGAACGTCGAGGTGAAGGTCCTGCTGCGCAAGCCGGGAGCCTCGCGGGCGCTCGCCTACAAGGCCACCGGCGTCGTCACACCGGACGCCGGCCGGCTCAGGATCGACCGCAGCTCGATCGGCGACGAGGTGGTGGACGAGATCTTCACCCGCTCGGACGGGCGCCTGGTCATCTACACGACCTCGCCGAACACGAAGGCGGGCCTGCCGAAGGGCAAGGACTGGCTGAAGGTGGACATGACGAAGCTCGGCCAGAAGCGCTACGGCGCCGACACGACCTTCCTCGCCGGCTCCGACCAGGATCCGTTCCAGGCGCTCGCGCTGCTGCGCTCCTCGGTTGCGACGGTGAAGAACCTCGGCCAGGACTGGCTGCCCGACCGGACGCTGAACACGCGCTACCGCGGCACGGTGAACGTCGTGGCGGCGGCGAAGGCGGCAGGGGTCACCGGCAAGGGCCTGGCCGCGCTCGTGAAGGACATCGGGCGCCCGACGCAGACGATCGACGTGTGGGTGAGCGACAAGGGCTACGTCGCCCGGACGGTCGTCGAAGGCCCGGAGAAGACGCAGATCGGCACGCTGACCCTGCAGGAGACGACGGACTTCACGAAGTTCGGCCTGAAGGCGAGCGTGTCCGCTCCTCCGGCGGCGAAGACGGCGGACTACTTCACGCTGAGCGACGAAGTAGCGGCAAAGCCCACGGACAGCGCGCCGAGCGGCCCGAGGTCGACGTGCCAGCGCTGGCCCGGCTCGACGGGGAACGGCGGCACGACGGCGCCCGCGATCACGACCTCGCCGTCCTGCGGCTCGCGGCCGGCGGCGGCGCAGACGGCGTCGAGGATCCGGTCGTGCTCCCCGGTGAGCGCCGTCAGGTCGCCGGTCGCGGCGACCTCCTCGCCGTCGCGCGTGACGCGCGCGGCCGCGCCGGCGAGCGTCTGCGCGCGCGGCGGCCCGAGCAGGACATGCCGGTGGTAGATGCCGGAGGCGAGGATCCGCTCGACGTCGTCGGGCGGGAAATCGACATCGACGAGCTCGATCGCGACGCCGAGCCCACGCCCGGCCCAGATCGCGACCTCCGTCTCGAGCATCGGCTGCGCCCAGCCCTCCAGCGAGACGGTCGCACCCGTGTCGAGCAGACCCGAGCCGGGGAGCGGCGCGACGAGCGGCCGCTCGAGCCCGAGCCGCCGGAGCCCCTCGGGCGAGCCGAAGGCGACCTTCCAGCCGAGCTGCTCGGTCATTGGCCGGGCAGCTCGTAGCCGGCGGCCTCGAGCGAGCCGGCGCCGCTCCAGCCCCAGATCAGGAGGACGTCCTCGTCGCCGGTGTTGTCGAAGCCGTGCCAGTGCCCGCGCGGCGTGAAGACGACGTCGCCGGCCTGCGAGGGCTCACGGCCCTCGTCGGTGTAGATCTCGCCGCGGCCCGACATGACGACGAGGAACTCGTCGCAGTTCGGGTGCGCGTGCTTCTCGTGGCGCGCGCCGGGCGGGAGGACGGTGCGGCCGACGACGAGCCTGTCGGAGCGCGCGGCGCGGGCGTCGATCAGGAACTGCACCTGCATGTCGATCCAGCCCTCGTCCTCGCGCAGCCCCCACTCGAGCGGCACGTCGGCGATCGTGGTGCGATACGGGACGGGTTGGTCTGTCACCGGGCTCCTCCCAGTCGTCGGAACAGCTCGAAGGCGGCGATCCACTCCTTGTCGCCGAGCCCGGCCGCGGCGGTCGCGGTCAGCCACTCGTTGGCGAGCGTCGCGAAGGGCAGCGGCGTGCCGAGCTCCTGCGCGAGGCGCAGGCCGAGCTTCTGGTCCTTCTGCTGGAGCGCGACGTCGGCGAACGGCGTCTCGGGCATGCCGCCCTCGAGGATCATCGGCGCGCGGTAGCCGAGCATCGGCGAGGCGATCACGCTCTTGAGCATGGCGTCCACCGCGGCCGCGCGGTCGATCCCGGCCTTCTCGGCCATGGCGACGGACTCGCAGAAGGACATGCCCTGGACGACGAGGGAGACGTTGATCGCGAACTTCATCACGAGCGCCGAGCCCTGGGGCCCGAGGTAGGTCACCTTGGGCCCCAGGTCGAGCAGGATCGGCTCGACCCGCTCGAAGACCGCGCGGTCGCCCCCGGCCATGATCGAGAGCTGTCCGGCGGCGACGGTCGCGGGGCTGCCGGAAACAGGAGCGTCGAGGAAGGTCGCGCCGGTCTCGTGCACGAGCGCCGCGATCGCGCGCGACTCGTCGGGCGCGATCGTGGAGAGGTCGAGCCAGGCCTTGCCGGGGCCGAGCGAGGGCAGCGCGTCGCGCACGACGGACTCGACGGCGGCCGCGTTCGTGAGCATGGAGAAGACGACGTCGGCGTCGCGCGCGAGCTCGGCGGGCGAGTCGGCGACGCGCATCCCCTCGCCGGCGAGAGCGTCGGCCTTCTCGCGCGACCGGTTCCACCCCACGACGTCGTGCCCGGCCGCGAACAGCCGCCGCACGACGCTCGCACCCATGGCGCCCAAGCCGATGAACCCGATGGTCATGGGCTGATACTGCCCGAACCGATCGGCTCACCCGGTGACGAAGGTGGTGCTGGACCCCCCGGTGGGCGTACAAGCCGCGACCGGACCGAGTGGCTCGAACCGCCTAGCCGATAGTCCAGGTCTCGCCCGACTGATGCGTCCCTACGGCTTCGACAGCACCGCGTGCGTTCCGATGCGCCGCCAGACGATGTGCGTCTCGCCGGCAACCGGGCTCTCGCCGTACTGGAACGTCGCGCGCCCGTCGTTCGCCCACGTCATCTCGTAGACGCCGGACGAGCCCTGGACGCCCTTCACCCGCAGACTCTTGCGGAAGCCGCGCCCGTGCTTGACGTCCTCGACGAACTTCCGCGCCGCCGCCTTGAACGCGGCCCTCTCCTCCGCGCTCAGCGCGGCGTAGTCCTTGTCGAACCGGGGCAGCCGCTCGTATGTCGGCATGGTCAGTCCTCGTCGAGGGAGGCGAGGAACTCGTCGCCGGACTCGAAGACCCGGCCCTCGCCGCGGGCGTGCTCCGCAGCGGCCTCCGCCTCGCCGGCCTGCCATGCCGGCGTCCAGAACCACGCCTGCGTCGCGTCGATCAGCTTGTGCGGGCGGAGGAGAATCCCGTCCGCGACCATCTCCACCTCGACGAGGTCGCCCTCCTCGAGCCGCGCGGCTGCGCGGATGTCCGACGGAATCGTGATCTGGCCCTTGCCGCGAATCGTGGTCTTGCTCACGGTCTCAGAATATCCGAAAGTCGGAAATTCCGAAAGTCGCAGCTACGAGATTGTCCAGGTCTCGCCGCTGTGCAGCAGCTCGCCCAGGTCGCCCTTGCCGTTCTTCTCCTCGGCGACCCGGAGCTGCTCGGCCATCAGGTCGTCGTAGACCGGCCGCTCGATGTCGCGGAAGACGCCGATCGGGGTGCCGCCGTGGGTCACCTGGCGCACGCGGCTGAGGGCGAACGCGAGGGTCGGCTCGTCGCGCGTCTCGTCGTGGGTGAGGACGTTCTCCTCGTCCGCGCCGCAGACCTCGATCGAGCCGTTGCGGCGCTGGCGGAGGGCCTTCTCCCCGTCCTTGCCCCACGTGATCGGCTCGCCGTGCTCGAGGACGATCCGGTTCACGCCCTCCTTATCGTCGCGCACGTAGTCGAACGCGTCGTCGTTGAAGATCGGGCAGTTCTGGAAGATCTCGACGAACGCGCTCCCCTTGTGCGCAGCCGCGGCGCGCAGCACCTCGCTCATGCCGGCCTTGTCGGTGTCGATCGCGCGGCCGACGAAGGTGGCCTCGGCGCCGATCGCCAGGCTGAGCGGGTTGAACGGCCAGTCCAGGGAGCCCATCGGCGTGGACTTCGTCACCTTGCCGAGCTCGCTCGTCGGCGAGTACTGGCCCTTCGTGAGGCCGTAGATGCGGTTGTTGAAGAGCAGGATCTTCACGTTCACGTTGCGGCGCAGCGCGTGGATCAGGTGGTTGCCGCCGATCGAGAGCGAGTCGCCGTCGCCGGTCACGACCCAGACGGACAGATCGGGCCGGGACACGGCCAGGCCGGTCGCGATCGCCGGCGCGCGGCCGTGGATCGAGTGCATCCCGTACGTGTTCATGTAGTACGGGAAGCGCGCGGCGCAGCCGATGCCGCTGATGAAGACGAGTCCGCTCGCGCTCGATCCCGAGCTCCGGCATGAAGGACTGCATCGCGGCGAGGATCGCGTAGTCGCCGCAGCCCGGGCACCAGCGCACCTCCTGGTCGGTGCGGAACTCCTTGGCCGTCAGCTTCAGCTTGTGGCCGTTGCCGTTGCCGTCACTCATGGGTCACCAGCGCGAGGAGCGCCTGCTGCCAGCTCGGCGGCGCGCAGCGGCACGCCGCGGACGCGGTTGTAGCCGACCGCGTCCACGAGGAACTCGGCGCGGACGAGCTGCAGCAGCTGCCCGGTGTTCATCTCGGGGACGAGCACCCGCTCGTAGCGGCGCAGCACCTCGCCGGTGTTGCGCGGGAACGGGTTCAGGTAGCGCAGGTGCGCGTGGGCGACCTTGTGCCCGCCGCGCCGGACGCGGCGCGCGGCCGCGGCGATCGGCCCGTAGGTGCCGCCCCAGCCGAGGACGAGCACCTCCGCGTCGCCGTCCGGGTCGTCCACCGAGAGCTCGGGGATGTCCGCCGCGATCCCGGCGACCTTCTGCGCACGCAGGCGGGTCATCAGCTCGTGGTTCTCGGGGTCGTAGGAGACGTTGCCCATGCCGTCGGCCTTCTCGAGGCCGCCGATGCGGTGCTCGAGGCCCGGCGTTCCCGGCACGGCCCACGGCCGCGCGAGGGTCTCGTCGTCGCGGAGGTAGGGCAGGAACTCGCCGTCGGCGTTCGGCTCCGTTGCGAAGCTCGTCGAGATGTCCGGCAGCGAGGCGACCTCGGGCAGGAGCCACGGCTCCGAGCCGTTGGCGAGGTACGCGTCGGAAAGGAGGTAGACGGGCGTCCGGTACTTCAGCGCGATGCGGCAGGCCTCGATCGCGGCGTCGAAGCAGTCGCCCGGCGAGCGGGCCGCGACGACCGGCACCGGCGACTCGCCGTTGCGGCCGTACAGCACCAGCAGCAGGTCGCCCTGCTCCGGCTTGGTCGGCATCCCGGTGGACGGCCCGGCGCGCTGGACGTCCACGATCACGAGCGGCAGCTCGAGCATGATCGCGAGCCCGACCGTCTCGGCCTTCAGCACGACGCCGGGGCCGGCCGAGGTCGTGACGCCGAGCGAGCCGCCGAAGGAGGCGCCGACCGCGGCGCCCGCAGCGGCGATCTCGTCCTCCGCCTGGAACGTGCGCACGCCGAACTCCTTGAAGCCCGCGAGGTCCTCGAGGATCGCGCTCGCCGGCGTGATCGGGTACGCGCCGAGGAAGAGCGGCAGCCCGCGACAGCTGCGAGGCGGCGACCAGCCCGTACGAGAGCGCCTGGTTGCCGGTGATGTTCCGGTAGGTGCCGGGCGCGCATCTTCGCGGGCTTGACCTCGTAGGTGACCGCGAACGACTCGGTCGTCTCGCCGAATGCGTAGCCCGCCTGGAGCGCCTTGACGTTCGCCTCGGCGATCTCCGGGCGCTTCACGCCGAACTTCGCCTCGAGGAATTCGATCGTCGGCTCGATCGGGCGCCCGTACAGCCAGGACATCAGCCCGAGCGCGAACATGTTCTTCGAGCGCTCCGCCTCCCGCGGGGTCACGCCCTCGACGTCCTTCAGCGCGCCCACCGTGAGCGTCGTGAGCGGCACCTCGTGCAGCTGGTACTCGTCGAGCGAGCCGTCCTCGAGCGGGTTCGCGGCATAGCCGGCCTTCTTGAGGTTCCGGTCGCTGAACGCGTCCGCGTCCACGATCAGCGTCCCGCCGTTCGGCAGGTCGCGCGATGTTCGTCTTCAGCGCCGCCGGATTCATCGCGACGAGCACGTCCGGCTCGTCGCCCGGCGTGAGGATGTCGTGGTCGGCGAAGTGCAGCTGGAAGCCGGAGACGCCCGGCAGCGAGCCGGCCGGGGCGCGAATCTCGGCCGGGAAGTCCGGCAACGTCGCGATGTCGTTCCCGAGCAGCGCCGTCTCGGTCGTGAACTGCGACCCGGTGAGCTGCATGCCGTCGCCCGAGTCGCCGGCGAAGCGGACGATCACCTGGGAAAGCTGTTCGACGGGCTTGCTGCTCAACGCGACTCTCCGAACAGGTATAGCGCACGCGGCGGGGGCTCGTGTCCGCAGAAATCCCTGAGAATCGCCGGAAGATCCGCGGCTTCCCCGATGGGACGCGCCGCGGCGGCGCGGAGGCATCCCGAAGAGGAGGGCAGTCAAGACGCCGCCGCGGCGCCCGTTCGGGGGCAGCGGGCGCCTGCGGCGGGATTCAAACCGGCCCCGCAGGGAAGGAGCACGGCATGAGCACAGTCCCGCCGCAACGCCACCGCACCTGGACGCCGAAGGCGATTCCGTTCGGCATGCTCGTGCTGCTGCTCGGGCTCTGGGCGTTCTTCGCCCCGCTCGTGGGCGGCTACTTCGGCTTCGGCTTCTACTCCGAGGCGACGTGGCAGTTCTCGGGACGCGAGTGGGAGCTGCTGCATGGTGCCCGGGGCGGTCGGCGGCGCTCGGCGGCTTCATGCTGATGACCCCGGCGCGCGGCTGGCGCGCGCCGGCGGCCTCTTTCGTTCCTCGCGGGCGGCTGGCTGATCGCCGGCTGGGCGTTCTACCCGATCTGGGCGTCGGGGACGATCGAGCCGTACGGGAGCGAGTTCATGCGCGGGCTGCGCTGGCTCGGCCAGCTGCTCGGCCCGGGCGGCCTCGTGCTCTGGTTCTCGGGCTGGGCGTACGGCCTGTTCATGCGCCGGAGGGTCGTCGAGCAGGCGCCGCCGGAGCCGGTCGAGACCTCGGAGATCACGCTACCGGCGTAGCGAGCAGCAGCCGGTTCCGGGACGGGTCGCGGACGAGGACGCCGTCGTCCGCTGCTCGGGCTCCTGTCCGGTGTCCGCGACCGCCGCGACAAGCCTGTCCCGTTCGACCTCGTCCGGAAGGAGGATCGTCGCGTGCCGGAGCGTCGCCGACCCCGGCGGCGCGGGCGCGGCGCCGCGGCTCTCCCACGTGTTCGCGCCGACGTGGTGGTGGTAGCCGCCGGCGCTGAGGAAGGCCGCCGCCGGCCCGAGCTGCGCCATCAGCCCCATCCCGAGCACGTCGCGGTAGAAGCCGACGGTCGCGTCACGCCGGCGACGCGGAAGTGGACGTGGCCCATCGTCGTCCCGTCCGGCAGGCCCACGAACGGCTCGGTCGCCGGGTCGTCGAGCTCGCCGAGCAGACCGTCGACGTCGAGCGGCTCGGTCGTCATCCGCTGGGCGACCTGCCCCTCCCAGCCTCGCGCGGCCGGTCGGCGTAGACCTCGATCCCGTGCCCGTCGGGGTCGCGGAGGTAGATCGCCTCGCTGACGTCGTGGTCGGAGAGGCCCGTCGAGCGGCACCCGCTCGCGGGCGGCGTGGGCGAGGAAGCGGGCAAGGCCCGGCCGGTCGGGGACCAGCAGCGCGACGTGGTAGAGGCCGGCGTGACCGGTGTCGGGCTTCGCGCCCGGGTCATCCACGAAGCGGAGCAGCGGCTCGTCCGCGCCGAGGTCGCCGCGCCGTCCTCGCGCCCGAGCACGCGCAGGCCGATCGCGCGCTGCCAGTACTCGACCGTCCGGCCGATGTCCGCGACGGACAGCTCGACGAGGCCCATGCGCGTGGCCGGGGCGATCTCCATGCCTCGAGCGTAGCCCGCGGGTGGTGCCCACCGTTCGCCCGCCGCGGCGCCGCCTCTCGCCTCGGCGCTACCCGTCGCGGTGCTTCAAATCGGATTCCCGCTGCTGCGCCTCGGCGAGGGAGAGCGAGCCGGCGCAGACCTGCGCGTTCAGCTCGTTCTCGATCCGTCGACCTCGGAGGCGCGCGGGTACGGCTCCGGCCAGAGGTTCCGCGGGTCGGTCGGGTCGCCGCCGAGCTCGAGGCTGATCAGGTGGTCCTCCTGGTAGGCCGAGCGCGGCCCGGTGAGCCGTACTCGCGCATCTGCCTCGCTTGAGCGCGTTCGTGTAGCTCACCGGCGGCCGGATCGTGCGCGTCCAGCCGCGGCGGCAGATCGTGCTGCCGATCGTCGCCTGGGTCACCTCGGGGTTGAGGGCGCCCGGCGTCAGGACGGGATCGGCGCGCACGACGGCGGCCTGCGCCCCGCGGTGCAGCCGCAGCGCCGCGACGGCGACGAGCGCGACGAGCGCCGCCGACGAGCAGCACCTCCACCGGCCTCGCGCGCCTCGTCACGCCCCGCGACGCTAGGACGGCGCGGCCCCGCCGCGCAAGAGGCTCCTCCGGGCCTAGCCCGGCCCGGCCGCGGCCTCGCCGGGCACGGCCGGGGCGCCGCGCACGCCGACGAGCGCGAGCGAGCCGCCGAGCGACCACACGCAGTACGCGACCCACGGGTCGCCGATCACGTCGGTCTGGACGGCGAGCGCGAGCACGGCCGCGAACGCCGCCGCCATCGCCGCCGCCCACGGTTCGTCCTGCGCCGCGCGCACCAGCCCGGCGAGCAGCGCGATCCCCCAGGCCGTCCAGAGCAGGGCGCCGAGGAGGCCGAGCTCGACCCCGAGCTCCGTGTAGTTCGACTCGCCCGCCTTGAGCGGCGTGTTCGTGCGCGACGCGGTCTGGCCGACGTTGCCGAGCCCGTACCCCTGCGGATGGTGGACGACCGTGAGAAGCCGTCGCGCAGGCTCCGCCAGTGCTCGCGCAGCGAGGACTCGCTCACGCTCGCCGCCGCGTTCGAGCTGCCCGCCTGGCTCTGCGCCGCGAGCGTGCTGGTAGACGAGGTCGGTCTTCGTCCAGGTCCCCGTCGGGCGCGATCTTCGGGAAGAGGTGCGCCCAGCCGAAGGCGACGCGACGACGACGACCGCGGCGCCCGCCGCCAGCACCGGCGGCCGGCACCGCAGCGCCGCGAGCACGACGAGCCCGACCGCGAGCGCCAGCAGCGCCGAGCGCGAGAACGTCAAGAGCAGTCCCGCCGCCGTGACCGCGACGAGCACCAGCGCGCCGGCCGCCGCCGGCGAGCACGCGCCGCGACGAGCAGCGCGACGACGAACAGGTAGCTGCTCCCGAGCGGGCTGAGGAAGGTCGAGACGAGCCGGCGCAGGAACGGCCGGTCGCCGCCGACGTTGTAGACGAAGTTCTCCGGCAGCCCGCCGGGCGCCGTCCGGCTCGAGCCGTAGCCCGTGCCGTGGTAGTCGTAGCCGAGGTGCCGGTGGAAGTAGTCGACCACGCCGTTGGACCGCCACCAGCCGATCGGCACGGCGAAGACGTCGACGAGCCCGAGCGCGGCGACGCCGCCGGCGGTGCCGAGCAGCGTCCAGCCGAGCCGGCGCAGATCGGCCCTCCCGAGCCGCAGCGAGCGGCCGAGGAGATATGCCGCCGACGGGGACGATGTCGTGCCGCAAGCCGAGCGCGACCGCCCTCCGGCCCGCCTCGCCGCCGAGCGCCGACTGCGGCACGAGCGCGTAGACGACGACCAGCGCCGCGAACCCGAGCGCGAGCCAGTCGGCGACCCCGGGACGGAACGGCAGCCGCCGCGCGCGCAGGGCCTGCGCCGCCACGCGCGCCAGCGCGACCGCGAGCAGGATCTCCTTCCACGCGGTGATCGCGGTCAGCGTCGCGCCGCGCACGCCGGCCGCGTACAGCGCCGCCATCACCGCGTTGTGGAGCGCGAGCCCGACGACGAAGAGGTAGAGCGCGGCCACCGGCCGGCGCCAGACCGCCGCCGCCGCGGCGCAGAGCAGGAGCGCGTAGACCGCGAGCTCGACGACCGTCACGCGCCGAGGGTACAGCGGGCGGGGGCGTTACGGCCTCGCCCCGCCCGCTGTCGCGAAGGCCTAGCCGGGACCCCAGGGGTCGCCGCCGAGGGCCATCGCCAGAGCGGCCAGCGCCAGCAAGAGCAGCGCCAGCTTGACCGTGAGCGTCGTGCGTAGCATCGATTCCCTCCTTCGGGGGGAGGGAGCCGTATAGGCTCGCGGTTGACGCGACGAGAGTCACCTGAGCAACAGCTCTGACGAATGTCAAGTTCGAGAGGATGTTTGACGATCTCCTGGCAACCGATGACAATGCCGGAATCCGAGGGAAGCGAGCCCATGCACGACATCGATGAGACCGATCGGTCAGCGCCTGAAGCGGCTCCGCCTGGAGCGCGGGCTCTCGCAGCGCGAGCTCGCTGCGCCCGGCGTCTCGTACGCGTACATCTCGCGCATCGAGGCCGGGTCCCGCCAGCCGTCGGTCAAGGCGCTGCGCCGGCTCGCGACGAAGCTCGCCGTTTCCGCCGGACTACCTCGAGACCGGCTCCGACCTCGACGCCGGAGAGGAGCGCGAGCTCCTTCTCGGCGACCTCGAGCTCGCCGTCCGCCTGGGCGAGACGGCCGGGATCGAGGCAGCAGCTGAGCGCGCTCGCCGCCGAGGCGCGTCGCCGCCGGCGACCACGGCAGCACGCTGCGCGCCCGCGTCACGCTCGCGGCGCTCGCGCACGAGCGCGGCGAGTACACGCACGCAGTCGAGCCTACTCGAGGCCGCGCTGCAGGGCGAGCAGTTCCTGCCCGTCGAGCGCGTCGACATCTACTCGCAGCTCGGTGCGGTCCTATTCCGCGGCCGGCCGGCCGGAGCACGCCGTCGAGCTCTTCGAGCGCTGCCTCGCGGAGGTCGCCGAGCTCGGCGCCGACCCGTCGCTCGAGGCGCGCTACGCGACCCTCCTCAGCTACGCGCTGAGCGACACGGGCGAGCTGGCGCGCGCCGAGGAGGTCGTCCAGCAGGCGATCAACGCCGTCCAGGACAGCGAGGACGCGTACACGCGCGTCCGCCTCTACTGGTCGATGGCCCGGCTCGCGCACTCCGAGGGCCGCGCGTCGACGGCGCTCGCGAACGTCCGCAAGGCGATCGCGCTCCTCCAGACGACCGACGACACGCTCCATCTCGCCCGCGCGCACATGCTCGCGGCGGGGATCAACGTCACCCGCGGCATCCCGGAGGCAGCGGCGGCGCACCTCGACGACTGCGAGCGGCTGCTCGGGCCGAACCCGGAGTTCGCGGACGCGGTCATGCTGCGCGTCAAGCGCGCGATGGTCGCGAACCTCCGCAAGGACGGGGCGACCGCCGTGCGGCTGGCGCGGGAGGCGATCGAGCTGATCGGCGACTCCCTGCCCGAGGAGCTCGGCAGCGCGTTCTTCGCCCTCGCGGACGGCCTTGCGCTCGAGGGCGAGAAGCAGGGCGCCGACGAGGCGTACCGGCGGGCCGTCGAGCTGCTCGAGCAGCAGAGCCAGTGGCGCGAGGCGACGCAGGCGTGCCGCGCCTGGGCCCGCGCGCTCCGCACCGCCGGGCGCGAGGAGCAGGCGCTCGACGTGCTCGACCGCGCCGCGGAGCTGGGCCTGCGGGCGGCGCCGGCCGAGACGCAGACCGCCGAGCGTTGACCGTCGATCTCGCGGTCGCGCCCCGCGGGCCGTACTCGCTCGCCCTGTCCGCACGCCTGGCCGGAGACGCGACCCGCCGCTTCCGCGACGGCGTCCTGACCGCGCTGCTCGAGATCGACGAGGCGCCCGAGCTCGTCCGCGCGTGGCAGTCGCCGGACGGGACGGTGACGATCCACGCCGCGAGCGACGCCGGCGCGCAGCGCCTGCGCTGGATCCTCGCGCTCGACGACGACCACTCGGAGTTCCTGCGCCGGATGCGCGACGACCCGCTGCTCGGGCGCGCGAGCCGGGCACTGCGCGGACTCCGCCGGGTACGCACGGCGACGGTCGCCCAGGCGCTGCTGCGCGCAGTGTGCGGGCAGCTCGTCACGTGGCAGGAGGCGCGCCGGCTCGAGCTCCGGATCGTGCGCGCCGTCTCGCCCGCCGGCCCTGAGCGGCTGCGGCCGGCGCCGAGCGCCGCGGCGCTCGGCGCGCTCGCGCCGTTCGAGCTGCGCCGCCTCGGCCTGCACGAGCGCCGCGGCGCCGCGCTCGTGCGCGTCTGCCGCGCGCTCGACCCGGAGCGGCTGCACGAGCTCCCGACCTCGGTCGTCGCGCAGCGCCTCGAGCGCGAACGCGGGCTCGGCCCCTGGTCGGTCGGCGTCGTCTGCCTCGAAGGGCTCGGGCGCAGCGACTACGGGCTCGTCGGCGACCTCGGTCTGATCAAGCTCCTGCGCGCGCTGCGCGGCCGCCCGGTCGAGGCCTCCGAGACGGCGGAGCTGCTCGCACCGTACGGTGAGTGGGCCGGTCTCGCGAGCGTCTATCTGCTCGCCGGCTTCGCCCGCGGCCTCGTCCCGCTTGGCGCGACCGCCGCCGCATAGGCAGACTCCGCCCTATGGCGGGACGGCGGATCGCGATCCTCGGCGGCGGGCGCATCGGCGAGGCGCTGCTCTCGGGCCTGCTCAGCTCGGGCTGGCGGACCCCGGACGAGGTCGTCGTCACCTGCCGCTCCGATGCGCGCGCGGAGGCTCTGGGCGAGCGCCACGGCGTCGAGGCGACGACGGACAACGCGGCCGCCGTCTCCGGCGCGGACGTCGTGGTGATCGCGGTGAAGCCGCAGGACATCGACACGCTGCTCGGCGAGATCGGCGGCGTCCTCTCGCCCGACCAGACGGTCGTGTCCGTGGCCGCGGCGATTCCGACCGCGCACATCGAGGCGCGGATCGCGGAGCGGGTGCCGGTCGTGCGGGCGATGCCGAACTCGCCCTCGACGGTGCACGAGGGCATGGCCGGGATCGCGGCCGGCACGCACGCGAGCGACGACCAGCTCGCCGTCGCGGAGGAGCTGCTCTCGCACCTCGGCCGCGTCGTGCGCGTGCAGGAGTCGGCGATGAACGCGGTCACCGCGGTCTCCGGCTCCGGCCCGGCGTACTTCGCGCTCCTGGCGGAGGCGATGATCGAGGCCGGCATCCTGCTCGGCCTCTCGCGCGAGATCTCGACCACGCTCGTCGTGCAGACGATGCTCGGCACGGCGAAGCAGCTGCGCGACCAGGGGATGCACCCCGTGGAGCTGCGCGAGTCGGTCACGTCGCCCGGCGGGACGACGATCGCCGCCATCCGCGAGCTCGAGCAGGCCGGTGTCCGCGCCGCCTTCCTGAACGCGATTCAGGCGGCGATGGACCGGGCCGTCGAGCTCGCGGAAGGCGAGTCGTGAGAGCGAGAGACGTCGAGATCGTGATCGCCGCCGACGAGGAGGCCGCGGCGCGGTTCGTGGCCGAACGGCTCGCCGCGCAAGCGCGCGCGGGCGGGCACGTGGCGCTCACCGGCGGCTCGACGCCGCGGCGCGCGTACGAGCTCGCCGCGAAGCTGGAGCCGGACTGGAGCCGCGTCGAGCTGTGGTGGGGCGACGAGCGCTGCGTCTCGCCGGAGGACGAGAGCTCGAACTACGGGATGGCCAGGGCAGCGCTGCTCGACCGGCTCGACGCCGCGCCGGCGGCGGTGCACCGGATGCGCGGCGAGCTCGGGAAGGAGCAGGGAGCGCGCGCGTACGAGCGGGAGCTGGAGGCTCTCGACCGCTTCGACCTCGTCCTGCTCGGCCTCGGCCCTGACGGCCACGTCGCCTCGCTCTACCCCGACCAGCCGACGCTCGACGTCGCCGACCGGCGCGCGATCCCGGCGGAGCCGCACTACGAGCCGTATGTCGACCGGATCACGCTCACGCTGCCGGTGCTGTGCGGCGGGCGCGAGGTGCTGTTCCTCGTCGCCGGCGAGGGCAAGGCGGACGCGGCGGCGCGCGCCTTCGCGGGCGGGCCGACGCACCACGTCCCGGGCAGCCTCGTCCGCTCCGAGCACGGGACGACGCGGGCCGTGCTCGACCGCGCCGCGGCGGCGAAGCTCTAGTGATGTGGCCGGTGTCGTTGCCCGGTTCCCGGGTCGCGGGCACCAAGCGCTGCAAGGACGCAGGGAACGCTCATAGCCGAAGCTATGGGCGCGACCGAGGACGCCGCAGCGCGCCGCGTGACCGCGGGCCGGGAGCCCGGCAAAGGTTGCCGGCCACATCACTAGGCCGGCAGGCGCTCCGAGGCGCGCAGGCCGGAGGCGAGGCCGCGCGGCTGCGCGAGCCGCTCGAGCACGAGCGCGGTGTCGGCGACGGCCGCGTCCTCGAGGAACTCGTCGCGCGTCTCGAACGAGCGCAGCACGCCTTCCACGGCGGCCGCGTAGCCCTCGGCGTCGCCGGCCGCGAGCGCGGCGAGCGTGTCCGCGACGTCCTGCGGGAAGTCGCCGCGCCCGCGCAGCGACCCGGCGACGGGCCGTGCCTCCGCGTCGTGGCCGAGCACGAGCAGCGCGAGCGCCGCCGCGTAGCGCCCGATCGGCGACTCGGCCTCGGCGGCGCCCGCGTCGAGGGCGCAGCGCGCGGGCTCCGAGGCGTCCTCGCCTGCGAGCAGGAGCGCCTTCATCCCCGCGATCGGCCTGCCCCAGGAGCCCGGCGGCGCGCCGGCGCGGCTCTCGCGGTAGCGCTCGGCCGCCCGCCGCAGCCACTCCGCGGACTCGTCGCGGCGTCCCTGCATGAGCAGGCACAGCCCTGCCGCCCAGGCGGCGTTGCCGAGCCGAGTGAGCTGCCGCTGCCGCTGGTCGGGATCGTCGTCCGTACCGCGCCGGCTCTCGCCGTCCCGGTAGCGTTCCGCCGCCCGCTCGAATCCGCTCGCCCAGTCCACCCGTTCAGTATTCCGTGTCCGCGACCTTCTACGGCCTCGATCTCGGCGCGACTCGACGCCCTGCTCGCCCAGCTCGAGGCGTCGCCTGGCGCCGAACCGACCTGATTGACTCGTCAGTCAATCGACCGCTATCGTGGCTCCCGTGGCGCGCGAGCTCAGTGAGGTCCTGTTCGTCGACGGCGTCCGCACCGCCTTCGGCAAGGCCGGCCCGAAGGGCCAGTTCTGGCGCACCCGCGCCGACGACATGGCCGTCAAGGCCGTGCGCGAGCTGCTGCGCCGCAACCCGGGGATCCCGCCGGAGCGGATCGGGGACGTCGTCCTCGCCGCGACCGCGCAGGTCGGCGACCAGGGCCTGACCCTCGGCCGCGACGTCGCGCTGCTCGCGGGTATCCCGGAGACGGTGCCCGGCTTCGCGGTCGACCGCATGTGCGCGGGCGCGCTCACGGCCGTGACCGCGGCCGCGGGCGAGATCGCGCTCGGCGCGGTGGACGTCGCCGTCGCCGGCGGCGTCGAGCACATGGGCCACCACCCGATGGGCGAGGACGTGGACTTCAACCCGCGCTTCGTCTCCGAGCGGCTGATCGACGACTCCGCCGCCGTGATGGGCCGGACGGCGGAGAACCTCCACGACCGCTTCCCCGAGATCACGAAGGAGCGCGCCGACGCGTTCGCCGTGCAGAGCCAGCAGCGCGCGACGGCCGCGTGGCAGAACGGCGTCATGCGCGAGACCGTCGTGCCGATGTCGGTCTTCACCGACGACGGCTGGAAGGTCGCCGACCGCGACGAGTTCCTGCGCGCCGACACGACGCTGGACGGCCTCGCGGCGCTCAAGCCGGCCTTCCGCGCCGGCGGCCGGGTCACCGCGGGCAACTCGGCGGGCCTGACCGACGGCGCGACCGCCGCCTTCCTCGCCTCCGAGCAGGCCGCGGGGGAGCTCGGCCTGGAGCCGAAGCTGCGCCTCGTCGGCTTCGCGTATGCGGGCGTCGAGCCGCACCTGATGGGCTACGGGCCCGTGCCTGCGACCCGGCGCGTGCTCGAGCGGGCGGGGCTGACGCTCGACGACGTGGATCTCCTCGAGCTGAACGAGCCGTTCGCCGTCCAGGTGCTGACCTGGTGCGACGAGCTCGGCGTCGCGGCCGACGACCCGCGCCTCAACCCGTACGGCGGCGCGATCGCCTGCGGGCACCCTCTGGCCGCGACCGGCGTCCGGCTGATCGCCCAGCTCGCCTACGGGCTGCGCGAGCGCGGCGGCCGCTACGGGCTGACCGCGCTCTGCATCGGCATGGGCATGGGCTGCGCGATCCTCTGGGAGAACGTGCAGTCGTGAGCGGCACCGAGTTCAAGCTCAACCGGGTCGAGTCGCGCGTCGGGCCGATCGCGCTCGTCACCGTCGACAACGGCGAGGACTACCGCAAGCCGACGACGCTCGGCAGCTCCGCCTTCGAGTCGGCGGTGCGCGTGCTCGACGAGCTGGAGTCGGGCGACTGGGCGGCGATGGTGCTGACCGGCAAGCCGTTCGTCTTCTGCGTCGGCGCCGACATCGACGAGTTCACGCGGATCGCCTCGCAGGCGGACGCGGTCGAGGGCTCGCGCGCCGGACACGGCCTCTTCGGGCGGATCCGCGCGCTGCCGTTCCCCACGGTGGCGGCGGTCAACGGCGCCTGCCTCGGCGGCGGGCTCGAGCTGGCGCTCCACTGCGACGCGCGGACGCTCGCGGCGAACGTGCGCCACATCGGCTTCCCCGAGGTCGCGCTCTCGATCATTCCCGCGTGGGGCGGCACGCAGCTCGCGCCGAAGCTCGCCGGCCCGGAGGCGGCCGTGCGGCTGATCGTCTCGAACCCTCTGCGCCAGAACCGGCTGCTGAAAGCCGCGGAGGCGCTCGAGCTCGGCTTCGCCGACCGCCTGCTCGAGCCGGTCGAGTTCGTGGACGAGTCCCTCGCCTACGCCGTCGAGCTCGTCGAGGCGGGCGGCATCGAGCGTGCCCAGCCGGACTGGTCCGACGCGGACACGATCTTCCGCAAGGCGCGCTCGCGCGTGGACGACGCCGTCCACGGCGCGACCCGCGCGCCCTACGTCGCGCTCGACCTGATCGCGGGCGCCCAGGGGTGGAGCCTCGAGGACGGCTACGCGGCCGAGGAGCAGGCGATGGGCGAGCTGATGACGAGCGTGCAGGCGCAGGCGGCCGCCTACGCGTTCACCGTCGTCGAGCGCCGCTCGAAGAAGGCCGGCGTGCCGGACGCGCAGCCGCGCAGGGTGCAGAAGGTCGGCATCGTCGGCGCCGGGCTGATGGCGACGCAGCTCGCCACGCTCTTCCTGCGCCGGCTCGAGGTGCCGGTCGTCCTGAGCGACATCGAGCAGTCCCGCGTGGACGAGGCCCTGGCGACGATCCGCGAGGAGGTCGGCGCGCGCAACCCGTTCCTCGCCACGATCGTAGACGGCGGCACCGGCTGGGAGCAGTTCGAGGGCTGCGACCTCGTGCTCGAGGCCGTCTTCGAGGAGCTCGAGGTCAAACGCGAGGTCTTCGCCGAGGTGCGCAAGGTCGCCCCGGACGCGATCCTGGCCACGAACACGTCCTCGCTCTCGGTCGAGGCGATGGGCGCCGACGTGGGCCTCCACTTCTTCAACCCGGTCGCGGTCCTGCCGCTCGTCGAGGTCGTCCGCACCGCGCGCACCACCGACGAGCAGCTCGCGACCGCGTTCGACGTCGTCCGGAAGCTCAAGAAGCGCGGCGTGCTCGTCCAGGACGCGCCCGCCTTCGTCGTCAACCGCGTCCTGACGCGGATGACGACCGTGCTGATGGACGCGCTCGAGAACGGCAACACGGTCGAGGAGACCGACGAGGCGGCGCTCTCGCTCGGCCTGCCGATGGCGCCGTCGGTCCTGCTCCAGATGGTCGGCCCGCGCGTCGCCAACCACGTGCTCGAGACGCTGCACGGGGCCTATCCCGACCGCTTCCCGCTCTCGGCCACGCTCGCGAACTACGCCGAGGGCAAGGACGAGATCGTGCTCCGCAGCGACGCGAGGCGGAGCGTGGACGAGATCCGCGAGGCCGCACTCGAGGCGATCGCCGACGAGGTGCGCCACATGCTCGACGAGGGCGTCGTCGCGGCCGCCGCCGACGTCGACGCGTGCCTGATCCTCGGCGCCGGCTACCCGTTCCACCTGGGCGGGATCACCAAGCACCTCGACCAGACCGGCGTCTCGAAACGCGTCACCGGCGCACTGTTGGGCTGAGGGGAACCCAGGGTTCCCCTCAGGGCTCCCCTCCTTCGGCGCGCGTGGCGGGGTGTGGGTGGGGCTGCGGCGGGAGCGCGGTCCCGCCTTCGCCTTCGCGGCCGTTCTCGTCCAAGGACGGATGTGGACGGGACCGCTGCCTCGGCGCTCGCGGACGCGCCCTGGCGGGCGGGTCCGCACTCGCTGGTTCGCGGGCGCGTAACGCGGCTGCGCCCGCGTTACGCGCCCGCCTCGCCGTCCCGTAACCCGAAGCCGCCAAGGGCCGGAGCGTAAGCCTGGGCGTCAGCCCGGCTTACGCGGAGGCCGAACCAGCGGGTGGACCTGGCGAAGCCACGTCCGCCCGCGCCGGGGCAGCCAACCCGTCCAGAGCATCGAAAACCGAAACAGCACGGAGCGCGCCGGAGACCGCGCTCTCCGGCGCGCGCAGTACCGCCTCCAGACCGAGGAACCGCGCAGCGGTCTCCGAGGTACGCTGCAGCGATGGACGACTGGCGCATCCGGATCGAGGTCGCCGAGGAGGAGCACGCCGGCGGGCTGCTCGAGCGGCTCGGCGTGGAGCTCGGCGGCGAGGCGCGCGAGCTCGCGCGCGCGCTCGAGCGGCGGCGGCTCGCCGCCTCGCGCGACGGCAGCGAGGTCTTCGTCTACGCCTCGACGCGGGGCGAGGCCGAGAAGGCGCTCGCGGTGATCGAGGCGACGCTGCGGGAGCTCGGCATCGAGGCGCCGCCGGCCGACATCGACCACTGGCTGGAGGACGAGGAGCGCTGGGACGACGAGCCGCCGGACGAGACGTGGGAAGAGGAGGAGCTCGAGCACGGCCACGCCCCGTGGGAGGTGCGCGTGCAGACGGGCTCGCGCGACGAGGCCCGGCGGCTGGAGGAGGAGCTGAGCGCCGAGGGATACGCCGTCGCGCGGCGCTTCGACCTGCTCCTCGTCGGTGCGGGCTCGCGCGAGGACGCCGATGCGCTCGCCGAGCGCCTGCACGGCTCCGTCGAGGCCGGCGGCGCCGTCGTGTGGGAGACCGTCCCAGGGAATCCGTTCGCCGTCTTCGGCGGCATGGGCGGCTCCGGCACGCCCCTCGGCTAGACCGACCCCGTCTCCTGCGGACGGTTGACGCTGGGCCGTCGCGGGGTATGCTTGGTCCCGGCGTCGCTCGCCCAGGGGAAATACGTCGAGCGCGCCCCTCTTCGAAGGTTTGCGGCACGCCGTACGTGCTGCACATATGCAGGAAGCCATTCAGCAGCCGACGATCGTCTCGGAGGCGGCAGACCCGCTGGTTGCCGCCGCGTACCGCGTGGAAGCGTGGGCGGGCGAGCCGTTCCTCCGCGAGGGCGAGGATCCCGCCGAGGTGCTCGCGCCGGGCACGGCGCGTCGCCGCGCGCTGGACGAGGCGGTGGCCGAGATCGAGTCCGGCCGCAGCGTGCCGACCTCGCAGTGGAAGGTGCGCTACGGCCTGATGCTCGGGCTCGAGCGCGTGCTCGCGGAGCCGGAGCCGCACACCGCGGCCGGCACGAAGCTGCGCCGCCACCAGGTGGACGCGCTCGCGGGGATGCTCACCGAGCTGATCGCCGCGAGCCAGCGCGACGACGAGGCGCACAACGGCAACGGCCACCTGAGCGCCGCCGAGCTGGCGGAGCAGGAGGCCGACGAGGAGGACGAGGAGGACACGCTCGTCGTCGCCGTCGGCTCCGAGGACGAGGAGGACGAGGAGCTCTCGCCGGAGGACGACCCGGGCGCGATCCGCCGCTACCGCTTCCGCCACCCGACCGCGTCCGGCAAGACGATCGCCGCCGCCGGCTTCGTCGAGGCCGCCGCCTCGCTGGGCGTGCTGATCCTCACGCATCGCCGCCTGCTCGTCTCCCAGTTCCAGCGCGACCTCACCACCGAGGGCTACGGCGGCCGCTTCGTGGACGCGATCGTGGACGGGAAGGCGCCGCCGCAGCGGAATCCGCTCACGATCCAGACGTACGCGTGGTTCACGCGCCACGTCGACTCGATCAACCGCGACGTCTACCAGGTCGTGATCGCCGACGAGGCCCACACCGCGCTCGGCGAGAAGACCTCCGCCGCGATCCGCTCCTTCCCGGAGCCCGTCTACATCGGGATGACCGCGACCGAGCAGCTGATCGCGAAGCAGGTCTCGGACGTCTTCCCCGCCTCGGTGGACGACCTGCCGCTCCAGGACGCGGCCCGGCGCGGCCTGATCGCACCGCTGCGCGACCTGCGGGTGCCGCCGGTCGCCGCGATCAACTCGGTGCCCATCGTCGGCGGCGACTTCGACCAGGAGATCCTCGCCAAGACGCTCGACCACCAGGCGCTGAACCAGGCCGCCGCGAGCCTCTACCGCGACCGCTTCGACAACACGCCGGGCATCGTCTACGCGGCCGGCGTCGACCACGCCTACAACCTCGCCCAGGAGTTCCGCGCCGCCGGAATCAAGGCCGAGGCCGTCTCCGGTCGCACGCCGCCCGTCCGGCTCGCCGAGACGCTCGCCGCCTACGAGCGGGGCGAGATCAACGTCCTCATCAACGCGCAGTTGCTCGCGGAGGGCTGGAACTCGCCGCGCGCGACGGTCTGCATGCACCTCGCGCCGACGGCCTCCAAGCGCGTCTACCAGCAGCGGATCGGCCGGATCATGCGGCTCCACCCGCGCAAGGAGGCGGGAATCGTCGTCGACTTCGTCCCGAAGGGGGCGACCCACAACGAGCGCGTCGTCTCGCTCCACTCGCTGCTCGACGCGGACTTCTACCGCGAGGGCGCCCGCGTCACGCCCGCGCCGCGCCGCCGCTCGCAGCGCCGCGCCCGCCGCCGCCTCACGCCGGCGCCGTGGCTCGTGCCCGTCACGCCCGACGTGCGCCGCCGGATCGGCGTCATCCAGCGCGAGTGGCAGCGGATCGACCCGCGCTTCCTCGACGACGACGAGCAGCGCTACTGGGCGACGATCGCCGGCCGCCAGATCCGCTTCGACGAGCGCGCCACCTTCGTCCAGAAGCTGACCGAGGGCCGGGCGAGCAAGGCGGCGCTCGAGCAGTTCCTCGCCACCTGCGCCGCCGAGAACCCGAACCGGCGCCTGCGGATGATGGCGCTCCAGGACCGCGTCTCGATGCCCGTCGAGCGCGCCGACTTCGACGACCTCGTCACGCTCGTCAGCCAGGCGCCCACGTGGGAGAAGGAGCGGCTGGCGGGCGTCCGCGTGCTCCTGCGCGCGATCGCCGAGGGAAAGCCGGACGCGCCCGACCAGATCCTCGCGCGCTGGACGTGGCGGCTCGCGCGCGTGAGCCGCAAGGTGCAGGACCGGCGGGCCTCCAGCGAGTATCCGGAGGCGAAGCGCCTGCTCGGCGCGCTCGCCAACTCGCGCGGCCACCGGCACGAGGAGAACGCGGCGAAGCTCGTGCACACGGCGCTCGAGCAGCCGATCGAGGTCGGCGCGGCCCTGCTCGCCTCCGCCGAGGGCTACACGCCGCGGTCGACGAAGCTGCTCGAGGAGGCGCGCGAGCGGCTCGGCGCGATCCACGAGGTCGCGCTCGCGCTCTCCGAGAACCTGCCCGCCCCGAAGCAGGGCCCGAACCGGAACCGGCGCCGGCGCCGGCGCAAGAAGAAGGGCGGCACGCCGCAGGCCGAGGGCGCCGCGACGGCAGGGCAGCAGCAGGCGCAGGACGGCGCGACCGGCGAGGCGTCCTCCGACGGCGCCGAGACGCAGTCGAAGCCGAAGCGCCGCCGCCGCAGGCGCAAGCCGCCACAGCAGGACGGCGCCACGCAGGACGGCGCCACGCAGGACGGCGCCACGCAGGACGGCGCACCCGCCGACGGCGGGCAAGAGGCCGCCGCGCCCGAGCCGGCCGCGGCCGGCGCCGAGAGCGACTAGGCCGGGGGCGCGTCGGGCCCGGCGTCGCCGCCGGGATCGTCCTGCTCGCGCTCCCGCAGGTAGCGCGTGAGCTCCGCCGCGAGACTCTCGCCGGACGGCAGGTCGTCGGCCGCCTCGAGCATGTCCACCCGCCGCTCGAGCTCCTCGACGTAGGCCGCGGTCTCCGCATCGGCGGCGACGGCCTCGCTCACCTGCTCGCTGTACTCGGACGCGGCCTGATCGAGCTCCTCGAGCTCGAGGTCGGCGCCGAGCAGGTCGCCGAGCCGGCGACAGAGCGAGAGCGCCGCGCGCGGGCTCGGCGCGAGCGAGACGTAGTGCGGCACGGCGGCCCACAGGCTCACCGAGGGCAGCCCCGCCGAGCGGCATGCGTCGAGCACGACGCCGAGGATCCCGGTCGGCCCCTCGTAGCGGGACGGCTCGATGCCGAGCTGCTTCATCAGGTCGGGATCGCTCGCGGCCGCCGTGACGGGCGCGGGGCGCGTGTGCGGGACGTCCGCGAGCAGCGAGCCGAGGGTGATGACGAGCTCGACGCCGAGGTCCTGCGCGAGACCGACGATCAGATTCGCGAACGTGCGCCAGCGAAGGTTCGGCTCGATCCCGAGCAGGAGCACGGCGTCCCGGTCGAGCCCGGGAATCGCCGCGTGGTGGAAGACGTTCTCGGGCCACGCGAGCTTTCGCGTCAGCCCGTCCTCGAGACTCACGTGGGGGCGCGCTGCCTGGAAGTCGAAGAAACCCTCCGGGTCGATCTCGGCGAACTGCTCCGCCTCCCACTGCTTGGCGAGATAGCCGCCGCCGAGCGTCGCACCCTGCCCGCCGTCGTTCCAGCCGCCGAAAGCCGCGATCAGCACGGGCCGGCGAAGCGTCGGCCGCGAGGAGACGATCAGCTCCGGCATGTGGTGAGTCTAGTGGTCGCGTCCGTAGGCTCGTTCGTTTTAGGCCGAGCGGCATCGGACGCGTTTGCAGTCGGCCGGGAAGACAACCGAACGTGCGGACGCGACCACTAATGACCGTCGCCCGGCGACGGCGCGGGCGGCCGCCAGAGCCGGGCGGCGAGCCCGACCGTCCAGGCGAAGAGCACCGCGGCGGCGGCGACGTGCACGAGAACGAGCCACCACGGGACGTCTCCGTACGTCCGGTACTGGATCTCGCCCACCGCCATCTGCGCGAGCAGGATCGCGAGCAGGCCTGCGCAGCCGCGCACGAGCCAGCCGGCGCGGTCGCGGTGACGCCAGGCCCACCCGGCGAGGGCGAGGAACACGATCCCGAACGCGGCGACCGCGCGAACGTGCCAGTACACCGACGGGTAGAAGGAGCCGAGACGCGGCACGACCGTCGCCCCGGAGCTGCCCGGGAACTTCCCGGCCGCGGTCGAGAGCGTCCCCGTGACGACGAGCGCCGCGACCGCCGCCAGCAGCGCCGCGCCGCCCCAGCGGGCGAGAGCCGGCAGCGCGGAGGCCCCGCCGCGCACGAGCCGCGTCGCCTCGAGCAGGACGAGCACGCCGACGCCGAGCACGGCGAGCGAGAGCAGCAGGTGCGAGATCACGAGGTACGGGTTCAGGTCGTAGTAGACGGTGATCGCGCCCAACGGCGCCTGCGCGAGCGTCCCGAGGAAGACGCCGGCCGCGAGCAGCTTCCCGCGGCGGCCGAGGCCGCGCGTCCGCCAGGCGCAGAGGGCGAGGACGACCGTCGCGAGAACGGTGAATCCGGAGACGACGCGGTTCGAGAACTCGACGTAGGAGTGGTATCCCTTCGGCAGCGCATGGGTGCGCTCGCAGGTGGGCCAGTGGTGGCAGCCGAGACCGGAGCCGGTCAGCCGGACGGTCGCTCCGGTCGCGACGATGAGGACGAGCATCGCCACGGCGGCGAGCGCGACACGCCGGAACGCCGCGGGCGAGAGCATCAGCGCACGCCACCGGGGAAGCGCAGGAGCGGATTCCACGTGCACCGCCCGAGTGTAGAGGCGAGCGCAGACCACAGCCGCGCCGCTAACCTTACGTTCACGTAAGCATGAGTTTCCTTCGCAGTCGCAGACACAGCGAGCACTACAAGTGGTGGGTGCTGACGTGCACCAGCCTCGGCATGCTGCTCGCGACGGTGAACTCGGGCACGCTGATCATCGCGCTGCCCGACCTGGAGCGGAGCCTGCACACGACGCTGCTCCAGCTCGTCTGGGTGATCCTCGTCTACATGATCGTCTCGACCGTGCTCGTGCTCACCGCGGGGCGCCTCTCCGATCTGTTCGGGCGCAAGAACGCCTACGTGCTCGGCTTCCTCGTCTTCTCGCTCGCGTCGCTCGGCGCCGGTTTCTCGGGCAGCGGCACGCAGCTGATCCTCTGGCGGATCGTCCAGGGGATCGGCGGCGCCTTCCTGTTCGCGAACGCGGCCGCGCTCGTCACCGACGCGTTCCCGAAGAAGGAGCTCGGCCTGGCCATGGGGACGAACACGATGGTCGCCGCGGTCGGGCTCGTGATCGGCCCGGTGCTCGGCGGCGCGCTCGTCGCGATCTCCTGGCCGTGGGTCTTCTGGTTCAACGTCCCGCTCGGCCTGGCGGGCTGCGTCTGGGCCTGGCTCGTCCTGCACGAGCTGGCGCGACGGGACGAGCAGCGCGGCCTCGACCTGCTCGGCACCACGACCTACGTGGTCGGGCTGACCGGCCTCGTGCTGGCGCTCTCGAAGGGCGGCCTCAGCGGCTGGAACGGCCCCGTCGTGATCGGCGGGTTCGCCGCTGCAATCGTGCTGCTGCCGCTGTTCGTGCTGATCGAGCGCCACGGCCGCGCGCCGATGCTCGACCTCGCGCTCTTCCAGGACCGGCTCTTCGGCGCGGCCTCGGCGGCGGCGTTCATCAACGGGCTCGCGCGCTTCGCGCTGATGTTCCTGTTCGTCTTCTACTTCCAGGGGCCGCAGGGCCAGTCGCCGATCATGGCCGGCGTCGAGCTCGCGCCGATGGCCGCCGGCATGCTCGTCTCCTCCCCGCTCGCCGGGATCCTCGCCGACCGGCACGGCTCTCGGGGGCTCGCCGCGCTCGGGATGGTCGTCACCGCCCTCTCGCTCGGCGCCATGACGACGCTCGGGGCGCACAGCCCGTACTGGCAGAGCGGTCTCTGGCTCGGGATCCTCGGCATCGGCTCCGGGATGTTCAACAGCCCCAACACCGCCGCGATGATGGGCGTCGTGCCCGGCCACCGCCGCGGCATCGCGGCCGGTGCGCGCGTGATGCTCCAGAACACCGGCGCCGTGATCTCGATCGCGTTCGTGATGGCCGTCGTCACCGCCGCGGTGCCGAAGGACGTCCTGTTCAAGATCTTCTCCGGCCTCGCCTCGGGCCTCTCGGCGAAGCAGCTCGACCCGTTCATCTCGAACATGCACGTCGCCCTGTGGGTGCTCGCGGCCGTCTCGGTGCTCGGCGCCGTCGTCTCGATGCTCCGTCCGGCACACGCGCCCGCCCGGCGGGTGGAGGGGCTGGAGCCGGCGGAGGAGGCAGCCGCGTGAGGATCGGCGCGGTCGCCGAGCGGACGGGTGTCACGCCGCGGACGATCCGCTACTACGAGGAGATCGGGCTGCTCGCGTGCGGCGAGCGCCGCAAGGGCGAGCACCGCGAGTACGAGGACGCGGACGTCGAGCGGCTCCAAGAGCTGACCCGGCTGCGCGACCTGCTCGGGCTCTCGCTGGAGGAGCTGAAGCAGCTCGTCGAGGCCGAGGACGCCCGCGCGGCGATCCGGCGCCGCTTCCACGAGACGACCTCCGACGTGGAGCGCCTGCGCCTGCTCGACGAGGCGCTGCCGCACGTCGAGACGCAGCTCGAGCTGGTCCGCCGCCGCCGCGACGAGCTCGTCCGGCTCGAGGAGGAGCTCGTCGCGAAGCGGAAGAGCATCCAGGCGCGCCGCCGCGAGCTCGCGGGCTAGTCACTAGGTCCTGCGCTGCCCGCTCAATCTCGCGCTCGACGTCCTCGTCCGTGATCGGGCGATGCAGGCTGCGCGGCCAGGGGCCGTACGCCCTCCAGGCGTCGATCGCGAGCAGGAAGCCCCAGATCGCGGAGACCCACGCGGGCCAGGGCATCGAGCCGTCCATCGAGCGGTCGGTCAGGCCCCAGATCAGCCAGAGGACGCCGTTGACCGCGACGAAGCCGAGCAGGTCCTCGGCGAACTTCCGCTTCCGCTTCAGGTTCGCGAGAGCCTGCTCCCGCAGCTCCCCGCGGCCGCCGCCCGCCGTCAGCGTGGTGCTCATGGCGTGCCACCTCCCTGTTCGCTGCACACCGAGCCTCAGCCCATCCGCGCCCCGGGACATCGGGGGCGGCCCTGAGCGCGCCTATCCCGCGCGCGCGAGGGCATCCGGCGGCGGCGCGACCGAGAGCACGCCCCAGAGGGCGAAGCCGCAGGCGCGCGCGAGCCGCGCGGACGCCTCGTTCCCGAGATTGCACCGGTACTGGACGAGCCGGCCCCGCTCGTGGGCCCGCGCGGACGCGTCGGCGACCGCGGCTGCGCCGAGCCCCCGGCCGCGCGCCCCCGGGTGGACGAGCACGCCGACGTCGACCGTGTCGCCTCCTTCCTCCAGCAGGGAGGCGACCGCGAGCAGACGGCCGCCGTCGACGATGCCGACGGCGAGCGGGTGCTCGACGTCCACCTCGGCCTCCTCGGTCTCCTCCGCTCCGGCGGCGCGCTGCAGCTCCTCGAGCAACGGACGGTCGCCCGCGCCGAGGAGGCGGACGCGCCGGTCCCCCGGCGGCGGCACCGGCCCGTCGAGGTAGTGGAGGAGGCCGACGCCCCGCGCGCGCCGCTCGGCGTCGAGCGCGAAGGCCTCCGGCCCGGCCCGGGCCGCCTCGGCCTCGTCCGGCGCGGCGAGCACGAAGGCGCCGCGCGCGGTCCGGATCAGGGCGCGCCTCGCCGCCGCGAAGTCGCGCGGGTCGCGGACGACGACGAGGCCGTCCGCGTCGAGCACGGCCGGGTCGACGCCGAGCTCGGCACCCCAGAAGGCGAGCACGCGCAGCTCGAGCCCGCGATCCAGGAGCCGGGGGCGGGGCGCCGTCGGCAAGGCCGGCGGTCCTACTCGCCGATCGCCTCGAGCACCACGCCCTCGCCCTCCTCGACCGAGCCGACCCGCTGCAGGAACGCCCCGCGGGCCCGGAACTCCGCCTCGAGCGAGAGCGACTTGTCGGACGGGAGCGTGACGAGCAGTCCACCCGCGGTCTGCGCGTCGTACGCGAGCGCGAGCAGGTCGTCGGCGACGCCCTCGCTCTCGACGTGCGGCCCGGCGAAGTCGCGGTTGCGAGGGTCGCCGCCGGTGCGCACGCCGGCCCGCGCGGCCTCGAGCGCGCCGCCGAGCGCGGGGAGCGCCCGCGCGTCGAGCCGGATCCGGACCGCGCTCCGGTCGGCAGTCTCGTAGGCGTGCCCGAGCAGCCCGAAACCGGTGACGTCCGTGACGGCGTGCGGCTCGAACGGGCGCAGCAGGTCGGCCGCGACGCCGTTGAGCGTCGTCATCCAGCGGATCGCCTCCTCGAGCTGCTCCGCGGTGACGAGCCCCTTCCCGTGCGCCGCGAGCACGAGGCCGGTGCCGAGCGGCTTCGTGAGGAAGACCGCGTCGCCCGGACGGGCGGTGCTCTTCTGCCAGACGCCGTCGGGATGGACGGTGCCGACGACCGCGAGCCCGTACTTCGGCTCGGCGTCGCGAATCGTGTGGCCGCCGGCCAGGATCGCGCCGGCCGCGCGCACCTGCTCGTCCGCCGCCGCGAAGACCGCGCCGAGCACCTCCGTCGGCAGCTCCTCCGGGAAGGCGGCGATCGAGAGCGCGAGCAGCGGGGAGCCGCCCATCGCGAAGACGTCGTTGAGCGCGTTCGTGGCCGCGATCCGCCCGAAGGTCGCGGGGTCGTCGACGAGCGGCGGGAAGAAGTCCAGGGTGAAGACGATCGCCCGCTCCTCGTCGAGCTTGTAGACCGCGGCGTCGTCCGCGGGCGCGAGCCCGACGAGCAGGTTCTCGGCCTCGGCCGGGACGAAGCCCTTCAGCAGCTCCTCGAGCCGGGCGGCGGAGTACTTCGCGGCGCAGCCGCCGCCCACGCTGAGGCTCGTGAGCCCTGTCGTCTCCACCCCCGCACTTTACGGGGGCGGCGGCAGGCGCCGCCGCCCCCAGGGGAGAGGAGGGCCGTTCTCACGGCACCCTCGTTCGTTCACTTCGCGGCAAACGCGGCTTGACCTTCCGCCCTTCCGCAAGGTAGAGAACGGATATGGACCGCGCAGCCCTGATCACCGGCGGCTCGTCCGGCATCGGCCTCGCGATCGCCCGGATGCTCCGCGACGAGGGCTTCGGCCTCACGCTCGCGTCGCGGCGCGCGGAGAAGGTCGAGGCGGCCGCGGCCGAGCTCGGCGCCGAGGCGGTGGCCGCGGACGTCGGGGACGCCGAAGCCTGCGCGCGGCTCGTCGCCGCGCACACGGAGCGCTTCGGCCGGCTCGACGTGCTCGTCAACTCGGCGGGGATCGGCATCGCCGGACGCGTCGAGGACCTGCCGGCGAAGCACTTCGACCTCCAGGTCGGCGTCAACCTGCGCGGCCTCTTCCTCGTCACCCAGGCGGCGATCCCGCTCCTGCGGGAGTCGAAGGGCTGGATCGTCAACCTCGCCTCGATCGCCGGCACGCTGCCGACGCCGGGGCTCGCGACCTACGGCGCCACGAAGGCTGCCGTGATCTCGCTCACGCGCTCGCTCAACGACGAGCTCGACGCGGACGGCGTCCGTGCGATCGCGATCTGTCCCGGCTTCGTCGACACGGCGATGGCCGGCTGGACCGGGATGCCCGGCGAGGAGATGATCCGTCCCGAGGACTGCGCCGAGGTCGTGCGGATGTGCCTGCGCCTCGGCCCGCGCGCGCGGATCCCGCAGGTCGTGATCGAGCGCCTCGGCTCGCGCGACGGCGACGTCCACCTGAGCGGCGCGTAGCTAGCGCTCGATCGGCACGTCCACGAGGTTGCCCCACTCCGTCCACGAGCCGTCGTAGTTGCGGACGTTCTCGAACCCGAGCAGCTCGTGCAGGACGAACCAGGTGTGCGCGCTGCGCTCGCCGATCCGGCAGTAGGCGGTGACCTCCTTGTCGGGCGTGACGCCCTTGCCGCCGTAGAGCTCCGCCAGCTCCTCCGCCGGCTTGAAGGTGCCGTCGTCGCGCACGGCCTGCGCCCACGGGATCGACTGCGCGGTCGGGATGTGCCCCGTGCGCGAGGCGCCCTCCTGCTCGTAGCCGGGCGGCGCCATCAGCTCGCCCGAGTACTCCTGCGGGCTGCGCACGTCCACGAGCGCGCGGCCGTCCTCGCCGAGCCATCGGAGCACCTGGTCGCGGCGGGCGCGAATCGACTCGTCAGGGTCGCGCGCCGTGTACGCCTTCGCCGCCGGTGACGGCACGTCGGTCGTCAGCTCACGCCCCTCGTCGATCCACTTCTGCCGGCCGCCGTCGAGGATCCGCACGTCCGCGTGCCCGTACAGCTTCAGGTACCAGTACGCGTAGGCCGCGAACCAGTTGTTCTTGTCCCCGTAGAGGACGACCGTGGTGTCGTTCGCGATCCCGCGCTCGCCGAGCAGCCGCTCGAAGACGTCCTGCTCGACGACGTCGCGCTCGACCGGATCCTGGAGGTCATCGCGCCAGTGCAGCTTCACCGCGCCCGGGATGTGGCCCTCCTCGTAGAGATCCGGGTTCTCGTCCACCTCCGCGACGACGACCCCGTCGCCGGCCGGATGCTCGGCCAGCCACTCCGTGGAGACGAGCACGTCCTTCGCGTATGCCATAAGCCCTCCCGTTACTTTCCTATATGAAGTAATCGAGTATGGCAGGAGTCGCACCTGCCGGGCAACTCTCCGGCCGGCGCTCGCCGGGCGTGCGGACGATCGCGCCGCGGCGAGAGGAGCTGCCCGGGGCCTACGGTCGGCCGCAGCAGAATGGCAGCGCAGGCCTGCCGGCGTCATGCCGGCAGGCCTCCCAGTGGCGTGTGGGCTCGCCGCCGGTCGGCCCCGTCACAGCGCGCGACAGGACTGCGGACGAGCCGCCGTCGCCTAGATCTTCCCCTCGCCGAGCCCGAACGGCACGAACATGGCCAGGTAGAACGCGAACAGGGAGGCGACGATCAGCAGAGTCATGAGCCGCGTCTTCATCAGTTGAGTCACCTCCTCTCGCGTCTCGACCTAGAACCTGAAGTCCTGGAGCGACTCGGCCGCGTGCCGGTACAGGCGCGCCGCCGACCGGTCGTCGCCGCGCCGCGCCGCGAGGTCGCCGCGGGCGACCCATACGGCGGAGCGGTGGCTGACCGAGTCGAACTGCTGGAAGCTGGTCTCGGCGGCCTCGAAGGCCTCCTCGGCCTCGTCGAGGCGCTCCTGCTCGAGGAGGGCCCGGCCGAGCACGAGCTGCGCGTTGCCGTACTCCTGGACGAACTCGTCGCTGCCCGAGAGGAGGCGGATCGCGTGCCGCGCCTGCTCCTCGGCCTGCTCGACGTCCCCGGTGCGCAGGTGGACCTGCGCGAGCGAGGAGACGGCGAGCGCCGCTTCCCCGTCGTTGCCGAGGTCGAGCGCGATCCGGAAGGCCTCCTTCAGCAGGACGACGGCCTCGTCGGTCTTGCCGAGCAGGAAATTGAAGGCGCCGAGGTTGTTCGTCAGCTGCGCGACATTCGCGCGGTCGGCGAGCTCCTCGTACGCGGCCTTCGCCCTCTCGGCGTACGAGCGGGCGAGCACCCAGTGCCCCTCGCGATCGGCGATCAGCGACGCCTGGAAGTAGGCGGCGCCGACCGTGCGCGGGTCGTCGATGTCCTGGGCGAGCTCGAGGGCCCGCTCGACGTCCTCGCGGGCGGCCTCGTAGTCGCGCATGCGCCGCCAGCAGCGGGCGCGCCAGGACAGGATGTTGGAGCGGAGCGTGTCGGAGGGCATGCCGGAGCGCTCGGCGAGCGCCAGCGCCTCGTTCAGCAGCCCGAGCGCCGTCTGCACCGAGTTGAGGTGCAGCCGGCAGGCGCCGAGCACGTACAGGACCTCGGCGCGCTCGATGTCGGAGAAGCTCTCGTCCTCGGCGAGCGCCCGCGCCTCGTTCAGCAGCCCGAGCGCCTGGCGGAAGTCGCCGACGCGCATGTGCGCCCTGGCCGAGCCGGAGAGGGCGCGTACCTCGAGCTCCTTGACCCCGGTCGCGCGGGTCGCGGGCACGAGCGTCTCGAACTCGGCGACCGCCTCTTCGTCCCGCTCGCCGCCGACGAGGGCCTCGGCCCTGGCGAGCGCTCCCTCGAGCCGGCCGCGCTCGTCGGTGGCGACGCCGTTGGCGAGGAAGCCGCCGTCGACGCCGAGGCGCGCCGCGAGCCACTCGACCGTCTCCCGCGTCGGGCGCGTCTTGCCGCGCTCGATCTGGGAGACATACTCCTTGGAGAAGCGGTCGCCTGCGACGTCGCTCTGGGTGAGACCCGCCGCGACCCGGAGCTGGCGCAGCCGCTCGCCGAGCCTCAGCCCCTGCGGGGCGGGACGGCTGGTGCGGGTGGTGGCGGCGTCTCGAGTCGTCATGGGCGGCGTTCTTTCAGGAAGTGAACCCTACGCTTCACAAAAGCGCAAGAGACCAACCCCACGCATCCCCCGAAAAGGGCATGTTCATGCCGAAAATCGGTGAAGTTACGTGATCGGAAAATCACTTGACCGAGTTACTTGACGAGAACGGACACGGCTCCTATAGTGAGGTCACCTTGCAACCAGGCCGGACGCCAGGCTCAGGTTTGCAGGGGGCGCGCCGGGACTCCCGGCGACGAAGCGGAGGCGCGGCTGGGCCGCAGAGCCGAGTCTCCGAGGTCGTCAGGAGGGTGCGCCTCTCGAGAAGGCCCCCCGAGCCGCAGCGGGGGGCCTTCTCATTTACGCATCGCGAGCCGCCCTTCGGGCGGCTCGCTCGCTTCACGGGGGAAACCAGGTTTCCCCCGTGGGCCCCCTCTTCTTCGCGCGCGTGCCGGAGGGTGGTGGGCGCTCCGGGGAGAGCGCGGTCTCCCCTCCGCGCGACGGAGCGCGCCCACCCAAGGACGCCAGACCCTCAGCTCAAGCCGACAGCCAGTCCAGGCGGGATTTTCTGATTCGGCCCAGTTCGGCGTCGTCCAGGAGGCCGACGCGGCGGCCGACCATGCCGAGGATGCCGCCGGCGATGAAGATCCACGCCTCGGCCTCGGGGTCGCGGTCGGCGGCGATCACGCCCTGCTCCTGGCCGCGGCGGAGCATCGCGGCGACGAACGCGTGCACCTCGCGCATGTGGGCGCGCAGGTGCTTGCGCAGCTCGACGTCGTCGGCCGCCTCCGTCAGCGCCTGCACCCACAGCTCGGAGAGCTGCAGCTTCGTGTCGCGCACGGCGAAGTGGACCTTGCCGATCCGCTCGACGGCGGCACAGGCGTCGGACGAGGTCGACAGCACGTCCTCCCAGGCGGTGCGCGCCTGCGCCCACACGTGGTCGAGGGCGGCGAGGTAGAGAGCGCGCTTCGAGTCGAAGTGGCGGTACAGGATCGGCTCGGACACGCCCGCCGCGCGGGCGATCTCCGCGGTCGTCGTGCCCCGGTAGCTGCTCTCCGTGAACAGGTGGATCGCCGCCTCGACGAGCACGCGGCGGCGCTCCGCCGCCGGCAGCCGCGTGGTCGCCGTCCTCACGCCGGCATCTCCGCGATGTGCGCCCGCTCGACCTCGGGTCGCGTCCGCACGAGGACGACCGCGACGGCCGCCGCGGCGAAGGTGATCCCGGCGCTGACGAGCAACGCGGCGTGCAGGCCGTTCACGTAGTCCTGCGCACCGGCCGCCGAGCGCGCCGGGTGGTGCATGTACGAGGCCAGGATGGCGCCCATCAGCGCGATCCCGAGCGAGCCGCCGACCTGGCGGAAGCTGTTGAGGACGCCGGAGCCGACGCCTGCCTTGTCCACCGGCACCGCGCCCATCGCGGCCGCGGTCATCGGCGACATCGTCATGGCCATCCCGATCCCGCCGAGCAGCATCGACGGCAGCAGCGTCCAGAAGCCCGAGTGCACGCCGACGCGCTGGTAGAGCAGCAGCGAGACGCCGAGGATGGTCATCCCGCCGCCCATCAACCAGCGCGAGCCGATCACGTCGGAGAGGCGGCCCGCGATCGGCGCCACGAGGATGATCAGCATCGTCATCGGCAGGAAGATCGCGCCCGCCTTCGTCGGCGAGTAGCCGAGGATGTTCTGGACGTAGAGCGAGACGAAGAAGAAGACGCCGAACATCCCGAGCGAGACGAGCATCGCGACGATGTTCGCCCCGGTGAAGGCGCCGATCCGGAACAGCGACAGGTCGAGCATCGGCAGCCGCTGGTGCCGCTCGAGTAGGATGAAGGCGACGACCAGGACCGCGGCGGCGACGAAGAGGCCGAGGATCTCCGGCGAGGTCCAGCCGCGCTGGTTCCCCTCGATCAGCCCGTAGCTGAGGGCGAAGAGGCCCCCGCCCGAGGTGACGAGCCCGGGCAAGTCGATGCTCTGCTCGTGCGAGGTGTCGCGCGACTCCGGGATCACGAGCCGGGAGACGACGATGCCGAGCGCGCCGACGGGCACGTTGACGAAGAAGATCCAGTTCCAGCCGATGTGGTCGACGATCAGGCCGCCGCAGAGCGGGCCGATCGCGAGCGCGAGCGCCGAGACGCCCGCCCAGATCCCGATCGCCTGGCCGCGCTCCTTCGGCGGGAACGTGGCGGTGATGATCGAGAGCGTCGCGGGGCTCATCAGCGCGGCGCCGACGCCCTGGACGGCACGGGCGCCGATCAGGAAGCCGGCGCTCGGGGCGAACCCGCAGGCGAGCGACGAGAGCGTGAAGATCGCGAGGCCGACGACGAAGATCCGCCGCCGCCCGTAGAGGTCGGCGAGCTTGCCGCCGGTGACCAGGAGCGCGGCGAACATGAGCGCGTACGCGGTGACGATCCACTCCAGTTCCGCGATCGAGATGTGGAGGTCGCGCTCGATCGAAGGCAGCGCGACGTTCACGACCGTGTTGTCCAGCATGATCATGAACAGGCCGAACGACACTGCGGCGAGCGTCCACCACTTCCGGTTCTCCGCCGCGAAAATCCGTGCTCTCATCGATTCTCCGTCTTTCCGTCGTGTCAGGTCGAAGCGACTAAGTTAGCAGCCGCTAACCGGGCTCCGTCCCGCCCTCGAGGGGATAGGCTCCGCGCGTGGCGCGCGACGGTTTCATCTGGCACCCGCCGCCCGAGCTCGTCGAGAGCGCGAACGTGACGCGGCTCGCGCGGCGGCTCGGCGCGGACGGCTACCACGAGCTGCACCGGATCTCCGTCGAGGAGCCGGAGCGCTTCTGGCCGGAGGTCGTCGACGACCTCGGGATCGAGTTCTCCCGGCCGTGGGACGCGGTCGTCGACCTCTCCAACGGGCCCGAGTGGGCCCGCTGGTTCGTCGGCGGGCGGATCAACGTCGCCCGCGTGTGCGTCCACCGCTGGGCGGCGGCGCGCCCGGACGACGAGGCGCTCGTCTGGGAGAGCGAGGACGGGCGGCGCGAGACGCTGACCTGGGCGGAGGCGTCGCGGCAGGTGACCCGGCTCGCCGAGACGCTCGTCGAGCTCGGCGTCGGCGAGGGCGACCGGGTCGCGATCTTCATGCCGATGTGCCCGGCCGTCGCGGTCGCCTCGCACGCGTGCGCGCACGTCGGCGCGGTGCAGGTGCCGATCTTCTCCGGCTTCGCGGCGCCCGCGATCGCCTCAGCGGCTCCAGGACTCGCAGGCGAAGGTCGTGATCTGCGCCGACTGGTCGCTCCGGCGCGGCAAGCGGATCGAGATGCGGGCGACGCTCGAGGAGGCGCTCGCGGCGGGCGGCCACGCCGTCCGCGAGGTCGTCGCCTGGAACCGGGACCGCGGCTCCTGGCCGGAGCGTCGTCACGAGGCAGCCGGCGACGCTCCCACCGGTCGAGGTCGACTCGGAGCCCCCGTACCTGCTCGCGTACACCTCCGGCACGACCGGCCGGCCCAAGGGCGCGCTCCACGTCCAGGGCGGCTTCCTCGTCTCGATCGCCCGCGAGGTCGCCTACCAGACGGACGTGAAGCCGGGCGAGCGGATCCACTTCGCCACCGACATGGGCTGGATCATGGGCCCGTGGACGGTGGTCGGCGGCGGGGCCGCCGGCGCGACGATCGTCTTCGCGGAGGGCGCGCCGGACTGCCCGGCCGACCGGCTGTGGCGGCTCGTCGAGTCGGAGCGCGTGACGATGCTCGGCCTCTCGCCGACGCTCGTGCGCGCGCTGATCCCGCACGGCGAGCCGCGCAGCGACCTCTCCTCGCTGCGCGCGTTCTGCACGACCGGCGAGCCGTGGAACCCGGCCCCGTACCGCTGGCTCCACGAGCACGTCGGCGGCGGCGCGTCCCGATCGTCAACATCTCGGGCGGCACCGAGGTCGGCGCGTGCTTCCTCACGACGGTGATCATGGAGCCGATCAAGCCGGTCTCGCTCGGCTTCCCCGCGCTCGGGCTGGACATGGACGTCGTCGACGCGCGCGGCTTCCCGGTGCGCGGCGAGGTCGGCGAGCTCGTCTGCAGAGCGGCCGTGGCCCGGGATGACGCGCGGGATCTGGGGCGACGACGAGCGCTACCTCGACACGTACTGGCGCCGCTTCCCGGGCGTCTGGACGCACGGCGACTGGGCCTCCGTCGACGAGGACGGCTACTGGTTCCTGCACGGGCGCTCGGACGACACGCTCAACATCGCCGGCAAGCGGATCGGCCCGGCGGAGCTCGAGTCGGCCGCGATCGCGAGCGGCATCGTCGCCGAGGCGGCCGCGATCGGCGTCCCGCACGAGGTCAAGGGCGAGGTGGCGTGGCTCTTCTGCGTCGCCGGCGCCCGGCGGCGAAGCGGAAGGACTCGAGAGGTCGCGGAGGCGGTGACGAGCGCGCTCGGCAAGGCGTTCAAGCCCGACCGCATCCTCTTGGTGGACGCGCTGCCGAAGACGCGCAGCGCGAAGATCGTCCGCCGCGCGGTGCGGGCGCGCGCGCTCGGCAAGGATCCGGGCGACCTGTCCTCGCTCGAGAACCCCGAGGCGCTCGAGGAGATCGGCCGTGTCATCGGCTAGCGGCCGCGCGCTCGTCACCGGCGGCGGGCGCGGGATCGGCGCGAACATCGCGCGCGAGCTCGCGGCCGCCGGGATGGAGGTGGCCGTCACCGGCCGCACCGCCGAGCAGGTGGAGGCGGTCGCCGCGGAGACCGGCGGGCGGGCGCTCGTCGGCGACGTCTCGCGCGAGGAGGACGTGCGCCGCTGGGCGGAGGAGGCCGGCGGCGGTCGACCTGCTCGTCTGCAACGCCGGGATCGAGGGGCCGGACGAGCCGTTCTCGGCGCACTCGGCCGAGCGCTGGTGGCACACGTTCGAGGTGAACGTGCTCGGCGTCTACCTCTGCTGCCGCGCGTTCGCGCCGGCGATGGTCGAGCGCGGCGGCGGCCGGATCGTCAACGTCGCGAGCGGCGCCGCGTACCTCCCGAACGTGCGGCCGGGCGCATCCACCGCCTACGGCTCGAGCAAGGCGGCCGTGCACCGCTTCTCCGAGCTGCTCGCGGCCGAGCTGGCGCCGCAGAACGTCTTCGTCTTCTCGATCAGCCCCGGCCTCGTGCGCACCGCGATGACCGAGGGGAACTTCCCCGACGACGCGCCGTGGACGCCGCCCGAGTGCGCGCCGCGGCTCGTGCGCGCGCTCGCCTCCGGCGACTTCGACGCGCTCGCGGGCCGCTACCTCCACGCCGAGCACGACCCGCCGGAGGAGCTGCGAAAGCGGATCGGCGAGATCGTCTCGGCTGACCTGAACGCGATCCGCCTGCGCCGCGAGGCCTAGTAGCCCGAGAGAAACAGGCGGGCGAGCTCGGTGCGCGAGCGGACGCCGAGCTTCGCGTAGACGTTCGTCAGGTGCCGCTCGATCGTCTTCGGGGTGACGAAGAGCGCGGCGGCGGCCTCGCGGTTGCGGGCGCCCGCGGTGACGAGGGCGACGACCTGGCGCTCGTGGTGGGTGAGGAGGTCGGCCGGGCTCGCGCGGCGACGGCCGGCGGTCGCGGCGCCGAGCTCGCGCCGTGCCCGCTCCGCCCACGGCGCCGCCCGGAGCCGCTCGAAGGTCGCGAGCGCCGACTCGAGCGGGCGGCGCGCCTCGCCGCGGCGGCGCGACCGCCGCAGCCGCTCGCCGTAGCAGAGCTCCGTCCAGGCGCGGTCGAACGGCCGCGGCGAGCCGAGATGCAGCTCGAGCGCCTCCTCGAACGCGTCGAGGGCCTCCGTTCCGCTGGAGACGAGCGCGCGGCAGCGGGCGGCGACCGCGCGCCATCCCGGGCCGAGCTCGGCGGACGCCGCCGCGAGCCGGTCGAGCGCGTCCGCCGCCTCCGCGCCGCGGCCGAGGCGCACGCAGGTCTCGACGAGTACGGGAAGCCAGCGCACCGCGTTCGCCGGCTGCGGCCCGATCGCGGCGAACACGTCCTCGATCGGCGCCTCGAGCGCCCGCACCCGCTCCACCCGCCCGAGGCCGAGCTCGAGCAGCGCGAGCGAGGTCAGCCCCCAGACGTGGACGAGGTGGTGCCCCGGCACGAGCGCGAGCGCCTCCTCGACCCGCGCCCGCGCCCGGCGCTCGCGCCCCTGCACGGCGTCGATGCCGGCGAGCGTCGTCAGGCAGGAGGCCGCCTGGGTGTCGCTGCCCTCCGCTCGCGCGAGCCGCAGGGCCTCGAGCGACGCGCCCTGCGCCGACGCGTAGCGGCCGAGCCGCACGTCGACGGCCGCCAGCGTGTCGAGGAGGGCGGCGAGATCGGATCGCGCCCCCTGCGCCCGCGCGAGCGGGACGGCGTGCTCGAGCACGCGCCGCGCGGCCGGATAGTCCTCGAGGTAGTAGTAGAGCGCGCCGAGCCCGTAGAGCCCGCGCAGCGCCGCATCCGGCTGGCCTCCGATCTCCTCGAGGCCTGAGCCGATCAGCTCCTCCGCCGGTCCCGCGTCGCCCGCGGCGAGGTGCGCGGTCGCGACCGCGAGCGCGGCGGCGGTTCGCTCCGCCCCGCCCGTCGCGCCGGCGAGGGCCCGGCTGCGCTCGGCGGCGGCGAGGCTCCGCTCGACGTCGCTCTGCGCGGCGAACACGGCGGCGTCCGCGTACATGCGGGCGGCGAGCGCCGGCTCGAGCTCCTCCACGGCGGCTGCCTCGGTGACGAGAGCCTCGTAGGTGCCGAGATGGAAGCCGTGCGCGCCCTCCAGGCCGAGCTCGAGGTAGCGCGCCCGCGCGCGCACGACCGGATCCGGGCTCGCCCGCACCGTGGCCTCGACGAGGGCGAGTGCGTCGGCGACCGCGCCGCCGTGCCGCGCCTCGCGCGCGGCCGCGAGAAGGCGGGCGGCGTGCTCGGACGGGTCGCCGCCGAGGCGCGCGGCCGCGGCCGCGAGACGGACACGCAGCCAGGCGACGACCGCTTCGGCGACGTCCGGGGCCAGCTCCACCCGGCCGTCGCGAAGCGTCAGCAGCCCGCGCGCCGCCGCCCGCCGGAGGTCGGCGGAGCGGACCCCGTCGGCGGCGAGCCGGGCCGGGTCGGGTTCGGCTGCCGCCAGCTCGAGCACCCGCCGCAGGGCGGGCGGAAGAGAGGTCAGGCGGTCGCCCCCGCTCATGGGCGGAGTCTAGGCGGAGAGTCGGGTTTTCCCCAATGGATCGAGGGCCGGCGTCATCGCATGATCCTGGGCGGATGCGCGGCAGACGGCACGGCGGACGCGGAGCGCGAGCGCTCGTCCCGCTGCTCGCCGTCGTCCTGCTCGTTGCGTCCGGGCTCGCGGGCGAGGCGCGGGCCACGGGGAGCTCCTTCACGGTTGCGGACACCGCCGACGGCCATGACGCGACGCCCGGCGACGGCGTCTGCACGACCGCACCGACCGCGACTCCCGCTTCCGTCTGCACGCTCCGGGCCGCGCTCGAGGAGGCGGATGCGCTCGGCGGGGCCGACACGGTCTCGGTGCCGGCAGGCAGCTACACCCTCTCGCTCGGGCAGCTCCGGGTGACCTCGCCCGACGGCGTCACGGTCACGGGGGCCGGGCGGCTCTCGACGGCGCTCGTCGGCAGCGGAGACCGCGTGCTCGAGATCGCCGACGGCGCGCAGGCGACGGTCTCGGGGGTCGAGATCACCGGCGGCAGCGCCCAGTCGGTGACGTCGGGCCCGTTCACGGTGGACAGCGGCGGCGGCGGCGGCGTGAGGGTGATCGGCTCCCTGAACCTGCAGGACGTGGACGTGGACGCGAACCAGGAGGTCGGCAACGGCGGGGGAGGCGGGATCGCGGTGATCGGGGCCGGGACGCTCGCCATGACCGGCGGCTCGGTCGTCTCGAACACCTCGGCGAACGGCGTGGGCGGCGGCGTCCTGCTCAGGAACTCGTCGGTCGTGAGCTTCGCGGCGGTGACCGGCACGCCGAACGCGAGCTTCGACGGGACGACGGTCGCCTCGAACGTCGGGATTTTCGCGAGCGGGATCGGCTTCGACGGGGTCGCGACGGCGCCGGCGGGAACGCTGACTCTGACGAACGCGCACGTTGACGGCAACGGAACGACGACGGGGCCGTTGGCCGGGGACTGCAGCGTCGGGCTCCTCGCGGAGGGCTCGGTGACGGTCAGCGGAGGCACGGTGGACGGCAACTGCGGCGGCGGCGTCAGGTCGAGTGGCACGGTCGCGATCACGGGCGCGGAGATCGCCGGGAATGCGGAGACCGGGGTGAGCGTCGACGGCGGGACGCTCGACCTGACGGATTCCACCGTCGACTCGAACGCCTCCTCCACGGTGGCCGGCATCTCGAACTCGGCGACGCTCACGGTGACCCGCAGCTCGATCACCGACAACGCGTCGAGCGGGAGCATCGGCGGCCTCTTCAACCAGGGCCCGGCGACGCTGACGAACGTGACGCTCAGCGGCAACACGGCCGGAGCGGGCGGCCACGGCGGGATCTACGCGAACCTGGCCGCGTCGCTGACCGTCGTCTCCTCGACCGTGACCGACAACGGGCCGGACGGGATCGACGTGACCGGCGGCGGGAGCAGCCTCGCGCTCACCGACACGATCGTCGCGAAGCAGCGCTCCGGCGCGGACTGCGGGGCCGCGGTCTCGTCCGGTGGCCACAATCTGGACAGCGACGGCAGCTGCGGGCTGGCGGGGCCGGGCGACCTCTCCGGCGTCGACCCGCTGCTCGGGCCGCTCGCCGCGAACGGCGGCCCGACGAAGACGCACGCGCTCGGTCCGCCAGCCCGGCGATCGACGCCGGCGACGGCACGGCCTGTCCGGCCGACGATCAGCGCGGCGTCGCGCGCGTCGGCGTCTGCGACATCGGCGCCTACGAGGCTCCAGCCCCCGCGCCGCCGACCACGACGACGACCACGACCTCGCCGCCGGCGACGACGACCTCCTCGACTCCCGCGCCGCCGCCCTCGCGCGGGGTCAGTGCGTCCGTCTCGACCGTGGTCGCCGATCCGGCGAGCGTCCCGGCGGACGGCGCGACGGCCACGGCGATCACCGTGACGCTCCGCGACGGCTCCGGCCGGCCGGTCGCCGGCAAGACGGTCAGACTCTCGGCCGGTCGCAGTACGTCGAGGATCGCCGCTGCGAACGGCGGCGTCTCGTCCGCGGACGGGACGGTCGTCTTCCGCGTCACGGACGCCACCGCCGAGAGCGTCGAATACGCAGCGACCGACACGACCGACGGCATCGCTCTCGCGCAGACGGCGACGGTGGCGTACACGGGCGTCAGCGTCACCGGCACGGTCAGGGGCCCCAACGGCGCGCTCGCAGGGGCACAGGTAGAGGCCTGCCCAACGGCCGGCTCCGGGTGCGCGGTCAGCGCCGAGACCGACTCCTCCGGCGCCTTCGCCGTCAGCGCTGCGCCCGGCGTCTCGGTCACGCTCCGCGCCTTTCCTCCGCAGCAGAGCGGGCTCCTGGCGGACGAGGTCGGGCCGCTGGACGTGGCCGCGAACGGGCTCGACCACGTGACGATCACCCTCAAGGCGCCGGCGCCGCGGCCTCCCATCACCTTCCGCCCAACCGTCGGGCCCCCCGTCCCCAACGTCTCGATCGCCGGTCTCCCGGTGATCTACTGGCACGAGCCCCACACGATGGAGACGTCGGGATGCGCCGGCGGCTTCGGAGTGGTCTCGATCGTCGGGCGCAACGGCGCGACGCGGAGGCTCGACTACACGCTCTACACGCTGGCCGAGGCGACTCCGCGATCCGGCGATTACCGGGGGACGTTGCCGCCGCCGCCGATCAGCGGCCTGGCGCAGATCAAGCGCTCGGTGTTCTGCGACTCGCCGGCAGTGACAGTCGCACCCCGGTTGCTGCAGGGCACGGCCTTCTCTGCACTCACGATCCTGGAGTTCGTTCACGAGCACGGATCGGAGGTGCTCGCGCTCCTCGGGCTGAGGACCGCGATCGCAAATGCGGCCGGACACCTGCACACGCCGACCTGCACGACCGAGAAGCAGGCGTACAAGGACGCCCTGTCGCTCGAGGTGGGGCTCGCGCTCGGACCCGAGATCACGGCGGTCACGGCGGAGATCGAGACGGCCGCGGTCGTCGCCTTCGCCGAGACCGGTCCGCTCGACCTGCTGATAGCGGCCGTCGTCCCGCCGGCCGTGTCGTTCATGGCGAGCAAGCTGGTCGACCTGGCGGTGGACGCCTTCGTCGACGCCGCGCTCGGAGACTGCGATGAGCAACAGCCGGGCTACAACGCGCTGATCGACCCGAGCGGGACCGTCCTCGATCGGAGTGGCAATCCGGTCGCCGGCGCCACGGCGACGATCCTGCGCTCCGACTCCGCGGACGGCGCGTTCGCGCCGGTGGACGTCTCGCAACCGGGAATCGAGCCGGCGGTGAACCCCGAGACGACGGGCACGGACGGCGCCTTCCACTGGGACGTCCGCTCGGGCTTCTACGAGGTGCGGGCCTCGGCGCCCGGGTGTACCGCGGCCGACGATCCAAGGCGGGCGGCGGCGGCGATCGGCCCGCTTCCCGTGCCGCCGCCGCAGCTCGGCCTGACGCTCGTCCTCGCCTGCGCGAACGAGGCGCCCGCACCGCGGCCGGTCGTCGAGAGCCTGCGCGTGCGCAGAGGGCCGCCGTCCGGAGGCGCGCAGATCATGCTCCTCGGGAGCGGCTTCACGCCCTCGAGCAGCGTCACGTTCGGAGGCGCGGCCGCTCCGTCGGTGACCTACCTCTCGCCGGGAGCGCTCTCCGTCGTCGCGCCGCCGGGCAGCGGGTTCGTCGACGTCGTCGTGACGACCGGCGGCGGCTCGAGCGCGACCTCGGAGGCCGACCGCTTCTTCTACGGCACGAGGCCGGCTGCTCCCCGCGCGGTCACCGGGCGCCTCGTCGGCGGCCGCCTCCTGCTCCGCTGGCACGCGCCCGGGGCGAGCGCCGGCGTCGACGGCTACGCCGTCTTCCTCGACGGCAGCCCGGTCGCGCGCGCATCCCGGACAGCGACCGGTGCGACGGTGCAGGCGTTCGCGCGGAAGGGCGTGGGCGTCTACACCCTGCGGGCTTTCAGCGCGGTGGCCGGCGCGAGCCGGGCGAGCGCTCCGGTGACGGTCCGGCGCGCCCCCCGCCCGGCAGGCGCTCCCGCGCGGATCCCCCGCTGGGCGTGGCAGCTGCTGGCCTGGCACAGGCGCGGCGGCCGCGGAGCGAGTCCCGCGACGCCGCGGACGCTGCCGGCGTGGTACAACGCGTGGCAGGCGTGGCGGCTCCACGGCTTCAGGCTGCTGCACGGCTGAGCCGGACGCGCGGCCCTGCGCCGACACGTGTACTGTTCGACGCGTCGGGTTTTCGATCGCAAGGCTAAAACTCTCCGTGAGACTCGCACTCGCACAGATCAACCCCATCGTCGGCGACCTCCAGGGCAACCGTGACCTGATCCTCGGCCGGCTCGAGGAGGCGAAGGCCGCCGGAGCCGATCTCGCCGTCTTCCCCGAGCTGGCCGTGACGGGCTACCCGCCCGAGGACCTGCTGCTGCGGCCCGGCTTCGTCCGCGCAGCGGCGGCGTCGATCGAGGAGATCGCGCGCGCCGCGGACGGCATCACGGCGCTCGTCGGAGTCCCTCTGTACGACGGCGACCTCTACAACGCCTGCGCGGTCTGCTCGGGCGGCGCGGTGCAGGCCGTGTACCGCAAGCGCTTCCTGCCCAACTACGGCGTCTTCGACGAGGTCCGCTACTTCGCCCCGGGGCGCGACCTGATCGTCCTCGACCTCGGCGGCGCGCGCGTCGGCGTGACGATCTGCGAGGACATGTGGCAGCCGGGGCCGCCCGCGACCGACCTCGCCCTCGCCGGCGCAGAGCTGCTCGTCAACCTCTCCGCGTCCCCGTTCCACACCGGCAAGGAGCGCGAGCGCGAGGAGATGTTCCGGACGCGCGCCCGCGACAATTCGGCGTTCATCGCGTTCTGCAACGCGGTCGGCGGCCAGGACGAGCTGATCTTCGACGGCCATTCGGTCGTGCTCGACGACGAGGGGGCGGTGCTGGCGCGCGCGCCCGGGTTCGAGGAGTACCTGCTCGTGGTGGACGTCGAGCCGAGCGCGGTGATCGGGCGCCGGCTCTCGGACGTGCGCAGGCGCGCGCTCGCGCGCGACCGCGGCGGCGCGCCGGAGATCACGCTCGTCGACATCGGGCCCGCGCGCGGCCGGGACGGCGAGCCGGCCGCGCCGCCGGTCGTCGCCTTCGAGGACGAGCTGGAGCAGATGCGCCGGGCGCTCGTGCTCGGCCTCGGCGACTACGTGCGGAAGAACGGTTTCTCGGAGGTCGTCGTCGGCGTCTCCGGCGGGATCGACTCCGCGCTCACGGCGGCGATCGCAGCCGACGCGCTCGGCCCGGAGCGGGTGCACTGCGTCTCGATGCCGTCGCGGTACTCCTCGGAGGGCACGCGAACGGACGCGCAACGGCTCGCGGAGAGCCTCGGCGCCGACTTCCGCGAGCTGCCGATCGGCCCGATGGTCGCGGCGTTCGAGTCGGCGCTCGCGGAGTCGTTCGCCGGGCGCGATCCCGATCTCGCCGAGGAGAACCTGCAGGCGCGGATCCGCGGCACGCTGCTGATGGCGCTCTCGAACAAGTTCGGCTGGCTGCTCGTCGCGACCGGGAACAAGTCGGAGATGTCGGTCGGCTACGCGACGCTCTACGGCGACATGGCCGGCGGGTTCGCTCTGCTCAAGGACGTGTTCAAGACGGACGTGTTCCGGCTCTCCCGCCACCTGAACGAGCGGGCCGACCGGGAGCTGATCCCGTGGTCGACGATCGAGCGGGCGCCGAGCGCGGAGCTGCGCCCCGACCAGCTCGACGAGGACTCGCTGCCGCCCTACGCGCAGCTCGACCGGGTGCTCGAGGCGTACGTCGAGGAGGACCGCTCCCTCGAGGAGCTGTCGGCGGACGGCTTCGACGCGGACGTCGTCCGGCGTGCCGTGGCGATGATCGACCGTGCCGAGTACAAGCGCCGCCAGGCGCCGCCGGGCGTGCGGCTGCGTCCGAAGGCGTTCGGGCGCGACCGGCGCACGCCGATCACGAACCGCTGGCGGAGCTAGACGCCGGCGTCGAGCGGCTCGGGCGGCGGGCCGTGCTCGAGCAGGTCGCGCACGAGCTGCGCGAGCCGCCGCGGCCCCGTCACGACCTGCTCGAGATCGCCGACGGCGAACCAGCGGGCCTCGTGCACGCCCTCGGCGGCGAGCTCCTCCGAGGTGAACGCCGGCGCGGGCTCGAACGCCGGCGTGCGGATCAGGTAGTGCCGCTCGGTCTGGCCGCCCCAGTCACGGACGTTCACGAGCCAGTGCGTCCGTGTCCAGATGAGCGGGCCGAGCTCGTACTCGCGCAGCCCCACCTCCTCGGCGAGCTCGCGTTCGAGCGCGTGCTCGTCGGTCTCGCCGGCCTCGACGCCGCCGCCCGGCGTCGACCACCACGAGCCGAACGCGTCCTCGAAGCGGACCATGAGGACGCGGCCGTCCGGGTCGAGCACGAGCGCGCGCACGCCGTTTCGGAGCGGCAACCCCGACGCCCGGCCGGCGAGCTCCCGGAACCAGCGCAGACGCTCGCCCCACGGCACCGCCGCGTTCGCCGGGGAGGTCGAGGGCAGCACGAAAAGGCGGGTCTCGCCCAGCGTCCGCTCCTGCAGCCCGAGCTCCGCGCGCTCGCCGAAGGCGCCGCGATAGGCCTCCTTGCCGACGAAGCCGAGCCAGCCCGGCCGCAGGTCGCGCGCGAGCTCCTCCAGCCGTTCCGCGGAGCCGGCGAAGTCGGCGCGGCGCAGGTCGCCCGAGCCGGGAGTCGTGCGGTAGGCGGCGTTCGTGACGCCGATGCCCTCGTCGAGCAGCAGGAACTGCTCCCGCGGCTCGTAGAGCCTCGACGTGAAGCCGGCCGCGTCGAGGAGCCGCCAGAAGTCGTTGCGCGGGTTGGCGAAGTGCGCCCGCGCCGCCGCCGAGACGCGTCCGGGGTTGATCCCGCAGAAGACGACCCGCAGCCCGCGCCCGAGCACGTCCGGGACGTCGCTCGGCGTGCCGCCCTCTCCGGCCATGTCGACCTCAGCCATGTCCCCTCACCGCGACACGCATTTCCCCTACAGGGGGCGCGAGGCCCCCTGCCGGAACCGTACGCGACCCGGGCGTACGCGGGTGTCGCAGCTCTGTGACGGAAGCCGCCGGGGGCTACGCAGCCTCTGCGGCGGCCTCGGCTGCCTCGACCTCGGTCTCAACCTCGTCGAAGCGAGAGTCGATCCGCTCCTCGAAGAGCCTGCGCAGGTCCTCGCCGGAGACGGTCGTCGGGAAGCGCGGCCGCCGCGGCTCGAGCCGGACGAGCGTCACCGTCGGCTCCCAGGCGCCGTAGCACCGGGCGTAGCACTCGGCCTCCGACAGGGGTCTGAGCCGCCGCACGATCCCAGGCTAGGCGCCGAAGCGGACGGCACCGTGCATCGGGTCCCGTTGCATCTGCAACCATGCGGGCATGGCGGTGAAGGCGAAGGAGCTGCGGCACGCGATCGAGCTCGCGGAGGACGCGACCCTCCGCAGCGAGGACGGGGCGGCCCTCCGGATCGAGGATCCGTGGACGCCCGAGCACGTGCTGCTCGCGGCGCTCGTCCGCTGCTCGCTCAAGAGCCTGCGCCACCACTCGGAGCGCGCAGCCATCCGGATCCGCCGGGCCTCGGGCGCCGCCTCCTCGCTCGTGACGAAGCGGGAGAGCGACGGACGCTACGCCGTCGTCGAGGCCACGGTCGAGCTGGCCGTCGAGCTGGAGCCGCAGCCGGAGCCGGAGGAGCTCGCGGAGCTGCTCGCAAAGGCGGAGCGCGACTGCTTCGTCGGGGCCTCGCTCCAGGCGAAGCCGGCGTATCGCTGGACCGTCAACGGGGCCCCCGTCTAGTGATGTGGCCGGTGACGTTGCCCGGCAAAGGTTGCCGGTTACATCACGAGCCCTGCTCCAGCGGCGCCATCGTCAGCCCGCGCTCGCCGAGCTGCTGCCAGTAGTGCTCGGCCTGCTCGCGCAGGCCCGACCAGACGACCGCCTGGCCGGCGCTGTGGATCCGGTTCGCGAGCTTCATGCCCTTGTCGTAGGAGACCCCGGGCACGACGGCCGCAAGCGCAGCAGCGACGCCCTGGAACGTGTTGTGGTCGTCGTTGAGGACGATCACGAGCCACGGCCTGCCGAGCCCCGTCCCCTCGCCGCGGTCGAGTCGCTCCTCGGGCGGTGCCAGGGTGCTGCTTGCCACGGGCCCATCGTAGTCGGGTAGCGTCACGGCCATGAGCACCGTCGCGCTCGACGTGGACGCCGTCCGCTCCCGCTTCTCCGCGCTCCGCTCCCCCACCGCCTTCTTGGACGGGCCGGGCGGGACGCAGTGCCCGGACTCGGTGACCGACGCGGTCGCCGGCCACCTGCGCGGGTCGAACGCGAACCTCGGCGGCGCGTTCGCCGCCAGCCGCCGCAACGACGAGCTCGTGGAGCGGGCCCACGCGAGCGCCGCCTCCTTCCTCGGCTGCCGGCCGGCCGAGACGATCGTCGGGCAGAACATGACGACGCTCAACTTCATGCTCACGCGCACGCTGGGGCGGACGCTGCGGGCCGGCGACGGGATCCTCGTCACGCGGCTCGACCACGACGCGAACGTCTCCCCCTGGCTGGAGCTCGCACGCGACCTCGGCCTCGAGGTCGGCTTCGTCGAGATCCACGACGACACGACGCTCGACCTCGACGACCTCGAGCGGAAGCTCACCGGCCGGACGCGCGTCGTCGCGTTCCCGCTCGCCTCGAACGCGGTCGGCACGCTCACCGACGCGGAGCGGATCGTCGAGCTCGCGCACGGAGCCGGCGCGCTCGCCTGGGCGGACGCCGTCCACTACGCCCCGCACGGGCCGATCGACGTCGAGGCGCTGGGGGTCGACGTGCTGATCTGCTCGCCGTACAAGTTCTTCGGCCCGCACCTCGGACTCGCGTTCGGCCGGGCGGAGCTGCTCGAGTCGTGGCGGCCGTACAAGGTGCGGCCGGCCGCGGACGAGCCGCTGGGGGGCCGCTTCGAGACCGGAACGCTCGCCCACGAGCTGCTCGCCGGCGCCGTCGCCGCGGTCGAGTACGTCCAGGAGCTGGGCTGGGACGCGATCCGCGCGCACGAGCGGGCGCTCGGCGAGCGCTTCCTCGCCGGACTGCCGGAGCGCTGCAGCCTCCACGGGCTGCCCGGAATGGACGGACGCGTGCCGACCTTCGCCTTCACGGTCGAGGGGCTCTCGCCGCGCGCGGTCGCCGAGCGCCTTGCCGAGCGGGACATCGCCGTCTGGGACGGCGACTACTACGCGGTCGAGGTGATGCGGCGGCTCGGGCTCGGCGCCGAGGGCGCTGTGCGCGCCGGCCTCGTCCACTACAACACCGCGGACGAGGTCGACCGGCTGCTGCGCGCGCTGGAGGAGCTGTGAGCGACGTCGTCGAGCTGCTCCGCGAGCTGTTGCGCTTCGACACGACGAACCCGCCCGGGAACGAGGCCGAGTGCATCGCACACGTGCAGCGGCTCGTCGAGGAGGCCGGGGTCGAGACGCGGATCCTCGCGAAGGACGAGGCGCGGCCGAACCTCGTCGCGCGCATCGCCGGGGCGGGCGAGGCGCCGCCGCTGCTCCTGTACGGGCACGTGGACGTGGTCACGACCGCTGGCCAGGAGTGGGCGCGCCCGCCGTTCGGAGCCGACCTCGAGGACGGGGTCGTCTGGGGCCGCGGCGCGCTCGACATGAAGGGCGGCGTGGCGATGCTCGTCGACGCGTTCCTGCGCGCAGCGCGGGGCGAGCTGATGCCGCGCGGCGACCTGATCCTCTGCGTCCTCTCGGACGAGGAGGCGGGCGGCGACTTCGGCGCGAAGTTCCTCGTCGAGGAGCATCCCGAGCTGTTCGAGGGCGTCCGCCACGCGCTCGGGGAGTTCGGCGGCGCGCGGATCACGCTCGGCGGGCGCGCCTTCTATCCGATCCAGGTCGCGGAGAAGCAGATCTGCTGGCTGCGCGGCCGCGTCCGCGGCCCGGGAGGCCACGGCGCGATCGGCGTGCGCGGCAGCGCGATGGGCAAGCTCGGCCGGATCCTCGCTCGGCTCGACCGCGGACGGCTGCCGGTGCACGTGACGCCGGTCGCGCGCGCCTGGATCGAGGCGATGGCGGAGGCACTGCCGCGCCCGCAGTCGCTCGTCCTGCGCTCCCTGCTCGACCCCCGGCTCGCCGAGCTGACGCTACGCGCGCCGACGGAGCAGCTGCGGACGCTCGACCGGGCGCTGCGGAACACGGTCAGCGCGACGATCGTCCGCGGCGGCGAGAAGATCAACGTCGTCCCGGCCGAGGTAGAGCTGGAGCTGGACGGGCGGGCGCTGCCGGGCTACGGCCCGGACGAGCTGATGGCAGAGGTGCGTGCGCTCGCCGGCGACGACCTCGAGCTGGAGCTCGTCCGGCACGACGCGACGCCCGCCGAGCCCGACCTGTCGGCGCTGCCGATGCTGTCCGGGATCCTGCGCGAGCTCGACCCGGACGGCGTGCCGACGCCGATGCTCCAGATCGGGGTCACCGACGGTCGCTTCCTCGCGCGGCTCGGCATCCAGACGTACGGCTTCCTGCCGCTGAACCTGCCCGACGGATTCGAGTTCACGAAGCTGATCCACGCCGCGGACGAGCGCGTGCCCGCCGACGCCGTGCGCTTCGGCGCCGAGGCGGTCGGGCGCGCGGTCGAGCGGTACACCGCGTGAGGCTCCTGGTTCTAGGCGGGACGAAGTTCCTCGGGCCCGCGATCGTCGAGGCGGCGCTCGCGGACGGGCACGAAGTGACGATCTTCAACCGGGGCACCGTGAGCCCGTACGAGCTTTTCCCGCAGGTCGACCGCCTGACGGGCGACCGCGACGGCGACCTCCTCGCGCTCGAGGGGCGCACGTGGAACGGCGTCGTCGACACGAGCGGCTACGTCCCGCGGGTCGTACGGCAGTCGGCAGAGCTGCTCCGCGACGCGGTCGAGCGGTACGTCTTCGTCTCGAGCATCTCTGTCTACGCCGACCCGAGCGTCCCCGTCGACGAGGGCTCGCCAGTCGCGGAGCTGACCGACCCGGCGAGCGAGAACGTGGAGGCCGACTACGGCGCGCTCAAGGCGGCGTGCGAGGGCGTCGTCGCCGACGTGTTCGGCGCGCGCGGCACGAGCGTGCGGGCGGGCCTCATCGTCGGACCGCGCGACCGGACCGACCGGTTCACGTACTGGCCGCGGCGGCTCGCCGAGGGCGGCGATGTACTCGCGCCCGGGAGCCCCGACGCTCCGGTGCAGTTCGTCGACGTCCGCGACCTGGGAGTGTTCCTCGTGCGGCTGGCGGAGCGCGGGCCCGGCGGCGCCCTCAACGCGACCGGCCCCGCGGAGCCGCTGACGCTCGGCGGGCTGCTCGAGCGGGCCCGCGACGCGATCGGCTCGGACGCGCGGCTCGTCTGGACGGACGAGCAGCGGATCCTCGACGCCGGCGTGCAGCCGTGGTCGGAGCTGCCGCTCTGGATCCCCGGCGGCGAGGGCGCCGGCCTGATGCGGGCCGACACGAGCCGCGCGCTCGCGGCAGGGCTCGCCTTCCGCCCGCTCGAGGAGACCGCGCGGGACACGCTCGCCTGGAGCCGCGAGGCCGGCGAGCAGCGCCCGACCCTGACGCGCGAGCGCGAGGCCGAGATCCTCGCGGGCGCCTGGTAACAGTCTGTTACAAGCGAATCCGTCGGGCTACGCCGCGTTGTCGGCCTGCGCGGCCTGCGCGGCGGCGGCCCAGCGGGGGTCGTCGCGACGGATCCGGTCCGGCTCGCGGCCGCGGGCGGCCGCCAGCTCGACGGTGAGCCGCTGGAAGAGGACGACGTCCACCACGGGGTGCCGCGTCGGCACGAGCGTCGCCTCGCAGCCGAGCGCACGCAGCGCCGCAACCGCCGCGGCAGCCCGCTCCTCGGCCCGGCCCTCACCCTCGAGCACGAACGCGCGCACGGATTCGTCCACCGCGGCCAGGAAGCCGTGCAGCAGCTGCTCCGTCTCGTACGCCTCCGCCGCCACCCAGGCGCCCTCGCGCAGCTTCAGCACCGCCTCGTGCGCCGTCGGCAGGTCGCGCCCCGCGCCGGCGACGAGAAACCGCTCCTGCGCGCCGATCGCGGGCAGCTCGGCGGCGAGCGCCTCCTCCACCGCGGCCGGCAGCCACGAGACGTCCTCCCCGTGCAGCGCCGCGATCGCCGCCACCGCGCACGTGTAGCTCGCCGTGTGGCACCAGCTCTCCTCCACCGCCGGGGTCGCGACGACCACCTCCTCGCACAGCTGCGCCAGCGGCCCGTCCGGGTTCCCGGTCACGAGCCAGCGCGGCCCCCGCCAGGCGCGCGCCGCCTCGAGCGTCAGCGGCGTCTCCGCCTCGTGGGAGACGACCACGAGCAGGTCCGCCTCCCGCTCCGGCCGCAGCGCGAGCTCGAGCGCCTGCACCGCCTCGCCGCCGGTGGCCGCGGCGTGGAACGAGGTCCCGCAGCCGGTGAAGAGCAGCCGCGCGCCGTCCGGGAAGCGCCGATCGGTCGGCACGCGGGACAGCCACTCCGGCTGCGCCGCGATCGCGCGCCTGGTCAGGTCGCCGCCCACGGTCACGTCTATACCATCAACCGCGGTGGAGGACTTCCCGTTCGTGCACCGTGAGACCGTCCGCTTCAGCGATCTCGACGGCTTCGGACACGTGAACAACGCGGTCTACTCGACGTACCTCGAGCAGGCCCGCCTCGCCTGGTTCTGGACGGCAGGGCCCGCAGCAGAGCAGCAGGAGCCGATGCCGCTGCGCGACGTGATCCTCGCGCGCACCGAGATCGACTTCCGTTCGCCGGTCGTGTTCGGCGAGGAGGTCGAGGTCGGCGTCCGCCCCTCCCGGCTCGGCACGAAGAGCTTCGAGCTGGAGTACGAGCTGCGCGCCGGCGGGCGCGTCGTGGCCGAGGCGAAGAGCGTGCTCGTCGGCTACGACTACGACCTCGAGCGGAGCGTCCCGATCCCCGACCGCTGGCGAAGGAGGCTGACCACGTGAGACGTCCTGGAACCCCGAGCCGCACGCGCGCTCCCCGGCCGGCCGCGGCCGACGGCGGCGAGGGGCGCGCGTGAGCACGTACGAGCGTCACGTCCTCGACAACGGGCTGCGCGTCCTGACCGCGAACCTGCCGCACGCCCAGTCGGTCACCTGCATGGTGATGCTCGCCGCCGGCTCGCGCTACGAGACGGCGGAGACGAACGGGATCGCGCACTTCTCCGAGCACATGTTCTTCAAGGGGACCGAGCGGCGGCCCTCCGCGCGCCAGATCGCCGGCGAGATCGACGCGATCGGCGGCGAGTTCAACGCCTTCACGAGCAAGGAGTACACCGGCTACTACGTCAAGTGCGCGGCCGAGCACCGCGACGTCGCGCTCGACGTCCTCGTCGACATGCTCCGCCACTCGCGCTTCGACGCCGAGGAGATCGAGCGCGAGAAGGGCGTGATCGTCGAGGAGATGAACATGTACTTCGACACGCCGCGCGACTACATCGGCGGCGTGTACGAGAGCCTGCTCTACGGCGACCAGCCGCTCGGCTGGGACATCATCGGCCGCAAGGAGACCGTGCGCGGCGCGACCCGCGACACGTTCACCGGGTACCTCGACCGCTGGTACACGCCGTCACGGATGGTGCTCGGCGTCGCCGGCCGCATCGGCGACGACGTGCTCGAGCGCGCGCAGGAGCTGCTCGGCGACCTCCCCGCCGCCGAGGCCGGCGAGCCCGCGCCGGCACAGCCGTATTCGAACGGCCGCGTGAGCGTGTTCACGAAGCAGTCCGACCAGGCGCACGTCTGCCTCGGCGTCCACAGCTACCCGCTCGAGCACCCCGACCGCTGGGCGCTCCTGCTGCTCTCGAGCGTCCTCGGCGGCGGCATGTCGTCGCGGCTCTTCACCGAGGTGCGCGAGCGCCGCGGCCTCGCCTACTACGTCTTCGGGCTCAACCACAGCTACACGGACGCGGGCTCGCTCTACTCGCAGGCCGGCGTCGACATCGGCCGGATCGACGAGGCCGTGACGACGATCGCCTCCGAGCTGCGCAAGATCGCCGCCGAGCCCGTTCCCGCCGAGGAGCTCGAGAAGGCGCGGAACTTCTCCAAGGGTCGCTTCGTCCTCCAGCTCGAGAGCCCGCAGGGGCTGATCATGTTCGGCCTGCGCAAGGAGGTGCTCGAGCGGCGCGCGCCCGACCCGGAGGAGGTGCTCGCCGGAATCGACGCGGTCACCGGCGAGGACGTGCAGCGCGTCGCCCGCGACCTCGTCGCCGACGAGCGGCTGCGCCTGGCGGTCATCGGCCCGTTCGACGACGCGGAGCGCTTCGAGACGCTCCTCGACTGATCGGCCCGTGAAGCTTCCGGCGCGGATCGGGTTGATCACGCTCGCGTGTAGGGACGTCGAGCGCATGGCGGCGCTCTTCCGCGACCTCGGCTGGCCGGAGACGCCGGCGAGCGACGAGAACCACCGCACGTTCCAGTGCACGAACGGCGTCGTCATCGGCCAGGTCGGCGGTCCAGTCAGCACCTGAGCCCGGAGCCGCCCGTCAGAGTGCTTCGACCTCCGCGGCCGTCCCGAACCCGGTCGTTCTCCCATTCGCGTTCGGACGGAGGACTCCCGCTCAGGCGCCGACGGTCGCGAGGTCGGCCTCGACGATCGCACGGTCGTCCTCGTCGGCGATCTTCGCCGCCTCGGCCCGGCCGAGCTCGAGATGACGCCGAGCCTCGCCGGCGTTTCCCGCCAGGGCATGCGCCCGCGCGAGCGCCTCGTGGGCGAAGGGCAGGTCGAACTCCTCCATCTCGCCCGGCGAGTCCTGCACGATCGCCAGGCAGCGCCCGGCATGGTGCAGCGCGCCCTCCCCCTGCCCGAGCACCGCGTGGGCGCGAGCACTGCCAGTGACTCCGCGCGCGGTTGGCCGCCGTGCCGCCCGCCTGCAGCCAGTGGTAGGCGGATGCATGCGCGCAGTGCAACAGCTCGTCGTCCTCGTCGAGGGTGCGGCGCTCCTTCTCCAGGAGCGTCCACGTCTTGTTGAAGAGGTCGACGCCGAGACGGCGGTGCGCCTCCCGGTCGAGGGCCTCTGCTGCCGTGTCCATCAGCGTCTCCTTCCCGTCGATCAGCGGTTTGCCGGTGAGCCGGGCGAAGCGGCCGATCGGCAGCAGGTCCGTCCGTAGGAGCTCCATCGCGTCGAAGCATCGTCTCTCCCCCAGCGGGAGAGTCAAGAGACGAGACACGCCGGGCGATGCGCCGTCCGCTCTACGACTCGGCCCTCCTGCCGGCCCGTTCGACGACGCGGAGCGCTTCGACCGGCTGCTGGGCTGAGCCCGGAAAGAGGAACGGCCCGGTTGGAGAGACCGGGCCGTTCGCGGCAGAGAGGAGGGATTGCGGCGAGCGTTCCCCGTTCCCCTGTGTTGCCACCAGTATGCGGGATCTGCAAGCCCCCTGCCTACCCCGAAAGGGTCAATCGGGATCGGCGATTCGGGTGAAACCGCGCGGGCCGAGCGCCGCCTGGGCGCCCGGCGCATCTCACTGGGGGACGAGCTGCAGCCGCACGGCCTCGGTCGGCGGCCCGGTTAGCACCTGAGCCCGGGATCCGCCCGTCAGGGTGCTTTCGACCCGGCCGGCTGCCTCTCGGACGTTCTTCTACCACTCTTCGCGGACGGCGCCCGCGCTCCTACCTCGTGCAAGAGCAGGGCGGAAACGCGGGGGGAGCGTGACGCTCCCCCCGCGCACACCGGGCGATGCCTACGACTCGGCCTCCTGGGCCTTCTCGTCCTCCGCCCGGGTCTGGATCTCCGAGACGACGGTCGGGTCGGCCAGGGTGGTCGTGTCGCCGAGCGGGCGCTGCTCGGCGACGTCCCGCAGCAGGCGGCGCATGATCTTGCCGCTGCGGGTCTTGGGCAGCTCGGGGGTGAAGACGATGTTCGCGGGCTTCGCGATCGGGCCGATCTTCTTGGCCACGTGGTCGCGAAGCTCCTGGAGCTTCTCCACCGAGCCTTCGTGCCCGCCCTTGAGGGTCACGTACGCGACGATCGCCTCGCCGGTCTGGGCGTCCTTCCGGGAGCACACCGCGGCCTCGGCGACCTCCTTGTGGTCGACGAGCGCCGACTCCACCTCGATCGTCGAGATGCGGTGGCCGGAGACGTTCATCACGTCGTCCACCCGGCCGAGCAGCCAGTAGTCGCCGTCCTGGTCGATGCGGGCACCGTCGCCGGCGAAGTACACGTCCTTGTACTTCGACCAGTAGGTGTCCAGGTACCGGTCGGGATCCTTGAAGATCCCGCGCAGCATCGCCGGCCAGGGGCGCTTCAGGACGAGGTAGCCGCCGCCGCCGGGGCCGACCTCGTTGCCCTGCTCGTCGAACACGCCCGCCTCGACGCCCGGGAACGGCTTCGTCGCCGCGCCCGGCTTCGTCGTCGTCAGTCCCGGCAGCGGCGTGATCAGGATCATCCCCGTCTCGGTCTGCCACCACGTGTCGACGATCGGGGTGCGATCGCCGCCGACGTGCTCGCGGTACCAGACCCACGCTTCCGGGTTGATCGGCTCGCCGACCGTCCCGAGCAGGCGCAGCGAGGACAGGTCGTGCTGCTGCGCGTACTCCGGCCCCCACTTCATGTGCGAGCGGATGGCCGTCGGCGCGGTGTAGAGGATGGTCACCTTGTACCGCTCGACGATGTCCCACCAGCGGTCCTTGTCGGGGAAGTCGGGCGTCCCCTCGTACATGACCGAGGTGGTCCGGTTGGCGAGCGGGCCGTACACGATGTAGCTGTGGCCGGTGATCCAGCCGATGTCGGCGGCACACCAGAAGACATCCTCGTCCCGCTTGATGTCGAAGATGTAGTGGTGCGTCGTCGACGTGCCGACCAGGTAGCCGCCGGTCGTGTGGATGATCCCCTTCGGCTTCGCGGTCGTGCCGCTCGTGTACATCAGGAACAGCAGGTCCTCGCTGTCCATCGGCTCGCACGGGCACGAGGAGGGATCGTCCGAGACGTCCGCCTCGAGCTCGTCGAGGTAGTGGTCGCGACCGTCCTGCATCGGCACGTCGCCGCCCGTCCGCCGGTAGACGACGCAGTGCTTCACGCCCGGCGCGTCGGCCATCGCCTCGTCGGCCGTCTTCTTCAACGGCACCGTCGAGCCCCGCCGCCACGCCTCGTCCTGCGTGATCATGACCTCGCACTCCATGTCGTTCATGCGCCCGGAGAGCGAGTCGGCCGAGAAGCCGCCGAAGACGACCGTGTGCGGCGCGCCCAGGCGCGTGCACGCGAGCATCGCCACCGGCAACTCGGGAACCATGCCCATGTAGATCCCGACCGGCGTCCCCTTCTTGACGCCGACCTTCTTGAGAGCATTCGCGAATCGGACGACGTCCTTCTGGAGATCGGCGTAGGTGATCTCACGCCGCTCGCCGACAGGCTCGCCCTCCCAGTAGTACGCCACCACACCGCCGTCGCCGGCCTCGACGTGCCGGTCGACGCAGTTGAAGCAGACGTTGAGCTTCCCGCCGAGATAGAACTTCGCGTACGGGGGCTCCCACTGGTAGAGCTCGTCGAAGGGCTCGAACCACGTGACGCGCTCGCGTCCCTCCCGCTCCCAGAACGTCTCGAAGTCCTGGTCGTAGATGTCGGCCTGCGCGTTCGCCTGGGCCGCGAAGTCCCCGGACGGCGGATACCGCCGCTCCTCGAGGAACATCGTGTCGATCGCGTGTCCGGTCTCTGGAGTCGTGCTCATTCGCACCTCCCTGGCGTCGGTCCTGTTTCGGTCAATGCCCTCATATCCCCCGCCGACACCCGGCTAGCGGGTGAAGCCCCGCTTGCCGGTCCCCGTGATCGGCCAGACCGGGAGCACCGTGGACTTGAACGTCGAGTTGGTGACGATTGCGAACGACCCGTACAGCGCGGCGGCCGCGGTCGCCAGCCCGACATATCCGCCGGCCTTGCTGATGTTCGTGTGCGCGCTCCAGTCGCCGATCCCGAGCAGGAAGAACGTGATCCACAGCAGCAGGAAGACGACGCTCACGACGACGCTCGTCCGCAGCGACGCGACCCACATGTAGAGCGTGAAGATGCCCCAGGCCACGAGGTAGAGGCCGACCGCGTTCCCGACGTCGCCCTGGATGTTGCCGACGTCGAAGTGCACGAGCGCCCAGAAGGAGATCCAGAACGCACCGTACGACGTGAACGCCGTCGCGCCGAACGTGTTGTTGTTCTTGAACTCCCACATGCCTGCCAGGAGCTGGGCGAGGCCGCCGTAGGCGAGCGCGAGCCCGAAGACCACAGGCTCACCGCCGCCGTTCAGGATCTTCGCGTTGAAGACGCTGAGCACGAGCGTCGTGATGCCGAAGCCGGCAAGACCGAGTGGAGCCGGATCGGCCGCCGCTCCGGCCGCCGGAGGCGGGCTCGCCTCTCTTGCGAGGGGACCCTGCTCGACTGCCATTGATGCCTCCCTTCCGGGCAGCGGACCACCGCGACCGCTGCCACAGGACAATCGGAGTGCGGTGTGTGCCCGACCCTACAACCTTCCCGCCCGGCCGCGCAAAAGGATGCGTCAGGGCTCGAGCTCGTACGGGTAGTCGGTCACGGTCTCGGCGCCGTCGGCGGTGACGAGGAGGATGTCCTCGAGGCGCACACCGCCGAAGCCGGCGCGGTAGAGGCCGGGCTCGAGCGCGATCACGTCGCCCTCCACGAGGTCGTCGCCGGCGCGCGAGATCCAGGGCCGCTCGTGCACCTCGAGGCCGACGCCGTGACCGAGCCCGTGGAAGAAGCCGCTCGAGAGCACCTCGCCCGGCTCCTTCGTCAGCGGCGTCGGGTAGCCGTGCTCGGCGAACAGGTCGCAGACGAGGCGCATGAGCGCGCGGCCGTTCACGCCGGGCCTCGTGGCGCCGCTGGAGAGCCGCAGCGCCTCGCGGGCGAGCCGGTGGTACTCGCGGATCTCGTCGGGCACGTCGCCGACGACGTACGTGCGGGTCATGTCCGTGAACACACCGGTGGTGCGGTCGCGCGGGAAGAGGTCGAAGACGACCGGCTCGCCGGGGGCGATCGGCCCGGAGCCGGTCTCGTGGCCGATCGCGGTCTGGGCGCCGTGCGAGACGATGAAGTCCTCGCCGGCGACGCCGTGCTCGCCGAAGACCCGCTCGATCACGGCCCTGATCCGCTCGGACGTGAGCGGCGCGCCCTCCAGGGTGAGGACGCCGCCCGAGGGGTCGGCGTCGCGGAGCATCGCGCGGGCGACGTCGAGCGCGGCCTCGCAGGCGCGCTGGGCGCGCCGCAGCCCCTCCAGCTCGACGGAAGTCTTGCGCCGGCGGCGGTCCTCGAACAGCTCGCGGTCGACGTGCACCTCGACGCCCTCGGCGCGCAGGTGGTCGGCGAGCTCGAGCGGGAACCCCGCCGGCACCGCGGCCTCCCTGATCCCGAGCTCCGAGCAGGCGCGCGCGTACACCTCGAGCTCGGCCTCGGCGAGCGGCGTCCCGCCCGCGAGCAGCTCGTCGACGCCGAACCGCTCCGGCGGCAGCGTCTCGACGTCCGGCGCGACCTCGGCGATCCGGGGCGCCTCGAACGCCGTCACGACGGCGACGCGCCGCCCGTCCTGCTCGGCGTAGAGGAACGCGTCCGGCACGGCCACCGGCACCTCGTGCCGCATCTCCGGCGAGCGCGTCGAGTCCGCGTAGATGAGGACGGCGGCCACGCGCGGATCCTACGCCCGCGCTACGCTCGCCCGAATGGCCGTCCTGCGCCCGGAGGAAGAGACCCGTGTCCGCGAGCTGTTCGACGAGCTCGAGCGCCCGGTGGAGCTCCTCGTCGCGCTCGGGCCCGAGGCGACGCCGCTGCCAGGCGCGCGCGACGTCGATTTCGGCGCCGAGACCGTCCGGATCGCGGAGGGGCTGGCGGCGCTCTCCGAGAAGGTCTCGTGCCGCGTCGAGGAGCGGCCGGAGGGCTTCCCGCGCTTCCCGGCGGTCGCGATCCGGCCCGGAGGCGAGGAGGTCGGCGTCCGCTACGACGGGCTGCCCTGGGGCTACGAGGTCGCCGCGCTCGTCGGCGGCGTGCTCGAGGCGGGGCGGCGCGAGTCGACGCTGAAGCCGGAGTCGCTCGCCGCGCTCGCCGCGCTCGACCGCGAGCTCCGGGTGGACGTCTTCGTCACGCCGACCTGACCGCACTGCCCGCCGGCCGTGCTGCTGGCGTACCGCTGCGCGCTCGCCTCGCCGTACGTGGCCGCCACCGCGATCGAGGCGGGCGAGTTCCCGCAGCTCGCGGACGAGCTGGAGGTGTGGGCCGTTCCCCGGATCGTCGTCGACGGCGTTCCGCAGTGGGACGGCTCGGTGCCGGAGCGCACGTTCGTCCAGCGGATCCTCGCGCCCGCGTACGGCTAGCCGGCCCGGATAGATTCCAGGCGTGGACGACGTACTCGAGCGCGCGCGGAGCCTGTTCGCCGACTGGGACGAGGAGCTGCGGCGGGAGCTCCCCGAGGGCGCGGAGGTCTTCGACGCGCACACGCATCTCGGGCGCGACATCGACGGGATGACCGGCCGCTACGAGGAGCTCGAGGCGATGATGGACGGGTACTCCGTCTCGCGCTGCTTCGTCTTCTGCCTCGACGAGCCCGACCGGCACCCGGGGTTCCGGGCCGGCAACGACCGCACGCTCGAGTTCGCCGGGCGGTCGGGCGGGCGGATGATCCCGTTCGTGCGGCTCGCGCTCGACGAGGGGCCGATCGAGGAGGCGCGACGCGCGCTCGACGCGGGCGCCCGCGGGATCAAGCTCCATCCGCGCGCCCAGAAGTTCCTGCTCGACGACGAGCGGCTCTCGCCGGTGTTCGCGCTGGCCGCCGAGCGGCGCGTGCCGATCCTCATCCACGCGGGACGCGGGCTGCCGCCGATCGCGGCCGAGCTCGAGCGGCTCGTCGACTCGCACCCCGGCGCGCAGCTGATCCTCGCCCATGCGGGCATCGCCGACCTCGCCAATCTCGCGCAGCGCTTCGCCGGGAAGGCGGGGGTCTTCTTCGACACCTCCGTCTGGAGCGCGATCGACCTGCTCGGCTTCCTCCATCTCGTGCCGCCGGAGCAGGTCGTGTACGCGTCGGACTACCCGTACGGGCAGCAGCCGGCGTCGCTGCTGCTCTCGCTGCGCGTAGCCCGGGTCGCCGGGCTCGACGAGACGCAGGTGCGGGACATGCTCGCGGGCAACGCGAACCGGATCGCCGACGGCGAGCCGCCGCTCGAGCCGTCGCGGCCGCGCGGGCTGGACTCGCTGCGGCAGCCGCTCGCGCACGCCCGCATCCACCAGTACCTCTCGATGGCGATGCCGATGCTCTTCGTGCGCCAGCCGGACGCGTTCGGCGCGCTCGGGCTCGCGCTCAACGCCTGCGAGACGCCGAACGGGAACCGCGCGGAGATGGAGCGGATGCGCGAGCTGCTGCTGGCGGCGCGCGACCTCTGGCGGACGCTGCCGGAAGCCGCGGACGACTCCGAGAAGCGGGAGGTGGCGCGGACGACCGTCCGCCTGATCCAGCTGGCCGACATCCTGGCGGTGACGAGCGGTGCCTGAGGTCCGCCTCAGCGTGAACGGGGCGGAGCACGTCGTCGACGCGCCCGTCGGCATGAGCCTGGCTCAGCTCCTGCGCGACGAGATCGGCCTGACCGGCACGAAGATCGCCTGCAACGAGGGCCACTGCGGCGCCTGCACGGTGCAGGTGGACGGGGCGCCGGTGCTCTCCTGCATCACGCTCGCGCACGCCGTCGCGGGAGAGGTCACGACGATCGAGGGGCTGCGCGACCACCCGCTCGTCGCCGCGTTCGTCCGCGCCGACGCCGTCCAGTGCGGCTTCTGCACGCCGGGGCAGATCGTCTCGGCCGCCGCGCTCGTCGCCACGACGCCCGAGCCGACCCGAGAGCAGATCCGGCACCGGATGGCGGGGAACATCTGCCGCTGCGGCACGTACCCGAAGATCGAGGAGGCGATTCTCACGTGGCGCGACTGATCCGCACCGAGAAGGAGGTCGAGGGCCGCTTCGAGGAGGTGTGGCTCGTCGTCGAGGAGGACCCGCTCGAGCAGTGGCCTGCCGGGCCGCTCGAGGTCGTGGGCCAGCCGGCGGTGCGACAGGACGCAGCGGAGCGCGTGCGCGGCGAGGCGCGCTACACGGCCGACCTGCGCCTGCCGGGGATGCTGCACGCGGCGATCCTCCGCTCGCCGCACGCGCACGCCCGCGTGACGGCGATCGACCTGGCGCCGGCGCTCACGCTGCCGGGCGTGCGGGCGGCGCTCGGGCCGGGCGAGGCGCCCGGTCTCGTCGAGGAGGCGGGCTTCAACGGGGCGCCCGTGGCGGCCGTGTGCGCGGAGACGTACGGCCAGGCGCGGCGCGCGCTGCGCGCGATCGAGGTCGAGTGGGAGCAGCTCGACGTCGTGCTCGACCCGGAGGAGGCGGTGGCCCGTGAGCGCCTGACGGCCGAGCCGCGCCGCCACGAGCGCGGCGAGACCGAGCGCGCGCTCGCCGAGGCGGACGTCGTCGTCGAGGCGACGTACCGCACCCAGACCGTCCTGCACAACTCGATGGAGACGCACCAGGCGGTCTGCGAGTGGATCGGCGACACGCTCCACGTCCACATCTCGACACAGTTCATCTGGGGAATCCGCGAGGCGGTCGCGCGCGAGCTCGGGCTGCCGCAGGACAGGGTGCGCGTCGTCTGCGAGTACATGGGCGGCGGCTTCGGCTCCAAGAACGGCCCGGACGAGTACACGTTCGTGGCGGCCGAGCTGGCGAGGCGGACGGGGCGGCCGGTGCGCTGCGCGCTGACGCGGCGCGAGGAGAACACCGCAGCCGGGAACCGCAACGCGACGATCCAGAAGCTCCGGGTCGGCGCCCGAGCCGACGGGACGATCGTCGCCTTCGACGGCGAGTTCGTCAACGCCGTCGGCTGGTCGGGCTGGAACACGTCCACCGAGGGGCCGATGCAGACGCTGTACGCGTGCGACAACGTCCGCACGGTCACCTACGGCGCCAAGGTGAACACGCCGCCGATGAAGGCGTTCCGCGCGCCCGGATTCGTCGAGGGGACATTCGGCCTCGAGTGCCTGATGGACGAGCTCGCGGCGCGGCTCGACCTCGACCCGCTCGAGCTGCGGCGGCGGAACTACGCCGACGCGAACGAGGGCAAGCCGTTCTCCTCGAAGAACCTCGACGAGTGCTACCGAATGGCGGAGAAGCACTGGGAGCGGCGGCACGAGGTGCGTGCCCGCTCGGACGCGACGTGGCGCTACGGCGTCGGCATGGCGAGCCAGATCTGGTACGGCGGCGGCGGGCCTCCCTCGTACGCGTGGACGCGCGTCGGCTCCGACGGGCGGGTGACGGTGATCACCGCGATGCAGGACATCGGCACCGGGACGCGGACGGCGATGGCGCAGATCGCGGCCGAGGAGCTCGGCCTGCCGCTCGACCGCGTGGACGTCGTGCTCGGCGACTCTGCACGGGGACCGTACGCGTCCATCTCGGCTGGCTCGTCCACCCTGCCCTCGATGGGCCCGGCGGTGCGCGCGGCCGCGGCGGACGCGAAGCACCAGATCGTCGAGATCGCGGCGCAGCGCTACGACCTCGAGGAGGGCCTGCTCGACATCCGCGGCGGCGCGGTCGTCTCGGCGGACGGCGACCTCTCCGTTCCGCTCGAGGAGGTCGTCGGGCTGCTCGAGTCGGGGCAGATCCTCGGCAAGGGCGCGCGCGGGCCGAACCCGGCCGGAATGAGCGTCCTCACCTTCGGCGTCCAGGTGGCCGAGGTGGCGGTGGACGTCGAGACGGGCGAGGTGCGCGTGCTCCGCGTCGCCGCGATCCACGACGTCGGCCGGATCGTCAACCCGCTCGGGGCGGCGAGCCAGGTCGAGGGCGGGATCATCCAGGGCGTGGGGCACACGCTCTCGGAGGAGCGCCTGCTCGACCCCGAAACGGGTCGGATCCTGACGACGACGCTCGAGTCGTACCGGATGCCGACGATCGCAGACGTGCCGGAGATCGTGAGCGAGTTCGTCGACCGGCCGGATGAGCACCTGACGAGCCTCGGCTCGAAGGGGCTCGGCGAGCCGCCGATCATTCCGGTGGCCGCGGCGATCGCGAACGCGATCCGCGACGCGACCGGCGCCGACGTGCGGCAGGTGCCGATCTCCCGCGAGGAGATGCTGCGCGCACTCCGGGAGGCGAAGGAGAGGGGACGCCGTGGAGCTCCTGCGGCCGTCTAGCCTCGACGACCTCGACGGCGACCTCTTCGTGCACGGCGGCACCGAGGTCGTGCCGCTGCTGCGCGACGGGATCCTCAGGGCGGAGCGGCTCGTCGACGTGCGCGGCGTCGTGCCGTCCGGCGTGCGAGACGGGGTGATCGGCGCGGGCACGACGCTCGCCGAGCTCGAGGCCGACCTGCAGGTGCCGGACGCGCTGCGCGAAGCGTGCCGGCTCGCCGCGTCGCCGCAGCTGCGAAACATGAGCTCGGTCGGCGGGAACCTGCTCCAGTCCACCCGCTGCTGGTACTGGCGGCTGAAATACCCGTGCCGTCTCCACGGCGGGGATCGCTGTCATGCCCGCGAGGGCGAGCATCGGGAGCACGCGATCTTCGCGAACGACGTCTGCGCCTCGGCGCACCCGTCGGACGTCGCGGCGGCACTCGTGGCACTCGGCGCCCGACTGCGCACGACGCGCCGCGAGCTCCCGGTCGAGGAGCTGTACCGGCTGCCGGACGAGGCCGACTGGCGCACGACGACGCTCGAGGACGGCGAGCTGATCCTCGAGCTGGAGTTGCCGCCGGTGGAGGCGAGCGTCTACCTCAAGGCGATGGATCGGAAGCTCTGGGCGTTCCCGCAGGTCGGAGTCGCCGCGGCGCGCGCCGGCGGCGAGACGCGGTACGCGCTGGCCGGGGTCGCGCCGGTCCCGTGGCGGCTCGAGGGGCCGGAGGGGCTCGAGTCGGCGACGCCGTTGCCGCGGACGGCCTGGAAGGTCCCGGTGGCGCGGGCGCTCATGCAGCGTGCTGCCGACGCGCTCGGACAGTTGTAGGATCCCGATTCCTCATGGGTTTGCGGCTGCTCGTCCTTCTCGTCGTGGGCTGTCTCGCGTGTACCGGCGCGATCGCCTCGGCTGCGCACGGGAAGCGGGAGGCGGCGGCGAGCCCGCGCATCCCCGCGCTGCCCACGCGAAACGTGCTCGCGTTCGGGCGCTGCCCGATCCCGTCCCGCTTCCGCACCGCGTTCGTGCGCGCCGCCCGCGACACGGGCTTCCAGCTCTCGATGCTCGTCGCCGTCGCCGAGGTCGAGTCGCGCTTCCAGCCCGACGCGCGCTCGGCGGCCGACGCGCGCGGCCTGCTCCAGGTGCTCCCCTCGACGGCCAGGTCGCTGAAGCTCGACGCCGACAAGCCAGAGACGAACGTGCTCGCCGGCGCCCGCTATCTCCGGCTCCTGCTCGACCGCTACTCCTCGACCGACCTCGCGCTGGCTGCCTACAACGCCGGCCCGACCGCGGTCGACCGCGCCGGCGGGATGGCGCCCACGACCGAGACCGTCGCCTACGTCGCGAACGTCCAGGCCCGCTGGCGCGCCCTCAGCGGCTGCCGCTGACGCCGGCGCGCCGGAATGTCGGCGTCCCGTGACGAAGTCGGCACACGGTCGTGATGCTCCATGGATGACCATGGGCATATGGCCATGGACATCCATGTACTGGTGCGGTCCGATCAACACGTGACCCTGCTCGAGGAATCGGCCCGTAGCGGCCTCCCGATGGCGGAGCTGGTCCGCCGGGCGATCGACGCCGTCTACCGTCCACCGAGGCGGCCGGCCGCGCGCGGCGTGGAGCTGAGCGTCGGCGTCTGGCGTCGCCTCGACCCCGCGGTCACCGGCCGGCGCCTCAGGCGGCTCGATTGATCTACGCGGTCGTACTCGCGGCCGGGGCGTCGTCCCGGTACGGCGCCTCGCCGCCGAAGCAGGCCGAGCTGCTGCCGAGCGTGCTCGCCGCGCTGCGCAGGGCACACTCGCTCGCCGGCATCCTCGTCGTCCTCGGCGCGCACGAGATCGAGACCGACGCGGCCACCGTCCACTGTGCCGACTGGGAGCGCGGACCGGGCGCGTCGCTCCGCTGCGGGCTCGACGCGCTCCCCGCCGGGGCCGAGGCGGCGCTCGTCGCGCTCGCCGACGGACCCGACCTCGATCCGCGCGCCGTCGACCGCGTCGTCGCCTCCTGGCGCGAGGAGGGGGGTGACGCGGTCGCCGCCTCCTACGGCGGGCAGCGCCTGCACCCTGTCCTGCTCGCGCGCGCGGCCTGGCCGCTCGTCCCCGACGAGGGCGCCCGAGCGCTCGCGGCCCGGCTCGTCGCCTGCGACGACCTCGACCCTCCAGGCGACGTCGACGAGCGCCGATGAGTAGAGGCAGGTTCGCAGGGAACGACGACGAAACCGAAGGGTCCGTATGGAAGCCTCCCGCCGACTCCAGCCGACCGCAGCGCCGGCCGCACCAGCCGCAACCGCCGACACCCCCGCCGACCGGTCGCCGCTCGCGCGCGCCCGCCTGCACCGGCAGCTGACGGTCGAGGAGACGGCGAAGCGCGCCGGCGTCCCCGCCGAGGAGCTGCGCTGGCTCGAAGAGGGACGGATCTACCGCTTCGCCGACGCCGATCGCGCACTGCTCGCCACCCTGCTCGTCGCGAGCGCACTCGGGATCGACCACCGCGAGGCGCTCGCGCTCGCCGGGCTCCCCGTGCCGCCGAAGCCGCTGGAGGCGAATCCGTGGCGGCGGCTCGCGGCCGTCGGCGCGATCGGCGCCGCTGTGCTCGCGCTCACGCTCGCGGTCGTGCTCGCCCGCAGCAGTTCCCAGACGGCGACGGCGAAGGGCTCGACCGCGGCCGCAGCGGCTGCCACGCTGCCGCCCGCCTGGTCGGTCAAGGTCGTCGTCCTGAACGGCAGCGGCGACATCGTCTACACGCGCGCGGTGGCGAGCAAGATCCAGGCGCTCTCCTACCGCGTCGTACACGTCGGCAAGGCGGGCAGCTTCACCTATCCGCAGACGCAGGTCTACTACCCGCCAGGCGGCGAGGCGGTCGGGCTCCGGCTCGCGAAGGAGCTCGGCGCGCCGCTCCAGCCGCTGCCCGGCGGAACCGACCCGAAGCGCCTCGTCGTGATCGTCGGCGCGCAGCGCGGTCCCGGCGGCTGAGCCGCCCCGGCGCTACTCGAGCGGAATGCGCAGCGCGGCGAGCTTCGCCTTCAGCTCGACCGACATCCGTTCGTCCACCGCCTGGCGGACGTAGACGCGCAGGCTCTCCTCGAAGCGGTAGCGCCGCCGGCAGTACTCGCACTCGTCGAGGTGCGCCTCAGCCTCCTCCATCTCCTCCACGGTGAGGATCCGGTCGAGGTAGGGCTGCATCATCTCCTCGCAGTGCGCGCAGGGATCCTTCATGTCCCCTCCCCCGCCGCCGAATCCGCCAGCTCCCGCTTGAGGATCCGGCGGCCGCGATGCAGGCGCGACATCACGGTCCCGATCGGGATGTCGAGAATCTGCGCCGCGTCCTGGTAGCTGAAGTCGCCGATGTCCACGAGCACGATCACGTCGCGGAAGTCGTGCGGCACCGCCGAGAGCGCCGCCACGATGTCGTCCTGCGAGAGCCGCTCGACCACGCGATCCTCGTCGGAGGTGCCGTCGCCGTCCTCGGAGAGGCGGTCGTAGAGGTAGTAGTCGCTCGCCTCGAGCGGCTGCATCTGCGGCGCGCGCTGCCGGCGGCGCCCGCGGTCGATGTTGAGGTTCGTGAGGATGCGCAGCAGCCAGGCGCGGAGGTTGGTGCCGGGCTGGAACGAGCGCCAGCTGCGAAAGGCGCGCGCATAGGTCTCCTGCACGAGGTCGTCGGCCTCCTCGCGCGAGCCGGCGAGGTGGCGCGCGACGCGGTAGACCTGGTCCGCGAGCGCGAGCGCCTCCTCCTCGAAGCGCACGCGGTCGCGGGCGCCCGAGGCGGCCCGCTGCGCCGCCTCGGTCTCCGAGGCGCCCGGCTCCTCGTCGACGTCTGCCTCCACGAGCGCAACCGTAGCAGCGAGGCTCATGGCCTCCCCAACGGCTCGAGGGCGGTTCGTATTCCGCGCTCAGGACGCCGGACGGGAGCTCGCGGAAGCCGGCCCTCGAGAGCGCGCTCGAGCAGCGCGTCGCGGCTCGTCCGCTCGTCGTCCCACGCGAGCATGACCTGGCCCATGAGGTTCGCGTTCGCGGACTCGAGGCCGTCGTGGCCCTGGAGCGCGCCCGCCAGCCGCATCACGCACTTCTCGCAGCGGATGCCGCTGACCTGGATCGTCTCGGTCTGCGTCGCCATCGCGGCTCAGACCTAGCGTCCGCGCGACGAGGTCCGCGGCGACGGCGGCGACGCCCTCCGCGCGCCGGCGATCTCGAGCTGGCGCACCGCCTCCGGCTCGGGCGGCTCGGCGCCGAGCAGCTCGCGCGCCAGCCCGCGCGCCTCGACCGCGCGGTCGCCGTCCGGGTGGACGAGCAGGGCGTCGAGCCCGTAGCGGGCGGCAGCCCAGCGGTTCTGCGCGTAGTCGCCGCGCGCGGCAGGATCCGCCTCCCGCGCCGGCGCCCGCTCGACGAGACCGTGAACGAGACGGACGAGCAGCTCGGTGCGCGCGAGCCCGGTCGGCTGGTCGGCGATCCGGATCTCGAGCGTGCCGAAGCCGGGGTGCGGACGGACGTCCCACCACAGCGCGTCGTCGTCGTCGACGCACGCCCAGCCGGACGAGCCGCTCGACCCACGCCTCCCAGCCAGCGTACGAGCCGAAGGCCGGCGGCGCGCCCGCGCGCGGCAGCTCGGCGAGGATCGCGGCACGCGTCCGAGAGCATCCCCGTCTCGGCGCCGTCTGCGAGCGGCGAGTTCGCCGAGAGCGCGAGCACCACCGGCAGCCACGGCAGCACCGCCTCGAGCCGCTCGTGGCAGCGCTCCCCGCGTCTCGACGCCGACGTGGACGTGGAGCCCGTTCACGCCCTGGCGCCGTGCCGCGCGCCCGACGTGGCGCGAGCATCCCGAGGTAGCGCTCCTCCTGGACGACCGGCAGCGACTCGAGCGCCGCCGTCGGATGCGCACCCGCGGCCGCGAGCACGAGCCCGTTCGCCCGCGCGACCTCCGCCGCTCCCTCGCGGAGCGCGGCAAGCGCCGCCACCGCCTCCGTCGACCCCGCGCAGATGCCGCGTGTTCAGCTCGACGACGGAGGCGTGCATCTCCGTCTTGACGCCGTCCCGGCAGCCCGAGCCCGGCAGTGCCGCGCACGAGCACGTCGACGGCGGCCGCGGGCTCCAGCGTCTCCGCGTCGAGGATCATCACCTCCTCCTCGACGCCGAGCGAGAGGGCGCGCGCGTCGCCGAAGCGGCTCTCGATCACTTGCCGCGGACGCCGTGCACCGGGCGGCCTGCAGCCTCCCAGGCGTAGTACGAGGCGCTCGGGCCGTAGCCTCGCTCGTACTCCACGACCCGCGGGTTCCGTCCGACCTCCTTCGCGCGCTGTGCGTGCCGCAGGAGGTTCGGGTCGTCACGCTCCTCCCACACGAGCACGAGGTGCGCGGCGGTCATGAAGTCGGCGACGAACGAGCAGCCCGGCGCCGGGCACGGGAACGGGTCGGTGCGGACGCAGAACCAGCCGGAGTGATCGTCGTCGTCCTCGCGCCAGAGCTCCTCGTCCTCGATCTCCTCGGACTCGAGCACCTCGATGCGCCCGTGCCGGATCTCCTCCTGCGGCTCCACGCGGCAAGGCTAGCCACAGCCGGACGGCGGTCGGCGGGAACGGCGCCCCGCATGCGCGGGCGCGGCCGGAGCCGCCCTGCCCCGAGCCGCGGCCGCAACCCGAGCCCGGCCACCCCGAGCAGAAGAGCGAAGCGGTGCGAGGGGGAGAAACTCGGACTGGAAAACGGGGGCCCCGGGCAGGCGGTCGGGGCCCCCGTCTACGCTCCCTACGGCCGCGCTGGCCTGCGGCCGGGGAGCAGGCCCCGTTCGTTCCGGGGCCCATCTGGGCGATCAGCAGCGGGGAGAGAGCGGCTGCCGCCCAAGCGTCACCTCCAGAGTCATGTCCTTCGTGCCGCGGTAGATCTCGAGCCGGAGCGTGTCGCCCGGCAGCCGTTGCTGGACGAGCGAGTCGAGCTGTGCGGCACTCGTCACCGCGACACCGTCCGCCTGGACGATGATGTCGCCGCCGAGCGGCCACGTGTCGCCGGCGAGCGTCACCTCCTGCGCGGCGCCGCGCAGGCCGGCGAGAGCCGCTCCGCTGCCGCCGCAGACGGAGCCGACGAGCAGGCCGTGCTGCACGGGCAGCCGGAAGAGCCGCGCGACCGAGGGGGTGATCGCGCTGGCGTCCACGCCGAGGAACGGGTGTGCGGCGACCCCGTGCGCGATCAGCTGCGCGGCGACGTTCTCGACGGTGTCGACGGGGATCGCGAAGGCGGCGCCGCCCGCGCCGCGAACCTCGGTGGTCACGCCGACCACGCGGCCGCCCGAGTCGAGCAGCGGCCCGCCCGTGTCGCCGCTGCCGAGAGTTGCGTCCGTCTCGATCGCGCGGTCGATCGACGCGCCGTCCGCCGCGAGGGCACGCCGCCGGAGAGCGCTGACGATCCCCGCGGTGACGGAGCGGCCCTTGCCGAGCGGGTTGCCGATCGCGACCACCGCGTCCCCGACCTGGAGGGAGCCGGGGTCGCCGAGCGGCAGCGGCGTCAGCGCCCGCGCCTGCGCCTGCACCTGGAGCACGGCGAGGTCGGTCGACGGGTCGCGGCCGACGATGCGCGCGGGCAGGCGCTCGTCGTTCGAGAAGCTCACCTCGGCGCTCGTCGCGCCCTTGACGACGCGGTCGTTCGTGACGACGTGGCCGGCCTTGTCGATCACGAACCCGGAGCCGGAGCCGCCTGCCGCCGTCACCTGCACGACGCCGGGCGCCGCGCGCACGTAGATCTCCTGGATGGTGAGCGGCCGCGCGGCGCGCGCGAACGACGGGTCCCCGGAACCGGGCGGCGACCCGTTCACGACCTCGCGCACCGTCATCGTGTCGCGGACGAGACCGCCGAGCAGGACGACGACGCCGACCGCGATCCCTGCTCCCGCGGCGCCCGCGGCGACCAGAGCGCCGGCGCGCAACCCGAGAGGACGAAGCGCCTGCGAGCCCACACCGGCTCTTCTATCGGAGCCCGGCGCACTTCCCGCGTAGCGCGGGTTAAGCGTCCGTTAAGTGGCGGGCGCACTGCTGCCCGAGCGCCGCGGCGGCGGCGGCGACCGGCGTTCTGCTTGAATCGAGCCATGGTCGAGCCCGCCCAGCTGCGCGTCGGGGACACGAGCTACCGGATCTTCCGGCTCGACGCGCCTCCAGGCGCGCTGGGACGTCGCGCGCCTCCCGTACACGCTGCGGATCCTGCTCGAGAACGTCCTCCGGAACGGGAGCGACGCGGAGGTCGAGGCGGTCGCCGGCTGGGTCGCGGACGCCGATCCGTCGCAGGAGATCTCGTTCATGCCGGCGCGCGTGCTGCTCCAGGACTTCACCGGCGTGCCGGCGATCGTCGACCTCGCCGCGATGCGCGACGCGATGCGCGAGCAGGGCGGCGACCCGAACGCGATCAACCCGCTCATCCCGGCCGAGCTCGTGATCGACCACTCGGTGCAGGTGGACGAGTTCGCGTCGCGGCTCGCGATCGGGCGGAACGTCGAGCTCGAGTTCGAGCGGAACCGCGAGCGCTACGCGTTCCTGCGCTGGGGCCAGAGCGCGCTTCGACAACTTCAAGGTCGTGCCGCCCGAACACCGGCATCTGCCACCAGGTGAACCTCGAGTACCTCGCGCGCGTCGTCGAGTCGCGCGACGGCGTCGGCGTTCCCGGACACGCTCGTCGGCACCGACTCGCACACGACGATGGTGAACGGGCTCGGCGTGCTCGGCTGGGGCGTCGGCGGGATCGAGGCCGAGGCGGCGATGCTCGGCGAGGCGCTCTCGATGCTCGTGCCGCAGGTCGTCGGCTTCCGGCTGACGGGCGCGCTCCGCGGAGGGCGCGACCGCGACCGACCTCGTGCTGACCGTGACCGAGATCCTGCGCCGCACCGGCGTCGTCGGCAAGTTCGTCGAGTACTTCGGCCCCGGCGTCGGCTCGCTCGCGCTCGCCGACCGCGCGACGCTCGGGAACATGAGCCCCGAGTACGGCGCGACGTGCGGCTTCTTCCCGGTCGACGACGTGACGCTCGACGTACCTGCGGCTGACGGGCCGCGCCCGCGGAGCGGGTCGCGCTCGTCGAGGCGTACTGCAAGGAGAACATGCTCTGGCACGAGCCCGACGAGCACCCGACGTACTCGCAGGTCGTCGAGCTCGACCTCGGCGACGTCGAGCCGTCGCATCGCGGGGCCGCGCCGCCCGCAGGACCGCGTGCCGCTCGCGCGGGCGAAGGACGCGTTCGTCGAGACGCTCGACACCTTCGGCGTCGCGCTACGACGAACGGCACCGACGACGAGGCGGTCGCGGAGACGTTCCCGGCGAGCGACCCGACGACCGAGCAGCAGCCGGCGGCGAGCCCGAGCCGGAGCCGGCGCCGCCGTCGTCGCACACGGCGATGGCCGCGAAGCGGCGGGTGCCGGTGGCCGGCGAGGACTACGCGCTCGAGCACGGCTCGGTCGTGATCGCGGCGATCACCTCCTGCACGAACACCTCGAACCCGTCGGTGATGATCGGCGCCGGCCTGCTCGCGCCGCAACGCGGTCGAGCGCGGGCTGACGCGCAGCCCGTGGGTCAAGTCGTCGCTCGCGCCGGGCTCGAAGGTCGTCACCGAGTACTACCGCCGCTCCGGCCTCGACCGCTACCTCGACGAGCTCGGCTTCAACACCGTCGGCTACGGCTGCACGACCTGCATCGGCAACTCCGGCCCGCTGCCGGAGGCGATCGGCGCGGCGATCGCGGAGGGCGAGCTCGTCGTCTGCGCCGTGCTCTCCGGCAACCGCAACTTCGAGGCGCGCATCCACGCCGAGGTCAAGGCGAACTACCTCGCCTCGCCGCCGCTCGTCGTCGCCTACGCGCTCGCCGGCCGGATGGACGTCGACCTGATCGACGAGCCGCTCGGGCAGGACCGGCGACGGCGAACGACGTCTACCTGCGCGACATCTGGCCGAGCGCGCGAGGAGATCGACCGCGTGATCGGCGAGTCGGTCCGCGGCGAGATGTTCGACGCGCACCTACGCGGACGTCTTCACCGGCGACGAGCGCTGGCGCGCCCTGCGAGACGCCCGAGGGCGACCTCTACGACTGGGACCCCGACTCGACCTACGTGCGGCTGCCTCCGTACTTCGAGGGCATGCCGCGCGAGCCCGGCACGGTCGGGGACATCGAGGGCGCGCGCTGCCTCGTCCTGCTCGGCGACTCCGTCACGACCGACCACATCTCGCCCGCCGGCTCGATCCGGCCGGACTCGCCCGCCGGCCAGTACCTGATCGGAGCACGGCGTCGAGCGGCGCGAGTTCAACTCGTACGGGTCGCGGCGCGGCAACCACGAGGTGATGATGCGCGGCACGTTCGCGAACGTCCGCCTGCGCAACCAGCTCGTCCCCGGCAGCGAGGGCACCTGGACGGTGCACCTGCCCGGACGGCGAGGAGGGCTCGATCTTCGACGTCGCGATGCGCTACCGCGCCGAGGGCGTGCCGACGATCGTGCTCGCGGGCAAGGAGTACGGCTCGGGCTCGTCGCGCGACTGGGCGGCGAAGGGGCCGAACCTGCTCGGCGTGCGCGCGGTGATCGCCGAGTCGTACGAGCGGATCCACCGCTCGAACCTGCTGATGATGGGCGTGCTGCCGCTCCAGTTCCGGCCGGCGAGAGCCGCGAGTCGCTCGGGCTCACCGGGCGCGAGGAGTTCTCGATCCTCGGGATCGACAACGCCGAGGCGAGCGAGGTGACCGTCCGCGCCGACGGCAAGGAGTTCCGCGCCCGCGTCCGGCTCGACACGCCGCGCGAGCGCGAGTACCTTCGGCACGGCGGGATCCTCCAGTACGTCCTGCGCCGGCTGCTCGCGGACCTGACGCGGCTGGCGATCGCGTCGCCGAGGGCGATCGTCGCGAACGCCCGGCGACGCTGCGCGAGGACGTCGCGCGCGCGCGATCGTGCGCCGGCGACGACCCGCCGGAGCTCGCGGCGCTGCTCGACAAGGTGCGCCGGCACGCCTACCGGATCGTCGACGCGGACGTGGCGGGGCTCGACGAGGACGCGGTGCTCGAGGCCGTGCTCGCGGCCGCGCTCGGCGCCTCGCTCGACCGCGCGGCGCTCGCGGCGCTGGAGGCGGTCGGATGAGGCTCGCTGCCTCGAGCACGGACACACCGGCGAGGCGGCGACACGGGTCGCCGCGTTGCGCGAGCGCGACGGCTACGTCTCCGACATCTCGCTCGCGCTCCGCTACCGGCCGGAGCTCTTCGGCGCGCCCGTTCTCGGAGCTGCTGCAGGACGTCGATGAAGGGGCCGTCGGAGTGGACGGAGGCGCGAGCGGGAGCTGTTCGCCGCCTTCGTCTCGGCGCAGAACCAGTGTCCGTTCTGAACGGAGGCCCACGGCGCGGTCGCGTCGTACGCCTTCGGTGACCCGGCACTCGTCGACGCGGTGCTCGCGGACTACGAGACCGCGCCGATCGACGAGCGGCTGCGCGAGACGCTGCGCTTCCTCGAGACGATGACGCTCGCGCCGGAGGGGCCGGACGCGTCGCGCGCGTCCTCGCGGCCGGTGTGTCGCGGGAGGCGCTCCGCGACGCCGTCGAGGTCGCGGCGGGCTTCAACCTGATCACCCGCTTCGCCGACGCGATCGGCGCGAAGCCCACTCGGTGCAGGGGCTGACGCGCGAGCAGGCGATCGCCCACGAGGGTCGCTTCTACGACGAGGGCTATGCGTGACGAAGTGGGGGAGCCCCTGGTTCCCCTACGAGCCGGCGCGCGGCGCTACTCGGCGGTCGCCGCCTGCCGCGCCGGCCGCGCCGCGAGCCCGAGCAGCAGCGCGAGCAGGAACGAGGCGGCGAAGCTCGGGAGCGAGCCGCCGATCGCTCCCTGGCCGGGGTGCGTGTGCTCGACGACGCTCGTCCACCAGGACGGGCCGACCGGCGAGAGCCACTGGTAGAGGCCGAAGCCGACGAGCCACGCAGCGATCTGCGCCGGCCGCGCCGCGGGAGCGCCGAAGACGTCCCGCTCGGAGTAGCGCGCGCCGGCGAGCAGCCAGTCGGCGAGAAGCACGCCGAAGAGCGGCACGAAGAAGGACCCAGCAGGAGCAGGAAGTTCGCGTACCGGACGAGGTCGATCACGAAGGCGCCGGCGGTCGAGACCGCGGCGACGAGGAGGATCAGCAGCCGCTGCGACGCGCGGGGGAAGACGTTCTGGAGCGAGACCGCCGCCGAGTAGACGTTCGCGAACGGCTCCTTCGTCTCGTCCACGCCGAGCGCGAGCAGCGCGACCGCGGCGCCGGCGCCGCCGGCGGCGACCGCCGTGAGCACCGAGGGCGCGTCGGCGAGCCCGCGCGAGAGAAGCAGGATCGCACCGAGCGCGTACAGCCAGACGTTCGGCACGAGGTAGCCGAGGGTCGTGCCCCAGAAGGCGCCGGCCCTGCCGCGCGAGAAGCGCGAGTAGTCGGCGACGAGCGGCAGCCACGAGACACGGCTCGCGACCATCAGGTCGACGCCCTGCCAGAAGCTCGGGAATCCGCCCTTGCCCTGCGCCGTACCAGACGCGGCCAGGTCGCGCCCGTCGATCGCCCACCAGGTCAGGTACCCGAGCGAGGCGAGCACGACCCAGACGCGCGAACCTGCGGACGCAGCGGCGACGAAGCCGATCGGCCCGAGCGAGCGCCAGCACGGTCGCCGACGGCCGCCGAACGCAGCTTCCAGAGCCCAGAGCGCGCGGAAGCCGAACACGCGCTGGAGAGCGCGGCGCGGCGGTCGCGATGACGATCACCTCGAAGATCGTCCAGCCGAGGTTCTGGAGGACGTTCAGCGCGGTCGGCGCCCAGGAGCCGCGCGCCCGAGCGGCGCGCGCATCAGCACCATCGCCGGCACGCGCGCGTCGGCGCCGACAGCGGCGGCGAGCCCGAGCAGGACGTTTCCGAACACGCCGCGACGAGGATCGCGAGCAGCGCGTCGCGCAGCGAGAGCGCCGGGACGAGCACCGCGCCCGCGACGATCACGAGCAGGCTCAGCCCAGGCTCCCCCAGAGCATGTGTTGTCAGCGCGCCCGAGGTCGCAGCCGCTCCGGCACGGGCGTCGATGCCCCAGTTCGGCGTCCGATCGTCTCATCCTCCCTCCCTTCGCCGGTACTAGCCGGATCAGGTTCGACGGGTGTGATCTCAGCCCGCCCCTGCCCGGCACCCCGGTTCGCCTAGCGTACACGGCCGATGCGCCCACTCGGCCTGATTGGGACCGCTCTCTGCGGACGTCGTCGGCGGCGGCGCGCCGCAGATCGGCGGCGGGCCCTGGCACGCGGGGCGCGCGCTGCACGCACTCCGGCACCCGGCGCTCGTTTTCGCGAAGTGCGGCGAGCCGGAGCGGCCGGAGTTCCAGCGCAGGCTCGCGACACTCGGGCTGCCCGCCGCATTCGTGTCCGGCGGCGAGACGACGCGCTTCTCGTTTTCCTACGACGCCGAGGGGCGCGGACGATGCGGGTGGACGCGGTCGGCGAGCCGTGGGCGCCGGACGAGCCGGCGGCGCAGCTGCTGCGGCGCGTCGAGTGGCTGCAGGTGGCGCCGCTGCTGCGCGGCGACTTCCCGGCGGAGACGCTCGAGCGGCTCGCGCGCGGGCGGCGGCTGCTCCTCGACGGGCAGGGTCTCGTTCGCCGCCGCGCGACGGGCCCGCTCGAGCTCGACGACGACTTCGACCGCGGACTGCTCCGGCACGTGGCCGTCCTGAAGCTGGCCGAGGAGGAGGCGCGCGCGATCGTCGGCGACGCCGACCTCGAGGAGCTCGCGGCGCTCGGCGTGCCCGAGGTCGTCGTCACCTTCGGCCTGCGCGGCGCGCTCGTGCTCGCGCGCGGCCGGGCCGAGCGCGTGCCGGCGCGCCCCGTGGACGCCGACCCGACCGGTGCCGGCGACGCGTTCTCGGCCGCCTACCTCGCGGCGCGCGCGGACGGGCACGCGCCGGGCTCGGCGGCGCGGCGTGCGACCGCGGTGGTGGCGGCGCTGCTGTCCGGGAGCGTCGGGTGATCGCCGCGGTCGGCACGGCGAAGGGCGTGCTGCTCGTCGACGTCGAGGCGGAGGCGATCCTCGGCGAGGGGACGGAGGTTCCCGAGACGCCGCGGCCGCCGCTGGAGCTGCCGCGCGTCGTGGCGGCGGCTGCGGTCGGCGCGACGGTGGTCGCCGTGGTGGATCGCCGCCCGCCGCTCGCGATCTCGAACGACGGCGGCGCGACGTGGCGCGAGGCGGGCGGCGGCCTCCCGCCGGGCTTCGCGGTGGCGATCGCGGACGATGACCCCGACCGCATGCTCTACGCCGCCCGGAACCGTCTCTACGTCTCCTCCAACGGCGGCATCTTCTGGCACTCGTTGCCCTTCGAGCTGCCGGACATCTCCGCGCTCGCGTGGCTCGTCTGACGCGCGCGGCACCCCCAAGTCGGGTGCCAGGCACCCGGACATGGCCAGAAGAGACGACCCGTCCCTCGCAGCCACGGCCGATCAGCCGTGGATGACGAAGCGGCGGAGCCTCTTGATCGCCACGTCGACGTGGGTCGAGAAGAGCTCGAGGATCCGCGTCGCGTCGACGAAGTCGAAGGCCTGCGACGCGCCGATCGTCGTCGCGTAGCTGCTCCAGAACCAGTCCTCCGCTCGTTTGACGCAGCCCGCGTCGACAGGGTTGTTCACCACGTACCGGTAGGACGTGAGCAGCTCCGCGTCGCTCGACTTGCGGCGCGACCAGAAGCGGTCGCGCACGAAGTAGCCGACGCGGCCGTGACGGGCGTTGAACGCCCTGGAATAGCGGCCGTTGAGGAAGTGCATGCCAGCGGAGAGCGACCGATCGGGCACGTGGAAGAGAGCGTGCCAGTGCCGTGGACATCTCGCAACACGCAAGGCACTCCCAGCCGTAGCGGTCGATCGTCGCGACGAAGAGCCGCGTCCACGTCGAGTGGTCGATCTCGTCGCGGAAGTAGTTGACCGGCCCGGCCGCGCTGACGCCGGCGTGGAAGAAGCCCGGGCCCGGGTCTCTGTGTGGTCTCGCCATGTAATCGAGTGTTGCGCATCTTGACAACGAACGCCAGGTGTCTCTTCGGGACAGGCGTCTCGCGAGGACACGTCCCGGTGCCTGGCACCAGCCTGTGGAAAAGTCGGCGCTGGGCGCTCGGCGAAAGCTGTCGGAACGGGACGCGTCCGCTCAGCGGGGCGGGCCGGCTTCGACCGAGTCGAGCCAGCGCCGCGCGGCGCGGGGAGAGCGGAGGTGGACGACCGGCACGTCGGCGACGCCGGCGACGCCGGCGAACCGCTCCGGCAACGTCTGCCGGTACCGGCGGTGCGTCGGCAGCACCCACCAGACGATCGACGCGCGCGGTGAGAGGAGGGCGTTCCACAACGACTCGCGGTGCCGTTCCAGAGCCCCTCGCGCATCACGACCCGCCTCGCCGTGCGTCGCAGCACGCGCCAGATCGCGGTCGCGTACGGCGGGTCGAGCCGCACCACCGCATCCGCCTGCGCGAGCACGAACGTCCCGATCTTGCCGTGGTAGTTCCCGTCCACGACCCAGCCGTCCCGCGCGGCGGCCAGCGCCGCCTGCACCCGCTCCTGCAGCGCCTCGGCGGCCGAGCCGCTCCGCCGGCTGCCGCGCGAGCGTCGTCTTGCCCGTGCACGAGCCGCCGACGACCGAGACGCCGCGCGTCAGACGCGGAATTCGCCGCGCGCCACCACGACCGCGGAGCCGCCGACCTCGATCCGCTCGACCGCGTCCGCGCTCCCCTCCACCCGCGCGTACAGCGTGGACGGCCGCGCGATCTCGGCGCCCTGCGCGATCTCGATCTCCGCCCCGAAGCCGATCCGCCCGTGCCGGGCGAGGTGGAGCGCGAGCGGCCCGGCGGCCGAGCCGGTGGCCGGATCCTCGTCGACGCCGTGCCCAGGCGCGAACATGCGCGTCTTCCAGCGCGAGCCCGCGCCGGCGAAGCAGTTGACCCCGATCCCGCCCAGCTCGAGCAGGCGCGAGCGGTCGGGACGGAGCGCAGCAACCTCCTCCTCGGAGCCGAGGGCGACGTACACGTGGCGGATCCCGTTGTCGTACAGCTCGACCGGCAGCTCCGAGGCGCGACCCCGAGCGCCGCGAGCAGTTCGTCGGCGCGCGGGAATGGCTCGATCTCCGGCAGCGGCTGCTGCATCCGCCCGAAGACGATGCGCGCGCCCTCCCGCTCGAGCCGCACCGGAACGACGCCCCGTGCGGTCTCGATCCGGATCTCGATGAGCTGGAGCGGCGCCGCGAGCACGAACGCCGTCCCGAGCGTCGGATGCCCCGCGAAGGGCACCTCGCCGGCGGGCGTGAAGATCCGCATGCGCACGTGCCCCTCCGCGGTCGCCGGGTAGACGAAGGTCGTCTCGCTGTAGTTCGTCTCGCGTGCAAGCGCAAGGAGCATCTCCTCGGGAATCTCGCGCGCGTCCGTGAACACGGCGAGCTGGTTCCCGGCGAGCGGCGTGTCCGTGAAGACGTCGACGACGACGTAGCGGAAGCGAGGCACGGCGCGACTCTACCCGGGGAAGGACGCCGTCTCGGCCCTCCATGCCGCCCCATGGACACCGGCGTCGGCCGGGGATGTAGAACCGGCAATCCGAAGCGGTGGTTTGAAAGCGACGCGGCGGGCAGCCATACAGCGACACTCACATCACGGAGGCCCCCAATGACACGGAGACTTCTCTCCCGGCTGCTCGCGGCGGCCGCCACCCTGACGGCGCTGGTCGCGGCGCTGACGCTCTTCGCGGGCAGCGGCTTCGCCCAGGGCTCGGCGGCGCAGGCGGACTACGCGCCGCAGAACACCGCACCGCCGGCGATCAACGGGTCGGCGACCGACGGCTCGACGCTGACCGCCACCACCGGCACGTGGAACAGCCAGTCCTCACTGACGTACTCGTACCAGTGGCTGAAGTGCGATGCCAACGGGAACGCGTGCGCGGCGATCAACGGCGCAACCGCGTCCACCTACGTCGTGCCGTCCGGCGACGTGGGCTCGACCCTGCGCGTCGGCGTCACCGCCCACAACTCGAGCGGCCAGACGTCGGCAACGTCGGCGCAGACCGCCGTCATCGCCCAGGCAGGGCCGCAGGGCGCGATCAAGCTCCCTGACGGGAGGACGTCCGTCCCGGCCTCGTCCATCACGCTGCCGCAGCGGCTCGTGATCGACGGCGTCAAGTTCCAGCCGACGCAGCTCCACGGGCGCTCGCCGGTCGTCGCGCAGTTCCACGTCTCGGACACGCGTGGCTACGTCGTCCGCGACGCGCTCGTGTACGCGCTCGGCCTGCCCTATGCCTGGGTGCAGAGCGGAACCGAGGTCCGGACCGGCACCGACGGCTGGGCGACGCTGACGGTCACGCCGTCCGTCAAGATGCCGACCGGCCGCGGCCACGCCCTCGTCATCTTCGTGCGTGCCCGGGTCGAGGGTCAGGACGTTCTCGCCGGCGCCTCCAGCCGCAGGCTCGTACAGATCACCGGCTAGCAACAAACGGCACGAGAGGGCGGGCGCGCACCGCGACCCGCCCTCCTCGTGCTGTAAGGGGTCGGTAAAAGATCCGCCCCCCGTCCGAGTCGTCGGGCACGATCTATTCGCAATCCGATTGAACGGGGGAACAATGAGTGGACGTATCCTGCCGCGGCTGCTTGCGGCCGCCGCAACGCTCGCGGCGCTCGTCGCCGCCCTGACGGCGTTCTCGGGCGCAGGGTTCGCCCAGGGCTCTGCGGCTGAGGCCGACTACGCGCCGCAGCGCGTCTCAGAGCCGACGATCACGGGGAGCATCCAGGTCGGCCAGACGCTCACGGCCAATCCCGGTAGCTGGACGAGCCCGACCGCGATCACCTTCTCCTACCAGTGGGAGCGCTGCAACTCGGTCGGCAGCGCCTGCGCGAACATCGGGGGCGCGATCGGCCAGTCCTACGTCATCCAGGCGGCCGACGCCGGCTCCACCCTCCGCATCGCCGTCACAGCGACGAACTCGAGCGGATCGAGTACGGCGACGTCGAACAACACGGCGGCCGTCCCCGGCTCGCCGACGGGTGGCCCCGCGCTCACCCACGAGCCCACCGTCACGGGCACTCCTGCCGTCGGCCAGACGCTCACGGCGGCGACCGGCACCTGGACGGGCACGGCGCCGATCACGTTCGCCTTCCAGTGGCAGCGCTGCAACTCCGGGGGCGCGGCATGCGTCGACCTCGCGGGAGCGACGCAGCAGACGTACACGATCCAGGCCACCGACGCGGGCTCGACGCTGCGCGTGATCGTGACCGCGACGAACCCGACCGGCTCGTCGTCTCACGCGTCGAACAACACCACCGCCGTCGGCGGCGGCGGCGCCCCCTCCGGCGCCATCAAGCTGCCGAACGGCAAGCTGTCGGTCGCGGCCGCGAGCATCGCGCTCCCGAATCGCCTCGTGATCGACGGTGTGGCGTTCCAGCCGACACGGCTCCAGACGCGAGCCTCGTTCCTGGCCCGCTTCCACGTCTCCGACACCCGGGGCAACGTCGTCCGCGGCGCGCTCGTCTACGCGCTCGGCCTGCCGTATTCGTGGGTGACGAGAGGCACCGAGGTCAGCACCGACCAGAACGGCTGGGCGACGATCACGATCACGCCCACGCGGAAGATGCCGATCCGCCGCGGCCACGCGCTCGTGGTCTTCGTGCGCGCCCGCGTGCAGGGTCAGGACGTGCTCGCCGGCACCTCGACGCGGCGGCTGGTCCAGATCACGACCGCCGGCTAGGGGCCGGGCCCGAGCGGATTGAGGCGCGCCGCCTCCGCCTCGGCGGAGCGGCGCGCCTCGCCCGTGCTCGCCTGCGCCAGCTCGAGCCAGGCCTGCCAGTCGTTCGGGTCGAGCCGGACCGCGGAGCGAAACGCCTCCCGAGCCCCGGCATGGTCGCCCTGCGCGAGCCGCGCCTCGCCGATCGCCGACCACGCGTCCGCCGACCAGGGCGCGTAGCGGAGCGCGCGCGTCGCGTACCGGATCGTCGCGTCGTAGGCGCCGACCGCCTCCGCGTCGCGCGCCGAGGCGAGCCGTGCGTTCCCGGCGAGCGCCAGGATCCCGGCCGCCGTGAGCCCCGTCAGCCCGACGACCGCGGCCAGCCGTGGCCACGACCGCGCCCTCGCCGCGGCATGCGGCGCCGCTGCGTGGACTGCGGCGACCGCCCCCACCAGCACGGCGGGAACCGTCGCGGCCCCGAGCTCCCAGTCGAAGTCGGCCGCCGCGTGCACGTCGTAGGCGACGAGAACGGCCAGCAGCGGCGGGCCCCAGGCGGTGCGGCGCAGGCGCAGCGCCGCCGCCAGGGGCACTCCGAGCGCGGCCAGCAGCGCCAGCAGTCCGAGCGGGCCCAGCTCGGCGAGCGTCTCGAGGTAGAGCGAGTGCGCCTCCCGCGTGGAGAGGTCGGTCGTGCGCGTCCGCAGCCACCAGTCGACGTACGTGCCGGCGCCCGACCCGAGCAGCGGGTTCGCCGCGATCTCGTGCGTCGCAGCGCGCCAGTAGGCCCCTCGGTCGTGGCCGCGGAGGGCGAAGGGTGCCGCCGCGGCGGCCGCGAGCGCGAGGACGACGGCAGCGGCCACCGCCGCCCGCCCGGGCAGCAACGGTCCGGCCGCACGCAGCCGGGGCAGGACGAACCGCGCCGCGACGAGCTGGGCGGAGGCCAGGAGGACGAGCATGAGCAGGAGCCGGTGACCGGGGTGCGCCGCCGAGGTCAGGTCCTCGGGCGGCGGCGAGACGACCCCCCGGCTCAGGGCGACGCCCGCGGCGGCGCCGAGCGGCAGCACGAGCAGGAGGAGCGACCGGCCCACGGCGGCGAGCCCGCGCCGGTCGGCGAGCACGAGCGCGGCGACGCCCGCCGCGAGCGCCGCGAACGCGCCGCTGCTCTCCTGGAGGGCGACGTCGGCGGCGTACGGCACGAGCAGCACGGCGGCGGCGGCGCGGAGGGCCGGAGAGCCGGTCGCCGCCGCGACCCCGAGCGCGAGCAGCATGCCGAGGACGAGGAGCAGCCCGAGCGCGTTCGCATAGCCGACGGGGTCGGCGAGCGAGCCGATGTCGGTCCGCTGCGGCGCACGTCCGGTCCAGTCCGGCGCGAGCCGGAGCGCGAGGTTCCAACCGGCCACGGGGGCGACTCCCGCCGCGATCCCGCCGGCGACCGCGCCGAGCGGCGCCCGGCGACCCGCGACGACGACGGCCGCCGCGGCGGCGAGATACAGCGCGATCCGCTGCGCCTCCTCCGGGGCGGCGGGCGGCGAGTCCGACCAGAGCCAGGAGGCCGCGGCCCACGCCGTGAGGAGCCCGAGCGCCGCGAGGAGCGCCGCCGCCGGCCGTCCCGGAGCCTCCGCGCCCGCGAGCAGCAGCACGATCAGGGCGAGCGCCGCGAAGATGACGAGCCAGCGATCCCAGGAGACCGGCGGGAACCCGCCCCCGTCGAACGCCAGCCCGGTCGTGGCCGCGAACGCCGCCGCAGCCGTCGCCGCGCCGGCAACATTCGGCCTGGCCACGCGGGAACCGTACCCTCCTGGCCGCATCGGGACGGGTGTCTATCCTGAGGCCGGGATGCGCCTCCTGATCGTCCGACACGCCGAGGCTGCGCCGGGGAACCCCGACGAGCTGCGCCCGCTGACGCCGAGCGGGCGCGAGCAGGCGCGCACGCTCGGGCGACGGCTGCGCCGGGAGCGGCTTCTCCCCGACGCCGTGGTCACGAGCCCGCTCCTGCGCGCCCGCGAGACCGCCGCCGCACTCGCCCTCGGCGAGCCGCAGACCGACCGCCGGCTCGCGCCCGGGGCCGCACCGGCCGATCTGCGCGACGCGGCCCGCGGGCGCGGCGAGACCGTCCTGCTCGTGGGCCACCAGCCGGACTGCGGCCGCGCCGTGGCCGCGCTCACAGGCGGGCCGGCGCCCGCCTTCCCGCCCTGCGGCTTCGCAGTCGTCGAGGTGGAGCGGGCCGGCGGCGACGAGGGACGCGCATGAGCGCGATCTCGGTCCGGGGGCTGCGCAAGGCGTACGGCAGCCTGGAGGCCGTCCGCGGCATCGACTTCGAGATCGAGGTGGGAGAGGTGTTCGGGCTGCTCGGCCCCAACGGCGCCGGCAAGACGACGACGGTCGAGATCCTCGAGGGCTACCGGCCGCGCGACGCCGGCGAGGTGTCGGTGCTCGGGCACGACCCCGAGCGGCCCGGCGCCGACTTCCGCGAGCGCATCGGCGTCGTCCTCCAGCAGTCGGTGCTCTGGCCGAACCTGAGCGTCCGCGAGACGCACCGGATCTTCGCCGGGTACTACCGCCGCCCCCGCGACATCGAGGAGGTGATCGCGCTCGTCGGCCTCCAGGCCAAGGCGGACGCGCGGGTGAAGACGCTCTCCGGCGGGCAGAAGCGGCGCCTCGACCTGGGCCTCGCGCTCGTCGGCGACCCCGAGCTCGTCTTCCTCGACGAGCCGACGACCGGCTTCGACCCGCAGGCGCGCAGGGCGGCGTGGGAGATGATCCGCTCCCTGCGCTCGCTCGGGAAGACGGTGCTGCTGACGACCCACTACCTCGACGAGGCCGAGCAGCTCGCCGACCGCGTCGCCGTCCTGCGCGAAGGGCTGATCGTCCGCATCGGCACGCCCGACGAGCTGACGACGCGCGAGCTGCAGACCGAGATCCGCTACCGGGTGGACGGCGAGCTCGTGGTCGTGCGGACGGACGAGCCGACGCGGGTGCTGGCGGGTCTGACGGCGGAGGCGGTCGGGCGCGGCGAGGAGCTGGAGGGGCTCGAGGTGCGGCGGCCGACGCTCGAGGAGGTCTACCTCGCGCTCACGGACGAGGCGGAGGAGGAGGTCGCGACGTGAGCGCCGAAGCGGTCGTCGCCGGAGCGCGTCCGTCGCGGCCGCGGCTGCGGCTGTTCGGGCATCAGCTGCGCGCGGAGCAGCTCGTCTTCTGGCGGAGCAAGGAGGCGGCGCTCTTCATCTTCCTGTTCCCGCTGCTGCTCTTCCTGCTGCTCGGGTCGGTGTACAGCGGGAAGATCTACGGCGTGCCCGCGTCGCACGCGCTGCTCGCCGGCCTGATGGCGTACGGCTGCGCGAACACCGCGTTCGCCGGGCTGGCGATCCAGCTGGTGCTGCGGCGGGAGAACGCGATCCTCAAGCGGCTGCGCGCGACGCCGTTGCCGGCTGCGACCTACGTCGCGGCCCTGCTCGTCTCGACGCTGGTCGTGTTCGCGCTCCAGACGGTGGCGCTGTTCCTGCTCGGGCGGGTGCTGTATGGGACGCCGTTCCCGTCGGCGGTCGCGTCGCTGGCGGCCGCGGTCGTGGTCGGCTCGGCGGTCTTCGCGGCGCTCGGAGTCGCCACGGCCTCGCTGATCCGCTCCGGCGAGGGCTCGTCCGCGGTCGTGAACTTCATCCTGCTGCCGATGGCGTTCCTCACCGGGTCGTTCGGGCCGACGCGCCACTTCCCGGCGTTCCTGCGCGCGGTCGGCGACGTGCTGCCGCTGAAGTACTTCGTCGACCTCGTGAACGCGATCTACCTGCACGGGCAGGAGATCTGGACGCAGCCGCAGGCGCTCGCCGTGCTCGGGGCCTGGGGTGTCGGCGGGCTCGTCGTCGCCGTGACGAAGTTCCGCTGGGAACCGAGAGAGCGTTAGGTTCCCGTGCCGCGCGGGGACGATCCCGTGCGATGCTGACGCCGATGCCCGAGCCCGCAATCGCTTTCCGCATGCGCGACCACGACGACCCCGCGCTCGAGATTCGCGTCAACTTCGGCGTCTTCGCGGGCCGCCACGCGACCCCGGCGGAGATCGACGACCTCGCGCACGCGCTGCACGACTCGGTGCCGTCGTTCTCGATCGTCTCCGAGGAGCGGCACGAGTTCGGCGCCGCCGTCGAGGCGGCGCTTCACCAGGTGGTGATCGAGATCTCGCGCGAGAATGCGGGCGACGACCCGGACGCCCTCTGCGCGCGGGTGGTCACGGCCGCGGAGGCGTGGGCGCAGGAATGCATCGCCTCCCGCCACGGCGGCGGCGAGCTCTGAGTTCGGAAACGCTGCGCGTTTCCTCGCTGGTTGGCGCGTGCGTGACGGGTCGCCGCCGCTCGTGATGACGGACGCGCAGATCGATCGCGCGCTCGAGATCTTCGCCGCCGCCTGCCCTTGAGAGCGCCCGGGAGGGTTGTTAGTGTCGAACTCCACATCGGAGTCCGATCAAGGGAGGGTCGGTGGCCGACGGGACACCGCGTCCGGATGCAGCGGCACGACAGCAGGCGCAGGAGAGGCTGGAGACCCACCTGGAGGAGGCGCGGCACCGGCTCCGGGAGCTGAGGGCCCACGTCGCGAAGGCCAAGCTCGAGCAGGGGGACGGCTTCGAGACGCAGGCCGCCGGCGAGACGGGCGTCCCCGAGGGAACGCTGCGCGAGCTGCAGGAGCTCGAGCAGCGCGTGCGCTCGCTCGAACGGGCACTCGAGCAGTCGGGAGCGGACGCGGCGGACGGCGACCCCGGCGTCGAGAGCGTGGTCGGCGACCTGCAGCCGGTCGTCGTGACCGACCTCTCCGGGACCGGCGAGCCCGACCCGCCCGCGCAGCCGGCCGCGACGGTGGAACCCGGCGACAGCGTCCTCGACCAGATCCGCGAGGACGGCCGGGCGCAGGCGGAGCAGAGCGAAAACGCGCAGGAGATCGCCGATCTCGAGCAGCAGGTGCAGGAGCTCGAGCGGCAGCTCGAGTCGGCGCAGTGGCAGCTCTCACAGGACCAGGATGTGCTCGAGCAGGAGGCGGCGACGCCGAGCGCCGACGATTTCGTCCCGTACGACACCGGGGGCAGCATCACCTTCGACGCCGACGGAACGCCTCACCCGCACTCCCTGGCGCCGCAGCGAGACGTGACGCAGGGGCAGCTCCGAGCCGTCAACGAGGACGAAGGTCAGGTCGCGCAGCTCGAGCGTGCGCTGGCCGAGGCGCGGCGGCGGCTCGACCTTCTCCGCACCGTCGGCCCGGTCGTGCCGGACCTGCAGCCGATCGTCGAGATCGGCCCCGGCGACCCTTCGGCGTGGACCCCGGCCGAGTCGCCGGCCGCGGCGAAGCCGCGGGTGCCCGGCGGGACGAAGACCGTCGTGGCCGGCGGCGTGATCGGGGTGGCGGCGCTCGGCGTCGTGCTCGCCGTCGCGCTCGGCGGGGGGAGCAAGACGCAGGCGTCCGCCGCAGCCGCCGCGCCGACGACGACCGCGGCGGCCGTTGCACCGGCGGCCACGGAACCGCCGGCCGCCGCTGGCGAGCCCCCGACGGTGACGCCGATCAGCGCGGTCTTCACGAAGCGCCCGCCACCCAAGCAGAAGACCTCCTGCGGGTTCGGCTGCCTGACGCTCAAGCCCGTCACCGTCCGGTACACGACCTACCGCGTGAGCGCGACCAACCCGGCGGGCGGCCGACTGACCTACCGGTGGCACAACACGAACCCGTGCGGCACCTTCGTCGCGAAGGGCGCGTCCGCGATCTGGAGCTTCCCGCATCCCGGCACCTGCCCGAACACGGAGTTCCAGGCGGGAACGATCAGCGTCACCGCCTCCGACGGCAAGCGCACCTGCACCGCCAGCTACCCGTCCGGCTCCGCCGCCGGCCGGGGCCCCCAGCCGGTCTGCAAGCCGCGCTGAGCCGAACGTGCCCCATTCGGGCGGGAGTCCCGGCGGAGCCAACCCCGGTGCGTCGGCATGCCGACGCACCGTCACGGGTGTGTGTCAACTCTGCTAGGGACACTAGCGCCGCCGGACTCGGGCCAGCACCCTTGTCGCATGACCCGAAGACGCGACACCAAGCCAGGCCTCTTCCACGTCACATGTCACTCCGTCTGGGGGCTCGAGCTCTACCGCGACGACATCGATCGCACGAACTACTGCGCCCAGCTCGCCCGGACGACGGCGACACTCGGCTGGGAGTGCCTCGGCGCCTGCGTCATGACAACGCATGTGCACCTGATCCTCGGGGTCGAGGACGGAGTCCTCGCCGCGGGAATGCAAGAGCTCAACTTCCGCTACGCGGTCGGCTTCAACGCTCGACACCGGCGGCGCGGCCGGATCTTCGGAGCGCCGTACGGCCTGCGCCGGATCGAGGACGACGCGGATCTCCTCGGCGTCTATCGCTACGTAATGCTCAATCCGATCGAGGCCGGCCTCGTCGACCGACCTGAAGAGTGGCCGTGGAGCAGCTACGCCACGACTATCGGCCTTGCCGAAACCTTCTCGTTCGTCGACGCCGGCCGCGTTCTGGGATGCATGGGCGGTACCCGCGAGATCGCGATCGTGCGGTTGCGGAAGTTCGTCGAACGTGACCTCCCCGTGGTGGTGCGTCGGCATGCCGACGCACGAGGGGTGGGGACGAGCCGTTGAGTCGCCTGGGCGCGAGCCGCGCCGCGAGAGCCGCGCCCGGAGAGCCGCGCCGCGAGAGCCGCCCCCGAGAGCTACGCAGCGAGAGCTACTAGCCGCGGATCCCGCCCGCGGCCGTCAGCGCGAAGCGCGTCAGCGACGCCGGCATCCGCTGTGCCCGCTTCACCGTCGCCCGCAGCGCCTCGGCGAACTCCTCCACATCCGCCTCGGAGACCACCAACGGCGGCAGCACCTTCAGCACCGCCATCCGGTGTCCCGCCACCTGGGTGAGGATCCGGTGCCGCGAGAAGAGCGGCCCGACCACGAGCTGCGCGAACAGCCCCGGCTGCATCTTCTCGATCATCCGCCACGACCTCCGACCGGACTCCGGCTCCCCGAACTCGATCGCCCAGATCAGCCCCAGCCCGCGCACCTCCCGCACCACCTCGAACTCCTCGACGAGCGGCCGCGTCAGCTCGAGCAGCCGCTCCCCGAGCCGCGCCGTCCGCTCGACGAGGCCCTCCTCGTCGAGCTCGTGCAGCGTCGCGAGCCCCGCCGCCATCGCCAGCTCGTTCGGCGCGAACGTCGACCCGTGCGCGACCGCGTTCTCCATCGAGTCGTACACCGCCTCGTGAACCGCGCGCGACATCAGCAGCGCGCCCACCGGCACGTACCCGCCCGAGAGCGACTTCGCCACCGGCACGAGATCCGGCTCGAGCCCCCAGTGCTCGAACGCGAACATCCGCCCCGTGCGCCCGAACCCCGTCTGCACCTCGTCCACGCAGAAGAGCGTCCCGTAGCGGCGGCAGAGCTCCTGCGCGCCCTCGAGATAGCCCGCCGGCGGAAGATTCACGCCCTTCCCCTGCACCGGCTCGACGATGAACACGGCCACGTCCTCGCGCCGCAGCTCGGCCTCGAGCGCCGCCAGATCCCCGAACGGCACGCGCTCGAACCCCGGCAGCAACGGCCCGAACCGCTCCGTGAACTCCGGGTTCCCGTTCGCCGACAGCGAGCCGAGCGTGAGCCCGTGGAAGGCGTGGTCGGTCGAGATCACCCGCGCCCGCCCGGTCGCCGCGCGCCCGAGCTTCAGCGCCGCCTCGACCGCCTCGGTGCCCGAGCTCGTGAACAGGCAGCGCTCGAGCCGCTCCGGCACCCGCGCCAGCAGCGCCTCCGCGAGCAGCGCCGGCAGCGCCGTCACGCCCATCGCCAGCATCCCCGGCGTCTCCAGCTCGAGCGCCTCGCCGAGCGCCGCCCGCACGCGCGGGTTGTTCCGCCCCACGTTGTACATCCCGAAGCCGCCGAGCATGTCGAGGTAGCGGTGGCCGTCCTCGTCCCAGAGGTACGCGCCCTCGGCCCGCGCCCACGTGCGGTCGAAGTCGATCGTGCGCAGGACGCGCACGAACTGCGGGTTGATCGTCCGCGCCCACAGGTCGAGATCCACGCCGCGCCGTGACTCCAGGAGCGCTCGCAGGCTGAAGCCGGCCACGGCCGGACTGTACCTCCGAAACCGTGAACCCGTGATGAGCGGGCGGGAACCCCGCTAGCCCAATCGGTGCGCCCCCGGATGACCGTTCCCGGGCCGCGCGCACAGGCTGCGGATGCCCACGTGCACCGTCGATCGCGGGAGGTCTCCGTGCGGAGTGGCGCCAATCTCCTCGAGCGCTTCCGCCGGACGGCGGGCGTCCCGGCTGCGGCGAGCGAGGAGCCGGCGAGCGAGCTCGTGCCGGTCTTCGCCGCGCTGGACGAGATCGAGCGCGAGGCGGAGCGGCTGCGCGAGCAGGCCCGTGCCCGGGCGAGGCGAACGCTCGCGCTCGCCGACGCCGAGACGGAGCAGATCCGCGCGCAGTGGCGCCACCGCGCCGAGCAGGAGCGCGCCCGCAGCGAGGCCGAGCGCCGCCGCGCCTCCTCCGCGGAGGCGCACACGACGGAGGAGGCCGCCCGCACCGCCGCGGAGCAGCTGCGCCGGCGCGGGCTCGCACGCGTCCCGGACGCCGCCGAGAAGGTCGTCGCCGAGATCCTGGAGCCGGCGCCGTGAGCGGCGGCTGGGTCGCCGGCAGCGTCCGCGCCCGCCTGCTCGTGTCAGAGCGTCGCGCGGGTCCCGACGGCGTGCGCGCGGTCGCCGAGGCCGCGTCGCTGCCGGACGCGCTCGTGGCGCTCTCCCGCTCGCCCTACCGGCGCGAGACCCGCGCCGGCCTGACCCTTGCCGAGGCCGAGCGCGCCGTCCTCGACACGACGCTCCTCAACCTGCGCCTGCTGCTCGGCTGGCTCCCCGCCGACGCGCACGGGCTCCTGCGCTCGCTCGCCGCCTGGTTCGAGCTCGCCAACGCCGAGGACCGCGTCGCCTACCTCGCCGGCGCCCCGCTCCGCCGCCCGTTCGAGCTCGGCGGGCTCGCGGTGGCCTGGCCCCGCGCCGCCGGGGCGCAGACGCTCGAGGAGCTGCGGCGCGCGCTCTCCGGCCCCGCCTGGAGCGACCTCGCGGCGCACTCGGCGACGGAGCTGTCGCTCGCGCTCCGGCTCGCGTGGGCGCGGCGCGTCTCCTCCGAGGTGCCCGAGGCGCGCCGCTGGGCACTCGGCGCCGCCGCGCTCCTGCTGGCGGCCGAGCTGTACGTCGTCGGGCTCCCGGTCGAGCGGCTCTCCGTCCCCGTGGTGCCGATGCTCGGCACGGCCTGGCACGGGGCCGGCACCTACGGCGACTTCGCGGCGAGCCTGCCGGCGGAGGCCGCCTGGGCGCTCGCCCCCGCCGCCTCGCCGGAGGAGCTGTGGCGCGCCGAGATCGCCTGGTGGGATGCGGTCGAGCGCGACGCCGAGTGGCTGCTCCACACCGGGGTCGCCGGGCAGGCGGTCGTCACCGGCGCGGTGGCGCTCCTCGCCGCCGATGCGCACCGGACGATCGAGGCGCTCGAGACGGCGGCGCGGAGCGGCCTCCCGACCGCGCAGGGAGTGCTCGATGCGGCGGCGTGAGCACCCGCTCCCGGTGCCGACCCGGATGAGCCGGGCCGCGATCGTCGCTCCCACGGCGCGGCTGCGGGAGGCCCTCGCCGTTGTCGCCGACGCCGGCGTCGTCGAGCTCTCGGCCCAACCCGCCGCTCCGAGCGGCGAGGCGCTCGAGGCGCTCCGCCGGCTCGAGCGCGCCCGGCCCGCGGGCACGCCGCCGGCGACCCCGGTCCTCGGCCCCGCGCCCCTGGACGTCGCCGCCGCCGAGCGGGCAGGCGCGGCCGCCCTCCTGGCCGGCGAGGTCGAGCTGGCGCGCCGCGCCGAGACCGCCGTTCCGCACGGCAGCTTCACGGCCCTGCTCGGCTGGGTGCCGACGCACGAGCTCGAGCCGCTGTCTGCCCGGCTCGCCGCCGAGGGCGCCGCCGCGGTCGAGCTGCCGAAGCCCGACTGGGCCGACCCGCCGACGCTGATCGCGGGCACGAGCCTCGCGCGCCCGTTCCGCCCGCTGGTGGAGACGTACGGCTCGGCCCGCTACGCCGACCTCGACCCGACGCTCTTCGCCACCGCCTCGCTCATCCTCATGTTCGGGATCATGTTCGGCGACGTCGGACACGGGCTGCTGCTCGCCGCCGCCGGGCTCGCGCTCCGCTCCGCGCGCCGGGGCCGCCTCGCCGCCGTCCGGCGCGCCTGGCAGTTCCTCGTTCCTCGGCGGCCTCGCGGCGGCGGCCTTCGGGCTCGCTCTACGGCGAGTGCTTCGGCCCGACCGGGCTCGTGCCCGCGCTCTGGCTCGACCCGGTCGACGAGCCCGGTCCGCTGCTGCCGCAGCCGTCGGCGTCGGCGGCGTGCTGCTCGCGAACAGCTACGCGATCGGCATCGTCAACCGCTGGCGCGAGGAGGGCCCCGCCGCCGCGCTGATCGCCCCGTCCGGGATCGCGGGCGCGGCCGTCTTCCTCGGCGGCGGGATTGCGACGATCGCCTGGTACGCGGGAGCGACCGCGCCGCGCTGGCCGGGGCCGCGCTCGCGGCCGCCGGCCTCGCCCTGCTCGCGTTCGGGCCTCCTGCTCGAGGCGGGCCGCGGGCCGCTCGCGGTCACGCAGGCGGCGATCGAGCCCGTCGACGCGGTCGTCCGCGTCGGCGTCGAACGCCATCTCGTTCACGCGGCTGGCCGCCTTCGGCCTGATGCACGCCGCGCTCGGCGCCGTCGTCTGGGACGCGGCGGCCGCGTCCTGGGGCGGGATCGTCGGCTGCGGCCGCGGCCGTGCTCGTCTTCGTGCTCGGCAACGCTGCTCGCCTTCACGCTCGAGCTGCTCGTGACCGGCGTCCAGGCGCTCCGGCTCGAGTACTACGAGCTCTTCTCGCGGATCTTCTCGGGCGACGGCCGCGCCTTCGCCCCGTGGCACTTCCCGCTCGCCTCCGGACAGGAGCAGTCCATGACCGAGTCATCCTGCGCATTGACCGCCGGTGCTCGTCGCGTCGCCGCTCGCCACGACCGCGTGCTGCTGCGCCGCGCGCCCGCGCGCGGGCTGCGCGGCTGCTGCGTCCTGAACGCCGCGATCGTGCTCGCCGGCCTCGGCGCTGCTCGCTGCCGTGCTGCTCGGCAGCGCGTGCCCGCGTCCGCCGCGCGGACGCGGCCGGCGCCGGCGACTCCCGCGTGCGGCCCTGCTCGGCGCGGCGATCGCCGTCGCCGGCTCGACGATCGGCGCCGGCTTCGCCGTCGCGTACACCGGCTCGGCCGCGCTCGCGGCGATCAGCGAGAAGCCGGAGATGTTCGGGCGGGCCATGGTCTTCGTCGGGCTCGCCGAGGGCATCGCGATCTACGGGCTCGTGATCGCGATCATGCTGATCGGCAAGGCATGAGCCGAGCGGCCGCGATCGGCGACGTCGCCGGATCGGGGGCTACGCGCTCGCCGGCGCCGAGGTGTTTCACGCCGTGGACGTGGCGGAGGCCGAGGGCCGCCTGGGAGGCGCTGGCCGGGGACGTCGAGCTGCTCGTCCTGACCCGGGAGGCGCCGCCGGCTCGGGCGGCGGCTCGCGGAGGAGCGCCCCGGGCTCGTCTGGGCGGTGGTGCCCTCGTGAGGCCCGAGCTGGAGCCGCTGCGGCGCGCGCTGCTCGCCACCGCCACGGAGGACGCGGGGCGGATCGACGCCGCCGCCGAGCGGGAGGCGGCCGACCGCGTCGCGGCCGCAGAGCGGGAGGGGGCAGCACTCGTCGCGCGGGCGCGCGCGGAGGGCGCCGCCGCCGCCGCGCTCGAGGCCGCGCCGACGAGCACGCGGAGGCGCAGCGGCACGCGCAGGTGCTCGTGCTCGGCGCGCAGCGGGAGGTCTACGAGGAGCTGCGGCGCCGGGCGCGGAGCCGCGCGGCGGCGCTCCGCGACGACCCCTCCTATCCGCAGCTGCTCGCGCGGCTCCGCAAGGAGGCGCGCCGGCAGCTCGGCCGGGGCGCCCACACGACTCTCGCCCCGGACGGCGGCGTGCTCGGCGCGCAGGACGGGCGCTCCGTCGACTACTCGCTCCATGCCCTCGCCGACCGGGCCCTCGAGCGGCTCGGCGGCTCGCTCGCGGAGCTGTGGCGATGAGCGCCGGCACGATCTCCCGCGTCAACGGGCCCGTCGTCGAGGTCGAGGGCCTCGCCGGCGCCGGCATGCTCGAGCTCGTGGACGTCGGCGCGGCGGGCTGCCGGGAGAGGTGATCTCGCTCGACGGCTCGCACGCGACCGTCCAGGTCTACGAGTACACGGGCGGCCTCCGCCCCGGCGACCCGGTCGCCGCGAGCGGCCGGCCGCTGAGCGCCGAGCTCGGGCCCGGGCTGCTCGGCGGCGTCTTCGACGGGATGCTGCGCCGCCTCGCCGGGGCCGGCGACTGGGTCGTCCCCGGCTCGAGCCGCGAGACGCTCTCACGCGAGCGCAACTGGCAGCTCACGCCCGCGCCGCAGGAGCCGGGAACGGAGCTCGAGCCCGGCGCGCTGCTCGGCACCGTCGCCGAGACGACCGCGATCGAGCACCGGATCCTGGTGCCGCCCGGCGTGGCCGGCACGCTGGAGCGCCTCGCCCCCGCGGGGGCCTACACCGTGGACGAGCCGATCGCGGTCGTCGGGGGCCACGAGCTGCGCCTCGCCCACCTCTGGCCGATCCGCCGCCCGCGCCCCGTCTCGGCGCGCCTGCCCTCCACCATGCCGCTCGTCACCGGCCAGCGCGTGCTCGACGTCCTCTTCCCGATCGCGCGGGGCAGCACCGCGGCCGTCCCCGGCGGCTTCGGCACCGGCAAGACCGTGCTGCTCCAGCAGATCGCGAAGTGGTGCGACGCCGACGTGATCGTCTACGTCGGCTGCGGCGAGCGCGGCAACGAGATGGCCGACGTGCTCGAGGAGCTCGCCGCGCTCGAGGATCCACGCACCGGCCGGCCGCTGCGCGAGCGCACGGTGCTGGTCGCGAACACCTCCAACATGCCGGTGCTCGCGCGCGAGGCGAGCATCCACACGGGCGTCACCGTCGCCGAGTACTTCCGCGACATGGGCCACGACGCCGTGCTGATCGCCGACTCGACCTCCCGCTGGGCGGAGGCGCTGCGCGAGGTCGCGTCGCGCACCGACCAGCTCCCCGCGGAAGAGGGCTATCCGGCCGGGCTCGCGTCCGAGCTGGCCGCCTTCTACGAGCGGGCGGGGCACGTGCGCACGCTGCACGGCGACGACGCCTCGGTGACGATCCTCGGCGCGGTCTCGCCGCCCGGCGGCGACATGACGGAGCCGGTGAGCGCGCACACGCGCCGCTTCACCCGCTGCACGTGGTCGCTCGACCGCGACCTCGCCTACGCGCGCCACTACCCGGCGGTGAGCTGGCGCGACTCGTCCTCCCGCGACGCGGAGGCGATCGGCGCCTGGCACTTCCTGCACCGGGAGAGCGACTGGGTGGAGCGCCGCGAGCAGGCGCTCGAGCTGCTCGCCGAGGCGGACCGGCTCGAGTCGATCGCGCAGCTCGTCGGCTCCGGATCCCTTCCCGACGGGGAGCGGATCGTCCTGCTCGCCGGGCGGCTGATGCGGGAGGCGGTGCTCCAGCAGAGCGCGCTGAGCGACAACGACGCCTACTGCGAGCCGGCGAAGCAGTCGGCGCTCTTTGCGCTGGCGCTCGACGTCTACGGGCGCTGCCGCGAGGCGCTCGGCCGCGGCGTCGCTGCGTCGGCGATCGAGGAGGTCGACTTCTCGGCGGTGACGCGCGCCCGCGACGTGACGCCGCCCGACGCCGTGGCGGCCGTCGAGGACGTCTTCCGCCGCGTCGCGCCCGCACTGCGGAGCCCTGGAATGAGCGTGCTCGCCCCCGTCGAGTACTCGTCGCTCGCGGCGATCAAGGGGCCGCTGCTCGTCGTCTCCGGCGTCGAGGGCGTCGGCTGGGACGAGGTCGTGGCCGTCCGGCTCGCGGACGGCGAGACCCGGCACGGCGTCGTGCTCGACATCCACCGCGACCTCGCCGTGGTGGAGGTCTTCGAGGGCACCGACGGGCTGCGGCTCGACGGCGTCGCGCGTCTCCTTCGCGGGCAGCCCCCTGCGGATCCCCGTCGGCGAGGCGTGGCTCGGCAGGATCTGCAACGGGCGCGGCGAGCCGCTCGACGGCGGCCCGCCCGTCGTCGGCGCCGAGCTGCGCGAGGTCTCCGGCGCGCCGATCAACCCGGACGCCCGCGAGACGCCGCGCGACCCGATCCTCACCGGCGTCTCGGCGATCGACGGGCTCGCGACGCTCGTCCGCGGCCAGAAGCTGCCGGTCTTCTCGGTCGGCGGCCTGCCGCACCTCGAGCTCGCCGCCCAGGTGGCGGCTCAGGCCCGCGCCGGCGACGAGCCGTTCGCGACCGTCTTCGCGGCCGTGGGCGTCACGCACGCCGACGCGATGATGGTGCGCGACACGCTCGAGCAGCGCTCCGCCGGCGGCGACCTGACGCTGATCCTGAACACCGCCGACGACCCGCTCGTGGAGCGGATCGTGACGCCGCGGATCGCGCTCACGGTCGCCGAGCACCTCGCCTTCGACCTCGGCCGCCACGTGCTGGTCGTGATCGCCGACATGACGAGCTACGCGGAGGCGGTGCGCGAGGTCTCCGCGGCGCGCGGCGAGGTTCCGAGCCGCCGCGGCTACCCGGGCTACCTCTACAGCGACCTCGCCTCGATCTACGAGCGCGCCGGCCGGATCAAGGGCCGGCCCGGCTCCCTGACGCAGCTGCCGGTGCTGACGATGCCCGCCGGCGACATCACGCATCCCGTCCCCGACCTGACCGGCTACATCACCGAGGGCCAGCTCGTCCTCTCGCAGGAGCTGCACGTGCGCGGGATCTACCCGCCGTTCGACGCGCTCGGCTCGCTCTCGCGGCTGATGCGGCTCGGCGCCGGCCCCGGCCGCACGCGCGACGACCATCTCGAGATCGCTGCCCAGACCTACGCGTTCGTCTCGCACGGCGCGCAGATCGCCGATCTCGCGGACGTCGTCGGCGAGGCGGGGCTGACGCCGCGCGACCGGCGCTTCCTCGTCTTCGCGCACGCGTACCTGCTCGAGCTCGTCGCACAGCGCCGCGACGAGTCGCGGACGCTCGACGAGACGCTCGACCGCGCCTGGCGGGTCGCCTCGCTGCTGCCGCGGCACGAGCTGGGGATGATCTCCGAGGCGCTCGTGGACGCCCACTACGTCGAGCGGGACGATGAGCCTGCGCATCCCGCCGGGTAGGGCCGGGCGCATCTGGCTCCTGCGCCGGATCGCGGTCGCGCGGCGCGGCCGCGACGTGCTCGAGCAGAAGCGGAGCGCGCTGCTGCGCGAGGCCGAGCGGCTGCGCGCCCTCCGCGACGAGGCCCGCGTCGAGTGGGAGGACGCGGCCCGCGCCGCCGAGACGTGGTGGCACCGGGCGGCGCTGCTCGCGGGTCGGCGCCCGCTCGAGCTCGCGCGCGACCTCGTCCCCGGCGAGGCGGAGGTCGAGCTGCGCTGGCGCAACTCGCTCGGCGTCCGCTATCCGGCGGAGGCGGACGTCGAGCCGCCGCCGCCGTCCGGCTCGCCGCGCGGCAGCTCCGCGCTGGCCTTCGCGGCGGCCGCGCACCGGCGGGCGCTCGAGGCGGCCGTCCAGCTCGGCGCCGCGCAGCGCTCGTACGAGGCGACGCTCGCCGAGGCGGCCGCGACGGCGCGCCGGCTGCGCGCGATCGAGCGCCGCTGGCTGCCCGAACACGAGCATGCGCTCACCCGCCTCGAGCTGGAGCTGGACGAGGTGGACCGGGAGGACGCGGCGCGCGTGCGCTGGGTGCTGCGGCAGCGCGAGCGAGCCCGCGCGTGAGAGTCGAGGTCAGGCGACGACGGCCGCGCGCCTGGCGCGCCGCGGCCGGGAGGGTCGCGGCGGCGTAGGCGCCGTAGTGGCGCCGCCCGTTCACGAAGAAGCTCGGCGTCCCTGAGACGCCGCTGAGGCCGGCGGAGTCCACGTCGTCCTCGATCTGGCGGGCGCCGGCGTGCGAGCGCAGGTCGGCCGGGAAGCGCTCGGCGTCGAGGCCGAGCTCCTCGGCGTCCGCGCCCGCGGCCGCGTAGCGCACCCATCCCGGTTCCGGGCCGGCCGTCCTGTTTCGGACGAGGCGGTTCCGCCCGGTTCCCGGCGCACGACAGCCCGCCGGGGGTCCGCGGCCCCGGCGGCGGCGTCGATGACAGGGGTGCGGTGGCCGCGACGACGCGTCCGGCCCGACCCGCGCCCCTCCCGTGCTCTCCTCCCGGCTCCTCATCCTGGCGGCCGCCGCTGCGGCGTCCGCGTGCGCGCTCGCGCCTCCCGCCCCGGCGGCCGCGCGCACCTGCGCTCCCGGCTCCTACTCCTACGCCGGGATCCTCGGCACCGTGGCCGGCTCCGGCGTCGGCGCCCGGATCGAGCCGCTGCGCGCGTCCTCGGTCGCCCACGGGCACGTCGCCGCCTGGGTCGGCGTCGGCGGCTACGGCCTCGGCCCGAACGGGACGGACGAGTGGCTCCAGGCCGGGATCGTGCAGCGCGCCGGGCAGCCCCCGGCCCTCTACTACGAGCTGACGCTGCCGCATCGCGACCCCCGCTACGTCGCCCTGCGGAACGGCGTCCCGCCCCTGCGGGGCTACCGGATGGCCGTGCTGGAGACGCAGCGTCACCCCGGCTGGTGGCGCGTCTGGGTCGACGGCGCGCCCGCGACGAGGCGGTTCCACCTGCCCGGGAGCCACGGCGCCTGGAAGCCCGTCGTGACCGCGGAGAGCTGGAACGACTCCGACACGACCGCCTGCAACGGCTTCGCCTTCCGCTTCTCCGACGTGGTCGCGGCCGCGCGCGCCGGCGGCGCCTGGGGGCGCCTCGAGGGCAGCGTGATCGAGGAGGGCGGCCCCACCGCCGTGCTCCGCCGCGGGACGCTGCTCGCCTACGGCGCCGCCTGAACCGTCAAGAGACGCCGGCGGCTTCCCGGCGTTCCGCGCGAATCCCCGGAAGTTTGTGTGCAAATCACACAATCCTCCGGCAGAGGGATCTTTGCGCGCGCATCATCTGACGATCACTCCGCGGGGCAGCTTCCCTCCCTTCGCCGCCCCCACCCCACACCATGTCTCCGCTTCGCCTCCTCCTGGCGGCCTCGGCCGCCCTCGCCGCCGCATGCGCCGCCGCGCTCCCGGCCCCGGCCGCCCGCGCCACCTGCGGCACGAACTCCTACTCGTACGCAGGGGTCACGAGCGTCAACGCGCGCTACGGGGTGGCCGCCACGATCGCCACGGTGCACGCCGCCGCGATCGCGAGCGGCCACGTCGCCGCCTGGACGGGCGTCGGCGGCTACGGCCTCGGCCCGAACGGGACGAACGAGTGGCTCCAGGCCGGGATCGTGCAGCGCGCCGGGCAGGCGCCGGCCCTCTACTACGAGGTCGCGCTCCCGAACACGGAGCCGCGCTACGTGATGCTCAAGGGCCACCTGCCGGCCGGCCGCAGCTACCGCGTCGCGGTGCTCGAGTCGCGCCACCACCCGGACTTCTGGCGCGTCTGGGTGAACGGGACGCCGCTGACGAAGCGGATCCACCTGCCCGGAAGCCACGGCGCCTGGCGCCCCGTCGCGACCGCCGAGAGTTGGACGGACGACGGCACGTCCGCCTGCAACAGCTTCTCGTTCCGGTTCTCGAACATCGTCACCGCCGACCGCCCGGGCGGCTCCTGGAGCCCGATGGTGACCCGCGTCCTCGCCGACCCCGGCTACCGCGTCCTGCGCGAGTCCGGGCACACGCTGCTCGCCTACGGAGGCTAGTGATGTGGCCGGTGGCGTTGCCCGGTTCGCGGGTCGCGAGCACCAAGCGATGCAAGGACGCAGGGAGCGCTCATAGCCGACGCTATGGGCGCGACTGAGGACGCCGCAGCGCGCCGCGTGATCGCAGGCCGGGGACCCGGCAAACGTCGCCGGTTACATCACGGATAGGCGACGGCCGGGCACGAGGCCCGGCCGTCCATACATCCCGTACGCCCTGAACCGGGCTACCCGGTGAACGGGATGTAGAGCGTCTTGAAGTGCCCGTCCGGGTCGCGCGCGATCACCCGGATGTAGTACCGGTGACCGGGCAGCAGCAGGTTCCGCGGCACGGCCAGCTTGATCGGGATCGTCCGCGGCACGAGCACCAGGTAGTTGATCGTCTTCGCGGCCCGGCCCTTCAGCCCCTTGCCGATCTTCGAGCCCTTCTGGACGATCAGCAGCTTCTGCGCCTTCCTGCCCTTGCCGGCGGTGACCGAGATCCACAGGCGCGCCTGCTCGTCGATCGTGAACGCGGTGGAGACGACCTGCCGCTTGCGCGTCTGCCGCGTCGTCAGCGGCGGCGCGAGCGACCCGCCCTTGCGCTTCAGCCCGGGCGGCCCGGTGTGGTTGTGGTTCGGGTCGCCGAACCCGAAGCCCGGCCGGTACTGGTCGCCGCCGGCGCTGAGCCCGCGGATCACGACCGACTCGTGCGCCTGCGCGCGCATGAAGACGTGCGACACGCTCTTCGCCGCCTGCTGGACACTCGACGCCGCGTAGCTCATGCCGCCGACCGCCGCGAGCGCCGCCACGAGCGCGCCCGTGAACGCCACCGGCACGACGACGCGCCACGACCCGCGGCGCAGCGGCCGCTCCGCGCGCACGCGCGCCTCGATGCGGCTGACGAGCTCGTCCGGCGCCTGCGGCCGCAGAGCCCGCAACCCTCCTTCGAGGCCGCTGCGGCCCCTGAACCCGATCCTCACAGAAGGCCCTCCTTCGAATTGCCGAGACCGAACCGAGTACCGCCGGGAGGGCCGAAACCCTTACAGCGCGCGGCGGCCGGGCGCTCGGCCCGGCCGCCTGCAGCCTCGATCCGTGTCCTGGCCTACGCCCGGAACGGGATGTAGAGCGTCTTGAAGTGGTGCTCCGGGTCGCGCGCGATCACGCGGATGAAGTACCGCCTGCCCGGGACGAGCAGGTTCTTCGGGATCGCGAGCCGAAGCGGGATCGAGCGCGGCACGAGCACGAGGTAGTTGATGCTCTTCGCCGGCACGCCTTTCGCGCCCTTGCCGATCGTCGAGTACTTCTGGACGATCAGGAACTTCGTCGCCTTGCGGCTCTTGGCGTCGGTGACGGAGATCCACAGGTGCGCCTGCTCGTCGATCGTGAACGTGGTCGAGACCAGCATCCGCTTGCCGATCGTCCGCGTCGTGAGCGGCAGGCGCGAGCGCGCCGCCCTTGCGCTTGAGCCCGGGCGGCCCGGTGTGGTTGTGGTTCGGGTCGCCGAAGCCCGAAGCCCGGCCGGTACTGGTCGCCGCCGGCGCTGAGCCCGCGGATCACGACCGCCTCGTGCGCGCGAGCGCGCGTGAAGACGTGCGAGACGGTCTTCGCGGCCTGCTGGACGCTCGAGGACGCATAGCCGACGCCGCCCACCGCGGCGAGCGCGGCGACGAGCGCGCCGGTGAAGGCGAGCGGCACGGCGACACGCCAGGAGCGGCGGCGCGCCGGCCGCGCGGAACGCACGCTCCGCTCGAGCCTGCTCACGAACCGGTCGGCCGGCTCCGGCCGCGCGGCCCGGAGCTCTCGCTCGAGCCCGTCGCCCCGTCTGAAGAATCCGGTCATCCCCTCGACCTCCCCATGTCGGATCGCGGCTTCTGGTGCGTGTACCGGCGGGAGGCGCCGGACCCTTACAGGCGGCCGGCCGGCGGGCTAGCGATCCGGTTACATCACGAGGCGCGGACGGGCCGCGTGGCCGGCGCCTCGCCGGGCGCGGGCTCCTCGGCGAGCACCCCGCGCAGCCGGTCGAGCGCGCGGTGGAGCGCGACCTCGACGGCGTTCGTGCGCAGCTCGAGCACCTCGCCGATCTGCTTCGCGGTCAGGTCGGCGCCGTAGCGGAGGGCGACGAGCTCGCGGTCGCGCGCGTCGAGCTGCGCGACGGCGTCGCGGAGCTCGAGCTTCCGCACCGACTGCTCCTCGTGCCCCTCGCCGGCGCGGTCGGGGATCTCGCCGGTGGGCAGGTCGCCGCGCATGGCCGCGTCGGCGATGCAGCGGCGCGCGATCCCGATCAGCCAGGAGGCGGCGTCGCCGCGGCGCGGGTCGAAGCTCGACCGGTAGCGGAGCGCCCGCTCGAAGGTCTCGCTCGTCACGTCCTCGGCGTCGGCGCCGTCGCCGATCCGGTAGGCGACGTACGCGTAGACGCGCCGGATCAGCGGCTGCGGGTCGGCGAGCGGGTCGCGCCTCATCCGCTCCCTCCGGTGACGTCGATCTGGCCCTGGCCGGCGACCTCGGCCTTCAGCTCGGCGATCTCGGGGCCGAGCGGGTTGAGCCGGGTCGCACGCGCGAGCGCGCCCGCCTGCGCGGCCCCCGTGGACGCGCGCGCGAGGTCGAGCCAGAGGCCCCAGTCGCCGCCGTCCTTCCGGAGCGCGGTGTGGAAGCTGGCCTGCGCGGCGCCGGTGGCGCCCTGCCCGAGCTGCGCCTCGCCGAGCCGCTGCCAGGGGACGGCCGACCACGGGAGCCAGGTGGCGGCGCGGCGGGCGTCGTGCGCCGCGGTCGCCCACGTGCCGGCGGCGGCCGCGTCGGAGGCGCGGGCGAGGAGCAGGTTCCCGACGAGGAAGACGAAGCCGGCGGCGCCGACCGCGGCCGCGCCGGCGAGCATCCCGAGCCGGAGCTGCCGCGGCGCGCTCCACTCCTCGCCGTCGCGCGCCCAGGCGAGCAGCGCGACCCCGACGAGCAGCGCGGCGAGCGTGACGGAGGCGATCTCCCAGTCCCAGTCGGCTGCCGCGCCGAGCAGGAAGGCGCCGTACGCGCCCGCGGCCACGGCGACGCCGGGCCGGCCGCGCGCCCGGACGGCGGCGACGAGCGGGGCGCCGAGCGCGAGCACGAGCAGCGCGAGCCCGACGGTCCCGAGCTCGGCGAGCGTCTCGAGGTAGAGGCTGTGCGCGTCCCGCACCTTCATCTGCGCGGCGCGGTGCTGGAGCCAGTACGCCTCGAAGGAGCCGGCGCCGGCGCCGAGCCACGGGTGCGCCTGCGCCTGGTGCCAGGCGGCGCGGTAGAGCTCGACGCGGCCGTTGCCGGAGAAGCTGAAGAGGCGCTTGCGTAGGTCGACTTGCCGGTCTTGGGCGGCGGCGCCGAGAACGAGTCCCAGGCGCGCTGGGCGGCGGTGACCGGCCCGCCGGCGCGGACGAGCGCGACCGCGACGGCGGCGACCGCAGCGAGCGCGAGCGCGAGCGCGTAGGCGCGCGAGGCGCCCGCGGGCAGCGAGACGCGCCGGCGCAGGAGCGTCAGCCCGGCGGCGAGCGCGGCCGCGAGCAGCACGAGGCAGGCGACGAGGAGGGCGAGCCGGTGCCCGTCGTGGGCCGCCTGGGCGGCGGCGGCCTGCTGGTGGGTGAGCGCGGCGGAGCGGGAGCCGGCGAGGACGCCGATCGCGGCCGGGACGCCGATCGCGACCGCGGTGGCGGTGAGCCGCAGCCGGCGCGGGTCGAGCGCGAGCGCGACGGCGGCGCCGACGCCGAGCGAGATCCAGGCGCCGCGCCCGAAGGTGAAGTAGAGCGTCGCGAGCAGGACGGGGGCGGGCGCGGCGGCGAGCGCCGCGCGCGGGGCCGACTCGGCCGAGGCGGCGAGCGCGACGGCGAGCAGCAGGGCGACGGCGCAGAGCAGGCCGAGCGCGTTCCAGTAGCCGATCGGGGTCGCGAGCCGGTAGCCGGCGGTCGAGTCGAAGCTGCCGATCCGCTCGGGGAAGAGCCGGGTGGCGAGCGCGTAGGCAGCGACTGCGCCGGCGCCGCCGAGGACGCCGGCGAGGAGCGCGGGCGCGGAGCTGCGCCGGACGAGGGAGAAGGCCGCGGCGGCGCCGGTCGCGTAGAGCAGCGCGCGGAACGCCTCGTCGGTCGCGGCCGAGGCGACGCCCCAGGCCCCCGAGAGCGCGAACCAGCCGGCGAGGAGCACGAGCCCGCCGAGGAAGACCGCCTCGAGCGGCCCGGGCCGGGCGACGGCCCGCATCGAGACCGCCCAGACGAGCACCGCCGCGAACGCGACGAGCCCCCAGCCCCAGGAGGAGGCGAAGTAGCCGCCGTTGGCGGCTCCGAGCCCGAGCACGCCGAGCGCGCCGAGCCCGAACGGCGCGGCCGACTCGCGCAGGTCCACGCGAGAGCGGACGGCCGCCGCCGCCCCGGCGGGCGAGTAGGACAACTCCCCCATCACCATCAGACGCTAGGCGCAGGCGCGCGCGTCCACAATGGTCCAGCCGGGGCATCCGAGGAACCATTCGCCGTGGTTCCTCCGGCCGCGTGGAGGGCGGGAGCCACGGCCTCTCGGGCCGTGCCGGGTTGTCGCTACCTCCGCCGCCTGGACCGCGGCACCTCGGGCGAGAACTCCCGCTCCCAGCACGCGGGACAGACGATCAGGATGTTCGTCGGCGGCAATTGCTGATCCTCGTCCTCGGAGAACGGGTAGGCGACCCAGCGCGACGCGCGCTCGTCGGACACCTTCCCGCACTCCCCGCACGTCAACCGCTTCTCGGACGTCACGCGCAAATCGTCCCACATCTGCGCCCGCTTGGCAGTCCGAGCGACGCTTCGCAGCCTAACCCCGGACCCGGAAATCACGAGCGCGATGCGAACAGGCCGTTGAACTGCACGATTCGGCCGCGCTGGTCACGGAAGCCCGTCTCGAGCGCCTCGAGTTCGAAACCGCGTACCGCAAGAAACGCCAGCATCTCGCGCAGATTCAACTGCGACTCGTAAAGCGGAACGACTGAGAGTTCACACTCGATGAGCGAGATCTTGCTGAGAGTCTCAACTGCTCCACGCAAGACCCGGTCCTCATAGCCCTGGACGTCGAGCTTGAGCATGGTCGGCATGTCAAGCGCGAGTGCCAGCGAGTCGATGGTCCTGACCTTGACTTCTTCCTCGCCAATAACGGTACACTCGGCGCGGCCACCCGATGTGCTTCGAGCATTCTTGGAACGACGAGCTCGCCGTGTTCGAGGTGACGCCGAGCTTCGCCGACCCGTCGGACTGTCCGAGCGCGAGACGCACGCACTCCCAGCCGGCGTCGGCACTAGACGCACGGACGAGCTCGTCGAACGCTTCAGACACCGGTTCGAACGAGAGGATCGAGCCGCCGTAACCGAACCGGCGCAACTCGGTCGCATACTGGCCGACGTTGGCGCCGACGTCGAGCACCATCCCAATCTCGAGGGAAGCCATGATTTCCGCCCGGCGCCCCGCAGCCGGGCGAAAGTGCGCGATGTCAAGCCCGAAGCGCTGGCCGAGCCTCTTGACCGTCTCCTGCCACATGCGGCGATCCTAGCCACCTCGACCGCGCGGCCGGCATGTACGATCGGAACTCGGTGAGCCTGTCGAACGACCGGTTGCAGCAGCACTACGACGCCAAGTATGCCGCGCCCGTGGGAGTTCGATCTGCGCGACCGCGACCGGTGCTGGCCTCGAGTCGGTTCGAAGCCGTTCGGTTAGGGCTCCCGTCACGCTTTCCGGAGGGAGGAACGATCCTGGAACTCGGCGCGGGTGACGGCACCGTGCACTTGGAGTTAGCGGCAGACGGTCTGCCTTTCTCCCGCTACGTGCTCACCGAAGTTGCCGAGCCACGGCTCCGCGAGTTGGAACAACTCACCACCGATACCAGGGTCCAGGTGTTCGCCGCTGACGCAGAAAGCATCGAGATGGGAGAGACGTTCGACACGATCCTCATGCTCGCCCTGATCGAGCATCTCATCGACCCAGTGCGGGCGATGATCAGAATTCGCAGTGCGCTTGAGCCGGGTGGCTTCGTCTGGATCGACACCCCGAACGTCGCGAAGATCACTCGTCGGCTCAAGCTGCTCGCGGGGCGCTTTCCGTCAACGGCGTCGAAGAATGAGGGGCTGACAATGTATGCCGGAGGTCCAGTTGCACCTCTACGACGAGGGTCATCTGCACTACTTCACGTTCCGCTCGCTGGAACGAATGCTTATAGACCTGTGCGGATACTCGCGCACAGAGCGCCTCGCGTATGCCTCGATTCCCCAACTGCCGTCGAGATTCGCAAGCGGCCTGGCACGTGTGTCCCCTGCGCTCTTCGGCGACGTCTGCCTTCTTGCCTATCGCTGAGCGCCCGTGAGTCGAGACTACGGTGACCGGTGCCGCGTGGCCGCGCAGCGCTCGTAGAGCGCGAGAACCTTGTGCGTTTGCCGTGCCAGGTCGTAGTGCACGCGCGCCGCCCGAAGAGCGTCCACACGAAGCCGTTCACGCTCCGAGCCGTCGACCCATAGCCGCTTCATCGCGGAAGCGAGTTCTCTGGCGTTCCCAGCCTCCACGGTGACGCAGCCGCCGTTGGCGGCGATTCCGGCGAGACCGCCGCAGGTTGTCGTGATCGTCGGCAGCCCGTGGGCCAGCGATTCCACAGCCACAAGGCCCAACGCTTCTGGACATTCGCTCGGCACCAAAGCAAACGCCGCGCGGCTTCGGTAGCTACTTAGAGTAGCTTGATCCAACGGCCCGACGTAGGTCACAGAGCCAATCGACTCCTTCTCGACCAAAGACCTCAGCGGGCCGTCGCCTGCTATTACGAGCGGTACATCCGGCATTGACCTAGCTGCCTTGAGCAGCGTCAACACGCCCTTCTCCTCCGCAAGGCGTCCTGCATAGAGCGAGAACCCTGCTTTTTCTCGTGGCGTGCAGACCCGCGGTACGCCGTGAGCGACTGCGTGGATTCTCTCTGTGGGGAATCCAGCCCGGACGAGGAGGTCGCGCATGTGTGCGCTTGGGACGATGTAGGCGTCGACCCAACGCTGTACGAGACGCAGCCGTCGGTGAACCTCCAGCGCGACGCCGTACGCGAGGCTCTCCGGCCACGCCCCCCGCGGATTCCGCAAAGCGCACCGAAGCGATGACCCGTCGACGCAGCTGTCGTGGACCATGCCGCGAGACATGAGTGTTCCGCCTGGGCAGAAGAGTCGGTAGTTGTGAACGGTGAGCACAACGGCGGCGCCGGCTCGCCGCGCACCTCGCATGGCGGCCGGGGTGAGCATCGGCATCAGGTTGTGGAAATGCACGACGTCCGAGCGGGCGCGTGCGACCTCGCGGGCGAGAGCACGGTCGATGGACGGCCGATAGACGAGTCCCGTCGCGACTCGCGCCCGGCGTCCGATCTGCCCAGGTGGAGGCGTTGCGACTTCGAATCGACGCACGTCGACTCCGAACTCGCCGAGAGCCTGCTCCAGGAGATCGATGTGGCGTTCCTCACCTCCGGGATAGCGGTAGCGGCTGTGCGCGATCAGGACTCTCACGCGAGAGCGCCCCCGGGTGCAGCGCAGTCACCGCCGAGCAGCTCACCCAATATGCTCCTCCCCACGCCGTGCACCGTGTCGTGATCCTTCAGGAGTACGTCCCGGAGTACCGACTGCCGTTCTTCACGGCGCTGCGCGCAGATCTTGCACGGGACAGCATTGCGGTCGATGTGGCTGCCGGACGACCCAGCGCCACGGTTCGGGCACGCGCGGACGCCGCCCAGGACGGCGTGGACATCTTCTTGCGAGGGATCCGGATCCACGCACGAGGACGTCAGGTCGATCTGCGCCGTCTCCCACGCCGCGTCCGCGAAGCGGATCTCGTCATCGCCGAACAGGCCCTCCGTCACCTTGAGACCTGGCGGCTGCTCCTCGCACAGAATCGAGGCGGCCCGCCTGTCGCCCTGTGGGGCCACGGAACAACGCACGTGAAGCAGCGATCGCCCATCGAGACCTGGGCGGAGCGGACGCTCACCCGCAAGGCTCACTGGTTCTTCGCGTACACGCAAGGCGGCGCACGGGCGGTGATAGCCAACGGTTACCCCGCGCCCCGCGTCACTGTCGTTGAGAACAGCATCGACACGATCGAGTTGCGTCGAGCGAGGCTGAACCTCACGCCCGGCGTCGAGCATCGCCTGCGAGCACGGCTCAATCTCGGCGACTCGCGTGTCGGCGTCTTCGTTGGCGCGTTGGACGAGCCGAAGCGTCTCGGATTCCTGCTCGACGCTGTCCGGCGAATCCGAAAGCGCATCCCGGATTTCGTGCTCCTCGCTGCCGGAGACGGACCGTTGCGAAGCACGGTTCAAGGCAGGTCGGGAATCGGCGTCCGGTGGCTCGGACGAGTCGATACCGCTGCCAAGGCCGAGATCGCGTCGGTCGGCGAGGTACTCGTGATGCCGGGAAGCGTGGGCCTCGTCGCGCTCGACTCGTTCGCGCTGGAGCTTCCCATCGTCACGACCGCATGGCCCTATCACGGGCCTGAGTTCGAGTACCTCACAGACGGCGTCAACGCGGTGGTCGCACCCGACGACACGCGCGCCTTCGCGGACGCCGTCGTCAACCTCCTTCGCGACGAACGGCGGCTGGCTCACCTTCGACGGGGCTGCACCGCGAGCGCCGAGCGTTTTACCCTCGAGGCGATGACGCACAACTTTGCAGCGGGAGTACGAGCGGCCCTCAGCGCGGACCGCTGCTGAGGCGAGGATCAGCGCGGCTCCTCCCGCGCCGCCCTGACTGCAACCACGATCAGGCCGTCGGCGACCCAGGGCGAGCTCGTGCTCGCGAGCAAGCGCCCGACCAGGTTGACCGTCCGAAGCGCCGCCTCCTTCAAGCCGCGGGGAGCAGGGGGCGTCGCCACCAGATACGTGCGAAGCTCGGTCACCCTCCAGCCGTGACGCTCGAGAAGAGCGGTGAGCGTCCGAGCCGAGTAGATCGCCACGTGATCGGGATGGATCACCTCTCGGCCTGTGAGCGCGAGCACGAGATCCACGAAGCGTCGCGCATTCGGCGTGGTGAGCACGATGTCGCCCCCGCCCCTGACGAGCTGGCCGACCGCCTGAAGCAACCCGCCGGGGTCGTCCACGTGCTCGATCACCTCTCCGACGACGACTCGGTCGAACGGCTGAAGCTCCAACGCCCGAAGGTCTTCAAGGCTGGTGCAGTCGACCGCGTAGGCCTCGTATCCCTCGGCGCAGGCCGCCTCGACAGCGTCGGCCGTCACGTCCAGGCCCACGATGCTGGACGCAGCGTCAGCAAGTTGGGCATGGAGCCACCGGCCGCGCTCCCGATGTGTCAGCTCACACCCGACGTCGGCGAAGCCGACGTGCGCGACCCGCCGGCCGCGTGCGGCATCGACCAGCCACGCGTTTCGGTCGCGCACCACAGGGCGTCGCGGCAGCCGGGTGAGCCAGGGTTGCTCGCCCTCGCGCCGCGGCACCCATCCGACTCGTGGCGAGCGAAATGGTGCGCCTGTGCTCCCTTTCACGCGCCCTCCCCTATGCCTGACGCCATCGCGGGCGGCCGCATCGGCGGCCCCGGTGGTTCAGCGGGCACGGCTCTCCGCGAACGGCGAAGAGCCGCTGCGAGTGGGACCATGGCGAGCGGTGCGAGCACCACGAGGTCGAGCGCCAGCGTGAGGGTTGCGCCGAGCGAGTCGGGAACGGTGCTCGCCAGCACGCGAGGCACGACGAAGAACAGTCCCCCGACGCCGGCCGCGAAGCAGTACGTCCGGACGACGCGGGCGAGCCGCACGTACCCGAGGCGGGAGGCAACGAAGACCTGCGCACCGTGTGCAACGGCCTCGACCGCAGCGACCAGGAGAAGCAGGTTGAGAGGCGAGACGCCCCGAGCGAGGCAGACGCCCAGAACCCCGGCGAGCATCGTCACCCACGCCCCCTGAATCGCCCACGCCTGCCGGAAGTGAGCGCGTGCCTCGAGTGGATTCCCGACGATCACGAAGGCGATGTTCACCGCGGCGAACGCCGCGAACGCCGGCAGGAGCCGGCCCGCTTCGGTCCACTGTGGACCGAGTAGCACGCGCACGAGCAAAGGTGCAGCCCCTGCGGCCGCCGCAAATGCCGGCCACGAGAACATCACCGACGTGAACAGCGTCGACTCGATGACCTCGCGCGTCCGCTCGCGGTCGTTCCGAAGACGACCGTAGAGCGGGTACAGCGCCTTCGTCAACCCAACCGTGAGATGACTCAACGGCAGCGTGACGATCATATTCGCGCGCGAGTAATACCCGAGCCCTACCTGACCTGCGACCCGGGAGACGACCCACGAAGGGGCCGTGTACATCGCGAAGTAGACGATATTCTGCGCCGAGACCTGGCCGGAGAACCTGAGTAGCTGGCGCGCCTCGTGTCTCGAGAAGGCAAGCGCGACGTCTCGGCGCGCAAGCACGATCGAGCCCACGGAGAGCACCGCCGACGCGGCCACCTGCCCGAGCACGAGAGCGGCGACGCTCCGTGTCTCGAACGCCGCCCCAACGCCGATCGCCATCCCAAGCACCTGCGCCGAGGCCTCCATGGTTGCAGCGGCGCGGAAGCGAAGCGCACGCCGCACGAGCGCCAGCGGGACGACGGCGGTTGTGCTCAGGAGGACGGAGACCGAGAACAGACGAATGAGCGAAGTGCTGTCGGGCGCCCGCCAGAGTTCGGCCCAGGCAGGCGCAGCGAGCGCAACTACGCAGGCGGAAGTCGCGCCCGCGCCGATCGAGAGGGTGACGGCCGTCCCGATCATGCGACGGGACGGCCGTCCTTGTCTGATCACGGCGTTGCCGAGCGGCGCCAGCGTCAGATACCCGACGATGCCGATCAGAGCTTGCGCCGCCGCATACGCTCCGAACTCACGAGGACTGATGAGTCGAGCCGTCGTAGCCGTGTACGCGAGCTGTGCCGTGAGCGTCAGCCCACTACCGGCGTAGTTCCACCGAACTCCGCGCGCTACATGACCGGTCAACGACGTCGTCACGCGAAGGCCTTCCTGAGCCGCCGCGAACGCCTGGCGACGATCCGCTCGTACTGCTCGATGTACCGCGAAGCGACCACTGTCGGCGCGAAACAATCCTCGAGACGTTTGCGCGCCGCCTGCCGAAGCTCATCGGCAAATGCTGGATCGTCGAGAACCCGCTCGACAGCGCGTGCGACAGACGAGGGATCGCTCACGTCTGCGAGGACCCCTGCATCGCCAAGCACCCAGGGCGTGCCGCCCGCTTCGCGACCGGCGACGACAGGCACCCCTGAAGCCATCGCCTCGAGGACGGCCATCGGGCAGCACTCCTCCAGCGCCGGGTGCACGCAACACGGCCGCGGCCCGGAGCTTCTCCCGCACCGCGGGCCGGTCGAGGACGCCGCAGAAGTCGATCCGGTCGTCGGATCTCTGTCTCGGCCGGCGCGCAAGTTCTCCTCCGTGGTCGAGCCCATGTCCGATGAGCGCGAGACGGAGATCATCATGCTGTCCAGCCAGGCTCCGGAAGGCATCGATCAGGATTGGCAAGTTCTTCCGAGGGCCAGCGTCGGCGATGTCGAGGAGGAGGCGGTGGCCCCCTTTCGATCGGAGAGGCGCGCTCGATCCTGTCGATGCGTCGCGAATCCGGCCCTCGAAAAATGGGGCGATGTTTGGGATCACTTCGATCTCGCCCCGGTAGAGCATCTGCCGGCGCCACTGCGCGGCGAGATACGGAGAAACGGCGGTCAACGTGCCCAGCGCCAGCCGAACCCGATACGCCATCAGTGTCCGTGCGAGACGATAGGCATCAGGCAGATAGCGCAGGATCGAAAGTGGCGCATCGTGAGCCGTTACGAGCAGAGGTCGCCCTGTCCGCTGTGCAGCCCAAGCGAACTCATATGTCCAGTGCGCGTGAACGACCTCCCCGCTCGACCGGCGGATCAAGCCTGAGATGTGCCTGCGCTCTTCCCGGAAGAGGTCGAGCGCGCGATCACGCGCGCTCGCTCGCAGAGGCGCGACCATCAAGCGGAACGCGTCTCCCTCCAAGATCGTTGGCTCCTCGACTTCGGCGGCCTCGGTGACGATCTCGACCGCCAGCCCCTGTGCCCTAAGCGCCCGCGCGAGCTCACTGACGGGGATGCCGCGGTAGCCTGTGAGCGCGGCCGCACTGGCTCTGTCCCGCCCCGAGAGCAAGTCTGCGACGTCCTTCGGCGAGGCCGGCCCGACCAAGGTCACGGCGTCCACGTGGCCCCCGATCTTCGCTGCACGACGCGTCCAAGGGCCTTCGCGCCGAATTTGACGTACGGGCTCGCGACGAAGACCGGCCAGAGTGCGCCGCCGTGCCTGTAGAGGTAACGCGCGAGCGAACGGGGGGGCAGGCCCTTGGGAGACAACAGCGTCCGCAACTGCTCGCGGATCGATCCGTCACGCGCCAGCGGGCTGGAACCGCGAGTACAGCAGCCTGCACGGCCCGGCATAACGACCACGGGGAACCCCAGGCGGCGAGCGCGCAAGCCGTAGTCGAAGTCGGCCATCGCATGCGCGAAACATCCGTCTATTCCGCCAACCGAGCCGTAGACATCGCGCGGAACGAGCACCACATTGCCGTTGAAGGTGTCTGCCTCGGCGGGCTCGTCGCCGGGGGGGACGAGTTCGTAGCGCATCGGGTGCCAGTCGACCCTACGGACCCCCGAATACGTCAGACGGCCAGATTCTCCGTCCTGGAGCGCACCAGCCACGATCGCCGACGACCATCCGGGCATCATGGCGACGGCGCGGAGACGTCGAACCGCATCTGCGTCGAGGACGACGTCGTCGTTCAACCAGAGAAGATAGTCCGGCCTCGACGTAATCGCTGCGCTCTCCGCCATTGCCATGGCATTGGCCCAGAACAGGCGGCCGTCGCCGCGAAGAAGCTCGACCGCCGGAAAGCGCTCCGAGATCGCATCGGCCGTGCCGTCGCAGCTACCGTCATCGACGACCACCGCCGCTAGACGCACGTCCTGCGAACCGAGATCTTGACGGAAGAGTGAGTCGAGACACGCGAGGGTCTGATTCCGCCGATTACGGCAGGCGAGGATGGCCGTTATGTAGACGGGCTTGGAGACCATCTCTTCTCCTCCCGCCTTGACCGCGCCGGCGAGCAGACCGTACCCGGCGCGAAACGACAGACGGCGCCAAGGATGAGGCCATCGATCAGCCCGAGCTGATAGGTGATTCCGAACAGCAGCTCGGTGAGGACGAGCGCACCGAGCAAGTACATGGGGATGCGCTGCTGGCCCCGTACGCAGATCGCAATGCCAATGACGAGCATGGCCAAGCATGCGGGTCCGGCAATGCCGAAGCGGAGCAGGCTCTCGACGTACACGTTGTGCGGGGCGAGAGCCGTCGCTTGGCTGCCTACGATCCGCTCCCAGCTCGTTGCTGCTGGGACGCCCAACGCGAGGTCGTGGAACGACGAGTGCTGCTGGATCAGGTCCGTCCAACTCTGCGTCCTCCACTGGAACGTGCTGTGCGAGGCGAGCGCCTCGGCGACCGACCCGCGCGCAACGTGACTGCGAGACGCAAGCAAGAGAAGGATCGGCGTGAGGAGAAAAGCGCTCCCGGTCACCGCATAGGACGCCTCGCGGGAGCGAACCAGCGTGCGAGATGACCAGCCCCAGTAGACGATCAGAAGGCTGACGGCTCCAGCGACCCATACCGTTCGATGTTGCAAGAGCACCACCGCTGTGCCGCCAAGGGCCACTGCCGCCAAGCGCAACCTTGGCGAGAGCCGACGCGCACCAATAGAGGCGATGACCCCCTGCAGCGCTAGGAGTCCTCCTGCCGCCGTCACGAAGCGCGCGTCCACGGGTGAGCCTCTGACAAGGACGTACTGGCCGGCGCTGCGCACACCCTCGCTCACCATTCCCGCAAACGCGACGGCCGCCACGACCCCGCCTCCGAGAGCGATGAGGGCGAGGAATCGGTCGTCCCAGGGAATTGCCACCGACGAGGCGAAGAGCGCGGCCGCCACGAAGTAGATCCACTCGCGCGAGCTGTTGATCGCAGGCTGCAAACCGTACGCCTGGACTCCACGAAGCGCGTGAACAAGAACGAGCACGACCAGGAGGCTGAGGGGGAGCGCCACTGGCTTCGGGAGCCGCCCCTTGAACGCGCCGATGCCGCCCAGGAGAAGCAAGGAGGCGGCGACGATGTCCGCGGCGCGTACCGTGACGCTTCCGACCTGTACCTGGAGCAAGACGGCGTCCCGTGGGGCCCATGTGAGCAAGAAGAGTCCAAGTACCACCAAAGCGCCAATCACCGGCTTCCGATACGCGGCAACCGCTGCAATGACGAGAGTCGCGAATCCGAGGACTGTCACGAGATCCGGCACAAGCGATCCAGGCGTCACGATCGACCTCGGCGGGCGAGTTCGACTGCTGCCCTCACCACGAAGTCAGCGTTCGTCGTCAAGTACCGCCGACCGAGGCGGCCTGGTTCCTGGATCAAACGGTGGAGCCACTCGAGCCCTGCTCGCTGCATCCAGGCGGGAGCGCGCTGCTTCGTACCGGTGAGAAAGTCGAACGCGGCACCGACGCCGACGGCGAGTGCTGGCGCCAGTCGGGATGCGTGAGCGTTCATCCAGAGTTCCTGCTTCGGCGCCCCAAGAGCACACCACACGACGTCCGGGCGGGCATCGCAAATCAAGTCGATGTTCGGGTCGCTCGCCACCTCTGACAACGCGAACACAGGGGGGGCAACAGCGCCGACGATCACCGCTCCCGGATAGCTGGACAGAAGTCGGGTGTGAAGTTGCTCGACGACGAGCTCGCTCGAGCCGTAGAGATAGTGCCGCAAGCCCACCTGCCGGCCAATCTCGACCACCCGCACCATCAGGTCGGCGCCAGCCACTCTTCTGGCGGTGGAGCCGAGCGCCCGCGCGAGCCAGGCGATCGGAGCCCCGTCGGGAAAAACCGCCCAAGCGTCGTTCAAGCTCGCACGCAGAGTCGCATCCCTTTGAGCCGAAACGACCACATGGACATTCCCAAGACATGCGTAGCCGCCTTTGCCTCCTTGGGCACGCGAAACCACAGCCGCCGCGGCAAGCTCGGGATTGCCCTCCCAACAACGAACCCCGAGCACGTCCACGGAGACAGCGGCTCCCTTAGTTGGCGCGACCGCGGACCAGTAGCGGCAACGTGCGAAACAGCAGCTTGAAGTCGCTGCCTAGAGACCATGAGGTGACGTAGAGGTAGTCGAGCCGGACCATCTCCTCGAACGGGATGTCGTCCCGCCCGAGCACCTGCCAGAGGCCGGTGATGCCGGGCCTGCAGGTCGAGCCGCCGCTCGGCCCAGTCGGTCGACGTACGCGTCCTCGTCGAGGATCAGCGGGCGCGGCCCGACGAGGCTCATCTCGCCGCGGAGGACGTTCAAGAGCTGCGGCAGCTCGTCGAGCGAGTAGCGCCGCAGGACGCGCCCGACGCGGGTCACGCGCGGGTCGTCGTCGATCTTGAACATCCGCGGGTCGCCGCCGTTGCGACGCGTGCTTGTTCAGGTGCGCGACCTCGGGCTTCCGCGCGTCCGCGTCCGCCGTCCATCGTCCGGAACTTGACGATCCGGAACGTGCGGTCGCCGGCGCCCATCCGCACCTGGCGGAAGAAGCACCGGCCCGCGCGAGTCGAGCTTGATCAGCACCGCGACCAATACGAAGAGCGGCGCGAGCAGCGACGAGCGCCGGCGATCGTCAGCGCGAGGTCCATCGCCCGCTTGAGCAGGCGCGACGAGCGCGAGAGCCGCAGCGGCGGCAGCCCGACCAGCGGCAGCCCCTCGACCGTGTGGATGCCGACTCCGGGCCCGACCAGCTCGAAGAGCCGCGGAACGATGTCGACCTGGACGTCGAGGTCCTTCAGGGAGCGGATGAGCTCGAGCGTCTCCTCGTGCGACTCGTTCGAGAAGGCGACGATCACGCGCTCGACGTCGAACAGGCGGATGATCGCCGGCAGCTGCTCGGTGCCCGCCGAGGAGCGGCAGGTGCTCGAGGTCCTCGCGCCGCTCCTTCGGCTGGGCGTCGACGAAGCCGACGAGGTTGATGCCGTACTCGGGGTGCTGGAGCAGCTTCTTCGCGATCAGCTGGCCGACGTCGCCGGCGCCGACGATCACCGTGTTCTGGAGGTACGCGACGCTCGCGGTGCGCGCACCGCCGCGCGCGCTCGCGCGGCCGACGCGAGACGAAGCCGACGGCCGCCGCCCAGAAGAGCACGAGCTTCGGCGATCGACGGGTGCGCGAAGCCGGTCACGTAGGCCGCCGACCGAGAACAGCCAGTGCAGACGGTGACCATGTGGAAGACGCCCGCGAAGTCGTCCGCCGTCGAGTGGTCCGTCCGCTCCTCGTCGTGGTCGTAGAGGCCGTAGAGCTTCGCGATCACGACCCAGCCGGGCAGGCGTCGCGAGGAAGGCGAGGATCTCGGTCCTCGCATCGATCGCGCCCGCGTTGGTGGTCGCCGCGACGATCCACTCGGCAACGAGCAGCGCGGCCACGAGCCCGACGACGTCGGCGCGCGAGCAGCAGCCGCCGCACGAGCCAGCCGCGGCCCTTGATCGACCGCGGTCCGCCGCCGCCGGTCGAGGATCTGCAGCGTCCGCTCGTCGACGGTCGCGTGCAGCTCGTCGTGGAGCCGGAGCCCGTCCAGCAGTGCGGCGCGCTCCGTCACGTTCACGCGACCGCGCCCCCGCGCGCGTAGAGCGCGCCCGCGATCACGTTCCGAACGGACTCCGGGGTCGGGCCGTCGCCGTTGCCGACGTGCTCCCACGCGCCGGCGCGATAGAGGCGCAGCTCGCCCGAGCGCACGCCGATGTGCAGCACGGGCAGCTCGTGCTTCTGCGCGTACGCCGAGGCCGCGGCGGCCGTCGCGTCGCTGTCCACGACGAGCGCGTCCGGGCGCAGCCAGCGCAGCAGGCCGTCCACGTCGCCGCCGCGCTCCGAGAAGGACAGCACCTCCGCGAACTCGAGCGCCGCGTGCACGGCCTCACCCACGAGCGGCACCGAACAGACGACCGCCACCAGAGGCCGTTCCCTCCCCGCCTGCCGCAGCTCTCCGCTCATGCGATCTGGGTGGCGGCACGCGGCGCCTCCTCGGCACCGAACGCAGTCTTGTAGAAGGTCGCGGCCGCCCTCCGCGACGGGAGCTCCAGCTTCTGGAGGATGTTCTGCACGTGGCGCTTCACCGTGAACTCCGAGATCACGAGCGCCTGCGCGATCTGCTTGTTGCGGGCGCCCTGCGCGATCAGGTCGAGCACCTCGCGCTCGCGCGCCGAGAGCACGCCCGCGCGCTCGCGCGCCCGCGTCCGCTCGTCGAGCCCGTGCAGCGCGTCGATCATCAGCGAGGCGAGGTCGCGCGAGAGCGGCGCCTCCCCCTGCACCACCCCGCGCAGCGCGCGCACGAGCCCCTCCGGCGAGATCTCCTTGTGCAGGAAGCCGTGCGCGCCCGCACGCACCGCGGCGAGCACCGTCTCGCGCGAGGGCTCGAAGCTCCAGACGATCGTGTAGGTCGAGCAGCGCTGCGCCAGCTTGCGCACCGCGCCCACCCCGCCGAGCGGCGGCAGGCCGAGGTCGATCAGCGCGATGTCCGGGCAGCGGTCGTCGATCGCCGCGAGCACCTCGTCGAGCGACCCCGCCTCGACCACCTGGAAGTCGCTCTCGCGCGCGAGCAGGTTGCGCACCCCGGCGCGGAAGATCCGCAGCGGATCGGCCACGAGGATGCGCGTCCGGTTCACGCCTCGCTCCCCGCCCGCGTCCGCTCCTGCTTCGGCGCGTTCCACTCCACCGGGCGCGGCTCGTAGCCGTAGCCGTACCCGTAGCCGTAGCCCTCGTCGGTGTCGGCGCCCGTGGCGACGAAGCCGAGCACGCGCGCCGGCACCGTCGCGAGCTGGCGGGCCAGCTCGGTCAGCATGTGCCGGCGGACGAGCTGCATCCGCGTGACGACGAGGATCCCGTCCACCTTCGAGCTCAGCGTCGTCGCGTCGCCCACGTGCAGCACCGGCGGCGCGTCGATCAGGACGAGGTCTGCGCGCTCGCGCAGCTCCGCGAGGATCTCCGCCAGAGCCGCCGTCGCCGACGAACTCGCCCGGGTCGGGCGGGATCGCCCCGGCCGGCAGCACCTGCAGGACGCCGTGCACCTGCCCGGCGCCGTTCCCGTTCCCGTTCCCGACCGCCGGGCCCGGGTCGCCGGCCCCCGAGATCGCGATCGAGACGAGCGCCCGGTCGAGCGACGCCTTGCCGAGCGCGACCTGCGTCACGCCCGGGCCGGCGAGGTGGAAGAACTTGTCCAGGAACGGGCGGCGCAGGTCGAGATCCACGAGCGCCACCCGCCGGCCCGCGCGCGCGAGCGCGACCGCGAGGTTCGCGACCGTCGTCGACTTGCCCTCCTGCTCGACCGCGCTCGTGATCATGATCGTGCGCACGTCCCGGTCGAGCGTCGCGAAGTCGAGGTTCGTGCGCAGCATCCGGAAGGCCTCGGCGTGCCGGCCGCTCGGGCTCGTCAGCATCGCCAGCCGCCGCTCCGCGCGCAGCTTCTTGTCGGGCGTCGGCAGGCGCGCGAGCAGCGGCAGGCCGCCGAGCCGCTGCGAGATCTCCTCCGCGCTCCGCACCCGCGTGTCGAGCGCCTCCCAGAGGAAGGCGAGCCCGATCCCGAGCACGAGCCCGAGCACGATCCCGAGCACCGCGTTCCGGGTCGTCTTCGGCTGCGTCTGCACCACCCCGTCGGCCTGCCGGACGACCGAGGCGTTCGAGGTCTGCAGCGCCTCCATCGTCTGCAGCGTCTGCTGGCGATCGACGAGGCTCGCGTAGAGCGCCGAGCGGCGGTCGCCGGCCTGCTCGAGCGTGGCGATCCGCTGGTTCACGCCGGCGAGCGCGTGGCTGATCGACGACGTGTCGAGCTGGCGGCGGTAGACCGTGTACGCCGCCGCGTACGCGTTCACGAGCCGGCGCGCGAACGACGGGTCGTGGTTCGTGACGGTGAAGGTGAGGATGTCGGCGTTCGTCGCCGTCGAGACGCTCGAGGCGCCGAGGAACTGCAGCGGCGTGAGGCCGGTGCCGTCCACGTGCGCGAGCACGCGCCGCGCGAGCACCGGCACGCGCGCGACCTCCGCCTGCGTCTGGGCGATGCGGTCCGGCTGCTGGCTGATCCCGCTGTTCTGGGTGCCGGTCAGCGTGGCGGCGAGGTTCTGCGAGCTGAGCAGCACCTGCGCCGACGCCTGGTAGAGCTTCTGCTGCTGGAGCGAGAAGAGGACGGCCGCGAGCGGCACGAGCACGACCGCCTGGAGGATGATCCACCGCCGCCGCCGCGCAACGTGCAGGTAATCCCGCAAGGTCGCAGCCTGCGCGACATGTCCGCCGTGCTCCACCCCGTCCTCCCCGTTGAGTCCGCAGTCCCCGTGCTGGGGGTCACATACTGCTTCTCCCGGGGCGGACCATCAATAGGTCCATGGTCCTACTCGAACGGGGGATCAGCACACATTGTCAACGACTCTCAGGCAGTTTATAGAAGGATTGCGGAGGTTTTCGGATGGCTCCAAGATGGTTCTCCCCAGGACCTGCGACTTGCCCACACGGCGTCCACAGCGCCCTGTGGGCGACCTGTTGGTTCGGAGTCCGTCGGAGACTCACGCCGCCACGGCGGCGCGGGCGCGCGCCTGGCGCACCGCGGCCGAGAGCGTCGCGACGTCGTAGGCGCCGTAGTGGCGGCGCCCGTTGACGAAGAAGCGTCGGCGTCCCCGAGACGCCGCTGAGGTCGGCGGAGTCCACGTCGTCCTCGATCTGCCGGGCGCCGGCGTGGCCGCCCAGGTCGGCCGCGAAGCGCTCGGCGTCGAGGCCCAGCTCCTCCGCGTAGCGGATCAGGTCGGGCAGCCGCAGCGCGTCCTGGCGCTCGAGCAGCAGGTCGTGCATCTCCCAGAACGCGCCCCTGCGCTGCCGCCGCCTCCGCGGCCTCCGCCGCGAGCTGCGCGTGCGGGTGGACGTCGTGCAGCGGCAGGTGCCGCCAGACGTAGCGGAGGTCGCCGAAGTCGGCGAGCAGCTCGCGGATCACCGGCTCCGCCCGGCCGCAGTACGGGCACTCGAAGTCGCCGTACTCGACGAGCGTCACCGGCGCGTGGTGCGGGCCGCGGACGTGGTCGCGCTCGGGGTCCACCGGCTCGGCGAGGTCGACGATCGGTCTCGGCCGTGCCGAGCAGCGCCCGGATCTTCAGCCGCTTCGGCAGGAGCGCCGTCGCCCGGAAGAGCAGCCACGTCACGAGCGAGGCGGCGAGCGCCGCGGTGAGGACGCCGAGCTTCGCCTCCTCCAGCCGGGCGCCCGTGGAAGGCGAGGTCGGCGATCAGGAGCGAGACGGTGAAGCCGATCCCGGCGACCGTGCCGCCGCCGGAGACCGCCGCCCAGCCGACCGGCGGCCGCAGCCGTCCCCCGCTCAGCCGCGTGACGAGCCAGGAGCCGCCCGCGATCGCCGACCGGCTTGCCGGCGACGTAGCCGACGAGGATGCCGAGCGTGACCGGCGACGTGTACGCCCGGGCGAGGAAGCCGCCGCTGACGGCGATCCCCGCGTTCGCGAGCGCGAACAGCGGCACGATCGCGTAGCTCGTCCACGGATGGTAGAGCTGGGCCAGCCGCTCGTTCGGCGAGATCGCGGAGGCGACGCCGGCGCCGGCCGCGCGGGCGAGCTCGGGCGTCGGCTGCTCGCGGAAGAGCCGGAAGAGGTCGGTCGCCCGCTCGAGGTCGCCGCGCGAGGCCGGGTACGCGTACGTGAGCAGCCCCATCGCGAGCCCGACGACGACGGGATCGACGCCGGACTCGTAGAGCGCGACCCACCAGGCGGCGCCGAGCAGCGCGTAGACGAGCCCGACGCGCAGCCCGCCGGCGCGGACGAGCAGGATCGCCGCGAGGATCCCGGCCGCGACCCCGAGCGCGCCGAGCGCGAGGTGCGAGCTGTAGAAGAACGCGATCACGAGCAGCGCGACGCAGGTCGTCCACGACCGCGACCGTGAGCAGGAAGGCGCGCAGCCGGTCGGGGAAGCGCGGCCCGACCAGCGCGAGCATCCCGAGCGCGAACGCCGTGTCGGTGGACATCGCGGCGCCCCAGCCGTGCGCGGAGGAGCCGCCCGCGTTGAAGGCGAGGTAGATCCCGACCGGGACGACCATCCCGCGCGACGCCCGGCGAGCAGCCGGCAGCGCGAGCCGGCGCCGCTCGCGCAGCTCGCCGAGGTCGAACTCGCGCCGCGCCTCGAGCCCGACGACGAAGAAGAAGAGCGTCATCAGGCCGCTCGTTCACCCAGTGGCGCAGGTCCTGCGCGATCCCGTGGCCGCCGAGGCGGATCGAGAGCTGCGTCTGCCAGACCCGCTCGTACGAGCCGAGGTCCACGTTCGCCCACACGAGCGCGGCCACCGTCGCCGCGAGCAGGACGGCGGCGCTGCCGGTCTCGGTGCGCAGGAACTCGCGCAGCGGCGTCTGGATGCTGCGCGCCCAGGCCGTGCGGGCCGAGTAGGGCGCGGCTGTGGCCGGTTCGGTCACGTGCCGCCCAGAGCGCGACTATCGCGTGGGCCAAACCACGGTTGTCGTCTGGTCTTAAGCGCGACTATACTCCGGTCGTGAGCGCGGATACAACGGAGCCGACCTACCTGCCTCGCCTGGTCGACGCGTACCTCGACGAGCTCCTCATGCAGCTCCCCGGGGTGATGGTCGTCGGGCCGCGCGCTGCCGGGAAGACGACGACGCTCGGCCGGCGGGCCTCCACCACCGTCAGGTTGGCCGCCGAGGCGGAGGCGGCAGCGTTCGTCGCCGATCCCGACGCCGCGCTGCGCGGCCTCCGAGAGCCCGTCCTGCTCGACGAGTGGCAGGAGGTTCCGGGCGTGTTCGGAGCAGCGGTCCGCGCGATCAACGACGATCCGCGTCCGGCGCGGTATCTGCTCACGGGATCCGTGCGGGCGACCGTGGAGAACGCCGTGTACGCGGGAACCGGGCGGATCGTCCGCATGCCCATGCATCCGATGACCGTGCGGGAGAAGCAGGGCAAGGCGGCCGGCGGGGCGACGTTCTTCGACAGGCTGGCCGCCGGCGAGGAATTGTCCGTGGCCGCCGAGACGCCGGATCTGCGCGGCTACGTCGAGCTCGCCCTCGAGAGCGGCTTTCCGATCGCGGCGCTTCGGCTCGACGGCGCCGCACGCGCGGCCGCGCTCGAGGCGTACATCGACGACCTGCTCACCCACGACGTCGAGCAGATCGAGGATCTGCGCGAGAAGCGACGCGGCTACGACCGCGCGAGACTGCGCACCTACTTCGAGACCTACGCCCTGAACTCGGCCGGCGTCGCCGACGACAGGACGCTGTACGACGCAGCGGGCATCGACCGCGAGACCGCCCTCGGCTACGAGCAGTTGCTGTCCGACCTCTTCGTCGCCGAGCAGGTTCCGGCCTGGACGTCGAACAGGCTCGCACGCCTCGTCCACCGCCCGAAGCGCTACGTGACGGATCCGGCGCTGATCGCCGCGGCCCTCCGAACCGACGCCAACGGCGTCATGCGCGACGGCGACCTGCTCGGCCGCATCCTCGACACGTTCGTGGCCGCGCAGCTTCGACCCGAGGCGGTCGTCTCGACGACGAGGCCACGCCTCTATCACGTGCGCACGAAGCAGGGGCGCCAGGAGATCGACCTGCTCGCCGAGCTCGGCGGTGAGCGCGTCATCGGGATCGAGATCAAAGCGACGGCCTCGCCCGGGCGCGGCGATGCCTCGCACCTGGCCTGGCTCCAGGATCGACTCGGCGACCGCTTCGTCGCCGGTGTCGTGTTCCACACCGGGCCGCGCCTCTACCGGCTCGGCGAACGCCTCGTCGCCGCACCGATCAGCGCGATCTGGGGCTGATCCGCTGCTCATGTCGCCGCCGACGAAGGGGCGCGGCGGGCGACCTCGGTGCCGGGCACGGGGTCGATCGCGCGGCCCGACACGGGGTCGGGACGCAGCTCGGCGAAGGTGTAGATCCCCAGCTCCATGGCGCAGATCCGATTGTGGCTGAGCCGCGCAGGGCTGGGTCGGCCCCCGGGGGATGGCTACTTGTCGCGGTTGTGGCCATAATCGGCGGCAATGCGGACCGGGAAAGGGGTCAGGCTCGGCATCGCGGCCGTCCTCGCGGCGCTTGCGGCGGCGCCGATCGCGGGCGCGGACGTCGCCGCGACGACCGACACGACCACGACCGAGATGACGACCACCGCGCCGGCGGACACCACGGCGACGACGGAGGCGACGACGACCACCGCGCCACCGGCGACGACCGCGCCACCGGCGACCACCGCGCCACCGGCGACGACGGGCGAGACCGAGCCGGTGCCGACGACCGCCGCGACGACCGCGACCGCTCCCACCACGACGACGGCGAAGCAGACGCGGCCCACCGCGAACACGACTGCGACCGTTCCGGCCGCACGCTCGCTCGACCGCGGCTGCCTGCTCGGCGGCGTAGCGCTGCTGCTCCCGGCGAAGGCGCCGCTCGTGCTCGGCCCGCTCGCGCAGGCGCCGAGGACGCAGCAGGCCGGGCTCAGCCGGCTGGTCTATCCGGCCGACGGCTCTCTCGTCCGAGCGTCCCGCGTCAGCCTCGAGGCGTCGTCGTGCGCGGGCGGGTCCCGTGGCAAAGCGCAGCTCGGCGCGCTGCGGCTCTTCTCCGGCGCGATCACCGCGCGCCTCGTCGCGCTCGAGGTCGGCGGCGCAGCGACGCAGACGAGCAAGGTGATCGCGCTGAAGGTCCGCGGGCGACTCGTGAAGGTCGTCCCGGGCAAGCGTGTCCCGCTCGGGCGCTGGGGCTACCTCGTCGCCGACTCGCGGCAGCTGGTGAGATCCGGCAGGCGCGTGCGGCTACGCGCCGGAGGGCTCGCGGTGCACCTCGTGAAGCCGCACGCCGGGCTACCTGCCGGGACGGTGGTGCTCGTCTCCTTCGCGGGGGTGCCCTCGACCGCGAGGGCGGCCGCGGCGCAGACGAAGAAGGCCAAGCGGGCCGCCGCGGCGCGCAGGAAGCACCACCGCAAGCACAAGCTGCACACGCCGCTGAAGGTCACGCCGAAGCTCGTCGTGAAGCATTACGTCTTCCCGGTGGCCGGGCCGGCGGGCTACGGCGACACCTACGGCGGCCCGCGGAGCGACGTCTCCGGCGGCTGGCACCACGGCGACGACATCTTCGCCCCGATCGGGACGCCGGTCGTCGCGGTCGCGGACGGCACGGTCAACCGCGTCGGCTGGCAGCGGGTCGGCGGCTGGCGTATCTGGGTGCGCGACAGCGTCGGCAACCAGTTCTACTACGCGCACCTCTCGGGCTACGCGCCGGCCGTGCTGCGCGACAAGCACGTCCGCGCCGGCCAGATCGTGGGCTTCGTCGGCAACACCGGCGACGCGATCACGACGCCGCCGCACCTCCACTTCGAGATCCACCCGCGGCCGCTGCTCCACCTTCATTACGACGGGGCGGTGGACCCGACGAGCTACCTCGCCTCGTGGCCTCGCATGGAGCGCCGCCTGGCGCCGCGTCCCGTGTACCCCAGGCTGCCGGCGCGGGCCGCCGTCCGCCTGGAGGCGAAGCGCGTGTTCCGCGAGCTGCTCGTCGCCCGGCACCTGACCGAGCCCGCGCGGCACGGGCGGGCCGGCTCGGCGCACCGCTCGCCGGCCGTCGTGACGCACCGGCTCGAGCCGGAGGCGCTGTCCCTCTCGGCCGCGGCAGCGCTTCCGGCGGCCGCCGCCGGGCCCGGCGGGCAGACCGCTTCGCGGACGCTCGTGGCGATCGCTGCCTGCGGCGGCGCCCTCGCGCTCTTCGCAGCCTCGCTCCTCACGATGCCGTATGTCCGCCGCCGGCGCGCGGCCCGCTCCGCGGCGGACGTCTAGAGACGTCGCGGCGCTAGCCGCCGCCGTGCTCGCGCTTCGCCTCCTCCTCCATCCGCTCGAGGCGGGTGTAGTAGTCGGGGAACTCGTTCAGGTGCGCGAGCGCGATCTTGCCCGTGACGACCGGGTCGTCGCCGGTGACGTTCGTGAGCAGGTCGTGGAGCCCGTGCTCGAGCTCGACGTCCATCCCGGCGCGGAACTGCTCGACATCGAAGGGCGCGGAGCCCCAGTCGATCCCGATCTGCTCGCCGACGCGGCGTGCCTCGTCGTTCGTGAAAGCCATGTGCCACCTCCTTCCCGGAGTCTTGCGACGTGGCGCGGCACCCGCATCGTGGCGCCCCCGGATCCGCGCCGCGCCCGCCGAAGCCCCGCTCTACACTGGCCGCGCGCCCCCGTAGCTCAGTGGATAGAGCAGCGGTTTCCTAAACCGCGTGCGCTGGTTCGATTCCGGCCGGGGGCACTGCATCGCGAAGTCGCTGGAAATCGGCGGTTGCGCGCATGGCCAGAATAGACAGTGGTCGAACCGCGCAACTTCAGCCACGATGAACCCATGCCTCGCATCAGCGCGTTCTACGGGATCGTGATCACGATGTACTACCGCGACCACGAGCCGCCACACTTCCACGCCGTGTATGGCGAGCATCAGGCTCAGATCGTGATCGCAACGCTCGAGCCGCTGGTCGGCGAGTTTCCAGCGCGAGCGCTCAGGCTCGTCCGGGAGTGGGCCGAGCTGCACCGTGCGGAACTGCAGGCGAATTGGGAGAAAGCCCGTGCCCGGCAGCCGCTCGATACGATTGCGCCATTGCCATGAGCGCGCACACGGTCCGTATCCGATCGGTTGAACCACTCGACGGCTTCGTCGTACGGCTCTCGTTCACCGATGGTACGACGCGAGAGATCGATCTCGAAGGCGAGCTTTGGGGACCCGTATTCGAGCCACTTCGGGCGAATCGCGAACTCTTCCGCCAAGTGCGGGTCGACGAGGAACTTGGGACGATCGTGTGGCCGAACGGCGCAGACATGGACCCAGACGTCCTCCACGGCGATTTCGAGCCGGCCGACACAGCGACTAGGTCGCACGCCTCGCACGCGAAAGGCTGAGCTTCAGCCTCGCCCCGGCCACCGTCGCGTGGTTCGGGTTATGACCGACTGGGCGCACTCTTCCTACTCCACCCCACCATCATCCTGTCAGAACCTGAGGTAGTGGACCTGTTCGATTTCGAGGCCGCCGAGATAGGTCAACTCCGTCTACGTTCGTATCGGCGCTGCTTGTAGTCCTCCACCCACTGCCTCGTCGAGTACCACTGATCCGTCCGTCGAATGGCGCGCAATCGGCCGCGCTTGGCGGCAACCGCAAGCGCATTCCCCGATAGCTCCGTGTCGGCCAGCGACCGAAGCGGGACGAGCCGGTGCGGCCCCGCCAGCCCAGGGAGAAGAAAGCGGTGGATCCCGTCGGTCACGGCGCGAGCGAACATCTCGGCGAGCGGTCCAGCATCACCCCCATCCGCGCGTCTGAGCGCGTTCACGTACCGCGTACGGTCTCGCTTGTAGATCACCGCCGGCGGATACCCGTGCCGGACGAGGAGAAGGTTGGTCACGAGCCGGCCTACTCGTCCGTTGCCGTCACGGAACGGATGGATTCTTTCGAAACGAGCGTGGAGGTCGGCGATGAAGTGCATCGCGTGCTGGTCGCCGGCCAGGCCCCGATCCGCATCTCGCAGCCAGTCGGAGACGAGCGCGGGAACGTCGGGGAACGATGGCGGCGTCATTCCGCCGCTGAAGGGGCGGATGTCGTGTTGTCGGAACGAGCCGGGACCCTCGCGCGGGCGCAGGTCATCCGGCGGCGAGTGCAGCCACGCGGGCTCGACGACGAGCCTGTGTATCTGCCGGAGCTCGGTCAAGTTGATCCGGCCGCCGGCCGACCAGTCGCGCGGCTGCTCGACTGCCTGCGCATAGACCCATCGAGCTGCCTTCGCATAGCCCTCGACCTCGAGATACTCGGCGAGTTCCTTGCTGCCAACCGCCTTTCCCTCCCGGAGGAGGCGCTCGACCTCCTTGAGGATCAAGGTGTTGCCCTCGATCGCCGTCGAATGGTGCGCTTCCTCGTACCAGATGCCCTCCCAGATGGCGTCCGCTTCCGCGGGAAGGGGCAACCCGCCGACACTGTGCAGATCGTCGAGCGCGCGATCCAGCGAGCGCAGAACCTCGGCGCGGCTCGGGCGACCCCGGCCTCTAGGCGACATTCGACCCAGCGATCAGGTTCGAAATCGTCATCGGTCCAACTCTAGCATTTGGACCTGTTTGTGTTTACCAGCGGTCTAATGGGTCGACTTACGACGAGCCCTGCTCATCGCCAGGCGGCTCGCCGCGACCCTCGCGTGGTTCGGGTTATGACCGGCCGGGACACTGAATCGCGAAGTCGCTGAAGACGCGCACCGGGGAGGCGTTCTTTCCACAGTGGTCGAACGGAGGGCTTACGCCTCTTGCCGCACGCCGGCTTCCGTGTCGATCACGATGTGGGTGATCGGCAGGGCCAGGTGCTCGCGCGCGCGGGTGACGACGCTGCGCTCGAGCCAGCTCGAGCGCCCTTCCGGGGAGGTGGCGATGATGATCTCGTCCGCCCCGAACGTGCGCAGGACGTCCTCGATCGCGCGCAGCGGGTCCTCGTCGCCGATCTCGCCCCGAGCCTCGATGCCGGCCGCGTGCAGCTGGCCGAGGGTCCGGTCGAGCCGCTCCTGGGCCCGCGCCCGGGCGCCGTCCACGTCGGATGCCCAGTGCCGGGCGGGCGAGGTGAGCGCGGGGCAGACGACCCGCACGTGCTTCCGGAGGCCGGCCGCCGCCCGCTCGATCTCCTCGGCCAGCCTCACGTCCGCCAGCGTGTCGTTCGCGACCACGAGGATCCGCCGCTCGTCCTCGGCGCCGACATGGGCGGGCGCGGTCCTCACCGTGCGCTCCACCCGTCCCCGCCTCAGGTAGAAGAAGGCGGCCGCGCCCGTCACGACGGCCCAGGTCGGCACCCCGGCCCAGACGCCGCCGAGGAGGCTCGCGACGGCGATCGCCGCGAAGGCCGCGACCGTCAGCAGGAGGAAGTGAAAGGCCTCGACTTCGCTGCGAAACGGGTTGCGCACGCTAGCTCGGCGACTCGGGGAGGCTCCCGGCGAGCGCGGCGCGAACGTGGGCCACGAGCTCTTCGGGAACGACGGGGGACACGATCAGGTCGCACCCCTCGAGCTGGTCCTGCCAGTCGACCCCGTCGCCGGAAGGAACCTCGACGATCAGCGGCGTCCCGGGACGGCGCGACCGCAGCGCCTGCAGCACCTCCACCGCCTCGGGCCGCTCCAGGCCGAGGCTCGAGACGACGACGTCGGCGCCGTGGGCGACCGCGCACCCTTCCGGCCCGGTCAGCGGGCAATGCTCCGACTCATCGGGTCCCGGACAGACGGCGACCGCGTATCCGGCCTGGCGCAGGATCGAGGCGAGCGCCAGGCCCGCCGACTCGTCGGGATGCTCGATCAGGACGCGCGGCTGCCCGACCCAGGGCCAGGGCTGGGGGCTCGACCGTGTCGCTCGTGACCGCATTCGCGCAACCTCCGACTCGCGTCTCCGGGCGGTGCGGCGCCGGGAAGCCTCGATTGTCCGCCCCGGCCCCGTGGACGCCATCGGGGTTTCTGCGGACCCCCCGGCGCCGCTATCCGACCACCGCCCCGACCACGTCGGCCTCCGGGTGCCTCGCTCCGGCGCCGTTCTCGCCCGCGTAGGCGCCGGCGCTCTGCGGGAACAGCGCCTTCGCGATCTTGAAGCGGTGGATGTCGTTGGTGCCGTCCATGTGGAAGAAGATCGAGGCGTCGCGCAGGTGCTTCTCGATCCCCGCCTCGCGCATCGCGCCCGTCCCGCCGTGGAGCTCCATCGCCGTCTTGCAGACGTCGAAGACGAGCTCCGAGGCGTGCACCTTCGCCATCAGGCAGATCGCGTCGGCGTCGCTCGCGCCCTCGTCGATCGCGCGGGCCGCGTAGCGGACGAACGCCCGCGTCGCCTCCACCTTGGTCGCCATGTCCGCGACGTGCGCCGCGACGATCTGGTGCTGGATCAGCGGCCGGCCGCCCTGGACGTGCTCCTGCACGTAGCGGAACGTCTCGTCGAGCGCGCCGACCCCCGCGCCGAGGTTCTTCGCCGCCTGCAGGATCTTGCCGGCCCGGAAGTAGACGCCCGCCTTCTTCAGCGCCTCGTTCGCGACGAGCAGGTGGTCGGCCGGCACGCGGCAGCCGTCGAAGATCAGCTCCGCGTTGTTCATCAGCCGCGAGCCGATCTTCTCGTGCACCCGGCCGATCTCGAACCCCGGCGTGCCGCGCGGGACGAGGAAGCTCGAGGTCCCGTCGAGGACGCCGGCGCTCGGGTCGGTGTTCGCGTAGACGACGTAGAGCTTCGCGTCGAACCCGTTCGAGATGAACTGCTTGCGACCGTCGATCACCCACTCGTCGCCCTCGAGCACGGCGCGGGTCTGCATCGCGGCCTCGGGGACGTTGTAGGGGAGCCAGCGGTCCGAGGCGCCGCGCGGCTCGGTCAGGGCGTGGGCGAGCACGAACGTCGGGTCGTCGAGGATGCGCGGGAACCACTCCGCCTGGAGGTGCTCCGGCGCGCAGGCCGCGAGCAGCACCGACACCTTCCAGACCTGCGAGAAGATGTCCGCCAGCCCGGCGTCGCCGCGGGAGATCTCCTCGGAGACGAGCGCGAACGCCTGCGCGGGCTCGGCCAGCTCGACGCCGCCCCAGCGCTCGGGCACGCCCAGGGTGCGGAGCCCGATCTCGTCCGCGGCGCGCACGAGCTCCCACGGCACCCGCTCCTCGGGCGGCGCCAGCCACTCCTCGTCGCGGTGGTCGCGGATCCACGGCAGCACGAGATCGTCGACGAACGCGCGCGTCGTCTCCACGAGCAGCCGCTGCTCGTCCGTCAGCCCAACCGACCGCATCAGCATCGCGCGCCTCCTTGTCAGAGCAGGTGCATAGGGAGGCGATGAAGGCCTCCGCCGCGATTCAAGCTCGTGGCGAAACGCGCAAACTCCGTAGTTCCCCGCAGACGTGGCGCCGCGGCCCTCCGGTCAGAGCGCGGGCGCCGCCTCCGGCGGGGCCGAGCCGTTCGCCGCGTAGGTGCCGGCCGTCTTCGGGAAGAGCGCCTTGGCGATCTTGAAGCGGTGGATGTCGTTCGTGCCGTCCCGGTGGAAGAAGGTGGACGCGTCGCGCAGGTGCTTCTCGATCCCGGCCTCGCGCATCGCGCCGGTGCCGCCGTGCAGCTCCATCGCGCGCTTGCAGACCTCGAAGACGAGCTCCGAGGCGTGCACCTTCGCCATCATGCAGAGCACGTCGGCGTCCGAGGCCTCCTCGTCGAGCGCGCGGGCCGCGTAGCGGACGAACGCCCGCGTCGCCTCGACCTGCGTGGCCATGTCCGCCAGGGCGGCGGCGACGACCTGGTGCCGGATCAGGACCTGGCCGCCCTGGACGTGCTGCTGCACGTAGCGCGCGGTGTCCTCGAGCGCGGCGACGCCGACGCCGAGGTTCTTCGCCGCCAGCAGGATCTTCCCCGCCCGGAAGTAGGCGCCCGCCTTCTTGAGCCCGTCGTTCTCGACGAGCAGGTGGTCGGCCGGGACGCGGCAGCCGTCGAAGATCAGCTCCGCGTTGGTCATGAACCGGCTGCCGATCTTCTCGTGCACCGCGCCGATCTCGAAGCCGGGCGTCCCGCGCGGGACGAGGAAGCTCGACGTCCCGTCGCGCACGCCGGCGCTCGGGTCGGTGTTCGCGTAGACGACGTAGAGCTTCGCGTCGAACCCGTTCGTGATGAACTGCTTGCGGCCGTTCAGCACCCACTCGCCGTCCTCGAAGACGGCGCGCGTCTGCATCGCGGCCTCGGGGACGTTGTAGGGCAGCCAGCGATCGGAGGCGCCGCGCGGCTCGGTCAGGGCGTGGGCGAGCACGAAGCTCGGGTCCTCGACGATCCGCGGGAACCACTCGTCCTGCAGGTGCTCGGGCGCGCAGGCGGCGAGCAGCACCGACACCTTCCAGCCCTGCGCCAGCACGTCGATGAGGCTCGAGTCGCCGCGGGAGATCTCCTCCGCGACGAGCGCGAACGTCTGCGCCGGGTCGTCGACGCGAACGCCGCCGTAGCGCTCCGGGATGCCGAAGCTGCGCAGCCCGATCTCGTCGGCCGCCCTGAGCAGCTCGACCTGGAGCCGCTCCTCGGGCGGTGCGAGCCACTCGCGGTCGCGGTTGTCGTCGAGCCAGGGCAGGACGACGTCGTCGACGAAGCCGCGGCACGTCCCCACGAGCAGCCGCTGCTCGTCGCTCAACCCGATCATCCGCATCTCCATGGCGCCTCCTCCGGGTGTGGCCTGCCCCGAGCGGACATCTTCGCCGGTCGGGCCGCCCCCGGCGCGGGTCACCGCGAAGCGGCGGCGTCAACCTCCATCGCGGCGGAGCTCGACGTACCGGGCGGCGGCCCCGGCGCGCGAGCGCACGCCGAGCTTGGCGTACACGTGCTCGAGATGCTTCTTCACGGTGAGCCGGCTGACGTAGAGGCGGGTCGCGATCTGGGGGTTGGTGAGGCCGTGCGCCACGAGCTCCATCACCTCGAGCTCGCGCGCCGTCAGCGAGGGAACGCCCTCGGCATCCCGGGCGACCGCTCCGGGGGCGTCGCGCAGCGCCTGCTCGAGCTGGGCGATGCGCTCACGCGCACGCTCTCGGAAGCGGATGATGCGATACGCGACGGCGAGATGCGGCCGCAGCAGCTCGAGCAGCCGCCGGTCGCGCTCGGTGAAGTCGCGACCGCTCCGGTTGAAGGCGACGCCGACCCCGACCGCTGGGGGGAACTGGATCGCGAGAGCAAGGTGGCGATCCGCCGCGTACGGGCGGAAGAGCGCGTCGTAGACGTCGAGCCGGCGGAGCTGCCGGAGCGTGACGAAGTCGGAGAACTTCACCGGGCTCCCGTCGCGCGTGCGCGCGAAGTGGGAGACGACCGGATGCTGGTCGAGGTAGTGGGCGAGCACGTCGTCGGGGGGCGGCGGCGCGTCGACCTGACCTGGGCCCTGGACGATGCGCACCGGCTTGCCTCTGACGACGTCGAGCTCGTTCCAGGCGATCATGTCGCTCGGGATGAGCCGGTTCAGGTCGGCGAGCGCGGCGTCGACGAGCGAATCGAGCGTCTCGACGTGATGCCAGCCTGCGGTCGCCTCGAGGGCCGCCTCGAGGTCGGAGGCGCGCAGACGCGTCACAAAGCGTCGCCGAGCCGCATTGCGCCTATCGTGACATGCGCCACGAGATACGCCAAACGGCGTATTCCGGCGACCTCGGCCGTCCCGGACGATCCGGCTCATGTCGGCTCTCTCCCGCGTGGCGGCCCTCGTGCTCGCCGCAGTCGCGCTTCCCCCCGCAGCCGCTGCGGCGGCCCGGCCGGTGACGCTGCTCGCGCCCGCCGGGTCGGCGGCGCCGGTGAATGCCGGCTCGGTCCGCGTCGAGGCGTTGCTGCGGGCGCCGCGCGCGGTGCTCGCGGTGGACGGGCGCAGGGTCGCGCTCCTGCGCGCCGGTTGCGCGGAGGCGGTCGTGACGGCGACGGTGCCGGTGTCGGCGTTGCCGGACGGTTTGCACGTCGTCGCGGTCCGGGCGGGCGGCTCCCGTGCCCGCGCCGCCGTCGTGCTCGACCGGACGGCAGCGGCGCGGACGCGGAACCGCGTCGAGCAGGCGGCGGCCGCGCGGCCGTTCAGATGTCTCTCCCGCGACCGGCTCGTGCTCCAGCCCGGGCGGGCGATCGCCCCGGAGGAGCGGATCGTCCTATGGCAGGGCGGCACGGTGCGCGAGCTGAGCGCCCAAGCGCTCGGCCTGCACAAGACGGGGCCGCGGGAGTATCGGTTCCGGCGGCTGCGGCCTCCCTTCGCGCTGCGGATCGGCAACGACTGGGGCGGCCTCGACGCCGCTGGACGGCGGCTCGCCCGCCTCGGCGCGCCCACCGGCCCGGCCGCCGCCGCGGCGACGACGATCGGCCCCGGCGGAGGGACGGTCGAGACCGTGGACGGGCTCGGCGTCGGCGTGCGCCTGACGATTCCCCCGGGAGCACTCGACCGGGACACGCCGATTCGGATCGTGCCCCTCGCCACGGCGCCGCTCGCGGGCGCCAGTCCCGCGCAGCTCGGGCTCCGGTTCGAGCCGGACGGGCTCGTGTTCAGGACGCCGGCGCTGCTGACGCTCGACTACTCGCGCACGTCGCACACCGTGAGCGGGGACGAGCAGATCAGCCTCGTCACCTCGCCGCTCACGGCGCTGCCGCTCCCCGGGAGCGCCGATCCCGCCGCCGGCACGGTGACGGCGGAGCTGCCGCACTTCTCCGAGACCGTCGGCGGCCTCGACGAGCTCGCCTTCAGCGACCTGCAAGCCTGGGCCGATCCGATCCTCGCCTCCACCGCCGCGCCGACGCTCGCGGAGATCGCGTCCCTGTTCGCGCTCATGCAGGAACAGCAGGCCGCCGGATGCGTCGAGCACTGCATCGACCCGGCCGCCGTCACGGCCAAGGCGGACGTCGCCGTCGGGACGCTCGACCGGGAGGCATGCACGCTCGACATCGCGGCCCCGTCAGACGTCGCGTTCGAGCGCTGGCTCAACCTGTCCGCGCTCGCCGAGGGCGTCGGCGGCAACGGCTCCGCCGCGACCGCCTGCGCGGAGGCGGTGCTGCGCGCGCTGATCCTCGACGCGCCCGACGAGCTCGACCGGCTGCTCGAGCTGCTCCGGCGCGCGCAGGCGCTCGGCTCGGGCGAGCTCCAGGACCTCGCCGGGTCCCGTGTCGACGCGATCCTCCGCGCGGAGATCGGCGACCGGCGGGCGCTCTGCAGCGGGACTCCCGACAACGCCCGCGTGCTGCTGGCCGAGACCCGCGACCGGGCGGGCCTGCTCGGTCGCCGCACGGTCGCCGACGAGGCCCAGGCGGCGATCGAGGGGTGCCACGGCGCGCCGGCCCCGGCCCCCGCCCCGGCCGCTCCGCCCGCTCCGCCCGCTCCGGTGCCGGCAACGGGTTGCGCCGCCGATATCGCCGGCCCCACCGACGGCGCGATCGACTCCTGGCACGCGATCGAGGTCTCGGCTCCCGCCGGAGCCGACGTCTCGGCCGTCCGCACGTGCGTCGGCTCGATCTTCTCCGCCCTCGTCCAAGCGGCGGTCGCGGCAGCCGGGTCGAGCCCCACCGACGCGCAGCTCCAGCGTTTCGTGGACCTCTCGGCGCACGCGACCGCGACCGGCTACCCGGCCTCGTCGACGGCAGCCCTGCAGGCGCTCGGCACGATCCTGCGGGCGATGCTGGCGGCCGGCGCCGCCCTCTGCCCGACCGACGCTGCGGCCGCGACCGCCGCGCTCGACCGGGTGATCGCCTGGGCGCCGCGGGCCGCATCGGTCGAGGCCTCTCTCCTCGCCGACGCCCAGCAGGCCCGCTCCACCTGCCAGGCGCCGCCCCAGCTGTCCGTCCTCATCCGCACCAGCGGCGGCCCCGGCTGGACGACGTTCGTGAACGCGACCGTGACACAGGCGGGGCCCACGCTCGCGAACGCGACGTCGGACTTCCGGACGCTCGGCTCCAACCAGTCGCCGCCACTGACGTTCGCCGCCGCCCTCGGCGGCAACTCGGCCGCCTGGGACGTCTCCCAGCCGGCCCCGGACACGCTCGACGTCGACTCCGACGTCTTCATCGACGGTTCCGGGCCGAACGGCGCCGACCTCGGGCTCTTCCTCGACCTCACCGCGTACAGCGCGGGCACGCTCACCCTCTCCTGGCAGGACGCGTGGACGCCGTCGCCCCTGGGAAGCAGCGCCGGCATGCTGTGGCTCAGCCTCTACTACACCGACGACAGCGGGACCTGGGTGTGGGAGAGGGTCGACCCGGGAAACCGCCCCTCGCAGCTCGACCACACCTTCACCGTCGCCGCCGGCCAGACGAGGCAGATCTGGGTGCGGATCGGCGGGAACACGATCGGGATGTCCACCAACCCGGTGTACTACGACGGCACGGGCACCTCGCTGAGCGCCGGCGGACGGCTGCTGACGATCACGCTGACTCACTGAGCGAGCTGCGGCCCCGCCTCGCGCGCTGCCGAGGCCGGTGCTCGACTCGGCGCCCGGACGGCGTTAGATTCGGCACACGCCAACCGAAGGAGGGGAGAGATGAGCCTTCGTATGCTCGCGCTCGCCGGAAGTGTCGCGATCGCTGTCGGCGGGACCGCCGCGGCGTCCGGCGTCGCCGCAGGTCCACCGCCCGGGATCCATCACGCCTTGGGGATCACCGTCCTGTCGAGCCCGCCGCAGGATGTGAGCGCCGGCGAGGCGCGAATCCTGGTGACCGTGCCGGAGTCCGTCGCGCTGTCGGATGTGACCGTGACGGTGAACGGGATCGACGCGACACCGTCGTTCCTGCCCTCCGCCGGGCACTCGCTCGAGGGCGCCCTCACGGGCCTGGCGCCCGGCGAGAGCGTCGTCGGCGCACGCGTTCCCGGCCCCGGCAACTCGGCCAACGACCGGGCGCAGGTCACGCTCACGAACCACCCCGTGGCCGGACCGATCTTCTCGGGCCCGCACCAGACGCCGTTCCTCTGCGCGAGCCCCGGCGACCGGGCGAAGTTCGAGCTCGGGCCGGCGCTCGACGCCGACTGCAGCGTCGGGACCCGCGTCGGCCTCTACTACCTGTCGACCGCCGACGGCAGGTTCCACGCCTACGATGCGGCCTCGCCGCCGGCCGACGTCCAGCAGATCCCGAACCCGGCCGGCGGCGGCACGGTCCCGTTCGTGATCCGCTGGGAGCGCGGGACGATCAACCGCTTCATCTACACCTACGCCGTGCTCGACCCGGACGGCAGCGGCCCCGTCGGTCTGCCGTACTGGAACCACAAGCTGATCTACTACTTCGGCGGCGGCGTCGGGATCGGCCACTACCAGGGCTCGATCAACGAGGGGGAGAGCCGCTACGTCTACGGGCTCTCGCAGGGCTACGCGGTCGCGTGGTCGACCGGCACCAAGACCGACGTCCACTACAACCTGCAGCTCGGCGGCGAGACGGCGATCATGACGAAGTCGCACTTCGTCGTCGAGTACGGCGCGCCCGAGTACACGGTCGGCCTCGGCGGCTCGGGCGGCGGCATCCAGCAGTACGTCTACGGCCAGAACCATCCCGGGCTACTGGACGGGGCCATCCCGCAGTACAGCTACCCGGACATGGTCACGCAGACGATCCACGTCGGCGACTGCGAGCTGCTCGAGCGATGGATGGACATGAAGGTGCTGCACGGGGACGCCACATGGGCGAACTGGCTGAACCGGTCGTGGCTCGAGGGCCTGAACGCCTCGACGACGGAGTCCGATCCGTTCGCCGGCCTCGAGCCGTGGCTGCCGCAGCCCGGCTCGGACGAGTGCATCAACGGCTGGCGCGGCCTCTCGCCGCTCGCGCTGAACCCGCTCTACGGCACCGCCCCCGGCGTCACCGCGGAGCAGCAGGCGACGACGGAGTGGACGCACTGGGGCGACCTCGTGAACATCTACGGCGTCGACCAGTACGGGTACGGGCGCAGCACGTGGGACAACGTCGGCGTCCAGTACGGGCTGCAGGCGCTCGTGGACGGGCACATCACGCCCGCCGAGTTCCTCGACCTGAACGCGAACGTCGGCGGCTGGAAGCCGACGCACGAGATGGTGCAGGAGGGCTGCCCCTTCATCGGCTTCCCCGGCTCCTGCGTGCCGGGCAACATCGACCCCTGGAGCAGCCGCAACATGATGCTCTCGCCCGACGGCGGCGTCACGCCGGCGCCGCGGACGCAGGGATCGACCGCGCGCCATGAACGCCGCGTACCGGTCGGGGATCGTCTTCGACGGGCAGATCGACATCCCGATCATCGACTGGCGCCACTACCTCGAAGAGCAGCTGAACATGCACAACTCGCGTCAGTCCTTCGTCGAGCGGCAGCGGATGCTCGACCACGACGGTGACGCGTCGAACCAGGTGATCTGGTTCACCGACGCGCGGCCCGACCGGGTCTTCGACCAGACGCCGATGGCGCTCGCGGTCATGGACCAGTGGCTGACGACCGGACAGCGGCCCGCGACCGCCGTGGACAGCTGCTTCGCGACGGACGGCACGCTGATCGCCTCCGGCCCCGGCGTCTGGAACGGCGTCATCGACGGCAAGCCGGCCGGGGCGTGCACACAGCAGTTCCCGATCCACGAGACCTCCCGGACGGTCGCCGGCGCGCCGTTCGAGGGCAACGTGTTCAAGTGCCGGCTCCAGCCGGTCGCGGCGGCGATCGCCCGCGGCCTCTACGGCTCGTGGCGGCCCGACGCCGCGCAGGTGCAGCGGCTGAGCAGATCTTCCCGACCGGCGTCTGCGACTACACGAAGCGCGACGCCGGACGGCCGCCCGGATTCTGAGCCCGGCGCGAGGGGGAGCGGCGCTCTCGCTCCCCCCTCGCGTATCGCACGCCACGCTCCGGGGATCGGCTGCCTCCGGGCTAGGATCTGGCGGTCCGATGCGGTTTCCGCGCCCGCCAGTGGTCCCGCTCGTCGGAGTGCTCTCGCTCGCCGTCGCGGCCGCAGCGGCCGCGGGCGTGTTCGCACTCCGCGACCGCCTGTACGCGGGGAAGCCGCTGCCCGGCGTTCGCATCGCCCAGCCGCGGCTCGGCGGAGAGGTCGACCTCGTCATCGACCGCCACACGCGCATCCGGGTCGCTCCCGGCGTCCTCCTGCGCCTGGACGAGGAGGCGAGCCGCCGCGCCGCGCTCGCCGCCGGACGCAGGTCGGCGGCCGACCGCGCCAAGGCGCTCCTGCTGCCGCTGCCGCCGCGCCGCCTCGTCGAGCCCGTGCTGCGCGTGCAGCCGGCCGCGTGGGCCGAGCTGCTCGACCCGGCTCGACGCCCTCGGCGAGGATGCCCGAGCCGCAACGGTAGCGATGGACGGCCTCGAGCCCGTCGTGCACGCCGGCCGCGACGGCACCCGCGTCGACCGGGACGCGCTGCTCGCCGCGCTCGTCCGCCACACGCGAGTGGGGCAGAGCCCGATCCACGTCCACTGGACGGCCGCGCCGCCGGCGCTGAACGACGCGATCGCCGAGCAGGCGGCGGCCACGGCCCGCCTGCTCGTCTCGGCCCCGATCGAGCTCCGCGTCCGGGGCGTGCGCGTCGGCTCGCTGGCTCCGGCGCGGCTGGCGCGGCTGATCCGCTTCCGGCCGTCCTCGAGCGCGTACGTCGTCGCCCTCGACGAGAAGCCGCTCGCCGCGCGGCTGCGACCGCTCGTCGGCCGCTGGGCGCGCGACCCGGTGGACGCGACCTTCCGCGTCGACGGCGAGCGTGCGCACGTCGTTCCGGCAAAGGACGGCATCGGCCTCGACGCCGCCGCGAGCGTGGCGGCCGTCCTCGCCGCGGGTCACGGCACGGCGAGCCGGACGGCCACGCTCCGGCTCGCCCACGTCCGCCCGGAGCTGACGACAGCCGCCGCCCGCCGGCTCGGGATCCGGCGCAAGCTCGTCTCCTACACGACCGTCACGGCAGCCGCATCCCCGGCCCGCGACCGCGACGCGCGCCTGCTCGTCGAGCGCGTCGCCGGGACGATCCTCCGTCCCAAGCGGGTCTTCTCGTTCAACCGCGTGGTCGGCGAGCCGACGGCTGCCCGGGGCTTCGTCGACGGCCGCCCCGACGGGTCCGCGATCGCGGGCGCCGTCGGCCAGGCCGCCACGGCGCTCTTCAACGGCGCGTTCCGGCTCGGCCTCCCGATCCTCGAGCGCCACCCCGAGCCGTCCTACGACGCCGACTACCCGGCCGGGCGCGACGCGGCCGTCGTCTGGGGCGCCTCCGACCTGCGGTTCCGCAACGACCTGAAGCACGCGATCCTCATCACCGCCTCGTACGAGGACCGGCGGCTGACCGTCGCCTGCTACGGGGCGACGCAACCCCGGCGCGTCCGTTCGGTCGCAGGGCTGCCGACCAACTGGACGAGGCCGCCGCTGACTCGCGGGCCCGGCCGGGGCGGGGGCCAGGACGGCTTCGACATCACCGTCGAGCGCACGGTCGCCGAGCACGGGAAGACGCTGCGGCGAGACAGCTTCTCGAGCCACTACGACCCCGCCGGCACGACACGGGTTCGCGCCGGTGCGGCGCCGTCCCCGCTGCGCGCCGTCCTGCAGCCACGCTGACCCGCGGGCGCCGCGCTACATGCGGTCGATCATCGCCGGCCGCGAAGGCCGACGTCGAGATCTCGTTCGCGCCCTCCATCAGGCGGGCGAGGTCGTAGGTGACCTGCTTGTCGGAGATCGCCGCGCCGAGGGAGCCGACGATCAGGTCGGCGGCCTCGACCCAGCCGAGGTGGCGCAGCATCATCTCGGCCGAGAGGATCAGCGAGCCGGGGTTGACCTTGTTCTGGCCGGCGTACTTCGGCGCGGTGCCGTGGGTCGCCTCGAACATCGCCACCTCGTCGGAGAGGTTGCCGCCCGGCGCGATCCCGATCCCGCCGACCTGGGCGGCGAGCGCGTCCGAGATGTAGTCGCCGTTCAGGTTCAACGTCGCGATCACGTCGTACTCGGCCGGCCGGGTCAGGATCTGCTGCAGGAAGGCGTCGGCGATCACGTCCTTGATCGTGATCGTGCGCCCCTCGTGCTCGAGCCTGAGCCAGGGGCCGCCGTCGATCGGCGTCGCGCCGAACTCGCGCGCGGCGAGCGCGTAGCCCCAGTCGCGGAACGCCCCCTCGGTGAACTTCATGATGTTGCCCTTGTGGACGAGCGTGACCGACTCGCGCCCGTTCGCGATCGTGTACTCGATCGCCTTGCGCACGAGCCGCTCGGTGCCCTCGCGCGAGACCGGCTTGATCCCGATCGCCGAGGTCTCCGGGAAGCGGATCTTCTGCACGCCCATCTCGTCCTGGAGGAAGTCGATCACCTTGCGGGCGGCGTCCGTCTCGGCCTCCCACTCGATCCCCGCGTAGATGTCCTCCGAGTTCTCGCGGAAGATCACCATGTCCGTCTTGGTGGGGTCCTTGAGCGGGCTCGGCACGCCGGGGAAGTGCCGGACGGGGCGCAGGCAGACGTAGAGGTCGAGCTGCTGGCGCAGCGCGACGTTGAGCGAGCGGATGCCGCCGCCGATCGGCGTCGTCAGCGGCCCCTTGATCGAGACCGAGAACTCGCGCGCCGCCTCGAGCGTCTCGTCCGGGAGCCAGACGTCGCTGCCGTAGACGCGCGTCGCCTTCTCGCCCGCGTAGATCTCCATCCAGTGGATCTGCCGGTCGCCGCCGTAGGCCTTCTCGACGGCGGCGTCGACGACCGCCAGCATCGCCGGGGTGATGTCGACGCCGATGCCGTCGCCCTCGATGAACGGGATGATCGGATTGTCGGGGGTCGGCTCGCCGGGGACGACCTTGGCGCCGCCGGCGGGAACTTCGATATGCGTGATCGCGCTCATTGGCCTACCGTGTGCTCGTGGGGACGGAGGAGGCTCAGGCTACCGCAGCTTTCCCCGAGGGTGCGGCGCGACGCGTCGCGACCGTCCTGATCGAGGGCTTCGACAAGCACTACCGGCTCTTCCGCGCCGCGAGCGCCCGCGCCAAGGAGCGGTTCGAGGCGGGCGCCTGGACGGAGCTGCAGCAGGCGATGCAGGAGCGGATCCGCTTCTACGACGAGCGCGTCCTCGAGAGCGTCGACCGGCTCCGCGCCGAGTTCGACGTCGAGGCGTTCAGCGACGAGACCTGGCGCGACGCGAAGCTCTACTACATCGGTCTCCTCGTCGAGCACAGCCAGCCGGAGCTCGCCGAGACGTTCTTCAACTCGGTGATCACGCGGATCCTGCGGCGCACCTACTACGACAACGAGCTGATGTTCGTGCGCGCGGCGATCTCGACCGAGCACATCGAGTCCGACCCGCCGATCTACCGCAGCTACTACCCGCGCGAGTACGGGGAGCGGGAATCCCTCGCCCGCCTCTTCCGGGACTTCGGCTGGAGCCGGCCGTTCGCCGACCTCGACCGCGACGTCGACCGCGCTGCTGGACGCCCTGGCGGCGCGGCCGGGAGGGCCGTGGACGCACCTCGAGCCGAACTATCAGATCCAGGTGCTCAGCTCGGCCCTCTACCGCAACAAGGCCGCCTACGTGTTCGGCAAGTTCGTCAACGGCCATGACGAGCTGCCCTTCGTCGTCCCCGTCCTGCACGACCCGGACGGACCGCCTCGAGCTGGACGCGATCCTGCTCGACCCGCAGCAGATCAACGTCCTCTTCTCGCTCTCGCGCGCCTACTTCATGGTCGACATGGAGGTGCCGTCCGGCTACGTCCAGTTCCTGCGCTCGATGACGCCGAAGCGCGCCGCGCTCCGAGCTCTACACGATGGTCGGGCTCGGCAAGCAGGGCAAGACGCTGTTCTTCCGCGAGCTGCGGCAGCACCTGCACCACTCGCGCGACGAGTTCGTCGAGGCGGCCGGCATCCGCGGCCAGGTGATGCTCGTCTTCACGCTGCCGTCGTTCCCGTACGTCTTCAAGGTGATCCGCGACTCGTTCGGGGCCGGGAAGGACACCGACCGGGAGACCGTCCGCTCGAAGTTCACGATGGTGAAGCACGTCGACCGCGTCGGGCGCCTCGCCGACACGCTCGAGTTCGTCGACCTGGCGCTGCCGCGCGAGCGCTTCTCGCCGGAGCTGCTCGAGGAGCTGCACGAGCTGGCGCCGTCGATGGTCTCCGACGGCGACCCGTTCGTGATCCGCCACTGCTACGTCGAGCGGCGGATGGTGCCGCTCAACCTCTACCTCGACCGCGCCTCGCCCCGGGAGCTCGAGGCCGCGGTCGTGGACTACGGCAACGCGATCCGCGACCTCGCCGCGGCGAACATCTTCCCCGGCGACATGCTCTGGCGGAACTTCGGCGTCACGAGCTACGGCCGGGTCGTCTTCTACGACTACGACGAGATCGAGTACCTGAGCGACGTCAACTTCCGCCGCATCCCGCAGGCGCCGGACGCGGAGTCGGAGCTGGCGGCCGAGCCCTGGTACGGCGTCGCGCGCAGCGACGTCTTCCCCGAGGAGTTCGCGACGCTTCCTGCTCGGCGACCCGCGCCTGCGCGAGATCTTCATGCGGCGCCACGCCGACCTGCTCGAGCCGGAGTTCTGGCAGGCGGCCCAGCGCCGGATCGAGAGCGGCGAGCTGATGGACTTCTTCCCGTACCCGGAGGCGCTCCGCTTCCGCAACCGCGAAGCGGAGCCAGGCTGAGCCGGGGGCGGCCCCGCCACGTACCCTGCGCCAATGCCGTCCTTCGCCGAGCTGCTCGCCGAACGCCCCGTCCTGCTCGCCGACGGGGCGACGGGGACGAACTACCAGGAGATGGGGATCGAGCCCGGCGTCGCGCCCGAGGAGTGGGTGTTCGACGCGCCGGAGAAGGTGCAGGAGCTGCACCGGCGCTTCGCCGAGGCCGGCTCCGACCTCGTTCTCACCTGCACGTTCGGCGCGACCGCGCCGCGGCTCGCCGACGGGCCGCTCGCCGGGCGCGCGGTGGAGCTGAACCGGCGCGCGGCCGAGCTCGCGCGGGAGGCGGCCGGCGGCGACCGGCTCGTCGCCGGCTCGCTCGGGCCGAGCGGGCAGCTCGTCGAGCCGTACGGCCCGCTCACCCGCGACGTCGCGGTCGCGGCGTACGCCGAGCAGGCGGGCGCGCTCGCCGAGGGCGGGGTCGACCTGCTCGTGCTCGAGACCTTCTTCGCGCTCGAGGAGGCGCTCTGGGCGGCCGAGGGGGCGCGCGGCGCCTCCGACCTGCCGCTCGTCGTCTCCTTCAGCTTCGACCAGGGGACGCGGACGATGATGGGCACCGCCCCCGCCGACGTCGTCGCGGCCTTCGAGCCGCTCGGCGTGGCGGCGATCGGGGCGAACTGCGGGCGCTCGCTCGAGGACATGGACGCCACGGTGGAGGAGTTCCTCGCCGCCGGGCCGACGGCCCCGCTCTGGGTCAAGCCGAACGCGGGCATCCCGCGCGTCACGGCGGACGGAGTCGTCTACGAGGCCGGCCCCGAGGACCTCGCCCGCCATCTCGCCGGCTACGTGGAGCGGGGAGCGCGGATCGTCGGCGGCTGCTGCGGCTCGACGCCCGAGCACGTCGCCGCGATCGCCGCGGCGCTCGCGCGCTAGGGCACCGGCCGGAACGCGGCGCGCGGCACCGCCGCGATCCCCAGCGCCGTCAAGCCTGCGAGGACGGCGAAGCCGATCCGGCCGTCGCCCGGCAGCGCGAACGCCGCGCCGAGCAGCGGCGTGCCCACGACGATCGCCGTCACCGCGTAGAGGTTCATCGCCCCGACGGCCTCGCCGGGCGCGCGCGGGAACGTGCTCGTGGCGGCGTTCACAGCGGCGCCGAAGGGCACCCCGGACGCGAGGCCCAGCGCAGCCGCGGCCACGGTGTCGACTGCGAGCGAGCTCGACAGCGAGAGAGTCGCGGTCGCGGCCGCGGCGAGCGCCAGCGCGGAGACGAGCAGCGCATAGGCGTGCACGGAGAAGCGGCGTGCGGCCCAGCCGCCGAGCGGGCGGCCGACGATCCCGAGGACGAGCGTCAGCCCGCCGACGAGCCCTGCCGTCGCGTAGGAGACGCCGAGATGCCGCGTCAGGAGCGTCACCACCCAGTTTCCGACGATCACGCTGAAGGCGAAGGACGCGGTGTGCATCGCACCGAGGCGGGCGATCAACCGGTTGGAGGCGAGCGCGCGCAGCGGCGTCGTCTCGTGGACCTCGGCGCGTGGGCCGTCGGGAGCGGCGAGGGCCACGAGCAGCGCCCCGACCGTGACGGCGAGACCGGTCACGTACGACGAGTGCCAGCCCAGCGGGCCCTTCAGAAGCGGCACGACCGCCAGTCGCGAGCCCCGCACCGGCGAGCGAGACTCCCCGAACAGGCCCTGCCCGAACGGCGAGCGGCCGCGCGGGTCGGCGGTGATCCAGATCGAGCCCGCGACGAAGCCCGCCCCGACCCCGAACCCGAGCAGCCAGCGGAGGAAGAGCGCGGCCCCGATGCCGGGCAGCACGAGCAGCAGCGCGTTCCCGAGCAGGCACAGCGCCAGCGAGACGACCGCGACGCGGCGCGCCCCCCAGCGGTCGATCGCGCGCCCGCCGGGGATCATGACGGCGAACTCCGCGAGGAACGCGATCGAGGTCAGCAGGCCCACGGTGACGAGCCCGGTGTCGTAGTGGCGCGCGAGCACGGGCGCGATCGCGCCGGTGTTCGTGAGGTTCCAGGAGAGCGAGAAGCCCGCGAGGCAGCCGGCGACGAACGCGCCGCCGACCCACCGCGGACGAGTGCCGACCGTCGCAGCCGCCTGCCCAGTCACCGCTCGAATGTATTCGAGACGCCGTCCGTGGCGCGGCGGGAACGGGCGGTGCTCTAGTCCGGGAAGCCGGGCGTGGTGAGCACGCGGCCGTCGGCGAGGATCGTCATCGCCTCGAAGCCGCGCAGGCGCGCCGTCCAGTGGAGCGCGCGCGGCGTCGCCCATCGCGAAGGCGGCGGTCGCGTACGCGTCTGCGGTCGCGAGCTCGGGGCCGGTCGACCGTCACCGAGAGGATCGCCCTCCGGCGGCCGGCCGGTGTGAGGGTCGAGCACGTGCTGCCCGCGCGCGTACTCGCCCGAGGTCGCGACCGCGAGTTCGCGAGGTCTCGACCACCTTCGCCGACCTGGGCGCGCAGCTGCGGGTGCTGGATCCCGACCCGCCAGCACCAGTCGGGCTTCGCGCGCCCGCGCAGCCGCATGTCGCCGCCGGCGTTGAGGGCGAAGTTGCGCGACGCCGGCGGCCTCGAGGATCTCGGCGGCGCGGTCGACCGACCAGCCCTTGACGAGCCCCGACGGGTCGAGCGCGCCGGGCGACGCGGCCTGCGCGTCGAAGTAGCCGCCGGTCTCGGCGCGGAGCTCCTCGCAGCGGGCGAGCACCGCCCGCACCTCCGGGTGCGCGTCCTCGAGCGCGAGCTCGCCGCGGTTGAGGCGGCTGATCTCGCTGTCCTCCTTGTACGTGCTGAACGTCGCGTCCACCCAGTGCAGCCACGCGAACGCCTCGTCGAGCGCGTCCGCGTCGACGTCGTCGTCCCGGACGTCGACGACGACCGGCATGCCCATCACATGCTCGACGCGGAGCTCGGGCATCAGATCTTCCGGGCCTTGAGCAGCGCCGACTGCGAGCGACTGCACGAACGCGAAGCTCGTGTCGGTCGCGCCCGAGATCACGTGGACCTTCGACGGTCTAGTTCTCCTGGAGCACCTCCTGCCGCAGCAGCGGCAGCGCCTGCTGGTTGATGAACACCGAGCGGTCGGTGTGGTCCGGGTAGATCGGGACGGCCATGCCGACGATCTTCCGCTTCACCGTCTTGTGCTTGCCGACGATCGTGGTCGTCTTCTTGACGATGATCGTCACCTGCACGACGCCCCAGCGGTCCGCGCTTCCCTGGACGCCGGTGATCTTCTTCTTGATGGTGACGATCCGCTTCTTCGCCTTGACCGGCTTCTTCTTCGCGATCGTCGCCGCGTTGGCGACGGGAGCGGCGAGGGCGGCGGCGCCGATGAGTGCGGTGAGTGCTCTGCGCATGACGGGTCGGGTGCTCCTTCGGGTCAGAGAGCGAAGCGCTCGGTGTGGAGGTGACGGCGCGGGACGCCGGCGCGGCGGACCTCGCGCTTGAGGAAGTCGGCGAGCCCGGGAGGCCCGCAGACGTAGACGTCGCGCTCGGCGAGGTCGGGGACGAGCTCGTGCAGGTGCTCGGCCGAGAGCAGGCCGCGCGCCCTCGTCGGTGCGGTGGTCGCCGACGACGAGGTGGAGCGTGAAGCCGCGCGCGGCGCGCGAGCTCCTCGAGCTCGGCGCGGAAGACGAGGTCGTCCTCGGTCGATCGCGCGGTAGAGGACGACGACGTCGCCGGGCGACTCCTCGAGCAGCGCGCGCACCGGCGTGATCCCGATCCCGCCGGCGACCAGCAGCAGCTTCTCGCGCCGGCGCGCGGCGGCGGTGAAGACGCCGAACGGCCCCTCGGCGAGCACGCGCGTCCCCGACCGGACCTCCGCGACACGGGCGGTGTGGTCGCCGAGCGCCTTGACGGTGATCCGCAGCGAGCGCCCGTCCGGGCGCCGCGGAGAGCGAGAACGGGTGCGCGCTCCACCAGTAGCCGCGCGCGAGGAAGCGCCAGAGGAAGAACTGCCCCGGCCGCGCGCGCCAGCCGGTCGAGCCGCGCGCCCCTCGATCCGGAGCGAGACGACGCCCGGCCCCTCCTCGCACGACCTCGGCGACGCGCAGCCGGTGCCGCAGGAGGTCCGCCGCCGGCGCGAGCACGCGGAACACGACAGGAGCGCCAGCGTGGCGACGTAGAGCGAGCGCCAGTAGTCGGCGGCGACGGTGTCGAGCACGAGCTCGTTGCCGGTCGGGATCTGGTGGAACCAGCGCGAGCGCGATCCCCGCGTAGGCGAGCAGGTGGACGGCGTACCACCACTCGTAGCGGAGGCGCCGGCGAACGATCACGAACGAGGTCGCGACGACGGCGAGCAGGAGTCCGGTGCCGACGGTCGCGGTGATCATCCCCGGGTAGATCCCGCCGCCGAGCATCGTCCTGATCTCCTTCGGCAGCGAGAAGCTGGTCGAGCAGCGCGTAGCCCCAGACGCTGAGGACGACGTGCGCGACGACGAGGTCGATCGGCGCGTGGCCGTTCCAGCGGTGCCAGACGGTGAGCCGGTCGAAGCCGACGAGCCGCTCGAGCGCGGGCAGGCGCGCGAGCAGCACCACCTGGATCAGCGCCATGTACGCGCTCAGCAGCCCCGTGATGCGCGCGCCAGCTCGTCAGCACGTCGCCCGCGCTCTTCGTCGTCCAGTTGCCGCCGTGCACCCAGAGCCAGACGATCGCCGCCGCGTTCCCGAGCACGACGATCCACACCGCGGCGAGCCCCGCGGCGCGGCGCAACTCGGCGCGCACGACGGTCCCGTCGAGCGGCGCGCGCTCGGCGATGGCTGCGACATCGTTCATCAGGGCACGTATCAGAACAGGGAAAACTGAGGATCCAATGAGAAACCCCTGGATCTACCCGGGCCGTACGCGGCGGCGGACAGCCTTCCTCTTACCCCCGTCTCACGTCGCGGGGCACACTTAACCCCTGAGATGCTCGTTCTCGTTGTCGACGACGACCGCGCGGTGCGCGAGGCGCTGGAGCGCGCCTTCCAGCTCGAGGGCTACGAGGTGGAGCTCGCCGCCGACGGCGACGCCGCGCTGGCGGCGGTCGAGAGCCGCACCCCCGACGCGGTCGTGCTCGACGTGATGATGCCCGGGCTCGACGGCCTCGACGTCACCCGGCGGCTGCGCCGCGAGGGGAACCGCGTGCCGATCCTGCTCCTGACGGCGCTCGACGCAGTCGGCGACCGGGTCGAGGGGCTGGACGCGGGCGCCGACGACTACCTGCCGAAGCCGTTCGAGCTCGAGGAGTTGCTCGCGCGGCTCCGGGCCGTGCTGCGGCGGGCGCTGCCGGATGCGCCCGGTGAGGTGCTCCGCTTCGCCGATCTCGTGCTCGACCTCGGCTCGATGGACGCGCGCCGCAGCGGGCGGCGGTTCGAGCTGACCACGACGGAAGCCCACCTGCTCGAGCTGTTCATGCGCAACCCGCGGCAGGTGCTGCCGCGGCCGCTCATCTACGAGCGCGTCTGGGGTTACGACTTCAGCCACTCCTCGAACGCGCTCGACGTCTACGTCGGCTACCTGCGGCGCAAGACCGAGGCCGACGGCGAGCCACGTCTGATCCACACCGTTCGCGGCACCGGCTACGTGCTGCGCGAGCCGTGACCTTCCGGCTGCGGCTCGCGCTCGCGGCCGCGCTCGCGGTCGCGGGGACGGTGGCGATCGCCTCGGGCGTCGTCTACCTCGTGATGCGCTCGCAGCTCTGGCAGAGCCTCGACCAGCGGCTCGCCCAGCAGTGGACCCAGGTGCAGCAGAACCCGGGGCTGCTCCGCGCGTTCGACCAGCACGACTTCGGCCAGCCGTTCCAGCTGCCGAGCGGAGGCCCGAAGACGACGAACGTGTACATGCAGGCGGTCAGCGCCGCCGGGTTGAAGGCGCTCACGCGCGGCGAGTCGAAATACGTGCCGGTGACGGGCGAGACGCGCGCGGTCGCCGCCGGCACCCGTCGCTCGTTCTACTCCAACGCGAGCGTCGGCGGCGTCGCCGTTCGCGTCTACACCGTGCAGGCGCAGCCGGGCGTGGCGCTCCAGTTCGTCCAGCCGACCGACGACATCGACCGGACGCTCGGCCGGCTGCGGCTGATCCTGCTGCTCGTCCTCACCGGCGGGCTCGCCGCGGGCGCGGCCGCCGGCGCCGCGGTCTCCCGCTCGGCGCTCGTGCCCGTGCGCCGCCTCACGCGGGCGGCGGAGCACGTCGCGGAGACGCGCGACCCGAGCGAGCGCGTGCCCGAGGGCGGCCGGGACGAGCTCGCGCGCCTCGGCACCGCCTTCAACACGATGCTCGCCGCGCTCGACGAGTCGCTCGAGACGCAGCGGCGCTTCGTCGCCGACGCGTCGCACGAGCTGCGCACGCCGCTGACGAGCCTCCAGACGAACATCGACGTCCTGCGCCGGGAGGAGTCGGCCCTCCGGCCGGCCGACCGCGAGCGGCTGCTCGCCGACCTGCACCGCGAGTCGCAGGAGATGCGCTCGCTGATCACGGGCCTCCTCGAGCTCGCGCGCGGCGAGGACCCGCGGCGGGAGCGGCGGCCGGTCCAGCTCGACGAGCTGGTCGACGAGGCCGTCGAGCGGGCCCGCGCCCGCTTCCCGCAGGTCCGCTGGGAGGCGGAGGTCCACCCGGCGCGGATCGAGGGGTATCCGGAGCGGCTCGAACGAGCCGTCTGGAACCTGCTCGAGAACGCCGGCAAGTGGGGCGGCGACGGGTCGATGGTCGAGGTGACCCTCACCGGCCGGGAGCTGCGCGTCCGCGACCACGGCCCCGGCATCGCGCCGGAGGACCGCCGGCTCGTGTTCGACCGCTTCTACCGCTCGGCCGAGGCGCGCTCGATGCCCGGCTCGGGTCTCGGCCTCGCGATCGTCCGCGAGGTTGCGGAGGAGCACGGAGGCCAGGTCTCCGTCGAGGAGGCGCCGGGCGGCGGCGCGCTTCTGCGGCTGCGCCTCGACGGCGACGCACCGGCCGCCGTAACCAACTCTTAGCGAAGCTCTTAGCTCCGCCTCATCCGGGAGTGGTTTCCTGGAAGGTGCATCGACCCTCCCCGGCCGGCACGACCACTCCGGTCGCAAGGTCAGCCCGGCGCCCTCCCGATCCCCTGAGGGAGGGCGCCGGGCGTACGGGGCTCCTCCACGCCAAGTAACAGACTGTTACTTGGCGTGCTGTTCGAGGCGCGGGGGACGGCGAGCCAGACGTCCGCACCGCCGTCCGGGTGGTTGCGGGCGCCCGCCGCGGCGCCGTGGGCGCGCGCGATCAGGTCGACGATCGAGAGGCCGAGACCCGTGCCCCCGCGGCCGCGCGCCTCGTCGGCGCGGCTGAAACGGTCGAAGGCCCGGTCGAGGAACTCCGCCGGGAAGCCGCGGCCGGAATCGGAGACGTGCAGCTCCACGAGCCTGTCGTACTCGCGCACGGAGAGGACGACCGGGCCCGCGCCGTACAGGAGCGCGTTCTCGACGAGGTTCCCCAGCGCCTGCTCGACGCGCGTGGGGTCGACGTCGACCACCACGCCCGCGTCCTCGGCACGCAGCTCGCGCCCGTGCTCGCGCGCACGGGCGGCGAAGCGGCCGGCCACCGTCGCCAGCAGCTCCCCGGCGGCGACCCGCTCGCGGCGGATCGGCAGCGCCCCCTGGTCGGCGCGCGCGATCAGGAGCAGGTCCTCGGCGAGCCGCGAGAGGCGCTCGGTCTCCTCGGCCGCCGAGCGGAGCGCCTGCTCGAGCTCCTCGCGGGAGCGCGGCCGGCGCAGCGCCAGCTCGAGCTCGGTGCGCAGCAGCGCGAGCGGCGTGCGCAGCTCGTGGCTCGCGTCGGAGACGAAGCGGCGCTCGTGCTCGAACGCGGCCTGGAGGCGCGCGAGCATCTCGTTGAGGGTCAGGGCGAGGCGCGAGACCTCGTCGCGGCTGCGCGGGACGGGGAGCCGCGACGGGCGCTCGGCGGTGACCGCGGCGGCGCGGCGGCGCATCGCCTCGACCGGCAGAAGCGCGCCCGCCGCGAGCGCGTAGCCGGCGAGCGAGGCAACCAGCAGTGCGAGCGGCAGGGCGAGCAGGAGCTCGTGGCGGAGGTGGTCGAGCGAGTCGGCGCGCGCCGAGAGCGAGCGCGCGAGCGCGACGGCGCCGCCGCTCTCCGGACGGACGGCGAAGACCCGCCAGTCGCCGAGGCGGCCGGCCACGTGCCTCGTGCGCCGCACGGAGCCGCCGCCCGCCACGCGCCGCGCCTCGTCCGGCGCGAGCAGCGGCGGGATCCCCGCGGGCTCCGACCGGACGACGGCGCCGCGCGCGTCGAGCAATTGCGCGAGCGTCGTCCCGCCGGCTGCGTCCGGGTCGACGAGACTCCGCTCCTCGCGGACGTGAGCGGCCGCCTCCTTCGCCTGCGCGGCGAGCGCCTGGTCGACCGAGGCGAGCAGCTCGCCGGCCACGCGGTGGTAGACGAGCCCGCCCACGCCGGCGAGCACGACCGCCATCGTGACCGCGAAGGCGAGCGTCAGACGCAGCCGGATCGGGAGGCGGCTCATCAGGCGTCCTCCCGCAGCCGGTAGCCGACGCCGCGCACCGTCTCAATCGAGTCGCGCCCGAAGGGGCGGTCGATCTTCTCCCGCAGGTAGCGGACGTAGACGTCGACGACGTTCGAGCGGCTCTCGAAGGCCATGTCCCAGGCGCCCTCGAGCAGCTGGCCGCGCGAGAGGACGAAGCCCGGGCGGCGCATGAACAGCTCGAGCAGAGAGAACTCCTTCGCCGAGAGGTCGAGCTCATCGTCGCCGCGCCAGGCCCGGTGCGCGGCCGGGTCGAGGCGCAGGTCGCCGACCTGGAGCACCGCCGGCCGCTCGACCGGGGCACGCCGCGTCAGCGCCCGCAGCCGCGCCACCAGCTCCTCGAACGAGAACGGCTTCGCGAGGTAGTCGTCGGCGCCCGCGTCGAGCCCCGAGACGCGGTCGTCGACGGCGTCGCGGGCGGTGAGCATCAGCACCGGGCTCCAGACGCCCCCGGCGCGCAACCGGCGGCACACCTCGAAACCGTCCAGCCCGGGCAGCATCACGTCGAGGACGACCACGTCGTAGGCGACGGCGTTCGCCATCCAGAGGGCGTCCTCGCCGCGCTCGGCGAGGTCGGCGGCGTAGCCCTCCTCGCGCAGGCCACGCGCGAGCAGCTCGCCCAGCTTCTTCTCGTCCTCGACCACGAGCACGCGCACGGGCCCATTGTGGCGGCGGCGCGCTGAGAGCGGGATGAGCACGCTCCACGGAGGCCCCCGGAGCTCTCACCGGTGCTTCATCGGCGGCTGCTCCACTTGCCGCGTGGAAGCCCGGCTTCAGCCCGTCCCCCGGCCCGCGCTCGCGCCCGCGCCGGCGCCCCCGCCCGCGCGCTCGGGCGGCGTGGACGGGAACGAGCGCCTGACGGCCGCGACCGCGGTCGTGCTCGTCGTGCTGCTCGCGGTCGAGGGCGTGACGATCCTCTTCCTGCGCCCGCTGCTCTCGGTGCACGTGTTCGTGGGGATGCTGCTGATCCCGCCCGTCGCGCTGAAGCTCGGCAGCACCGGGTGGCGCCTCCTCCGCTACTACACCGGGCGCCGCGAGTACGTGCGCCGCGGCCCGCCGCTGCTGCCACTGCGCCTGCTCGCGCCGCTCGTGGTCGCCTCGACCGTCGGTCTCTTCGCCACCGGCGTCGCGCTGCTCGTCGTCGGCCCGGCCGGCGGGATCGTGCTCGGACTGCACAAGGCGAGCTTCGCCGTCTGGCTCGTCGCGACCGGGATCCACGTGCTCGCGCACCTGCGCCGCGTACCGGACCTCGTCCTCGCCGACTGGCGCGGCCGGCGCGTGCCGCGCGAGCGCGCCGTCCGCGGAACGTTCCTGCGCCAGACGCTGCTCGCGGGGACGCTGGTGCTCGGCGCAATCCTCGCGATCGCGACGATCCGCTACGCGCAGCCGTGGCTGGACTGGGTCGCCGTCTTCCGCGGCGACGGATAGCCCGCCGGCCCGCCCCGCGACGAAGCGGCGCGCCTCTCGTCACGAAGGTGCCAGGCACCGTGCGGGAGGCGTGTGACCGTCCTGCGAGTGAGCGGGCGGGTCGCGCGGCGCTCGGGCCCGGCGCCTCAGCCGCCGAGCAGACTCCGAAGCTGCCCGAGCTGCCGCTCGACGCTGCCGCAGACGTCGTTGCAGAGCTGCCAGACGCCGTCGTCCACGACGCGGTAGTAGACGAAGTTCCCCTGCTTCCGCCGGGCCACGACGCCCGCGTCGGCGAGCACGCCGAGGTGCTTCGAGACGTTCTGCTGCGTCGTCCCGACCTCGGTCGCCAGCTCTTGCACGCTCGCCTCGCCCGCCCGGAGCCGGTCGAGCAGCTTGATCCGCATCGGCTCCCCGAGCAGCCGGAAGCGGCGCGCGATCAGCTCGGCCAGCTCATCCGGAAGCGGGTGGGGAAGCGCCATCTGCTCAGGGTACGCGACGCGACGGGAGCGAAGGGAGTCGCTGCCCCGCTCCCGCGCGCCGCGGTCCTCTCCCCCGTCTAGGCGGGCGTCGGGTGCGCCCCGTGCAGCGCCACCTCGTGCCGCTCGAACCAGAGCCCGTAGCCGGCGAGCACGACGAGCAGGATCCCGGGGATCACGAAGAACCAGGTGAAGAGCCGGAACGAGGGCAGGCTGTTCACCTGCTCGAAGTCGCCCACGTTCCCCTGCATCGTCTCGACGAGGGGCTTGTAGTGCGCGAGCCCCGCGGGCACCTGGGCGAAGACGCTCGTGTTCGCGGCCATCAGGCCGACGAGCTGCGAGAAGTCCTGCTTCATCGTCGGCAGAGCCGCAAGCAGCTGCGCCATGTTCGGGAACTGCGCCGTCAGCATCTGCTGCACCTGGCCCGGCGTCATGTACATCGCCTGCGCGAGCGCCGGAACGAGCTTCTGGCCGTCGGTCATCATCCCGTCGAAGCCCTTGGCGTAGCCCTGCATCGTCGCCACGGTCTCGTCGTTGAACGCCGGCGCGACCCTCCCGAGCGGCACGAAGACGTTGTTGTAGTAGTCGGCCGTCTTTCGCACCTGGTCGGGCTGCATCAGGGGTTGGAAGTCGCTCATCATCCGCGCGCCCGCGTTCGTCTTGCCGGGCATGCCCAGCGCGAACGGGACGATCACGAGCAGGAGCCCGATCACCAGCACGGGCCACAGCACCTTGCGGTTCATCACTCCTCCTTGGTCGGGGCGAGCCTCGGGCCGTGGCCGCACGCCCCCGTCGGAGAGCGGCCCGATCCCGCGCGCGGGCAACTACGTAAGCGCGTAGTTGCCCGCAGGGGGAACACGCAGGAGTGCCGATGCGACCGGGCAGACGGCGGGGCAGGCTTGGGCCGAGACATCGAGGAGGAACAGATGGCGAAGCGGATGGTCGTTCTCGGGGCCGGCACCGGCGGCACGCTCCTCGCCAATCGGCTGCGACGGCGCTTCGGCGAGGACGAGCTCCAGATCGACGTCGTCGACCGCGACGACACCCACGTCTACCAGCCCGGCCTCCTGTTCGTCCCCTTCGGCCTGACCGATCCGCGCGAGATCGTGCGGCCGCGGCGGAAGCAGCTGCGCGGCGAGATCACGTACCACGCGACGGGGATCGAGTCGGTGGCGCTCGCGGAGGAGCGCGTCCAGCTCGAGAACGGCACCTCGCTCCCGTACGACGTGCTCGTCGTCGCCACCGGGACACGGCTGCTCCCCGAGGAGACCGAGGGGATGCTCGGCGACGCCTGGAACGAGTCCGTCTTCACGTTCTACGACCTGCCCGGCGCGACCGGCCTGCGCGACGCGCTCGCCCGCTTCGAGGGCGGGCGGCTGGTCGTCGACATCGTGGACATGCCGATCAAGTGCCCCGTCGCGCCGATCGAGTTCGTCTTCCTCGCCGACTGGTACCTGCGCCGCCACGGCATCCGCGAGCAGACGACGCTGACTCTCGCAACCCCGCTCGACGGCTGCTTCACGAAGCCCGTCGCCTCGAAGCACCTGACCTACCTGCTCGAGGAGAAGGGGATCGAGCTCGCCGTCGAGTTCAGCGCGGGCGAGGTGGACGGCGCCAACGGCCGGCTCCTCTCCTACGACGGCCGGGAAGTCCCGTTCGACCTGCTCGTGGCCGCCCCGCTGCACGGCGGCGCGGCCTACGTGGAGCGCTCCGCGGGGCTCGGCGACGCGCTCGGGTTCGTCCCGACCGACCCGGCGACGCTCCAGGCGACCGCGGCGGAGAACGTCTTCGCGCTCGGCGACGCGACCGACCTCCCGACCTCGAAGGCCGGCTCGGTCACGCACTTCGAGGGCGAGATCCTGACGGAGAACATCGCCGCCTTCCTCGGCGGCCGGCCGCTGCCCGCGAGCTTCGACGGGCACGCGAACTGCTTCATCGAGACCGGCTTCCACAAGGCGCTCCTGATCGACTTCAACTACGACACCGAGCCGGTGCCGGGACGCTTCCCGACGTCGGCCGGCCCGCTCCCGCTGCTGCGGGAGTCGCGCGCGAACCATCTCGGCAAGCTCGCGTTCCAGTGGCTCTACTGGCACGTGCTGCTGCCGGGACGGGAGCTGCCGCTCGTGGGGCCGGCGATGCCGACGGCGGGCAAGAACCTCGCGGCCGCGGCATGAAGGAGGACGCATGACGACGACGCTGATCGCGCAGAAGCCCGTCGACGTAGACGCCGAGGGCTTTCTGACCGACCCGGAGCAGTGGACGGAGGAGATCGCCGAGCAGATCGCCCGCGAGGCGGGGATCCCGGAGCTGACCGACCGGCACTGGCTGGTCGTCCGCTTCATGCGCGAGCGCTACCTCGAGACGGGGACCGCGCCGACGATCCGCTCGCTCGGCAAGGAGTCGGGCGTGCCGGTCAAGGAGCTGTACGCGCTCTTCCCCAAGGGGCCCGCCAAGCTCGCCGCCAAGATCGGCGGCATTCCGAAGCCGAAGGGGTGCATCTGATGACGACGCAGACGCTGGACGAGCTCGTGCTCGCCGAGCCGAAGACGATCGAGAAGGTGGCGGTCGTCGTCTCGAAGGGATCGCTCGAGGGCATCTACCCGGGCCTGATCCTCGCGAACGGCGCGCGGATGGAGGGGATCGAGGCGGACGTCTTCTTCACGTTCTTCGGCCTCGACGCGATCCGCAAGGACCGCTCCGAGCACATCAAGGTCGCCACCGTCGGCAACCCGGGCATGCACATGCCGACGCTGGTCGGCGCGCTGCCGGGGATGCCCGCGCTCGCGACCCGGATGATGGGCCGGCAGATGGAGAAGCTCGACATCCCGCCGATCCCGGAGTTCATCGAACTGCTCGCCGACTCCGGCGCGAAGCTCTGGGCCTGCAAGGCTTCGGTGGACATGTTCGGCCTGACGAGGGACGACTTCGTCCCGCAGGTCGAGGACATCATCACCGTCGGCGACTTCTACGGCCTCGCCGCGGGCGGCCAGATCATCTTCACCTGAGGGAACGCGGGGGAAGCCCGGCTTTCCCCGCCCCCTCGCTTCCTCGTACCGGCCTGTGGCGGGCGCCTACGCGGACTGCCAGCGCTTCAGCACCGCGACGGCGTCGTCGAGCGTGTGCACGACCTCGCCCGACGCCTCGATGCAGCCGCGCAGAAAGAGGTTGAGGCCGCCCTCGCCGCGCGTGCCGCGCAGGTCGGTGAGCAGGCCGACGACGCCCTTCTTCGCCGGGTCGCGCTGCATCAGACCGTGGAAGATCCCGATCTCGCAGGCGGTGCCGTCGTCCACCATCGGCCCGTCGAGGAGCGCGAGCACGGCGTCCGCCGGCTCGAGCCCGGCCCAGTCCTTCGCGAAGATGCCCGCCGGCGTCGTGGACGCCGACGCGAGCTCGTGCTCGTGCGGCACGAACACGTCGAAACCCTCGCTGCGCAGCCGCGCCGCGCACTCGGCGATGTAGCCGCGCTCGTACGGCGTGAACAGAGGGCCCGCGAAGTAGACGCGCATGGCGCGACCCTATCCCGCGCCGGCCGCGGCCGGCGCGAATCAGGCGCGCCGCAGCAGCACGAGCGAATGCTCCTGCACCGGCACGGCCTGGCGGGCCGCAGCGGTGTTCGGCACGCCGTTCCCCGTCGCCAGCTCGAGGGCCCAGCGGGTGCCGAAGCGCCGGGTCGGCAGCGTGAACTCGACCGGCTCGAAGTGCGTGTTGAAGAGCAGCAGGAACGAGTCGTCGACGATCGGCTCGCCGCGCTCGGTGCGGCTGCGGATCTCCTCGCCGTTCAGAAAGACGCCGAGCGTGCGCGCGTCCGGCCGCTGCCAGTCGCGCTGCGTCATCCGCCGCCCGTCCGGCCGGAACCACCAGACGTCCGGCAGCCCCGAGCCGCGCGGGGACGAGCCCGTGAGGAACGAGGCGCGGCGGAAGACCTGGTGCCCGCGCCGCAGCTCGATCAGGCGCCGCGTGAACTCGAGCAGCTCCGGGTCGGCCGAGGCCCAGTCGAACCAGGAGATCTCGTTGTCCTGACACCAGGCGTTGTTGTTGCCGTGCTGCGTCCGCCCCAGCTCGTCGCCGCCGAGCAGCATCGGCACGCCCTGCGAGAGGAACAGCGTCGCGAGGAAGTTCCGCTGCTGCCGCGCCCGCAGCTCGCGCACCGCCGGGTCGCCGGTCGGCCCCTCCGCGCCGTGGTTCCAGGAGCGGTTGTCGTCGGTGCCGTCCTTGTTGCCCTCGCCGTTCTCCTCGTTGTGCTTCTCGTTGTAGGAGACGAGGTCGCGCAGGGTGAAGCCGTCGTGCGCGGTGACGAAGTTGATCGAGGCGAACGGGTCGCGGCCGTTCGACTGGTAGAGGTCGCTCGAGCCGGTGAAGCGCTGCGCGAACTGCCCGACATTCCCGTGCCCGCGCCAGAAGTCGCGCATCGTGTCGCGGTACATCCCGTTCCATTCCGCCCAGAGCACCGGAAAGTTGCCGACCTGGTAGCCGCCGGGGCCGACGTCCCACGGCTCGGCGATCAGCTTCACCTGCGAGAGAACCGGATCCTGGTGGATCGTGTCGAAGAAGGCCGAGAGCCGGTCGACGTCGTAGAACTCGCGCGCGAGCGCCGAGGCGAGGTCGAAGCGGAACCCGTCCACGTGGCACTCGGTCACGAAGTAGCGGAGCGAGTCCATGATCAGCCGCAGCACCGACGGGTGCACCGGGTTGAGCGAGTTGCCGGTGCCGGTGAAGTCCATGTAGTAGCGCGGCTCCTCCGGCATCAGCCGGTAGTAGCTCGCGTTGTCCACGCCGCGGAAGCCGAGCATCGGGCCCAGGTGGTTGCCCTCGGCGGTGTGGTTGTAGACGACGTCGAGGATCACCTCGATCCCCGCCCCGTGCAGCGCCTTGACCATCCCCTTGAACTCGCGCACCTGCTCGCCGCGCCTGCCGGTGGCCGCGTAGAGGGCGTGCGGCGCGAGGTAGCCGATCGAGGAGTAGCCCCAGTAGTTCGTCAGGTCGCGGTCGTGCAGGAAGCCCTCGTCGGCGATGTGGTGGATCGGCAGCAGCTCGACCGCGGTGACTCCGAGGTCGCGGAAGTAGCGCAGCGCCGGCTCGGAGGCGAGGCCCGCGTACGTCCCGCGCAGGTCCTCGCGGATCTCCTCGTGCAGCTTCGTGAAGCCCTTGACGTGCACCTCGTAGATGACGGTGTCGTTCCAGGACGTGTCCGGGAGGAGGTCGTCCTCCCAGTCGAACGCGGTGTCGACGACGACGGACTTCGGGATCGCCTCGGCGTCGTCCTCGTCGTCCGGCTCGAGGTCGGCGTCGGGGTCGGAGCCGGGCACGTAGGGGAGCGTGTTCGCCCGCTCCCAGAGGACCGGCCCCTCGACGGCCTTCGCGTACGGGTCGATCAGGAGCTTGTGCGCGTTGAAGCGGTGGCCCCGCATCGGGTCGTAAGGCCCGTGCACCCGGTAGCCGTAGCGCTGTCCCGGGCCGAGGCCGGGGACGTAGCAGTGCCAGACGTGGGCGGCCTGGTCGTGCAGCTCGATGCGCGTCTCGCGGTCGGCGTCGTCGAAGAGGCAGAGCTCGACCCGCTGGGCGTTCTCGGAGAAGAGCGCGAAGTTCGTCCCCTCGCCGTCCCAGGTGGCGCCGAGCGGGTAGGGCTTGCCGGGCCAGACGTCAGGCATCGCGCAGCTCCACGCTCCGGCGTCCGAGGTCGCCCACGCGCACGGCGACGCGTGACGCCCGCGGCGCGACGCGGATCTCGAACGTCCCGTCTCCGAGCGGTAATGCGCCGAGCCGCCGCTCGGCGGGTGTCTTCGCCTGCACCGACAACGCCGGGCAGCCTACCCGCGCGGCGGAAGCCGCTAGACGACGTGCGTCTTCGCGTCGAGCTGTGACGACCCGTCCTCGGCCGGCGCCAGCTCCTCCTGCTCCGGGTGCGCGGCCCGGTGGTCGAGGAACCACGCGACCGAGCGCGAGATCCCCTCCTCGATCGCCACCCTCGGCTCGTAGCCGAGGAGGCTCCGCGCCTTGGTCAGGTCGGCGACATAGTGCGTGACCTCCCCGAGCAGCGACGGCGCGAGCGTCATCCGCGGCTCGACTCCGAGCTCGGCGGCGATCAGGCGGGCCGCGTGCACGAGCGAGCTCCCGCGTCCGTAGGCGAGGTTGATCGTCTCGTTGACGAGCTCGCCGGCCCCGAGCGCCTCGACGCCTCGGACGATCCCGTCGACGCAGTCGTCCACGTACGTGAAGTCCAGCGTCTTCTCCTCGCCGCCGTAGATCGTGATCGGCTCGCCGCGGCGCAGCCGGTGCGTGAACAGCGGCAGGACGCGGACCATGCGGTGCAGGTCGTTGTCGTAGCGGCCGTAGACGTTCGAGAAGCGGAAGACGAGGTACGGCAGCCCGTAGCAGCGGGCGTACGAGTACACGAACGCCTCGCCGGCGATCTTCGACGCGGAGTACGTGGACTCGGTGAAGGCGAAGTCGGCGCTCGCCTCGACGTACTCGTCGAAGCGGTGGACGTCGCCGTAGACCTCGCGGCTAGAGGCGAACACGATCGGCAGGCCGCGCTGCCGCGCGTACTCGAGCACGTCGAAGGTGATGATCGCGTTCTCGAGCGCCCGCTTCGGGTGCAGCACGAGCTCGTGCACCTTCGCGTGCGCGGCGAGGTGGACGACGACGTCCGCGGCTGGAAAGTCGAGCTCCGCGTGCTGCATCGAGAGATCCTGCAGCAGGTACGGGAACGCGTCCGTCCAGGTGTTCGGCCGCTTGTCGACGCCGAAGACGTCGTGCCCGTCCGCCTGGAGCCGGAGAGCGAGGTTCGTTCCGATCTGTCCGGAGGATCCGGTGACGAGAATGCGCATCGCCGGGCAAACCTAGTAACAGACTGTTACTAGGGAGTCAGGAGCGGCGTTCCGGAGCGGAGCCCGAGTCCCAAGTGACAGTCTGTTACTTGGCGATCGAGGCTCCGCCGCGGGATCGGCGCGCGACAGGGCAGGCAATCCGTCCAGACCATCCCGAGCAGAAACAGCACGGAGCGCGCCGAGCTAGCGCCCGACGGCGTAGCCCTGCATGCCGCGGGGGTTTGCGCCGGCCTTGAGGACGCCGCCGGGCTCGCGGGCGACGGCGCTGACGCGGCCGAGCGTCCACGAGCCCTCGACCTCGACCTCGTGGCCGCGCGCTCGGAGGCCGGCGATCGTCTCCTCGCCGGCGCGGTCCTCGACCGAGACGTGCCGCGGCCGCGTCTCGCGCGGGTAGAAGGAGCTCGGGAAGGCCTCCGTGTGATGGCACGGCGCGTCGATCGCGGCCTGGAGGTCCATGCCGAAGTGGACGTGGGCGAGGAAGACCTGGAGCGTCCACTGGTCCTGCTGGTCGCCGCCCGGCGTGCCGAAGGCGAGATACGGGTCGCCGTCCCTCGCCGCGAGCGACGGCGAGAGCGTCGTGCGCGGCCGCTTCCCCGGCTCGAGCGAGTTCGGCAGCCCCTCCTCGAGCCAGAACATCTGCGCGCGCGTGCCGAGGCAGAAGCCGAGCTCCGGGATCACCGGCGCGCCCCAGAGCCAGCCGCCGCTCGGCGTCGCCGCGACCATGTTCCCGAAGCGGTCGACGACGTCCACGTGGACGGTGTCGCCGCGGGGGACGACAGGGGCGTCCCCCGCTTTTCGGCCGGGCGCCGGCGGCTTTGCCGCCGGCGCTTCCAGCCTGGTCGGCTCGCCGATCCCCGGCGCGGCCGGCGCGCCCTCGACCGGAGCGGGCAGGCGCGGCTCGCGGCCGCCGGGACTCCCGGGACGCAGCTCGGGCGAGGACTCCGCGCCGACGAGCCGCCGCCGCTCGTCGGCGTACTCCCGAGAGAGCAGCGCCTCCAGCGGCACGTCGGCGAAGACCGGGTCGCCGTACCAGGCCTCGCGGTCGGCGAAGGCGAGCTTCGCGCACTCGGTCACCGTGTGGACGTACTCGGCGCTCGCGTGGCCCATCGGGGCGAGGTCGAAGCCGTCGAGCAGCCGCAGCTGCTGGAGGAAGACCGGCGCCTGGCTCCACGGCCCCGCCTTGAAGACGGTGTGGCCGCGGTAGTCCACCGCGAGCGGCCGCTCCCACGCCGGGGCCCAGTCGCGCAGGTCGTCCTCGGCGAGCAGCCCCGCGTGCCGCTCACCCGAGCTGTCGAGGAACGGACGCTCCTGGAAGCGGACGAACGCCTCGGCGACGAAGCCGCGGTACCACGCGTCCTGCGCAGCCTCGATCTGCCCGTCTCTGTCGTCCGACCGGGACTCGGCCTCCTCGAGGAGCCGCCGGTAGGTGGCGGCGAGCGCAGGGTTGCGGTGCAGGCTCCCGGCGGCCGGCACCGGCAGATAGATCTCCGCGGACGTCGTCCAGTCGTCCCGGAAGAGCTGCTCGACGTTCCGGATCGCGCCGGCGATCCGCTCCAGCATCGGGTAGCCGTCCTCCGCGTAGCCGATCGCGAAGCGGATCACGTCCCGCAGGCGCAGCGTCCCGTGCTCGCGCAGCATCGTCATCCAGCCGCCGAAGGCGCCGGGGACGACCGCGGAGAGCGGCCCCGTGCCGGGGACGAGCGCGAGGCCGAGCTCGTCGCGGTAGCGCGCGATCGTGGCGGCCCGCGGCGCAGGCCCCTGCGCGCAGAGCACGACCGGCTCGCCGCCGGCCGGCCAGAGCAGCGCCGGCAGGTCGCCGCCCGGCCCGTTCAGGTGCGGCTCGACGACCTGGAGCGTCAGTCCCGTCGCGACCGCCGCGTCGAAGGCGTTCCCGCCCTGCTCGAGCACGGCCATCCCGGCCGCCGACGCCAGCCAGTGCGTCGAGGCGACCATGCCGAACGTGCCGCGGAGCTCGGGACGGGTCGTGAACACGGGGAAAGGCTAGTCCCTTTCCTCGTGGGGAAGCGGAACTGCGCAGTTCCATCTCAGCGGCCTGAGGAGCTCCTCAGGCCGGGGCGAGCCAGACCGCGCCGAGCGGCGGCAGGGTCAGCTGCGCGGAGAACGGCTGGTCGTGCCACGGGATCGCCTCCGCCTCGATCCCGCCCAGGTTCCCGACACCGCTGCCGCCGTAGAAGGCCGAGTCGGTGTTCAGCGCCTCGCGCCAGCGGCAGCGGAGCGGCATCCCGACGCGGTAGTCGTAGCGCGGCACCGGAGACATGTTCAGCACGCAGACGATCGGCTGCTCGCCCGCCGCGTCGAGCCGCGCGAACGCGAGCACGTTGCCCTGCGCGTCGTTCGGCTCGAGCCAGCGGAAGCCGGAGGGGTCGAAGTCGACCTCCCAGAGCGCCGGCGTCTCCCGGTAGACCCGGTTCAGGTCGCGGACGAGCGCCTGCACGCCCTGGTGCTCGGCGTACTCGAGCAGGTTCCAGTGCAGCGAGCCCTCCTCGTTCCACTCCTCCCATTCGGCGAGCTCGCCGCCCATGAACAGGAGCTTCTTGCCGGGGTGCGCCCACATGTACGCGTAGAGCGAGCGCAGGTTGGCGAACTTCTGCCAGCGGTCGCCCGGCATCTTGTCGAGCAGCGAGCGCTTGCCGTGCACGACCTCGTCGTGGGAGAGCGGCAGCACGAAGTTCTCGCTGAACGCGTACATGAGCGAGAACGTCAGCTGGTGGTGGTGGAACTCGCGGTAGACGGGGTCGCGCTGGAAGTACTCGAGCGTGTCGTGCATCCAGCCCATGTTCCACTTGAAGCCGAAGCCGAGCCCGCCGAGGTACGTCGGCCGCGAGACGCCCGGCCAGGCCGTCGACTCCTCGGCCGCGGAGATCACGCCGGGCTCGCGCGAGAAGAGCGTCTCGTTGACCTCCTTGAGGAACTCCACCGCGTCGAGGTCCTCGTTGCCGCCGAACCGGTTCGGCACCCACTCGCCCGACTTGCGCGAGTAGTCGAGGTAGAGCATCGAGGCGACGGCGTCGACGCGGATCCCGTCCGCGTGGTGCTCGCGCAGCCAGTAGAGCGCGTTCGCGAGCAGGAAGTTCCGCACCTCGGTGCGGCCGAGGTTGAAGACGAGCGTGCCCCAGTCCGGGTGCGCCCCGCGGCGGGGGTCGGCGTGCTCGTAGAGGTGCGTGCCGTCGAAGGTCGCGAGCGCCCAGTCGTCGCGCGGGAAGTGCGCGGGCACCCAGTCCAGGATCACGCCGATGCCGCGTGCGTGCAGCCGGTCGACGAACTCGCGGAAGTCGTCCGGCGACCCGAAGCGCGAGGTCGGCGCGTAGTAGCCGGTCACCTGGTAGCCCCAGGAGCCGGAGAACGGGTGCTCCATGATCGGGAGCAGCTCGACGTGCGTGAAGCCGAGATCCTCGACGTAGTCGCCCAGCTCGTCCGCCAGCTCGAGGTACGTGAGCGGCCGGTCGTCCTCGAGCGGGTTCCGCCGCCACGAGCCGAGGTGCACCTCGTAGACCGACATCGGGGCGCGCAGCGGCTCCGTCCCGGCGCGCCGCTCGAGCCACTCCTCGTCGCGCCACTCGTGCCGGGACCGCCAGACGACCGAGGCGTTCGCCGGCGGCACCTCGGTGTGGAAGGCGACCGGGTCGGCCTTCAGGCGCAGCCGCCCCTCCTGCGTCCGGACCTCGAACTTGTACTTCGCGCCCTCGACCACGTCCGGGACGAACAGCTCCCAGATCCCCGAGGAGCCGAGCGCGCGCATCGGGTGCAGCCGCCCGTCCCACGAGTTGAAGTCGCCGACGACCGCAACCGAGCGCGCGTTCGGCGCCCAGACGGCGAACGCCGTCCCTGCGACCCCGTCCAGCTCGCGCACGTGCGCGCCGAGCCGCTCGTACAGGCGCTCGTGGCGGCCCTCCATCGCCAGATGCAGGTCGAGCTCGCCGAGCGTCGGCAGGAACGCGTACGGGTCGCGGACGGTGAACGTGTTCCCGTCCGGGTAGTCGACCTCGAGCCGGTACTCGAGCGGCAGCGTCGCCTTCGGCAGCAGCGCCTCCCAGAGGCCGGCCGGATCCTTCAGCTTCGCCTCGACCGGCTTCGCCTTCCCGCCGGCGGGCTGGACGCGAACCGCCCGGGCGTCGGGACGGTACGCGCGCACGACGACGCCGCCCTCCGTCTCGTGGGCGCCCAGGACGCCGTGCGGGTTCGATCCGAGCTCGATCATGCGGTCTCTGCGGCCCGCTCCATCAGCCGCTGTATCCCGGCAACCGGGATACGAACCCAGTCGGGACGGTTGTCGAGCTCGTAGCGGAGCTCGTACACGGCCTTCTCCAGCTCGAACACGGTCAGCAGCCGCTCGACGGCCGGCAGCCCGGAGGGCAGGAGCGTCGGGTCAACCGTCTCCAGGTAGCCGTCGAGGAAGCGCTCGCACGCCCGCTCCTCCCAGCCGGGCGGCGGCGCGCCGCGGCCGAGCTCGGCCGCGGTGGCGACGTAGGCGAAGGAGCGCAGCATCCCGGCGACGTCGCGCAGCGGCGAGCGCTTGCGGCGCCGCTCGGCGAGCGACCGTGCCGGCTCCCCCTCGAAGTCGAGGAGCACCCAGTCGTTGCGCGCCGGCGTCCAGAGGGTCTGCCCGAGGTGATAGTCGCCGTGGGTGCGGATCGTGCGCCCGATCGAGCCGGCGTACGTGAGCATACGGAGCTGCTCGCGCACCTCCTCGCCGCGCCCGTGGATCGGCTCGAGCCGCTCGTCGTCCTCCGGCAGCGAGAGGAAGACCCGCTCGATCTCCTCGTCCACGGTCGCGGTGAGCAGGCCGAGCGACTCGACGCTCGGCTCCTCCGGCGCGAACGCCGGGTCGCCGGGGTCGGAGGAGAGCGCGCTGTGCATCGCGCCGGTCACCTCGCCGAGCCGCCGGAGCCGGCCGAGGAAGCGCTCGGGCGCGTCGGCGATCTCCTCGAGCGCGAGCTCCCAGCCGTCGACGCCGTCGGCGACGAACTCCTGGAGGATCCCGAGCGTCGCGGTGAGCGGCCCGCCGGAGTACTCGTACCAGCCGCCGAGCCCCGGGATGTTCTCGAAGCCGTGCTCGCCGAGGAAGCGGAGCAACTCCAGCTCCGGGTTGATGCCCGGCTCGAGCCGGCGGAAGACCTTGAGGATCAGCGCGTCGTCGAAGACGACCGAGCTGTTCGACTGCTCGGTGCCGATCAGGCGCGCGGCCCCGAGCTCGCGGCCGAGCGCCGAGAAATCCTGCGCGGGATGGAACTCGACCACGCCCTCCGCGCCCGGGAGGGTCAGCCCGGTGCGCATCGCGCTCACGAGCTCGCGCGCGAGCCCCGGGTTGTGGGCGAGCGCGTCGAGCTCGAGCGAGCCCTCGCGCAGCGAGTAGATGAGCTGGTAGATGTCGTGCGCCCCCGTCTCGTAGACGATCTCGACGAGCGCGAGCGCCAGCTGCGGCTCGGTCGTCCGGAGCACGACCGACTCGAGCACCTGGGCCTGGGAGACCGGCCGCGACTTCGCCCCGTACCAGCGCTGCTCGGTGACGTAGTCGATCAGCAGGGATGTGTCGAAGCTGCTCATTCGGGGCGCCTGAGCTGGAACCAGAAGAACCCGCGCGGCGCGAGCGTGAGGAGGTAGGGCAGCTTCCCGATCGCCGGGAAGGCCGTCTGGCCCAGCATCTCGACGGGCACCATACCCTCGTACTCCGAGAGGTCGAGCTGCACCGCCTGGGCGGAGCGGGCGGTGTTGTGGACGCAGAGGACGACGTCCTCCTCCCAGCGCCGCACGTGGGCGAAGATCCGCATGTTGTCCGGCCGGAGCGGCTCGTACGTCCCCAGGCCGAACACCGGGTGCTCCTTGCGCAGCGCGACGAAGCGGTGCAGCCAGCGCAGGAGCGAGGTCGGCGTGCGCAGCTGCGCCTCGACGTTCACCGCCTGGAACCCGTAGACGGGGTCCATCAGCGGCTGGAGGTAGAGCTGGGCCCAGTCGGCGCGCGAGAAGCCGGCGTTGCGGTCGCCCGACCAATGCATCGGCGTGCGGACGCCGTCCCGGTCGCCGATGTAGACGTTGTCGCCCATGCCGATCTCGTCCCCGTAATAGAGGACGGGCGAACCCGGGAGCGAGAAGAGGATCGCGTGCAGCAGCTCGGTCTCGTCGCGGCCGCCGTCGAGCAGCGGCGCGAGGCGGCGGCGGATCCCGAGGTTGAGCTTCATCCGCGGGTCCTTGGCGTACTCCATGTACATGTAGTCGCGCTCCTCGTCCGTGACCATCTCGAGCGTCAGCTCGTCGTGGTTGCGCAGGAAGAGGCCCCACTGGCAGTTGTCGGGGATGCCGGGCGTCCGCTCGAGGATCTCGTAGATCGGCGTCGCGTCCTCCCGGCGCAGCGCCATGAACATGCGCGGCATGACCGGGAAGTGGAACGCCATGTGGCACTCGTCGCCGTCGCCGAAGTACTCGACGACGTCCTCCGGCCACTGGTTCGCCTCGGCGAGCAGCAGCCGGTCGGGATAGCGGGCATCCACCTCGGCGCGGACCCGCTTCAGGTACGCGTGGCTCTCCGGGAGGTTCTCGCCGCTCGTCCCGTCCCGCTCGTACAGGTACGGCACCGCGTCGAGCCGGAAGCCGTCGATCCCGAGGTCGAGCCAGAAGCGGAGGACGTCGAGCATCGCCTCCTGCACCTCGGGGTTGTCGTAGTTCAGGTCGGGCTGGTGGTGGAAGAAGCGGTGCCAGTAGTACTGGCCGCGCACCTGGTCGAACGTCCAGTTGGAGGGCTCGCTGTCGACGAAGATGATCCGCGCGTCCTGGTAGCGCTCGTCGGTGTCCGACCAGACGTACCAGTCGCCCTTGGCGCCGTCCGGGTTCGTCCGCGACTCCTGGAACCACGGGTGGTCGGCGGAGGTGTGGTTCATGACGAGGTCGGCGATCACGCGCATCCCGCGCTGGTGCGCCTGCTCGACGAACTCGCGGAACTCCTCGACCGTCCCGTAGTCGGGGTGGATGCTGAAGAAGTCGGCGATGTCGTAGCCGCCGTCCCGCAGCGGCGAGGAGTACATCGGCAGCAGCCACACGCAGTCGACGCCGAGCCACTCGAGGTAGTCGAGCTTCTCGATCAGCCCGCGGAAGTCGCCGGAGCCGTCGTCGTTGCCGTCGAAGAAGCCGCGGATGTGGATCTCGTAGAAGACCGCCCGCTTGAACCAGAGCGGATCCCGCTCGAACCATTGCTCAGACATGGCACCTCCGGACAGGGCCCGGGGTCTGACCCCGGGACCTGTCCCCGCGAGCCACGTCCGGGGGTCTGACCCCGGGCCGTCGCTTCTGAGGACACGTCCCGGTCATCCGCCGATCCTCAGCAGGTGGCACTTCCCGGGCGCGAGCTTCACGTAGTTGCGGCCGATGTGCCACGTCCAGGTCCCGTCGCCGAGCAGATCGCGCACCTGGTACGTGGGCCGCAGCCCGGTCGCGACCGGGAGGATGCAGACGCCCTCCTGCGCCGCCGCCGGGTCGAGGTTGACGACGACGATCACCATGTTGTCGCCCGAGCTCTTGAGGAATGCGAAGAGCTGCTCGTTCTCGGTCTCGAGGAAGGTGACGTTGTCGAGGCGCTGGAGGGCGGGGTTCTCACGGCGCGCGGTGTTCAGCGCCTGCACGAGCGGGAGCAGCGGCCCGTCGAGCGTGCGCTTCTTCGCCTCGTACTTCTCCGAGTCGAGGTACTCCTCCGAGCCCGGCCGCACCGGCTCGTTCTCGAAGTGCTCGAAGCCGGAGTAGATCCCGTACGCGGGCGAGAGCGTCCCGGCAAGCACGAGCCGCGCCTCGAAGGCGGGCGGGCCGCCGCGCTGGAGGTACTCGTGGAGGATGTCCGGCGTGTTGACGAAGCAATTCGGCCGGTAGACCTCCGCCCAGTCGAGCAGCTGGCCCATGAACTCGAGCAGCTCCCAGCGGGTGTTCTTCCAGGTGAAGTACGTGTAGCTCTGGCCGAAACCGGCCTTCGCGAGCGTCGTCATCATCGCGGGGCGGGTGAAGGCCTCCGCCAGGAAGATCACCTCGGGGTGCTCGGCGCGCACCTCTCGGATCAGCCACTCCCAGAACGGAACGGGCTTCGTGTGCGGGTTGTCGACGCGGAAGACGTTCACGCCGAGGCCGACCCACTTGAGCACGACGTCGAGCAGCGCCTGCCAGAGGCCACGCCAGTCCTCGCAGTCGAAGTTGACGTTGTAGATGTCCTGGTAGCGCTTGGGCGGGTTCTCCGCGTACTTCAGCGTCCCGTCCGGCCGGCGGTGGAACCACTCGGGGTGCTGCTTGAGCCACGGGTGGTCGGGCGAGCACTGGATCGCGAAGTCGAGCGCGATCTCGATCCCGTGCGTCTTCGCCTCGGCGACGAGCCGCCGGAACTCGTCCTCGCTGCCGAGGTCGGGGTGAATCGCGTCGTGGCCGCCCTCCTCCGAGCCGATCGCCCACGGGCTCCCGGGATCGCGGGGGCCGGCGGTGAGCGTGTTGTTCGGGCCCTTGCGGTTCGTGCGGCCGATCGGGTGGATCGGCGGCAGGTAGACGACGTCGAAGCCGAGCTCGGCGAGTCTCGGCAGCTGCGCGCGCACGCCCTCGAAGCCGCCCCAGGAGCGCGGGAAGAGCTCGTACCACGAGCCGAAGCGCGCCAGCTCGCGGTCGACGTTCACGTCATAGGTGTCCGACCACGCCTTCTCGGAGCGGTCGCCGGGCTCGGCGGCGAGCGCCTCCTCGACGGTGAGGCTGCCGCGGCCGAGCAGCACCGCGCCCTCGGAGAGCTCGCCGGCGAGGTCCACCTGGCCGCCGTCGACCTTGCGGCGGATCTCGTCGCGGTACGAGGCGACCCGGTCGACCCAGGCCTCGATGCGGAAGCACCAGATCCCGGGGCGGTCGACCTCGAACGTGCCCGCCCACTCGTCGTTGCCGAGCGGCTCGAGCGGCGCCTCGGACCAGCGCGTCGCGCCCGGCGGCCGGTGGCGAATCGCCGCGCCGAGCGTCTCGTAGCCGTCGCGGAAGATGCGCGCCGTCACCTCGACGGTGTCGCCGACGGTGCGCTTGACGGCATGGCGTCCGCAGTCGGCCTGCGGGGTCACCCGCTGGATCTGGATACGCGGCGGAGGCTCGTTCGTCCTGGGCAGGGGCACGAAGGTGGGGTTTCACGATCCGGTCGAGTCAAACAGCGGCAACGGCGTACGCTGCCGCGGTGCAGCTTCGCCGATCCTCCGGCATCTTTCTTCATCCGACCTCTCTCCCGTCGAGGCGACTCGACCGCGAGGCGTACCGCTTCGTCGACTGGCTCGCCGCCGCGGGACAATCCTGGTGGCAGGTCCTGCCGCTCGGGCCGCCCGACGAGTTCGGCTCGCCGTACCGCTCCGCGTCGGCGTTCGCGGCCTCTCCGGAGCTCCTGGCGAAGCCCGATGCGCGGGTCTCCCGGGCCGAGATCGAGGGCTTCGTCGCGCGGCACCCGTTCTGGACCGGCGAGTGGGCGCGGTTCGCCGGACCCGGCGCGATCGCCGACCAGGTGCGCTTCGAGCGCGAGTGGGGGGCGCTGCGGAAGTACGCGCGCGAGCGCGGCGTGAGGCTGATCGGGGACGTGCCGATCTACGTCGCCGACGCCGGCGCCGACGTGGACGGCCGGCCCGAGCTGTTCGAGGCGGGCGAGGTCGCGGGCGCGCCGCCGGACGCGCTGAGCGCGTACGGGCAGCGCTGGGGCAACCCGCTCTACCACTGGCCGGCGCACCGGGCGACCGGCTACCGCTGGTGGGTGGAGCGCTTCCGCCGGACGTTCGAGCTCGTGGACGTGTCCCGGGTCGACCATTTCCGCGGCTTCGTCTCCTACTGGGCGATCCCCGACCGGCGCACGACCGCCAGGCACGGCCGCTGGCGCCGAGGGCCGGGGGCGGAGCTGTTCCGGACCGTCGAGCGCGAGCTCGGCGGCCTGCCGGTGATCGCGGAGGATCTCGGGGTGATCACGCCGCCCGTGCGCCGGCTCCGCGACGAGCTCGGCCTGCCGGGGACGGTCGTCCTCCACTGGGCCTTCGGCGGGCGGGCGGACAATCCGCACCGGCCGGAGAACCACCGCGAGCGCGTGGTCGTCTACACGAGCACCCACGACACCGACACGACGGTGGGCTGGTTCGAGTCGCTCGGACCGCGGCAGCGAGCCGCGACGGGGCTCGACCCGGAGGAGCCGCACTGGGGCCTGATCGAGCTCGCGCTCTCCTCTCCCGCCTCGCTCGCGATGATCCCGGCGCAGGACGTGCTCGGCCTCGGCGGCGAGGCGCGGATGAACCGCCCGGGGAAGACCGAGGGCAACTGGCACTGGCGTCTCGAGCCGGGCCGGCTCACCCCGGCCCTCGCCCGTCGCCTGCGCGAGCGCGCCGAGGCGCACGGGCGGCTGTCCCGCTGAGCCATGACAGCTCCGACCACGTCCCGGTGCCTGGCACCGGGACGTGGCTTCCGAAGACCTGTCCTCGAGGGCTAGAGCCCGCTGATGATCGACTTGTCCTTCGTGACGACGCTCTGCGGGAGCGGCGCGAAGGAGAGCTGCTCGGCGAACTGCTGGCCGTCGGTGACGGCGTAGTCGAGGAACGTCTTCAGCGCGTCGAGCTTCGACGAGCCCTGCGGGACGATCGCGTACGTGAAGGTCGAGATCGGGTACGCGTTCGGCGCGGAGGCCGGCGGCTCGACGATCGAGACGCTGTTGTCCGCCCCGAAGCTCCCCGCGGCCGCGGCGGCCGCGATCGTCGTCGGGTTCGGATCGGGGTAGTTCCCGGCCGCGTTCCGGATCAGCGCGTAGCTCAGCTTCGACCCCTTCGCCTGGGCGATCGCGACGTAGCCGATCGCGCCGGCGGTCTGGGAGATCGTCCCGGCGACGCCCGAGTTGCCCTTCGCGCCGGTGCCGGTCGGCCAGCTCACCTGCGTCGAGGCGCCGCCCTGCGCCGCCTTCCAGGCCGGACTGGCCTTCGAGAGGTAGTCGGTGAACGCGTACGTGTCGCCGCTCGAGTCGCTGCGGTAGACGACCGCGATCTTCGTGTCGGGCAGCGTCACGGCCGGGTTCAGCTTCGCGATCTGCGGGTCGTTCCAGGTCGTGATCTTGCCGAGGAAGATGTCGCCGACGACCGGGCCGGACAGCTTCACGTGGCCGGAGACGCCGGGCAGGTTGTAGGCCACGGTCGTGGCCGCGAGCGCCCACGGGATCATCACGCAGCCGTTGCACTGCTGCTTCTGGTCGGCCGTGAGGGCCGCGTCGCTGCCGGCGAAGTCGACCGTGCGGGCGCTGATCTGCGCGATCCCGCCGCCGCTGCCGATCGCGCCGTACGTGATGGTCACGTCGTGCGACTTCTGGTAGTCGCCCTGCCAGGCGCCGACGAGCGGCGCCACGAGCGTGCTGCCCGCGCCGACGAGGACGCTGACGGAGCCGCCCCCGCCCTGTCCGGTCGAGGAGCCCGCGTTCTTCGAGGAGCCGCCGCAGCCGGCGGCGGCGAGGGCGGCGGCGAGCACGGTCGCGGCCCCGATACCGATCTTGATCCGTGTTGTCATGGCCCCACCGTTGCAAGCATCGCCCTCCGATCGCGCGGCCGATCCGGTGACGATGCGGTGACGATCCGGTTACGGCGTCGCCGGGTGCGAGGCGTCCTCGAACTCGCGAAAGCGCGCCGTCAGCAGGTACGCGGTCTGCTCGCCGATGTCCACCGCCCGGTCGCCGATGCGCTCGATCGTCCGCGCGACGACCACCATCCGCAGCCCCCACTCGCGCAGCGACTCGTCGGCCATGACGTCCACGAGCCGCTCGACGAAGCGCCGGTTCGCCCGGTCGATCAACTCGTCCAGCTCGACGAGGCTCTCGGCGCGAGGGAGGTCGCGCCGCGCGAACGCGTCGAGCGCGACCCGCATCATCTCCTCCGCGCGCTCGCCCATCTCCACGAGCACCTCGACGAGCGCCGGGTCTGGCTCCGCGTCGGAGACGAGCTGCGAGAGCTTCGCGACGGTGACGCACCCGTCCCCCGAGCGCTCGAGCAGCAGGTTGATGTGCAGCATCGCCAGCAGAAGGCGCAGGTCGCGCGCCACCGGGTTCTGGAGGGCGAGCACCGCCTGGATCGCCGCCTCGACGTCGAGGAACAGCCGGTCGATCTCGTCGTCGAAGGCGATCACCTCGTCGGCGAGCTCGGCGTCGCGCTCCTCGAGCGCCCGGTTCGCCCCGCGCACGGCGGTGAGCACCCGCTCGCCCTCCTCCTGGAGCTGGGCCTCGATGCGGCCGAGGGCGTCGTCGATCGCCATGCACAGAGGCTACACCCCCTTCGGCAGGGGGCTACAGCCCGGGTCACCACTTCGTCACACGGACGCAACAACCGTGTTTCCCAGGCCGGGTGCGGGCGCTCGTACGGTGGCGACGACACCCCGAAGGAGGAACACGCCATGCCGAACTCACCCAGTTTCATCCGCATCGCCATAGCCGCCGCGCTCGCCGGGCTGCTCGCGGCCGTCGCGGCAGGCGCCGCCGGCGCCGCGCCCGCCAAGAGGAGCAGCACCACGATCACCGGCGCCGGCAGCTCGTTCGTCGCGCCGCTCGTCGCCCAGTGGATCCCGCAGGTCGCGCAGGCCTACGGCTACGAGCTCCAGTACAGCGCCATCGGCTCCGGGGGCGGCATCGCCGCGATCACGGCCCGCACGGTCGACTTCGGCGCGAGCGACGCGCCGCTCTCGCAGGACCAGTTCGCGGCCTGCAACGGCTGTGTCCAGATCCCGTGGGCGCTCTCGGCCACCTCGGTCATCTACAACCTGCCCGGCGTCAAGAACCTGCTCCACATGGACGGCCCGACGCTCGCGAAGATCTACTCCGGGCAGATCACGGCATGGAACGACGCCGCGATCCGGAGGCTGAACAAGGGCGTCTCGCTCCCCTCGACGGCGATCGCCGTCGTGCATCGCTCGGACAACTCGGGCACGACGTTCAACTTCACCGACTACCTCTCGAGCGTCAGCAAGGCGTGGAAGTCGAGCTACGGGAGGGGCGTCGCGGTGGACTGGCCGGCGGGCACCGGCGCCAAGGGCAGCTCGGGCGTCGCCGCCACGGTCGGCCAGACGCTCGGCGGCATCGGCTATGTCGACGTTGCGTACGCGCTCAAGAACCATCTCAAGTTCTTCGCGATGAAGAACCGCTCCGACACGTTCACGACACCCGGCCTACGCGGTATCCTCGCGGCCGCGTCGAGCGACCAGAAGCCGGACGCCACGAACGCCCTCTCGATCGTCAACCCGCCGAAGAAGTTCAAGCTGGCCTATCCGATCTCGACCTTCACCTACGTGATCGTTCCCACCAAGACGGACAAGGCCTCCGAGCTGCGGAAGTTCCTCTTCTGGGCGGTGACGAAGGGCCAGACGGCGGGGCCGAAGCTGCTCTTCCAGCCGATCCCGAACAGCGTTCTCGTCGCCTCGGAGAAGGCGATCTCGAAGATCCACGCCTAGTGACCTCGACCGACCTGACCGCCGACGCGACCCGCCGCCCCTTCACCGGGCGGCGGGTCCGGGTCGGCGACGTGCTGCTGCAGGCTGTCGCCGCCGCCGCCGCCCTGGCGGCGCTCGTGCTCGTCGGCCTGATCGCCTACAAGGTCGTCCAGGGCTCGCGCCCGGCGATCGCGGAGTTCGGCGCCCGCTTCGTCGTCCACGTCGCGTGGAACCCGGTCAAGGACGTCTACGGCGCCGGCAGCTTCCTCTTCGGCACCGTGCTCACGTCGCTGTGCGCGCTCCTGCTCGCCGCGCCGCTCGCGATCGGGATCGCGCTCTACCTCACGGAGCTCGCGCCCAAGGCGCTGCGCGCCCCGGTGACGGCCCTCGTCGAGACGCTCGCGGCGATCCCGAGCGTCGTGATCGGCCTCTGGGGCATCCTCGTCCTCGGGCCGGTGCTCCAGCAGCACGTCGAGCCGTTCCTGCACAGCACGCTCGGCTTCATCCCGCTCTTCGGCCCGGCCTCGGCGACCGGCTCGAGCATCTTCACGGCGATCGTCGTGCTCGCGATCATGATCCTGCCGATCGTCTCCAGCATCAGCCGCGAGCTGTTCCTCGCCGTGCCGCGCGAGCTGAAGGAGGGAGCGCTCGCGCTCGGCACGACCCGCTGGGAGATGGTGCGCGGCGTTGTGCTTCCGTCGTCGCGCGGCGGCATCGCCGCTGCGCTGATCCTCGGCACAGGCCGCGCCGTCGGCGAGGCGATCGCGGTCACGCAGGTGATCGGGAGCTTCGTCGGCGTCCAGTGGAGCCTGTTCACGCCCGGCGACACGCTCGCGAGCAAGATCGCGGCCTCCTACCAGGGCGCGACCAGCAACATCCAGGTCGCCTCGCTCGTCTACCTCGCCCTGATCCTGCTCGTCTTCTCGCTCGTCACCAACCTGTTCGCGCAGTGGATCGTCCGCCGCGTCGGGCGCCGCCAGGGCACCGTCGCGGGCCGGGGGGCTGCTGCGTGAGCTCGCACGGGATCACCTACGCCGACCTTCGCGCCGACCGGCTGCCGCGCCGGCGCGCGGTGAACCGGCTGATGGAGGTGCTCGCGACCCTGGCCGCGCTGCTGGCGGTCGCGATCCTCGGGATCGTAGTCTGGTCGGTCGCCCGCCGGGGCGCCGGGCAGCTCAACCTCGACCTGCTCACGAGGGATCCCGTCCCGTTCGCGCTCGGGCCGGTGAAGCAGGGGCTCGCGAACGCCTTCGCCGGCACGCTCGTGCTCGTCGGCCTCGCCACGGCGATGGCGCTGCCCGTCGGGATCCTTGTCGCGCTCTACCTGAACGAGTTCGCGCGCCCGTCGGTCCGCGCCGGCGTGAGCCTCGCGCTCGACGTCCTGAACGGCGTCCCGGCGATCGTGATCGGGATCTTCGTCTTCGGCCTGCTCGTCATCGGGCACGGGCAGAGCGGCTTCGCCGGCGCGTTCGCGCTCGCGACGCTGATGCTCCCGCTCGTCGCGCGCTCGACCATGGAGGTGCTCGCGCTCGTCCCCAACTCGCTACGCGAGGCGAGCCTCGCCCTCGGCGTGCCGCGCTGGCGCACGACCCTCAGCGTCGTGCTGCCCCAGACCGTCGGCGGGATCGTCACGGGCACGACGCTCGCGGTCGCGCGCGTCGCCGGCGAGACGGCGCCGCTGCTCTTCACGACCTCGATCGTCGGAACCCAGGTGAGCTGGGACCCGCACGGCGCGCTCCAGTCGGTGCCGGTCGCGATCTTCGAGCTGTCGGAGTCGCCCGACCCGCAGGACCACGCCCGCGCGTGGGCCGCCGCGCTCGTGCTGCTCGTCTTCATCCTCCTCGCGAGCCTCACCGCCCGCTGGCTCGCCACCCGCGGCCGCCGCCGCCTCGGCAGCTCCCGATGACGCAGGCGCCCGACGCGATGTCCACTACGATCGAGCGTGCCGTGAGAGTCGAGACGAGACGAGATCCGGTGCCGCCGCGCGAGCGGCTCGAGCGCGTCTTCCACATCGAGGGCCTGACGGCGAGCTACGGCGGCCGGCCGGCGATCAGGGACGTGACCATCGAGGTCTATCGGAACCTCGTCACCGCGATCATCGGCCCTTCGGGCTGCGGCAAGAGCACGTTCATCCGCTGCCTGAACCGGATGAACGACCTGATACCGGGCTTCAGCCAGACGGGGACGATCCGCTACCACGGCCAGGACATCACCGGCGCCGACATCGACCCGGTGGCGGTGCGCCGCCGCATCGGGATGGTCTTCCAGCGGCCGAATCCGTTCCCGAAGTCGATCCACGAGAACGTCGCCTGGGGGCTGAAGGTGCTCGGGATGAAGGACGGCCTCGACGACCGGGTCGAGCGCGCGCTCAGGCAGGCGGCGCTCTGGGACGAGGTGAAGGACCGTCTCAAGGCGAGCGCGCTCTCGCTCTCCGGCGGGCAGCAGCAGCGGCTCTGCATCGCGCGGGCGATCGCCGTCGAGCCGGACGTCGTGCTGATGGACGAGCCCGCGTCGGCGCTCGACCCGGTCGCGACCCAGGCGATCGAGCAGCTGATGCACGACCTCAAGGACGAGTACTCGTTCGTGATCGTCACCCACAACATGCAGCAGGCCGCGCGCGTCGCCGACATGACCGCGTTCTTCTCGATCTCGACCGGCGAGGAGGGCCACCGCTACGGCGAGCTCGTGGAGTACGACGCGACGACGAAGATCTTCACGAACCCCGCCGACAGCCGCACCGAGGACTACGTCACCGGGCGCTTCGGCTGACCGCTTCGGCTTCGCCTCGCTTCACGGGGGAAACCAGGTTTCCCCCGTGGGCCCCCTTCTTCTTCGCGCGCCACGAGTGGCGGTCGTGTGCGCTGCGGGGAGAGCGCGGTCTCCCCTCCGCGCGACGGGAGCGCACTCGACCGAGAACGGCAAGAGCCCAAGTAACAGACTGCTACTTGGCGTTCAGGCGCCAGAGACGCGCGAGGACAGGGTCCGTCACCCGCTCGACGAGGCGGACCAGCGCCGAGATCGCCGGGCGCAGGAGCTTCACGACCACGAGCGCCGCGGCGAGGCCGACGAGGATGCTCGCGCCGACGTCGCCCGGGTAATGGGCGCCGATGAAGAGGCGGCCGATCCCGATCAGCGCGGCGGCGACGAGGAAGAGCGCGCCCACGAGCGGGTCGATCAGCAGCACCGCGAAGGCGATCGCGAAGGAGGCGCTCGCGTGGTCGCTCGGGAAGGACGCGTCGTGCGAGCTCGACCACGGGTGCGAGATCTGGTGATCCTGGTAGGGGCGGTCGCGATGCCAGATCAGCGAGGCGATCGCCCGGTTCACCGCGAGCGCGAGCGCGGCCGACCCGAGCGCGGCGGCCGCGGCGATCTTCCACTTGCGGCTTCCGCCCGGGCGCGCGAACAGCCAGAGCGCGACGGTGACGATCACCATGAACGGGATGCTCGCCTTCTCGACCGCGTTGAAGAGCGTGCCGACCCAGTGGTGGTGCAGCGAGACACCGTAGATCGCGTGGTAGACACGCCAGTCCATCGGCGCACCTTACCCGGGGAAGCGGGCGACGATCTCCAGTCCCCGCCCCGTGCCGCCGCGGGCCTCGACCGTGCCGCCGGCGGAGCCGACCACGTGCTTCACGATCGCGAGCCCGAGCCCGGTGCCGCGCGACGTGCGCGCCTGGTCGGCGCGGTAGAAGCGCTCGAACAGCCGCGGCAGGTCGTCGGCGGAGACGCCCTTGCCGTCGTCTGCGACCGAGAGCACCGCCTTCCCTTCCTCTCGCGCCAGCGTCACGCTGCACGTCGTCCCGGCGCCGGCGTAGCGGATCGCGTTCGCGACGAGGTTCTCGACGACGACCCGCAACATCCGCGGCCGCATGGGCAGCTCCACCCCGGCCCCGCCGCGCACCGCGAGCTCGACCTGCGCCCGCTCGGCGCGCTCCGCGAGGGCGGAGACGACCTCCTCCACCACCGGCAGGGCAGGCGTCCGGCCGAGCGAGACGACCTCGCGGCCGGTCTCGAGCTCGCCGAGGAAGAGCACGTCGTCGATCAGCTCGCGCACCTGCTCCACCTCCTGGCGGGCCTGCTCGACGAGCTCCTCGACGTCCTCCCCGGGCAGGGTCACGCTCTCGAGCACGACGAGCAGCCGCGCGAGCGGCGTGCGCAGCTCGTGCGAGACCGCCGCCGTGAAGCCGGCCCGCAGCTCCTGGTAGGCCGAGAGCTCGGGAACCGCCTCGAGGAAGAGCACGAGCGGCTGCCCCTCGCCGGCGAGCTGCTCCTCCCCGAGCCGCCGGCCGGGCGAAGCGTCGCCGAGGACGGCCGCAGCCGCGGGGCTCGCCGCGACGAGCCGCCGCTCGCGGTCGAGCACGACGACCGCGTCCTCGATCCCGGCTAGCACGCCGCGCGCCCGTGCCGCCGGATCGCCACCGTTCACCACGCCTTCACCACTCCTTCACCCCTCGCCAACCCGTCGCCCCGCGCCCCGGCCCGATAATGCCACCGATGCCCAAGGTGCTCATCGTCGAGGACGACGAGGTCATCGCGCAGGGCATGGCCCGGCACCTCGGCGCGGCAGGCTTCGACGCCGTCCGCGTCGGCAACGGCGAACAGGGCCTCGCCCGGCTCCGCTACGAGCGGCCGGACGTCTGCGTGCTCGATCTGATGCTGCCCGGCATCGACGGCTGGAAGCTGATCGAGACCGTCCGCGGCGAGGGGATCGGAACGCCGATCGTCGTCGTCTCCGCCCGCGGGACCGAACACGACCGCGTGCACGCCCTCGAGATCGGGGCCGACGACTACCTCGTGAAGCCGTTCTCGATGAAGGAGCTCGTCGCGCGCGTCCGCGCCGCGGCCCGGCGCGGGACCCGCCGGGAGGAGACGCCTCGCGGCGAGCCGATCGAGGTCGAGGAGCTGCTGATCGACCCGCGCGAGGTGCAGGCCTACGTCGACGGCGAGAACGCCGGCCTGACGCCGACCGAGTTCCGGCTTCTCTACCAGCTCGCGCTCGACCGCGGTCGCGTCTCGACCCGGGACGAGCTGCTGCAGAAGCTGTGGGGCCGGCGCGAGTCGCATCGCGACCGCACCGTGGACGTGTTCGTCCGCCGCCTGCGCGAGAAGATCGACCGGCGCGCGTCGGCGCACACGTTCATCCAGACGCGCTACGGCGTCGGCTACCGGCTCGAGCCCGTGCCGAAGGAGTAGCCCGGGAACGCTGCGCGTCTCTCACGGCTGCCTTCCGTCCAGGCAGGCCGTAGAGATAGGCGGACGCGCTCGTACAGGGCTGCTCTGCCTGCTTGCGAGGCGTCGCCACGGCCGGGCGACCGCCCCGCAGCCCCACTGCCACCGAGGCCTGCGCGTAAGACGTGCGGAGCCGGCTTACGCGCAGGCGGACCAGCGGCCGGTCCTGCCCTTTGGGGCACGACCGGCCGCGACGGGACAGCCAAGCCGTCCGGAGCATCCCAAGCAGCAGCAGCAGCACGGAGCGCGATCGAGACCGCGCTCTCGATCGCGCGGAGTTCCTTCAGAGAGCGAGGAAACGCGCAGCGCTTCCTCGCTATTCGAGCGGCCGCGGCACGAGCCCGGTTTCGACGTGCCGCCGGCCGCCCGACTCGTAGACGAGATCGACGGTCTCGTGCTTCCGGTAGCTGCCCGCGATCCCGAGCCACATCGAGGCCCAGCGCCAGAACCCCAGCCGGCCCTCCTGCGCGATCGGCCGCGGGAAGACGACGGAGCGGCCCCCTCTGGTCTCCGCAGGAGACCGGGGTCTATCGCCGGGCGCCGCCGGCTCAGCCGGCGGCGCTTCCAGCACGACCTCGTAGTCGCGCCCGGGCGCCTGCCGCACGCCGTTCACGTACACCTCGAAGGAGTCCGGGACGTGTTGCGGCACTTCGATCTGCGTGCGGCCCTCCACGTCCATAGAATGCCCGCTCGGGTGCGACGGAAGCTGCCGGTTCTCTTGCTCGTCCTGTTCGCCGTCCTGGCCACGGCCGGGGCCGCGGCTGCCGCGAACGGCGGCTTCACGCCGCAGTACCCGCATTCGCCGAACGCGGCCCGCATCACCAGCGCCTACTACCTGATCCTCGGCTTCACCGGCGCGATCTTCTTGATCGTCGAGACGCTGCTCGTCGTCTTCGTCTGGAAGTACCGCAGCCGAGGGCGCGGACGGGAGATCGAGGGCCACGAGGTGCACGGGCACACGCGGCTCGAGCTGCTCTGGACGGCGGGCCCGGTGATCATCCTCGCCGTGATCGCGAGCTTCGTCTTCTACAAGCTGCCGGGCATCGCCAACGTGCCGAAGGCGAGCGCCGCCGGCCGCGTGGACATCACCGTCGAGGCCCACCAGTACTACTGGCTCTACCGCTATCCGAACGGTGCGATCTCGATCAACGACCTGCACGTGCCGGCCGGCGCGGTCACCTACCTGACGATCGAGTCGGCCGACGTCGCGCACAGCTTCTGGATCCCGCAGCTCGGCGGCAAGACCGACGCGATCCCGGGCCGGACGAACCACACGTGGTTCCAGCCGGACAAGACCGGCGTCTTCCAGGGCCAGTGCGCGGAGCTCTGCGGGATCTTCCACGAGGCGATGCGCGCCCGGGTGATCTCGGAACCGCAGCAGGCCTACGAGACCTACATCGACACGACGGCGTCGGCGACGCTCGGCAAGCAGGAGTGGCAGGGCGCCTGTGCGACCTGCCACGGGATGCAGGGCGAGGGCGGCTACGGGCCGGAGCTCGCGAACAACCCGATTCTCACGCAGGAGGCGAGCCTCGCCGCGACCGTGAAGAACGGGGGGCCCCTGCTGATGCCCGCGGTCGGCAACACCTGGTCGCAGGCGCAGATCGACGCGCTCGCGGCCTACGTGAAGAAGAACGTCTACAAGGGAGCGGCGAGTGGCGGTTAGATCCGAGGCGGCGGCTCCAGTCGACTGGAGGCAGGGCCGCGTGGCGAGCTGGCTCGTCACGGTCGACCACAAGCGGATCGGCCTGATGTACATCGTGACCGCGCTCGTGATGTTCCTGGGCGGCGGCGTGATGGCGCTCCTCATGCGCTCCCAGCTCGCGACGCCGAACGAGAGCTTCCTGACCAGGAACACCTACAACCAGGTCATGACCATGCACGGCACGGTGATGGTCTTCCTCGTCGTCGTGCCGATCATGGCCGGATTCGGGAACTTCCTCGTGCCGCTGATGATCGGCGCGCGGGACATGGCCTTCCCGCGCCTCAACGCCTTCTCGTACTGGGCGTACCTGCTCGGCTGCATCGTCCTCTGGATGAGCTGGTTCGCAGCCAGCGGGCCCGCCAGCGCCGGCTGGACGGCGTACACCCCCCTCTCGGAGGCGGCCTTCTCGCCCGGCCACGGCCAGGACTACTGGATCCTCAGCCTGCACATCCTCTCGATCTCCTCGCTCGCGAGCGCGGTCAACCTGATCGTCACGATCCACAACATGCGGACGCGCGGGATGACCTGGATGCGCCTGCCGCTCTTCGTCTGGGCGATGGAGACGTACGCGATCCTGCTCGTGGCGGTGCTGCCCGCGCTCTCGGCGGGGCTGACGCTGCTGCTGCTCGACCGCCAGGTGGGGACGCACTTCTTCCTGCCCGCGCAGGGAGGCAACGTCGTCCTCTACCAGCACGTGTTCTGGTTCTTCGGCCACCCCGAGGTCTACATCATGGTGCTGCCGGCGATGGGGATGATCTCGGAGATCCTGCCGGTCTTCTCGCGCAAGCCGATCTTCGGCTACAAGGCGATCGCGTTCTCGACCATCGGCATCGCGTTCTTCTCGATGCTCGTCTGGGCGCACCACATGTTCGCGGTCGGGATGCCGATCGGGCTGGACGCGTTCTTCATGATCTCGTCGATGGTGATCGCGGTCCCGACGGGGATCAAGATCTTCAACTGGCTCGCCACCACCTGGCGCGGCAACCTGATCTTCGACTCGCCGATGCTGTTCGCGCTCGGCTTCGTCGGCCTGTTCACGATGGGCGGGCTGTCGGGGATCTTCCTCGCCGCCTTCCCGGTGGACTGGCAGGTGACCGACACGTACTACGTCGTCGCCCACTTCCACTACGTGCTCTTCGGCGGGACGATGTTCGGGCTCTTCGCCGGGCTCTACTACTGGTGGCCGAAGATGTTCGGGCGGCTGCTCGACGAGCGGCTCGCGAAGCTGCACTTCTGGCTGATGTTCGTCGGGTTCAACCTGGCGTTCATGCCGCAGCACATGCTCGGCCTGCTCGGGATGCCGCGCCGGATCTGGACGTACCACCACGGCGGGCTCTGGGAGCTCTACAACCTCATCTCGACGGTCGGCTCGGGGATCATGGCGGTCTCGATCCTCGTCTTCGCGGCGAACGTCTGGATCGCGCACGGGCTGCGCCGCGGCCGCCGGGCCGGGAACGACCCGTGGCTCGCGGACACGCTCGAGTGGTACGCGGCCTCCCCGCCGGCGCCGCACAACTTCGACACCGTCCCCTACGTGACGAGCGCCCGCCCGCTGCGCGACCTGCGGCAGCGGCTCGCGGAGCAGCCGACGTGAGCGGCGTCTCCCCCGGCCCCTGGCTGCGGTTGACGGCGCTCGTCGCCGCCGCGGGGACGCTCGTCGCCGTCGTCTCCGGCGCCGCACACCTCGGCACCGCCCACGAGCTGCTCGCCGCGCTCGTCGCCCCGCCGCTGGCGGCGCTCGTCGTCTCCGCCTGGACGGCGCACCGGCGCGCTCGTCCCGGGCGCGCTCGCCGCGTCGGCGCTGTTCGCGGCGGCCGCGGCCGTTCCCGGCAACGAGCTGCACGCCGCCCTCGCGGCGGCGGCGCTCGCGGCGCTGCTGCTCGTCGCCGTGCAGAGCTTCCGCGGCGAGGCCGTCCCGTGGGGATCGTGGCGCGACTACGTGACGCTGACGAAGCCGCGGATCATGAGCCTGCTGCTCGTCACCGGCTTCTGCGGGATGATCGCCGGCGCGCGCGGCTGGCCCGGCACGGAGCGTGCGGCGGCGGCGATGCTCGGGCTCGCGCTCGCCTGCGGCGGCGCGTCGGCCCTGAACCACGTGCTCGACCGGGACATCGACCCGCTGATGGGCGAGCGCACGAAGGCGCGGCCGGTCGCGTCGGGCCGGGTCGCCCCGAGCCGCGCGCTCGAGTTCGGGCTCGCGCTCTCGGCGTTCTCGTTCGTCCTGCTCGCGAGCGCGGTGAACGTGCTGACCGCGCTGCTCGCGCTCGCCGGAAACCTCTTCTACGTCCTCGTCTACACGCGCTGGCTGAAGCGGACGACCCCGCAGAACATCGTGATCGGCGGCGCCGCGGGCGCGGTGCCCCCGCTCGTCGGCTGGGCGGCGGCGACCGGTAACGTGACGCCGGCTGCGCTGCTGCTGTTCGCGATCGTCTTCGTCTGGACGCCGCCGCACTTCTGGGCGCTCGCGCTCCTGATCAAGGAGAACTACGCGAATGCGCGCGTGCCGATGCTGCCGGTCGTGAAGGGCGACCGCGAGACGGCACGGCAGATCGTGCTCTACTCGCTCGGCCTGGTCGCGGTGACGCTCGCGCCGTGGGCGTGGGGCGGCGCCGGCCTCGTCTACGTCGCAAGCGCGCTCGCGCTCGGCGCCGTCTTCGTCTGGCTCGCGGAGCGGCTACGGCGCGAGACGACGCCACGCCGTGCTGCCCTGCTCTTCCACTACTCGCTCCTCTACCTCGCGCTGCTCTTCGCGGCGCTCGCCCTCGACGCGGTGGTCGCGGTCTGATGGATCCAGAGCTCGCACAGCGGAACGCACGCTTCGGCTGGCTGCTGTTCGCCCTCTTCTGGGTGTTCTTCGCCGGCACGATCGGCGTCGCGTTCCTCTATCTCGCTTTCGACTAGCCTTTCCCGCGCTAAAGGTTCGGCCGCACGACGCCGATTCGGGCTCTTGCAATGGCTCTTCGCCGGCTCCTGCTCGCGGTCGCGACCTTCGCGGCCCTCGGCGCCGCGTTCGCGGGACGCGCGGGCGCCGCGCTGCCGCCGTGCGCCCCGGCCCAACCGCAGACTCTGGCGTCCGACCACTTCATCCTCCACTACGACGGCGTCACGTCCGCGGCCGACTACCTCACGGAGACCCAGGCGGGCGATCTCGCAGGAAAGGCCGAGGCTGCGCGCACGGCCTATCTCACTCTCGGCTACCCGGCCCCGCTCACGACGGGCAGCGGGAAGACGGAGATCTACGTCTACGACCTCTCGTCGTGGGGTCTCTCGAGCTACGGCTGCGCCGGCTCCGTCACCTTCGACGTCACCGAGGCGAAGGGCGACTCGAGCGCGTTGGAGATCGGCTTCGCCGTCTTCGCCCAGATCGCGGCCCAGCTGTACACGCCCGCCGCGGGCGACTACTGGCTCGTGCAGGGCGCCAGCCAGTGGGCCGCGGCGAAGGCGACCGGCTATCCAGCCGTCGCGCTGGCGCACCTCGGCCCGCCGGACATGTCGCTCGACTGCTGGGACACCGTCGCGGACTCGAGCAAGTGCTCGAGCGACGCCTACGAGAACCTCGGCCTCTCGCGCTGGCCGTTCTACGAGTACCTCTTCGAACGGTTCGGAGACGGGTTCATCCAGGAGATGCTGACGGACGCGCAGACCGCGGGCTCCGCCTTCACCGGGCTGTCGAACGCGATCGCCGCGCACGGCTCGACCTTCACGGACGTCTTCAACGGGTGGTCGGCGCTCCAGATGACCGGCGGCTACTCGATCTCCGCGCTCCAGGGGCAGACGCCGACGACCTACACGACGCTCCAGGCAGGCACCCACGCGGGAACCGTCGCGACGATCCACGTCCCGGTCGACCATCTCGCCGGCCGCATCGTGGAGATCGACCGCGGCGACGGCACGACCACCGGCGCCTGCTACGCGGCGACGCTGTCGATCACCGTCACGATCCCGGCGGGAACGTCCTCCGTGCCGGCGTACTACTGGGCGACGCTCGGCAGCTCGGCGACCACGCTCTCGGTCAGCGGCGCCACGGCGACCGCGAGCGTCCCCTGGGACACCTGCACGTGGTCGAGCGCGAAGGGCTACCTCGTGCTGCCGAACGCCTCCACGAGCCTCAACTCCGCCGACTTCACCGTGAGCGTCACGATGACCGTGGACTCGAACACGCCCGTGAGCCAGTTCGACACGCCGGGTCTCGTCTCGACGAACACGCCGGTCACGTCGCTGTCCGGCGGCGAGATCGTCCCGGCGATCGACGTCTTCGGCCCCGAGGTGATGACCGTCGAGACGGGCGACAGCCAGCTCCGCGTCGTCGTGCAGGCGAACGCGCAGGGGCAGTTCCAGGCGCTTCTCGGCTCCTTCTCGCTCGGGACGGTCTGGCTCCGCGCGGGCGCCAACGACATCCGCTTCACCCTGCCGGCCACCCTGCTCGCGACGCTGCAGCAGGCCGGGACGGCGGGACTGCCGCTCGCCCTGACACCGCTCTCCGCGAGCGGCGCGCTGCGCGGAGCCGCGGTCACGCGGACGGTCCGCCTCGACGAGGCCGATTCGGCGCTGGCCGCCAAGCACGCGAAGGCCCAGGCGAAGGCCAAGGCGAAGGCCAGGGCCAGGCGGCCGGAGGCGAAGGCCAACGCCAGGGCCAGGGCGAGGGCCAAGGCCGCGAAGCGCGCCCGCGCGCACAAGTAGAGTCGGCGCCGTGACGGCGCGATCCGGCGGTGAAGACGGCGCAATCTGGCTTGCGCGGCCCGAGCGGCCGCCCGAGGGCGTCCCGGTCGCCGTGAAGGACCTGCTCGACACGGCAGGCCTCGCCACGACGTACGGGTCGGCGCTCTTCGCCGACCACGTGCCCGCCCGGAGCGCCGAGGCCGTCCTCAGGCTCGAGGCCGCGGGCTACGCGGTCGCCGGCAAGACCAACCTGCACGAGTTCGCGTACGGGATCTCGTCGCAGAACCCGCACTACGGGACGGTGCCCAACCCGGCCGCGCCCGGCCGGATCGCCGGCGGCTCCAGCGGCGGCTCGGCAGCGGCGATCGCGGCCGGCCACGTCGAGCTCGCGCTCGGCACGGACTCCGGCGGCTCGATCCGCATCCCCGCCGGCTGGTGCGGGATCGTCGGCTTCAAGCCGACCTACGGGCTCGTCCCGGCCGACGGCTGCTTCCCGCTGGCCGCGAGCTACGACCATGTCGGCCCGATGGCGTCGAACGTCGAGGGGTGCGAGGAGCTGATGCGCGCGCTCGCGCCGGGCTTCGAGCCGGCGCCGCTCGAGTCGCTCGAGGAGCTCGCGGTCGGCGTCGCCTGGCTCGAGCACGCCGACCCCCTCGTCCGCGCCCGCGTCGAGGCGGCGGCGGCGCGCTTCCCGCGCGCGCGGCCCGTCGACTTCCCCCTCGCCGCCGACGACTACCGCCTGTTCATGCGCGAGGTCGCCGACGCGCACCGGGCGCTCTTCCCCGGGAACGAGGAGTTGTACGGCGAGAACGTGCGCGGCAAGATCGAGCGCTGCCTCGCCGTCACCGACGACCAGGTGACCGCGGCGCAGCGGGAGCGCGCCGCCTACCGCGAGCGGGCCGCGGAGGCGCTCGAGGGCCTCGACCTGCTCGTCACGCCGACGCTCGGGTTCGTCGCGCCACCCACCGACGTCGACGAGCTGGCGATCCGCGAGCGCGGGATCCTCTTCACGTACCCCTTCGACTCGCTCGGCTGGCCCGCGCTCGCGCTGCCGTGCGGCCCGGCGGAGGACGGCCTCCCGGCCTCGGTCCAGCTCGCCGGCCGCGCCGGAGACGACGCTCGCGTTCTGGCGGCCGGGCGGCTTCTCGCATCCCTCGTTCGAGGGACAGCAGCCGGGTAGCCAATGCCGAAAACGAGGGAAGACGATGCGCTCTCGCTTTGCTTCCCTCCTGGTCATCCTCGCGATCGCCGGCTCGGCCCACGCCGCAGCCGGTGCCACGTCGGGACCGACCGGCCTGCACGGCTTCCTGCTGCGCGCCGACGAGCCGCGGACGACCGCATACCACCGCACTCCCTCGTTCGCGTGGGATCCGGTTCCGGGCGCGCTGCGCTACCAGTTCCAGCTCGCCACGAGCAGCACCTTCCGCGACAACGGCATCCTCTACAACGACGCGAAGCTCGTGACGCCCGTTGCGGCTCCGCGGCTGACGCTGCCCTGGATCACCGGCTCGCCCCACGCGCTCTACGCACGCGTCCGCGCCGTCATGCCCGACGGCGCCGACACCACCTCGTGGAGCGCGCCGTTCGGCTTCGACGTCACGCCGCCTCCGCCGCCGACACCCCTCCCGAGCTACCCCAGCCTGCTGCGCTGGACGCCGGTCGACGGCGCCGACCGCTACGAGGTCTGGCTGATCGACGCAAGCTCCGACGGCGCCGGCAGGTTCGTCACCACCCGCACCAACGTCCTCGACGAGCGCGAGTTCTACACGCTGCACCAGTCGCAGACCTGGACCGGCACGATCCGCTGGCGCATCCGCGCGCAGCACTGGGACTACTTCAACTACCGCGTCAACGGCCTGCCGGTGACGACGTACGGCGCCTGGAGCCCGATCTACAGCTCCACGAACCCGGCCGTCTCGAACGGCCGGATCGCGCTCGTCGGCACCGTCTCGGACGTCTTCTCGAACGGCGGCTCCGGCACGCCCGCGCACGAGCTGATGCCCGCCTTCGTGTGGACGGGCAACCAGTCGCTGAGCGGACGGCAGGCCGAGCTCTTCCGCGTCTACGCCTTCACCGACAGCCAGTGCCTGAACCGCGTCTACGCGAGCCCCGCCGTCGGCACACAGACCTACGCGCCTCGGCTCAGCGGACCGCTCCAGCTCCCGACGAGCGACAGCGCGATGACGATCGCCCGCAGCGGCTTCCTCGGGCAGGGCCCCGAGACGAGCAGCTTCACGTACGACTCGGAGAACCTCGGCAAGGCGATCAACGAGCAGCTCCCGCCTCCGGCCCCGACCACGAGCGTCCCCGGCGACGCGCCGAGCGCTCCGGGAACGTCTGCTCCGCCGGACCAGTCCGGCCAGACGGACACGTCCTCGACCCCGGCCCCGGCCTCCGACGAGAAGGTGGCTCCGCCGGACCCGACGTCGATCGGGCCGCCCGTCGACCTCTGGGACGTCAACTGGCCCGAGGGCGGCTACTACTGGACGGTCGTGCCGGTGTCGTCGAACGGCATCGGCAGCTCCGGCGCCGCCGTCGTCGACCCCGGTGCCGGCGCGGGCACGCAGGCGCTCCCGGTCGACAGCACGGTCGGCTTCCACATCGGCGACACGGTCACCGTCGGCTCGGGCGATACGGCCGAGACGCTGGGCGTGAGCAGCGTCGGCGCGGGCAGCCTCGGTCTGAACGGCACGCTCAAGTACACCCATGGCGCGGGGGAGACCGTCTCGCGCCTCGGCGGCACGATCACCTATCAGGACCTCGAGCTGCCGCAGGACGTCTGCGCGGCCGGCCGCGTACAGCGCTTCGGCGTTGCGAGCGAGCCGAGCCTGACGACCGCGCAGTCGGCGTTCGCGACCGGCCTCTCCTCGACCGGGCGCCTGGTCTCGGCGCGGAAGACGGCGACGTTCTACGGCCAGCCGCTGGTGGCGTGGACTCCGGCGCTCGGCGCAAGCGTCTATCAGATTCAGTGGAGCGAGAAGGACTATCCGTTCAAGGCGGTCGGGAACCGCATGACGTTCGCCACCGCGACCGTGCTGCCGCTCTCCACGGGAACGTGGTACTACCGCGTGCGCGGCATCGACTGGAGCCTGCCGAGCGGCGCGCAGCAGATGTCGTGGTCGGACCCGCAGAAGATCCAGCTCGCGAAGCCGACCTTCCGCGTCGCGAAGGCTGTGAAGAAGCGGCCCAAGTTCAAGATCGTCGGCAGCGGCTCGAAGTAGCCCGGTAGGCTCGCCGGCGTGTCCGCCGACCTCGACTTCGCGCTCGCGCTCGCCGACCTCGCAGACTCGCTGGCGCTGCCGCGCTTCCGGGCCTCCGACCTCCAGGTCGAGACGAAGCCCGACCTGACGCCGGTCACCGACGCCGATCGCGCGGTCGAGCGCGCGCTGCGCGAGCGGATCGCGGCCGAGCGGCCCGGAGAGGGCGTGCTCGGCGAGGAGGAGGGCGACAGCGGCGGGCCCGTCCGCTGGATCCTCGACCCGATCGACGGCACGAAGAACTTCTCGCGCGGGATTCCGGTCTGGGCGACGCAGGTCGCCCTCGAACGAGAGGGCGTCGTCGAGCTCGGCGTGGTCTCAGCGCCCGCGCTCGGCCGTCGCTGGTGGGCCGAGCGCGGCGGCGGCGCCTTCGCGAACGGGCAGCGGATCCGCGTCTCCCGGATCGGAAGGCTCGCCGACGCTTCCGTCTCGGGCCGCGCGTTCGCCGGCCGCGCCTGGCACGTGCGCGGCTTCGGGGATTTCTGGCAGCACATGCTCGTCGCCGAGGGAGCGCTCGAGGCGGCCCTCGACCAGGAGGTCGCGCCCTGGGACATCCTCCCCGACGCGATCATCGTCGAAGAGGCGGGCGGCCTCTGCACGAGCGTCGACGGCGGTCCGGCGGTGGGCTCGCTCGTCTCGACGAACGGGCTCGTGCACGACGAGGTGCTGGCCGCGATCGCCGCGGCACCCCCGCGCTTGTAACAGACTGTTACTTGCTCAAGAGACGGCGGCTGCGACCGCGGCCTCGTAGACCGGCTCGCGGCCGAAGCGGTCGAGCTCGTCGGAGAGGACGTCGCTCGGCGCGGGCGGGTCGCCCGGCGGGAACGGCGCCGGCTTCCCGTCCAGGTCGATCCCCTCCAGCCGCTCCGCCTCCACGATCTCCAGCGCGATCTCGTCGCGGCCGAGCCGGGAACGGAGCCAGCCCGCGAGCAGCCACGCCTGCGCCGGCGTACCGTGCACGCGGATCGAGGCGACGTCCGCGATCTCGGGCCAGAGCGACGCGAGCAGCGCCCGCCAGCGGGAGGTGCGCGCCCAGGCGATGTCCGAGGTCGCCGCCCGCGCGAACAGCTCGGCGAGGTTCCGGTACGCGTACGGCACGTCGTCCCACTCGGTCGAGTCGACGATCAGCCGGTCGGTGAGGCCCACGAGCTGCTCGAGCTCCGGCGCGCGCCAGGGAGGCTCGCCGCGCCAGCGCAGGAACACCGGCAGGTCGGAGATGAGCAGCGGCTCGACGACGCTCGCGGGCGCCTTCGCGCGGATCCCGTGCAGGTGCAGCTCGATCACCTCCGAGCAGACCTCCCGCTCGACGCCGGGCACCGCGTAGCTCTCGAGCGCGACGAGCGCGTCGATCCGGTCGAGCCCCGAGTCCGGCTGCGGAACGAGCAGGATCGTGCGCGACGGATGCCGCTCGCCCATCCCGGAGAGCGCGGCCCGGGCGCGGTCGAGCCACGGCTCCGGCACCCAGGCCAGGTGCGTCATCACGCTCGTGCGCAGGCTCGGCGGGCGCCCGTTCTCGGCCGTCGCCTCGCGCAGCCGCGCGATCGCCGTGCTCACGTCGGCGAGCGAGACCCCCTCGGCCTGCCAGCGCTCGGCCTCGGTGGCCGCCGCCTCTAGTGGCGGCGCCATGATCGTCCGTCCCGGTGCAGGAGGTCGTCCGCGCTCGGCGGGCCCCAGGTGCCGGCCGCGTAGTTCGGGAAGCCGGGCCGGTCGCGCTGCCACGCGGCCACGATCGCGTCCACGAGCAGCCACTGCTCCTCGACCTCGTCCGCCCGCGTGAACAGCGTTCCGTCGCCGAGCAGCGTGTCGAGGATCAGCCGCTCGTACGCCTCGGGCATCGCGGTGCGGAAGGCGCCGCCGTAGAGGAAGTCCATGTGCACGGTGCGGATCGTCATCCCCTGCCCCGGCACCTTCGCGCCGATCGCAAGCGAGACGCCCTCGTCCGGCTGCACGTGGACGAGCAGAACGTTCGGGCGCATCCCCTCGGAGGAGGTCTCCTCGAACGGCGGGTGCGGCGCGCGCTTGAACTGGATCGCGATCGTCGTCTCGCGGCGCGCGAGCCGCTTGCCCATGCGCACGTAGAACGGCGTGTCCGCCCAGCGCCAGTTGTCGACGAACAGCTTCGCGGCGACGTACGTCTCGGTCATCGAGTCGGAGGCGACGCCCTGCTCCTCGCGGTAGGCGGGCACCTCGACGCCCTCCATGTAGCCGCGCCCGTACTGGCCGCGCACGACCGACTTCGGGCCCGGCGTGTGCAGCGAGCGCAGCACCTTCACCTTCTCGTTGCGCACCGACTCGGCGGTGAAGTCGATCGGCGGCTCCATCGCCGTCAGCGCGAGCAGCTGCAGCAGGTGGTTCTGGAAGATGTCGCGGATCGCGCCCGCCGCCTCGTAGTAGCCGGCACGCCCCTCGATCCCGATCGACTCGGCAACGGTGATCTGGACGTGGTCGATGAACTGGCGGTTCCAGATCGGCTCGAAGATGCCGTTGGCGAAGCGGAGCGCCAGCATGTTCTGGACGGTCTCCTTGCCGAGGTAGTGGTCGATCCGGAAGATCTCCTCCTCTGGAAGTACTCGCGCAGCATCGTCGTCAGCTCGCGCGCGGAGCCGAGGTCGTGGCCGAACGGCTTCTCGACGATCACCCGCGTCCAGCCTCGCTCGTCGCGCCGCTTGCCCAGGGCCTCGACGATCGTCGGGAACGCCGGCGGCGGGACGGCGAGATAGAAGACGCTGTTGCCGTCGAGCTGCTTCTCCTCGTCGAGCCGCGCCAGCAGCGCGTGCAGCGTGTCCTCGCCGCCCGAGTCGGCGAAGTCGAGACGCAGGTAGCTGAACGACGCGGCGAGCTCGTCCCAGACGTCGTCGCGGAACGCGTCGCGGCCGTGCTGCTGCACCGCGGCCTTCATGTCGGCCCGAAAGGAGTCGTCGTCGCCGTCGGTGCGGGCGACGCCGACGACGGCGAAGCGCGGCGGCAGCAGGCGGCGGACGGCGAGCGCGTACAGCGCCGGCATCAGCTTCTTGTGGGTCAGGTCGCCGGAGGCGCCGAAGATCACGAGCGCGCACGGATCGGGGGTGCGGCGCAGCGACAGCCCCTCCGCGAGCGGGTTCGCCGGCGGGGCGGTCTCGTCCGTCGCCGCCATCAGCTCGGAGCCCTCCGGCTTCCCCGCCGCCTTGATCGCGTGGCCGCCGAACTCGTTGCGCAGCGCGGCCGAGACCTTGGCGCGCGAAGTTCGTCTCGTCGCGCGACGCGAACCGCGCGAACAGCGCCGCCGCGGATCACCGGCGCCGGCACGTTCTCGGCGATCGCCTCGTGGATCGTCCAGCGGCCCTCGCCCGAGTCCTCGACGTAGGGGGCGATGTCGCCGAGGTCGTTGCCGTGCGACTCGAAGGCGGCGTGCAGCAGCTCGAGCAGCCAGGAGCGGATCGACGGAGCCGTACCGCCAGATGCCGGAGATCGCGTGCAGGTCGAGGTCGAACTCGGAGTGCTCGATGATCGTCGAAGCCCTCCGCGTAGGCCTGCATCAGGCCGTACTCGATCCCGTTGTGCACCATCTTCACGAAGTGGCCCGCGCCGGAGGCGCCGACGTGCGCGTAGCCGTCCTCGGGCGCGAGCGTGGTGAAGACCGGCTCGAGCCGCTGCACCGGGCTCGGGCTCGCCGCCGACCATCAGGCAGAAGCCGACCTCGAGTCCCCAGACCCCGCCGGAGACGCCCGCGTCGACGAAGTGCAGGCCCTGCGCCGACGCGTCGCGGGCGCGGCGCTGCGAGTCGCGGAAGTTGGAGTTGCCGCCGTCGACGATCGTGTCGCCCGCGTCGGCGAGCCCGAGCAGCTCCTGGAAGACGGACTCGGTGATCTCCCCGGCCGGCACCATCATCCAGAAGGCGCGCGGCGCGTCGAGCTGCGCCTTCAGCTCCTCGAGCGACGTCGCGGTGCGCGACTCGACCTTCGGGTCGAAGGTCTGCACCTCGTGCCCGTGCTCGCGCAGGCGGTCGGTCATCCCGTTGCCCATCCGGCCGAGTCCGATCATCCCGAGTTGCATCGCGTTCCCCCTCGCTAGACGTCGTCGACGTGGCAGCGCGCGACGCGCCGGCCGCGCTCCTGCAGGGACTCGAAGTCGCCCGCCGCCTGCGCGCGGATCAGCCGCCGGAAGCCGAACTTCCGGCCCGGGATCGGCAGCTCCTCGCCCGGGTCGTCGACGACCTGGAGGAAGAGGCCGGTGTTCGGGCCGCCCTTGTGCAGCTGGCCCGGTCGAGTGGAGGTAGCGCGGCCCGTAGCCGTGCGTGACGACGAGTCCGCGTGCGCGCGGCGCACCCGGCGGACGAGGTCGGCGATCCGCGCGGTCGTTCGCGCTCGCTCGGCGCGACGAACGCCTGGATGCAGACGTAGTCGCCGCTCCCGCGCCTGCGCGAGGAGCTCGTCGAGCGAGCCCTCCGGCTCGAGCTCCGGCTCCTCGCCGGTCGCGAGCACCTCGTTCGTCCGGTCCTTCGCCGCCTGCACGTCCGGCTGGTCGAACGGGTTGATCTCGAGATACGCGCCGGCGACGGCGACCGCGAACTCCCAGCGGAAGAACTCGGGGCCGAGCGCGTACGGCTCGGGGAGCTCCGGCTCGGCCGGCCTGGCGGTCCGGCCCCTCGGGCGACTCGCCCGGCGCGGGGACGAGCCCCTTGCCCTGCTTGCCGGTCGACTCCGCGATCAGCTGCTCCGCCCAGAGCCCGAACCCGCCGCCGGTCTCCTCGATGCAGACCTTGTCGCGACCCTCGCGCCAGCCGCTCGCCGAGCCGGCGCCCGAGCTCGTAGCCGGGGTTGCCCTCGTCGCGGCCGGCACGCGTCCGCCATCTCCTCGGCGGCCGCGAGCAGCCGGTCGACGTCGACCCCCATCAGCGCGGCCGGCACCATCCCGAACGGCGAGAGCGCCGAGTAGCGGCCGCCGATCGTCGGCTCGCCTGCGAAGACGCGCCGGAAGCCGCGCTCCTGCGCGAGCCGCTCGAGGTCGGAGCCGGGATCGGTGACGGCGACGAAGCGTCCGCCGCGCTCTCCGGTCGCTTCCAGAAGTAGTCGGCGTGCGAGCGCGTCTCGAGCGTCGTCGCCGGACTTCGAGGAGCAGACGAAGAGCGTCCGCTCGAGGTCGATCGCGCCTCGAGCGCGCGGATCGCCTGCGGGTGCGTCGTGTCGAGCACGTGGAAGCGACTCGGCCCGGAACGTCCGGCGCAGCACCTCGGGCGCGAGGCTCGAGCCGCCCATGCCGAGCAGGACGACGGCGTCGAGGCCCTCGCCGGCGACCTCGTCGGCGAAGGCGGCGAGCTCGGCACGCGCTCGCGCATGCGCGCGCGGCTCGTCGAGCCAGCCGAGCCATTTCGCCTCGTCGCCGCCGGTCCAGACGGTCGGGTCGCGCTCCCAGATCCGGTCGATGAGCTCGCTGCGCTCGCTCATTGCGCGACGGGCCTAGCCCGTACGAGCTCGCTCGCGCTTGGCGCGCACGCCTTCGAGCAGCTCGGCGAACGAGTCGGCGAACTTCTGCACGCCCTCGAGCTCGAGCGTCTCCGTCACGTCGTCGTAGTCGACGCCGGCCGCCGCGATCTCGTCGAGCAGCGCGTGCGCGCCCGCGAGGCCCTCGAGGACGGTGTCGCCGCGCACCTCGCCGTGGTCCTGGAAGGCGGCGATCGTCTCCTCGGGCATCGTGTTCACCGTGTGCGGGCCGATCAGCTCCTCGACGTAGAGGACGTCGCGGTAGCTCGGGTTCTTCGTCGAGGTGGAGGCCCAGAGGCAGCGCTGCGGGAGCGCGCCCTTGCCGGCGAGGAAGTCCCAGCGCGGGCCGGAGAACGCGTCCTGGTAGTGCTCGTAGGCGAGCCTCGCGTTCGCGACCGCGAGCTTGCCGCGCAGGGCGAGCGCCTCCTTCGTCCCGATCTCCTCCAGCCGCCTGTCGGCCTCGGTGTCGACGCGGGAGACGAAGAAGCTCGCGACCGAGCGCACCGTCGGCGGGATCGCCGCCGGAGGCGACGAGCCGCTCGAGCCCGCGCAGGTACGCCTCGACGACCTCGCGGTAGCGCTGCAGCGAGAAGATCAGCGTCACGTTGATGCTCTTCGCCCTGCGCGATGCAGTCCTCGATCGCGCCGCAGGCCCGGCTGCGTCGCGGGAATCTTCACGTAGAGGTTCGGCCGGTCGATCCACGCGTGCAGGCGCATCGCCTCGTCGAAGGTCGCCTCGGCGTCGTAGGCGAGCGTCGGGTCGACCTCGCAGCGAGACGTAGCCGTCCTCGGGATTCGCCTCGTGCACCGGCGGCGAGCAGCGTCGAGCGCCGCCTCGACGTCGCGTGACGGCGAGCTGGAGGAAGATCTCCTTCGGGTCGGTCTCGCCCGCGAGCAGCTCGCTGCAGCTGCTCGTCGTACGCGTCGCCGTGGGAGATCGCCTTCTGGAAGATCGTCGGGTTCGACGTCACGCCGACGACGGCGTCCTCCTCCATCATCCGCGTCGAGCTCGCCCGACTCGAGCATCGTGGCGCGACAGGTAGTCGATCCAGACGGACTGGCCGCGCGCGCTGAGCTCGTGCAGTCTCGACTCAGCCACTGGGCATCCCTCTTTCCATCGCTTCCACTTTCTCCAGTCTCGCGACGTAGCGCTCGCCCTCCGTCGAAGCGCGCGCCGAGGAAGGCGCGCACGAGGTCGGCGGCGAGGCTCGGGCCGACCACCTCCGAGCCGAGGCAGAGCACGTTCATGTCGTCGTGCTCGACGCCCTGGTGGGCGGAGTAGACGTCGTGGCAGATCGCGGCGCGGATGCCGGCGATCTTGCAGGCGGCGACCGAGGCGCCGACGCCCGAGCCGCAGACGAGGACGCCGCGCTCGGCCCGTCCGCCCTTGAGCGCCGCGCCGAGCTCGAGCGCCTTGTCCGGGTAGTCGACCCGCTGCGCGTCGGTGTCGGTGCCGAGGTCGACGATCTCGTGGCCGTCCTCGCGCAGCACCTCGAGCAGCCGCTCGCGCAGCTGGACGCCCCGGTGGTCGAACGCGACGGCGACGTTCATCCAGGACACGCGCTCGCGCAGGGCGAGCGCCGCGGGCGACGACGTTGTCGACGCGTGTACCCCGAGCTCCTCGAGCACGGTCGCGCCGGGCGCGGAGGCGCCGAAGCGCTCGATCGAGATCGAGTCGCCCTCGTCGCCGACCCACTGCCGCCAGCCGAACGCGACGCCGGCCTCGACCGAGACGCGCGCCTTCACGTCCGGCGGCAGCACCTCGTCGCGGTACTCGCGCGGCTGCGCCTCGAAGAGCTCCCAGCACGGCATCGAGACGACGCGCGCGTGCGTTCCCTGCTCCGCGAGCGCGCGCGCCGCCTCGAGCGCGAGGTGCACCTCGGAGCCGGTCGCGAGCAGGATCAGGTCGGGCAGCGCCGTTCGCCTCCTCGGGCTCCCAGAGGACGTACGCGCCGCGCGCCGAGTCCCTCGGCGGCGCCGAGCGCTCGCCGGTCGAGCGTCGGCACCTTCTGCCGCGTCAGCGCGAGCGCGACCGGGCCCGTCCTCGCGCTCGAGCGCGACCTTCCACGCCTGCACGGTCTCGTTCGCGTCCGCCGGCCGCATGAACCAGAGGTTCGGGATCGCGCGCAGCGCCGCGAAGTGCTCGACCGGCTGGTGCGTCGGCCCGTCCTCGCCGAGCCCGACCGAGTCGTGCGTCCAGACCCAGACGACCGGGAGCGACGAGAGCGCCGAGAGCCGCACCGCCGGGCGCATGTAGTCGGAGAAGATCAGGAAGGTCGAGCCGTACGGCTTGACCATGCCGCCGTGCAGCGCGATCCCGTTGACGATCGAGCCCATCGCGTGCTCGCGGATGCCGAAGGCGATGTTGCGCCCGGCGTGCGTCGCGCGAGAAGACGCCGCCGCCCTTGAACTCCGTCTTCGTCGACTCGACGAGGTCGGCGGCGCCGCCGATCATCGTCGGCGTGAAGCGCTTGAACGCCTGCCATCACCTTGCGCGCCCGCGTCGCGCGTCGCCACGTCCTCGCCGGCCGGGAACTCGGGCAGCGCCTCGACCCAGCCCGGCCGCGGCCTGCCGGTGTGCACCTGGTCCCAGTCCTCGCGCAGCGCCGGGGTACTTGCGCCGACCACGCCTCGAAGCGCTCGCTGCCACTCCTGCTCGAGCGCGATCCCGCGCTCGGTGCCGTTCATGTGCTCGCGCACCTCGTCGGGGACGACGAAGCGTCGCGTCCGGGATCCCAGCCGAGCGCCTCCTTCGTCGCGCGCACCTCCTCCTCGCCGAGCGGCGCGCCGTGCGCCTTCGCGGTGTCCACCGCGTGCGGCGCGCCGAAGGCGATGTGCGAGCGGATCACGATCAGCGACGGCCGCTCCGTCTCCGCCTGCGCGTTCGCGATCGCCTCGCGCAGCAGCGTCGAGGTCGTTCGCGTCGTCGACGTGCTGGACGTGCCAGCCCTGCGCCGCGAGGCGCGCGCCCTTGTCCTCGGCCGTGAACGAGATCGAGGTCGTGCCGTCGATCGTGATGTGGTTGTCGTCGTAGAAGTAGACGAGCTTGCCGAGCCCGAGCTGGCCCGCGATCGACGCGGCCTCGTTCGAGACGCCCTCCATCAGGTCGCCGTCGGAGCAGATGCAGTAGACGCGGTGGTCGACGATCTCGTCGTAGGGCCGGTTGTAGCGCTCGGCGAGGAAGCGCTCGGCGATCGCGAAGCCGACGCCGTTCGCGAAGCCCTGGCCGAGCGGCCCGGTCGTCGCCTCGATCCCGGCGGTGTGGTGCACCTCCGGGATGCCCGGGCGTGAGCGACTCCCACTGGCGGAAGCGCTTCAGCTCCTCGAGCGAGAGGTCGTAGCCGGCGAGGTGGAGCGCGGCGTACTGGAGGATGCACGCGTGCCCGGCCGAGAGGACGAAGCGGTCGCGGTCGGGCCAGTGCGGGTTCGCCGGGTTGTGGCGCATCACCTCCGTGTAGAGGAGGTACGCGAGCGGCGCGAGCGCCATCGCCGTGCCCGGATGGCCCGCGTTCGCCTGCTGGACGGCGTCCATCGCGAGCGTGCGGATGGTGTCGATCGACCGCTGTTCGATGTCACTGTTCGCCACGAAGCACCTCGTAGAGTCGCTGCTGCCGTTCCCTCGCCGAACGATATGCGTCTGCCCGGTCCTCGCGGGGACCGAACACGTCCCCGATCGGCGCCGCGTGCGGCCTCGTGGCCGAGCCGCTCGAGCGACGGCGACCGCCGCGCCGCGCAGCGACGCCTCCTCGACGCCCGAGGCGACGACCGGCCGCGCGAGCGCGTCGGCCATGATCTGGATCCAGGCCGGGTCGTGCAGGAGGCCGCCGCCGGTGGCGACGATCTCGCTCGACGTCCGGCAGCAGGTCGGCGATCGCGGCGAAGCGGAACGCGACGCCCTCGAGCGCCGCCTGGCGGAGGTCGAGCGGCGTCGTCGCGAAGGTGAGCCCGGCGACGACGCCCTTCGCCTCGGGGTCCCAGCCGGTCGAGCGCTCGCCGCCGAGGAACGGGAGGAACGTGAGCCCGTGGTCGCCGGGGCCGCGCCCGGCGAGCGTCGCCCTGCGCGGGCGCGAGCGTCCGCTCGAGCCACGCGTAGAGGTTGCCGCCGTCGGAGAGCGCGCCGCCCTCGATCACCCGCCGCTCGTCGAGCAGGTAGAGGAAGAGCCCCGGCCTCGGCTGCGGGCGCTCGCTCTCGTAGAGCACGCGCAGCGCGCCCGAGGTGCCGACCATGAGCGCCGCGCGCTCGCGGCCGACGCAGCCGGCGCCGAGGTTCGAGCAGGCCGCGTCGAGCCAGCACCGGGCTGGTCGACGATCCGCGGCAGGCGGCTCCGAATCGACGCCGAGCGTCGCGAGCAGCTCGCCGTCCCACGCGCTCGTGGTCAGGTCGAGCAGTCCCGTGCCGGACGCCATCGAGAGGCTCGTCTCGGGCGCGCCGCCGCAGGTAGTCGGAGAAGGAGAGGAACCACGCGGCCGCGGCGGAAGACCTCCGGCTCGGCCTGCGCGAGCCAGGCGAGCTTCGCGGGCCAGAAGGACGGGTGCAGGTGGGCGCCGGTGCGCGCGTGCACCTCGTCCGGGTCGAGCCGGCGGCGCAGCCACTCGGCGGCGCCGGCGCTGCGCGTGTCGCGCCAGCCGAGGATCGGCGTCAGCGGCTTCCAGTCGCCGTCGACGGCGACGAGGCTGTGCGCGAAGCACGACGTCCGCGTCGGGCTCCTCGCCGCCGAGCACCTCGCGGACGAGCCCGGCGACCGTCCTCGGCGTCGTCGCGTCCGGTACCGCTCCTGCCGCAGCTCGCCGACCGGCTGGCCCGCGCTCGTCGAAACGCTGCGCGCGCACCGACGAGGAGCCGACGTCGAGCGCGAGGACACTCGTCATCCGCTCCACGTCTTCCGGACCGGACTCTCCGGACGCCGCCTACTCTTGGTACGTCATGGCAGTCGTCATCGCCTCCAACCTGCGCAAGGAGCTCGCAGGCTCCGTCCTCTTCGACGGGGTCTCGTTCTCCGTCGAGCGGCGCGACCGCGTCGCGCTCTCCGGGCCGAACGGCGCCGGCAAGACGACGCTGCTGCGAATCCTCGCCGGCGAGACCGAGAAGCACGGCGGCGAGCTCGCCTTCGAGAAGGGAACGCGGGTCGCGCTGCACGACCAGCGGCCGCCGCTCGACCGCGACCTGACGCTGCGCGAGTACGTCCTCTCCGGCGCGCGCGACCTCGTCGCGCTCGAGCAGGAGCTGCAGCGGCTCGAGCAGGCGATGGCGGGCGGCACGCACGACCAGGCGACGCTCAACCGCTACGCGACGGCGCAGGCGCGGCTCGAGCACGCGGGCGGCTACGGCTGGCGCGACCACGCGACCTCCGTCCTGCGCGGCCTCGGCTTCGCCGACGAGCACCTCGACCGGCAGCTGCGGACGTTCTCCGGCGGAGAGCTGACGCGCGCCTCGCTCGCGCGCGCGCTCGGCGGCGACCCCGACCTGCTGCTGCTCGACGAGCCGACGAACCACCTCGACGTGGCGAGCCTCGAGTGGCTCGAGCGCGAGCTGTCCTCGCTCGACGCGGCGGTGATCCTCGTCGCGCACGACCGCTGGTTCCTCGAGGCGGTGACGACGGCGACGCTCGAGGTCGTGGCCGGCAGGGGCACCTTCTTCCCCGGGCCCCTGGCACGCGTGGCGGCGCGAGAAGGCGGCGCGGATGCTGCACGCGCAGAAGGAGGTCGAGCGCGTCCAGGCCGACATCGAGCGGCTCGAGCGCTTCGTCGAGCGCTTCCGCGCGAAGAAGGACAAGGCGAAGCAGGCGCAGGCGAAGCTGACGCAGATCGGGCGGCTGCAGCAGCAGCGCTCGGCCGCGGCCGGGGAGGTCGCGCTGCTCTCGCGGCGGAAGCGCTCGCTCGGCTTCGAGTTCCTCAAGCCGGCGCGCAGCGGACGCACGGTCGTCGAGGCGGAGGGGCTCGAGCTTCGGATCGGCGAGCGCGTGCTGCTCTCGCGGCGCGTCGTTCGCGCTCGAGCGGGGCGAGCACGTGGCGCTCGTCGGCCCGAACGGCTCCGGCAAGACGACGCTGCTCGAGACGCTGCTCGGCCGGCGCGAGCCGGCGGCGGGCAAGCTGCGCCTCGGCCACGGCGTCGAGCCGTCGTACTTCTCGCAGCAGGAGATGGAGCTGGACACGCGCGGCTCGGTGCTCCAGTGCGTCCAGTCGATGACCGGGCTCTCTCGCCCGGACGCGCAGTCGCTGCTCGGGCGCTTCCTCTTCTCCGGCTGGGACGAGCACGAGAAGCCGGCCGCGGTGCTCTCCGGCGGCGAGCGGCGGCGGCTCGCGCTCGCGGTGACGGTCGCCTCGGGCGCGAACTTCCTCGTGCTCGACGAGCCGACCAACCACCTCGACCTGGAGAGCCGCGAGGCGCTCGAGGCGGCGCTCGACGCGTTCCCGGGCACGGTGCTGCTCGTCTCGCACGACCGCGCGCTGCTCGACGCGATCGCCGAGCGGACGCTCGCGATCGAGGACGCCGGGCTGCACACCTACGACGGCGGCTGGGCCGAGATGCTGCGCCGGCGCGAGGAGCGGGCAGCCGCCGCCGCGCGTGCGGCGCGGCCGGAGCCGAAGCCGAAGCCGGCGCGCGCCGCCAAGCCGAAGCCGGCGGCGAAGAAGCGGGCCGAGCGAGCTGGAGCGGCTCGAGGCGGAGATCGCCGCCCGCGAGGCGGAGGTCGCGGAGCTCGAGCGGAAGCTGCCGAGGACTGGAGCGACGTCGAGACGCTCGCCGCGCACAAGCGCAGCCGCGACGCCCTCACCGCGCTGCTGGAGCGCTGGGAGGCGCTCTTCGAGCAGGCGCAGGCGTGAGCGAGGTAGGCGTCCCGTAGCCGCCGGCCTCCTGGCTCGCGCGGACAGGTCCCGGGGTCTGACCCCAGGACCTGTCCCGAACGGTCAGGCCCAGAAGCGCTCGAAGGCGGAGTCGAGGGGTACCGCGGTCACCTCTTTCCAGAGGCCGTCCTCGCAGCGGATCACGAACGCCTGGTCGACGTCGAGGTCGATCCCGTTCCGGCTGCCGACGGCGCGGTAGATGGCGACGGCCCAGTCGTCGTCCGCGAAGACGGTGTGCAGCGAGCTGCGGTAGGTGCCGTCCGTCTCGAGGCCGGTGCGGCGAAGGAACTCGACCACTTCGCGGCGGCCCCGGTACTCGCCGCTCATCACCGTATGGCCCGGCACGCGCCAGACGACGTCCCGCGAGAGCGCGGCCGAGATCGCCTTCGCGTCCTTGCCGAAGGCGGCGAAGACGCGGCGCGTCAGCGCGGCGTTGGGGTGCTCGGCGCTCACGCCTCCCCGCCGAGCGTCGCCACCACGGCCTCGGCGATCACGCGCAGCGGCCGGCCGGACGCCTGGCTCGCCTTGCGCAGGCGTGCGAACGCGTCCTCCTCGGACAGGCTCTCCTTCTCCATCAGCAGCCCCTTCGCCCGCTCGATCACCTTGCGCGCGGCGAGCGCCTCCGCGAGCGACTCCGCCTCCTCGCGCACCGCCTCGAGCTCTTCGTGCCGGGCGCGCGCCGTCTGGATCGCCGGCAGGAGATCCTGCTCGCGGAACGGCTTCACGAGATAGCCGAAGACGCCGGCCTCGACCGCGCGCGACACGAGCTCCTCCTGCCCGTACGCGGTCAGCATCACGATCGGGATCGGCCGCTCGTCGAGGATCCGCCGCGCCGCCTCGATCCCGTCGAGCCGGGGCATCTTCACGTCCATGATCGCCAGGTCGGGCTGCTCGGAGCGGGCGAGTGCGACCGCCTCCTCGCCGTCGCGCGCCTCGGCGCAGACCTCGAAGCCGGCCCGCACGAGCAGATCGCGCAGGTCGAGGCGGATGATCGTCTCGTCCTCGGCGACCAGGATCCTCACGCCGACAGTCTCGCGTTTCGCCGCCGGACGCCGCTGCGGTCGAGCGACGGGTTGACCGCTTTCTCCCGGAGGCCGAGCGGGTCGGGCCCGAGGCACGAGATCGCCGTCCGCCTCACGCCGGGAACACCACCTCGGCGCGCGTGCCGCCGTCGTGGCGCAGCTCGAAGCTGCCCTGGAGCTCGTCGCGAACGAGCGCCCGCACGATCGAGAGGCCGGTGCCGGCGGCGGCGGCGTCGCCGGGGGCCCGCCGCCCTCGTCGGCGATCGCGAGCACGACGTCGCCGTCGCGGCGCGCAAGCTCGATCCGCACCGCGCCCTGCCCGTGCTCGAGCGCGTTCTGGAGCAGCTCGGAGAAGACGAGCGCGAGCGCCGTCGCCCGGTTGCCGGCGAGCGAGACGGCTCGAGACGCGCCTCGACGTCCCGTCCGCCGCCGAGCCCCTGAACGATCATCGCCCGCAGCCGGTCGATGCAGCTCGGCGAGCTCGACCTCCTCGTCGCGCTGCTCGGTGAGCGCCTCGTGCACGGCGGCGATCGCGAGGATCCGGTTCACGGAGTGCTCGAGCGCCTCGCGCGGGTCGACGCCCTCGGCGCGCGCCTGGAGGCGGAGCAGCGAGGCGACGGTCTGGAGGTTGTTCTTGACGCGGTGGTGGATCTCCTGGGCGAGCACGCCGCGCATCACCGCGCGACCGTGCTCGAGCGCGACCGCCGCGTGGTGGGCGATCGCCTCGAGCAGCGCCCGCTCGTCGTCCGTGAACGGCGTGTCCCGATCGGCCACGAGCTCGCCGATCTGGCGCCGCTTCCAACGCAGCGGCGTGCGGACGGCGTACGCGCCGGGGCGCCCCTCGGGCCAGGCGATCCGCCCGTCCTCGAGCACGAGCGCGGCCCCGGTCGCCTGCACGGCGTCCATCGTCGTCTCGACGATCGCCTCGAGCGACTCCTCGAGGTAGAGCGACTCCGAGACGGCCTCGGAGATCCGCGCCAGCGCCTCCAGCTCGGCCACCCGCCGCTGCGCCTGGGCGTAGAGCTTCGCGTGCTCGATCGACTGCGCGACCTGGGCGGCGATCGCCTGGAGCAGCTCGATCTCGGCGGCGGAGAACTCGCGCGGAGCGCGGGTGCGGACGTTGAGCGCGCCCTCGAGCCGCTCGCCGTGAACGAGGATCGGCACGGCGAGGATCGACTCGTACTGGCTCCTCGGGCAGGTTCGGGAACTCCTTGAAGCGCGGGTCGAGGTGCGCCTGGGCGGGATCATCACCGGGCGCCCGCGTCGGCCGCCGCGGTGCCCGTGATCCCCTCGCCGGGGCGCATCCGCGGGCGGCGGGTCATCTCCTCGACGCTCGTCCCGTGGGTGGCGCGCAGCACGAGCTCGTCGGTGCGCTCGTCGTAGAGGTAGACGAAGCACGCGTCCGCGCCGAGCGCGTCCGCGACCTTGGTCGCGACCAGGCGCGAGCACCTCCTCGAGGTCGAGGGTCGAGTTGACCGCGGCCGATCGTCTCGGTGAGCAGCCGCAGGTGCCGCTCGGGGGCGTCCACTAGTGCCCCTTCAGGTGATGCGGTCCAGGCTCTGGGTCGCGAGCACCAAGCCAGAGGCCGCACGCGTCCGCAGCCAAGGCTGGACGCCTTGGCAAGGGCGCGGGTGGACTCTGGCGCCGCGTGATCGCGGGCCAGAGCCGGACCTCCATTGCCTGAAGGGGCACTCACGTATCGTAGGAGCCCCGTGGCCCTGACCGACTGGCTGTTGTTCTTCCACCTGCTCGGCGCCTTCGCCTTCTTCGCGGGCGCGACGGTCGCCGGCACCCTCCAGCTCGCCGCGATCCGGCGCGAGCGGCCGAGCGAGATCCTCATGCTGCTGCGGCTGACGCGCGTGGGCGTGGCGCTCGTCGGCGTGGGCGCGCTGCTGACGCTCGGAGTCGGCATACCGCTCGCCGAGCACGAGGGCTTCGGCCTCTCGCCGGTGTGGATCCAGGCGGCGATCGGGCTCTGGGCCGCGAGCATGGCGCTCGGCGCGGTCGGCGGCCGGACGGCTCGGCACGCGCGCCACCTCGCGGAGCGGCTCGCGGATGCGGGCGACCGGCCGAGCGAGGAGCTCCGCGCCCTCGTCGCGCACCGGCCGTCGCTGTGGGCGAGCTACCTCAGCGGCATCCTGCTGGTCGTCGTCGTCGTTCTGATGGTGTGGAAGCCCGGCTAGCTCGAGGCAGGAAACGCCGGCGCTTTAACAAACCTTTTACCTCGGCCCCGCTAATTCCCTTGCAGAGCGGGCATACCTTCTCCTGTATGAGCGCCCTCGCCATCGACCTTCGCCGCACCGCCGGGTACCTCGTCGCCGACCGGCAGGGCCGCGTGGTCGGCAAGGTCGAGTGCCCGATGTACGGCACGGCCCCGGACGTCCCGGACGCCCTCTCGGTCAGGTCGGGCCTCTTCTCGCGGCGCCGGCGCCTCGTCCCCGCGGACACGATCGACGCAGATCGACGGCTCGCAGCGGCGTGATCGGCCTCCGGGTCGATCGGGACGCGATCCGCAGCTTCCTCTAGAACCCGGGCTCTTCCGCCTTGCAAGCGTGGCGTCGCCACGCCAATTGTCGTGGCGACGCCACGCCACGCCACCCGGCGACGCCACGCCACGCCACGATTCCCGCCGATGAACGACCACGAGGTGCCATGGGCACCCCGCGGTCGGCCGTCAGTCGGGACCTCGCCTCCGCAGGGGACGAGGCCCAACGCGATTCTTACGCTTCTCTACAGGACGGGCAAGTACTTCTTCATCTCCCACTCGGTGAGCTGGACGCGGTACTCGTCCCACTCCTTGCGCTTCAGCTCGACGTAGCGGTCGAAGATGTGCGGGCCGAGCGCCTTCTTCGCGAGCTCGGAGCGGGACAGCTCGTCGATCGCCTCGCCGAGCGTCTCCGGGAGCGAGACGATCCCGCGCTCGCGCCGCTGCTCGGGCGTGAGGTGGTAGAGGTTCGTCTCCATCGGGTCGGGCAGCTCGTAGCCCTGCTCGATCCCCTCGAGGCCCGCGTGCAGCAGGCCGCGAACGGCAGGTACGGGTTGCAGGCGGGATCCGGGCAGCGCAGCTCTGCGCGGGTCGCCTGCTCCGAGCCCGGCTTGTAGAGCGGGATCCGGATCAGCGCCGAGCGGTTCCGCTGCGACCACGCGACGTAGACCGGCGCCTCGTAGCCCGGCACGAGCCGCTTGTACGAGTTCACCCACTGCGCGAACACGGCGGCGATCTCGCGCGCGTGACGCAGCTGGCCGGCGATGAACGCCTTGCCCTCCGCGGACAGGTGCCACTTGTCGTCCCCGTCGAAGAAGCGGTTGCGCCCCGCGCTGAAGAGCGACTGGTGCGTGTGCATCCCGGAGCCGTTCTCGCCGAAGAGCGGCTTCGGCATGAAGGTCGCGTGGTAGCCGTGCTGCTTGGCGACCTCCTTGACGACGAGGCGGTACGTGAGCATGTAGTCGGCCATGTCGAGCGCGTTCGCGTAGCGCATGTCGATCTCGTGCTGCGAGGGCCCGACCTCGTGGTGGTGGTACTCGACCGGGATGCCCATCTGCTCGAGCGCGCGGATCGTGTCGCGGCGGAGGTCGTCGCCGCGTCCATCGTCGTCTGCGCGAAGTAGCCGCCCTCGTCGAGCGTCTCCGTGCCGTGCTCGTCCTTGAAGAGGAAGTACTCCGCCTCCGGGCCGACGTTGAAGGTGTCGAAGCCCATCGCCTTCATCCGCTCGAGCGCAAGCCGCAGAACGTGGCGCGGGTCGCCGTCGTAGGGGTTGCCGTCCGGCGTGACGACGTCGCAGATCATCCGGCCGACCTTGCCGCCCGGCGCCACGGCACGCGGAAGGTGCTCGGGATCGGGGATCGCGACCATGTCCGACTCCTCGATCGCGTTGAAGCCGGTGATCGACGATCCGTCGAAGCCCATCCCGTCGTCGAGCGCGCCCTCGACCTCGCTGGCGTGATCGCGAAGCTCTTCAGATGACCCTCGAGGTCCGTGAACCAGAGCAGCACGTCGTCGATGCCGCCGTCCTTGATCTGCTTCGAGCACGCTCTTGCGGGCCTCCGGGTCCGACGTCGCCCGGTTCCTGCTCTGGACCTGTGCCATTCGCTCGCCCTCCCTCAGAAACACGAAAAGCCCCGGGCGCCGTCTGAGCGGCGGCCGAGGCTTCGTCGCCTCAATCGACGGCCCGAGTGTACACGGATTCCAGCCTGCCCATGGCGGGCTAGGCTCGGGGCGTGGCCGACCATCCGCTCGCCCGGCTGGCCTCGGCGGTCGCGCGCCGCAGGCGCGCCGTCGCCGCCGTCTGGCTGGCGCTGATCGCCGCCGGCGGCTGGTTCTCGCTCCACCAGACCGACCACCTCTCCGGCGGCGGCTGGGAGGTCCCGGGCAGCCGGTCGCTGCAGGTCTCGGCGCTGCTCGACACCTTCCCCGGCGTCACGCCGCCGACCTTCACCGTCTTCGTCACGGGCGCGAGCGCGGCGGACGTTCGGCGGCGCCTCGCCGAGATCCGGCCGACGCTCCGCAACGACCCGCGCCTGCGCCCCGGCGCGCCGCACCTCGCGGACGGCGGCCGCGCCGCCTTCCTGCCGATCGGCTTCGTCGGGGCCACCTCGAACTCGATCGACGAGGCGACGACGTTGCGACACGAGCTCGTCCGGACGACGCCGGCCACGCAGACGCGTCTGCTCGGCGAGCCGGCAATCTGGTCGAACTTCCAGACGATCTCGAAGCACCAGCTCGCCCGCGGCGAGGAGATCGGCTTCCCGCTGATCCTGCTGATCCTGCTCACCGCCTTCGGCACCGCCACCGCGGCGGTCGCACCGCTCGCGCTCGGCGCGGTGGCCGTCTTCCTCACCGGCGCGGTGATCTACGGGCTCTCGCTCGGAACCGAGATCTCCGTCTACGTCACGAACATGGCCTCGATGATCGGGATCGGCGTCGCGGTGGACTACTCCCTCTTCATCGTCAGCCGGTTCCGGCGCGAACTGCGGGAGGGGGCGGGGCAGGAGGAGGCGCTGCGCCGCGCGCTCGCGAGCTCCGGCACCGCGGTCGTCTTCAGCGGCGCGACGGTGGCCGTCTCCCTCGCCGGCCTCTTCGCGATCGACGTCAACGCGATCCGCTCGATGGCCGTCGGCGCGATCGTCGTCGTCTGCATCTCCGTGCTCGCCTCGATCACGCTGCTGCCGGCGCTGCTCGCGATGGCCGGCGGCCGCGTCGACCGCTTCCGCCTGCGCCTGCCCTGGCGCACCGGAGAGGAGGGCAGCAGCCGTTTCTGGACGCGCTGGGCGCATGCGGTCATGCGCCACCCGGTGGCCGCGCTCGCCGGCGGCGCAGCCGCGATGCTCCTGCTCGCCTCGCCGCTGCTCGGGATGACGACCTTCAACCGCGGGCTCGACGAGCTGCCGCGCGGATCCGAGGTGCGGGCCGCGACCGAGCGGGCGCAGGCGATCGCCGGCCCCGGCTTCAGCGCGCCGGTGCACGTCGTGACGAGAGGGCGGCCGGACGTGCTCGCGCGCCGGCTCGCCGCGATCCCGGGCGTCGCCTCGGTCTCGCCGCCGGTGCCCGGCACCGACGGGGAGCACTGGCTCGTCGACGTCCGCCTCGGCGTCCAGCCCGAGTCGACGCCCGCCCGCCGGATCGTGCACCGGATCGAGCACGCCGCCGGGCCTGAGGCGCTCGTCGGCGGCTCCACCGTCTTCGACCTCGACGTCGAGCACGCGATCTTCGGCGGCATCTGGAAGATGCTCCTCTTCATCCTCGGCGCCTCGTACGTCGTGCTCCTGCTCCTGCTGCGGAGCGTGCTGCTCCCGCTCAAGGCGGTGCTGATGAACCTGCTCAGCGTGGGTGCGGCCTACGGCGTCCTCGTGGCCGTCTTCCAGTGGGGCTGGCTCGACGGGCTCGGCTACGACTCGCCGGGCTACGTGAGCACGATCGTTCCCGCGCTCGTGCTGGCCGTGACGTTCGGCCTCTCGATGGACTACGAGGTGTTCCTGCTGACCCGGATCCGCGAGCGCTGGCTCGAGCACGGGGACAACGAGCGCGCGGTCGCCGAGGGGCTCGTCGGCTCGGCGCGGATCATCACGAGCGCCGCCGCCGTGATGGTCGCCGTCTTCGCCGCGTTCGCGGTCGCCGGCGCGCCCTCGCTCAAGGAGCTCGGCGTCGGGCTGGCCGCGGCGATCTTCCTCGACGCGACACTCGTCCGGCTCGTGATCGTGCCGGCGACGATGCGCCTGCTCGGCCCCTGGAACTGGTGGCTACCGCGCCCGCTCGCGCGGCTGCTGCCGCCTGCGCAGTCCACGCACTAACCTTCGCCGCATGCGGATCCTCGTCAGCGGCGGCGCCGGCTTCATCGGCTCGCACTTCGCCCGGCGCCTGCTCGCAGCGGGCGAGGAGGTCGTCGTCCTCGACAAGCTCACGTACTCCGGCAACCGCGCGAACCTGCCGGACGGGATCGAGTTCCATCGGGGCGACATCGCCGAGCCCGAGGACGTCGCGCGCGCGGCGCGCGGCTGCGGCGCGATCGTCAACTTCGCCGCGGAGACGCACGTCGACCGCTCGATCCTCCAGGCCGAGGACTTCGGACGCACCGAGTTCCGCGGCACGCAGGTGCTGCTCGAGCACGTCCGCGAGAGCGGCGTCCGTCTCGTCCAGGTCTCGACCGACGAGGTCTACGGCGACCTCGAGGCGGGCGGCTCCTCGACGGAGGGCGACCCGCTCCGCCCCTCGAGCCCGTACAGCGCGGCCAAGGCCGCCGGCGATCTCCTCGTGCCGGCCTACGCGCGGACCTTCGGCGTCAACGCCTCGATCACCCGCGGCTCCAACACGTACGGCCCGAGCCAGTACCCGGAGAAGTTCATCCCGCTGTTCGTGACGAACGCACTCGACGGCGAGCCGCTCCCGCTCTACGGCGACGGCCGCCAGGTGCGCGACTGGCTCCACGTCGACGACCATTGCGCCGGGATCGAGCTCGTCCTGCGCGAGGGCGCCCCCGGGGAGGTCTACAACGTCGGCGGCGGCGACGAGCGCGAGAACATCGAGGTCGCGACTCGGATCCTCGAGCTGACGAGCGCCGACCGCTCGCTCCTGCGCAGCGTGCCCGACCGGCCGGGCCACGACCGCCGCTACTCGCTCGGCACGGCGAAGCTGCGGGGCCTGGGCTGGGAGCCGCGAACCTCCTTCGCGGACGGCCTCCGCGGCACGGTCGCGTGGTACCGCGACAACCGCGCCTGGTGGGAGCCGATCAAGTCGGGCGAGTACCGCGCGTACTACGAGCGCCAGTACGCCGACCGGCTCGCGAGCTCGACCGCGGTCTGAGCAACGAAAGGCCGTTGTAAAGAATGAACGCGGGCGCCCGCGGCGAAGGTCCCGTCCCGAAAACTTCCTGCTAGCTTGGCCTTTGCTCCGCCCCGGGGGTCGGCGAAGCCGTCTCCCCCTCTCCGATGCGTTCCCGCCCGCTCGTACTTCTTCTGACGGCCGCTCTCCTGACGGCCGGCCCCGCCGCGGCCGCGAGCTCGCGCGCGCGCAGCCTGCACTCGAGCATCTGCGCCGCCTCCTGCTACGCGGCCCCCGCCGGCTCCGGCGCGCTCTTCCTCTTCAGCGGCCACGGCTGGGGGCACGGCGTAGGGATGAGCCAGTACGGCGCCTACGGCTTCGCCCAGCACGGCTCGACGTACGACCAGATCCTCGCAGTACTACTACCCGGGCACGACACTCGGGCAGGCGCCGCTGGCCACCGTGCGGGTGCTGCTCGCCGAGCGGAAGCAGAAGCTCGTGATCGCATCCGATTCCGACTTCACCGTCGTCGACGGGACGGGCGTCACGCACACGCTGGCGGCCGGGAAGGTCGCCTTCACCAGCACGCTCGCGCTGCCCGTCGACGGCCTCGGGACGCCGCAGCCCCTCACGCCGCCGCTCACCTTCGTCCCGGCACAGGGATCGCCGCTGACGCTCGGCCGCGCCTACCGCGGCCGGATCGTCGTCGACCTCGTGAACGGGAGGCTGCGCGCGATCGACGTCCTCGGCCTCGAGCAGTACCTCTACGGCGTCGTCCCGGCCGAGATGCCGTCGACCTGGTCGCCGGAGGCGCTGAAGGCGCAGGCGGTCGCCGCCCGCTCCTACGCGCTCGCCACCCGCCAGATCGCCGCTCCGTTCGACCTCTACGGCGACACGCGCAGCCAGGTCTACCGCGGCGTCAAGGCCGAGCAGCCCTCGACCAACGCCGCCGTGGACGCAACCGCCGGGCAGGTGCTCGTCTACGGCGGCGCCGTGGCGACGACGTTCTTCTCCTCCACCTCGGGCGGCCGGACGGAGTCGGCCTCCGACGTCTGGGGCGGACGGTCGTTGCCGTACCTCGTCTCGGTGGCCGACCCCTACGACACGCTCTCGCCGTACCACGACTGGGGCCCGGTGCCGGTGACCGCGCAGACGATCGCCCGCGCGCTGAAGGTTCCCGGGCGGATCGTGGACGCGACGACGACCCCGAACGCCGCCGGACGCGTCGCGAGCCTCGACGTGCTCGCCGTCCCGCGCGCCGCGACCGAGCCCGTCGCGACGCCGGTCGCCGGCACGATCGCCCGCGCGAAGCTCAGGCTCCGCTCGACGTGGTTCGACGTCGGCGTGCTCGCGCTCCTGCCGCCCGCGTCCGCGGCGCCCGTGCCGTACGGATCGACGGTCACGCTGTCCGGGCTCGTCCGCGGCGTCGACGGGGTCTCGATCGAGCAGCGGTCGTCGCGCGCCTCGTGGCAGGAGATCGGCACCGCCGTACCCGGCGCCGACGGCGGCGTGCAGCTGAGCGCGCAGCCGGAGATCACCACCGACTACCGGCTCGCCACGCCCACGGCCGCGGCCGCCTACGTCCGGGTCCGGGTCACGCCGCGCGTGACGCTGAGCGCGCCGCAGAGCCCGACGGCGCTCGCGGGGACGGAGCGGCCCGTGCTGCCCGGCGCCCCGGTGGTCGTCCAGCAGCAGAACCCGTCCGGAGCTCCGGCGTGGAGGACGATCGCCCGCGGGACGGTGGACGAGTCGGGCGGCTTCTCGGTGCCCGTCCAGCTCGGCCCCGGCACCTACCGCGCGGTCGTCGCTCCCGGGCACGGCTACTGGCCCGGCGCGACGGCTCCGGTCACCGTGGGAGGCTGATGAAGCTCGGCCTGCTCGCCGTCGTCGGCGCGGCCCTCGTGCTGGCCGCGCCCGCGGCCGCGTTCACGCCGACCGACCCGCTCGCGGGCCGGCAGTGGTACCTCGCAGCCGACCACGCCTTCGACGCTTGGCGAGACCCCGCCGACGCTCGCCCCGGTGAAGATCGCGGTCGTCGACTCCGGTCTCGACTGCGGGCTGCCGGCCTTCGCCGGCCGGATCGCCGCGAAGCGCAGCTTCGTCGGCGGCGACCCCTGCGTCGACACGGAGGGTCACGGGACGGTCGTCGCCGGCGAGATCGCGGCGAACCTCGACGAGGTCGGCATCGTCGGCATGGCCTACGGCGCGCAGTTGCTCGTGGCGAAGGTCGTGCGCCAGGACGGCTCGATCCCGATCCAGGCGGAGGCGGACGCGATCCGCTGGGCGGCCGACCAGGGCGCGCAGGTGATCAACCTCAGCCTCGGCGGCGCCCGCGACCCTGCGCACCCCGGCCGCGACTACTACTCCCCGGTCGAGGCGGCCGCCGTCGCCTACGCGTACTCGCGGGGCGCCGTGATCGTCGCCGCGGTCGGCAACTCGGACGAGGCGTACGCGACGCCCTGGCCGTACGCGAGCTACCCGGCGGCGCTGCCGCACGTGATCGGCGTCAGCGCGCTCACGCGCTCGGGCGCCGTGCCGGACTTCTCCGACCGCGACCCGATCTACAACGACCTCGCCGCGCCGGGCGCCGACATCTTCTCCACCTTCCCGCTCGCGCTCACGCAGCAGCGTCCCGGCTGCACGCTCCAGGGCTACACCGACTGCGCGACCGACGAGTACCGGCACGCGGAGGGCACGTCCTTCGCCGCGCCGCAGGTCTCGGCGGCGGCCGCGATGCTGCTGCCGTCCACCCGGAGCTGGCGAACAGCCAGGTCGGGAGGATCCTCGAGCGCTCGGCCGACGACGTGAACGCCGCGAACGGCTGCCGCCAGTGCGCCCTCGGCCGCGACCGGTTCAGCGGCTGGGGACGGCTCGACGTGCGCAGGCGGTCGAGTCGGTCACGCCCGGCGGCCCGCTCCCGCCCGCCGACCGCTTCGAGACGAACGACGAGGCCGGCACCCAGGCGTACACGCTCTGGGGCAAGTCGCCGCACGATCAGCGCGACGCTGGACTTCTACGACGACCAGGTGGACGTCTACCGCGTCGCGCTCGGCAAGGGCGAGCAGGTGAAGGCGCGGCTGGCGGCCGACTGGACGGGCGCGAACGTGAGCCTGCTGCTCTGGCGCCCCGGGACGCTCAGGGTCGACGACCTCGGCAAGCAGGCGATGCGCATCGCGCAGTCCGTCCGCCCGGGTGCGGCGCAGCGGATCATCTACCGGGCGCCGGCGCGGGCTGGTACTTCCTCGAGGTCAAGGTCACCGCGCCGGGCTCGGGCGCGTACTCGCTCTCGATCGCCAAGGTGCCGCCGAAGCGCCGCGAAGAAGCCGAAGCCGAAGCGGGGGTACCGCTAGCGCGGCGCCTACTGGTTCTCGAGCAGCTCGTCCTCGGCGACCTGCGCGGAGGACGCGGGCGGGGCTGCCGACGACGAGCATCCGCGCTGGGACGTCTCGCGTGACGACGGCGCCGGCGCCGACGAACGCCTCCTCGCCGATCTCGATCCCGGGGAGGAGCACCGCGCCGCCGCCGACGCGGGCGCCGCGGCGGATCGTCGGCCCCTTGATCAGCTCGTGCCGCCGCTCGGTGCGGCCCATGAAGTTGTCGTTCGTCGTCACGACGCAGGGGGCGATGAAGACCTGCTCCTCGAGCGTCGAGTAGGCGGTGATGTACGCCTCCGCCTGGATCTTCGTCAGCGCGCCGATCGTCGTGTCGTTCTCGACGAGCGAGCCGCGTCCGATCACGACGTCGTCGCCGACGACGACCCGCTCGCGGACGCAGGACTGGTCGCCGAGGATCACGCGCGCGCCGATCTCCGAGCCGGCGAAGACGACGGCGCCGGTCGAGACGATCGTCCCGTCGCCGATCGTCGCAGGCGGCAGCGGGTCGCGCTTCGCGGTCGAGCGCGGCGAGAGCGACGGCTGCTTGCCGACGACCGCGTGCTCGAGCACCTTCACGCCCTCGCCGAGCACGGTGCCCGGGTAGACGACCGCCGTCGGGTGGATCTCGGCGCTCATGCCCTCGCCCCGCCGAGCGTCGCCTGCAGCGCCTCGAGCGCGCGGACGACGGCGAGCCCGTCCCGCGCCTCGCCGGTGATCGCCGGGCCCTTCGCCGACGAGCCGCAGGAAGTGCGCGCACTCCAGCCGCAGCGGCTCGTCGTTCGAGATGCGCGGGCTGAAGATGTCGCCGGTGCGCGTCCGCCACTCGCCGTAGGTGTCCGTCGGCTGCCACGGCCCCTTCTCGTACACGGTCACCTTCCGCTCGAGCTCCATGTCGTCGAAGACGACCATCTTGTCCCTGCCGACGACGGTGATCTGGCGCATCTTGTGCGGGTCGAGCCAGGAGAGGTGCATGTGCGCGATCCGGCCCGACGGGAAGCGCAGGTAGCAGAAGACGACGTCCTCGACGCCCGGGTTGAGGAAGGCGTTCCCGTGCGCCCAGACCTCCTCGGGCTCCTCGTCGAGCAGGTGCAGGATCGACGGACAGGTCGTGGACGCCGAGCGACCAGAGCGCGTTCTCGTCCTTGCGGATCATGCCGAGGTTCTGGCGGTTGCCGTAGATGCAGAGCATCTCGCCGAGCTCGCCCGCGTCGATCATCTCCTTCAGCGCTGGATCGCCCGGGTGGTAGAGCAGCAGGTGCCCGGGCATGAGCACGAGCCCGCGCTCGGTCGCGAGCGCGACGAGCTCCTCCATCTCGGCGGCGCGCATCGCCGGCGGCTTCTCGACGAAGACGTGGATGCCCGCCTCGAGCGCCTGCTTCGAGAGCGCGTGGTGCGTCGGCACGGGAGTCGCGACGACGACCGCGTCGAGCTCGCCGGAGGCGAGCATCTCGCCGTAGTCGGCGTGCACCGCGCACGCTCGGATAGCGCGCGGCGAACCGCTCGCGCAGCTCCGCGTCCAGGTCGCAGAGCGCCGTCAGCGCGCCGAGGTCGTCGAAGTTACGGGCGAGGTTCGGGCCCCAGTAGCCGAGCCCGACGAGGCCGACGCGGGGGGCGGATCCGCCGGCCGGTCCGCCATCACAGCTTGAAGACCTTCTCCGAGGCGGAGCCCTTGTCCCCGGTCGCGTTCCGGAGGTCGACGACGAGGCCGGCCTCGTCCACGAGCCGCTCGTAGTCGATCGCGCTGTGGTCGGTGACGATCACGACGCAGTCGTAGGCGGCGGGATCGAGGGGGACGGACTCCAGCTCGAGCCCGTGCTCGGAGAAGCTCGGCACGTAGGGGTCGTGGTAGTGGACGTCCGCGCCCGCGCCCGCGAGCAGCGAGATCAGCTTCACCGCCGGCGACTCGCGCATGTCGCCGATGTCCGGCTTGTACGAGACGCCGAGCGCGAGGATCCGCGCGCCCTTCATCGCCTTCTCGGAGTGGTGGTTGAGCGCCTGCGAGACGAGCGAGCGGCAGAAGTACGGCATCGACTCGTTCACCTTGCCGGCGAGCTCGATGAACTCGGTGTAGAAGCCGAACTCGCGCGCCTTCCAGGTGAGGTAGAAGGGGTCGATCGGGATGCAGTGGCCGCCGAGGCCGGGGCCGGGGCTGAAGCGCATGAACCCGAACGGCTTCGTCGAGGCGGCGTCCACGACCTCCCAGATGTCGATCCCCATCCGGTCGCAGAGCTGCGCGAGCTCGTTGACGAGCGCGATGTTGACCGAGCGGAAGATGTTCTCGAGCAGCTTCGTCAGCTCGGCCGCCTCGGGCGTCGAGAGCTCGTGCACGGTGTCGATCGCCTTCCGGTAGACGGCGGCGGCGCGCTCGGTGCACGCGGGCGTGATCCCGCCGACGACCTTCGGGGTCGTCTTCGTCGTCCAGTCCTCGCGGCCGGGGTCGACGCGCTCGGGCGACATCGCGAGGTGGAAGCCCTCGCCGACCCGCAGGCCGGAGCCCTGCTCGAGGATCGGCTGGAGCACCTCGCGCGTCGTGCCCGGCCACGTCGTGGACTCGAGCACGACGAGCTGCCCCTCGCGCAGCACCTGGGCGACGCGGCGGCTCGCGGCCGTGACGATCGAGAGGTCGGGCTCGCGCTGGCGCGAGAGCGGCGTCGGCAGCGCGATGAAGATCGCGTCCGCTTCCCGCAGCTCCTCGTAGTCGGTCGTGGCGTGGACGAGGCCGCGCTCCACGAGCGGCCCGAGGCGCTCGTCGGAGACGTCGTCGATGTGGCTCTCGCCGCGGTTGAGGCGCTCGACGATCCCCTCGACGACGTCCACCAGGAGCACGCTGCATCCGCCCTCGCCGAACGTGGCGGCAAGCGGCAGGCCCACGTACCCGGCACCGACGACTGCGATGTCGTAGCTCATGCCGCGGCAACGGTACCGCTCAGGGCGGCCGCGACCCTCGGGGAAGCGCTGCCGTCCCCGTACAGCGGCGGGCGCTCGTCCGGCATGCGGGCCGCCGCCGCGGCCGCGGCAAGCGCGCCGGGGTCGTCGTCCACGAGCACGTTGGCGCCGGCCTCGACCGTGTCCACCCACTCCGTCGAGGGCCGCGCGGTCACGCAGGGGACGCCGTACCAGTACGCCTCCTTCTGCAGCCCGCCCGAGTCGGTGACGAGCACGCGCGCCTGCGAGACGAGCGCGGCCATGTCGAGGTAACCGAGCGGCGCGAGCACCTCGACGTTCGGTGGAATCTCGCCGAGCGCCGCCCGGGTGCGCGGGTGGGCGGGGAAGATCACGCGCTCGGCCAGCCGGCCGAGTCCTTCGACGATCCGGGCGAGCCGCTCGGGGCGGACGTTGGCCTCACGGTGGATCGTGGCGGCCGCATAGCCGCCCGGCTCGAGGCCCAGCCGGACAAGGATCGCCGAGCGCTCCCGCGCGATCGGGCCGAACCGGAAGCAGGCGTCGGCCATCACGTCGCCGACGACCTCGATCCGCCCCGGGACGCCCTCGTGGCGGAGGATCTCGCGCGAGCGCTCGTCCGGGCAGAGCAAGAGCGCAGCGGTCGCGTCGACCGCGATCCGGTTGCGCTCCTCGGGCATCGAGAGGTCGCCGCTGCGCAACCCCGCCTCCACGTGCGCGACCCGGACGCCGGCGTCCGCCGCGGCCTCTGCGCCCGCGAGGGTCGAGTTCGTGTCCCCGTAGACGAGCGCCCAGTCGGGCCTCTCCCGCTCGAGCGCCGCGACGATCCCGGGCCGCATCGCCTCCGTGTCGGCGCTGTGCAGATCGAGGCGGTAGGCGGGCTCGGGCAGCCCGAGCTCCTCGTAGAAGACCTCGGACAGCTCCCGGTCCCAGTGCTGGCCGGTGTGGAGCGAGACCTCCTCGATCCCCGCCTCGAGCAGCGCGACGGAGACGGGCCCCGACTTGATGAACTGCGGCCGGTTGCCGACGACGGAGAGCACCTTCACGGCCGCGCAGCCTATGCGACGGCCGTGTCCAGACGTCACGTGGCCGGGGGTCAGACCCCGGGACGTGTCCCGTCGTGACGATCTGGTGCCCGACGGCGCCGCGCCCGACATGCGCGGGCGCGGCCCACCGCCGTCCGCCGTCAGCAGGCGCGAGCCGGCGCAGCCGGCTCGCGTGCCGAGCGAGCGGAGAGCGAAGCGGGCGAAGCGGAAAGGTGGAGCCAACTTGGCGTTGTACAAACCACGCCACGGTTGCCGCGGATGCGCTCCGACTCGAGTAACGCGCCGTCGGCCGGCAGCTCTAGCGTTAGGGCGTGCCTCGGATCAGCGCCTTCTACGGAATCACGATCTGGATGTACTGGAACGAGGGCGTCCACGCCCGGCCGCACTTCCACGCTCGCTATGGGGGCCAGGCGGCCTCGATCGGGCTCGACGGCGAGCCGATCGCCGGCTCGCTGCCTCGACGCGCACTATGCTCGCGGCCGAGTGGGCGGCGCTCCACCACGACGAGCTACTGGCGAACTGGGAACGTGCTCGACGCAACGAGCAGCTCGAGCCGATCGAGCCGCTGCCCTAACATGAACGAGATGGAAGAGCTCGTCGACATCACAGACGTCGAGGTGATCGGTGACTACCGGCTCCGACTCACGTTCGCCGACGGGACCGTCGGCGACGTCGACTTCAGCGAGCGTGAGTGGCGCGGTGTCTTCGCGCCCCTCGCGGATCCGGCTGAGTTCGCGCGGGTCGAAGTAGACGCCGAGGGCGGAACTATCAGCTGGCCCGGCGGTCTCGACATGGCGCCCGAACCGTTGTACGCGGAAGCGCGACGGCATCTCGCGCAGCCGGCACGCACCGCCCGCTGAGCACCATAGAGGCTGCGAAGAGCCGGATGGAAGACGCGGACGTATGCGGCGAAGCCTGCCGGGACGAGCCCGACGACCGTCCTTCCGAAGGACTGGACTGCGGCAACGATCCACTCCGCCGGCCCGGTGCCGGAAGACGGCTCGAAGTGACTCATGTCCCTGACTCTGCCGCAACCACCCCGGCAGCGCTTCACCCGAGTGCGGTTAGTGCAATGCCAAGTTCATGGGCCGTGTAGGGATCGAACCTACGACCTTGGGATTAAGAGTCCCCTGCTCTACCAGCTGAGCTAACGGCCCGACGCGGGGGCCATTGTAGCCTCGGGCCGCGAGCAAGCGCCCCGCACCGCTCGTCGCGGCGCGAAGCGGGCGCGGCCCACACCCGTCCGCCGGCAACAGGGTGCGAGCCGCCCACGCGGCTCGCTGCCGAGCAAGCGGAAAGCACAGCGCGCGGCGGAGCCGGGCGCGAAGCGGGCGACGCGGAACACAGAGTCCCCTGCTCTACCAGCTGAGCTAACGGCCCGACGCGGTGGCCATTGTAGCCCGCTCCCCGAGCGACGGCGCGCTCCCTCGTTCCAGGGATCCGCACGCCCGCGGAGGCCCGTTCCCTCGAACGGGGGATCTTCTTCCGCGTACGCACTGTTCCCTCAAGCTGGGGATTGCGCCTGCCGATAGGGGCACTTGGATCAGTCGTAAACCGACCGACGCCTCCCCCCACCATGAAGCGAATCCTCATTGCCATCGTCGTCGGTCTCGCCGTCTTCGGCGGAACCTTCGCCTTCGCGGCCAGTCTCGGCGGCGTGACGACGGGCACGGTCGGCGACAGCGCCACGGTGATCGCCTCCTGCGACACGGACGGAGTCACGGCCACCTTCGGCGCGCCGAGCTGGGATGGGACGAATCTTCGGTACGGACTGACGAGCCTGAACGTCAGCAACATCAACGCAGCCTGCAACGGGCTGGGGATCCGGGTCACGCTGAAGGACTCCGGGGGCGCTTCGCTCGGCGAGTCGACCGGCACGGTCGCCGCCGGCGCTGCGGCGCTCACGTTCTCGCCTTCCGTGTCCGCCCAGTCCGTCACTGGCATCGACGTCGTGATCGCCGGCTAGGGAACTGCGGTGCGCGACACAAGGCAGAAAGGACAAGGCAGATGAAGAGAATCCTCATCGCCGTCGTCGTTGCCCTGGCCGTGTTCGGCGGAACGTTCGCCTTCGCAGCGAGCCTGGGCGGCGTCACGACGGGCACGGTCGGCGACAGCGCCACGGTCGTCGCGTCGTGCGACACCGACGGCGTGACCACGAGCTTCAGCGCTCCGGCGTGGGACGGCACGCTCCTGCACTACGGCGTCACGGTCCTCGACGTCACCGGCATCAACGTCGCCTGTAACGGCGACACGATCAAGGTGACGCTGACCGACACGGGCGGCGCCTCGCTCGGCGAGGCCACCGGCACGGTCGCCGCGGGCGCGGCGAGCCTCACGTTCTCACCGGCGGTCTACACCCTGTCCGTCGAGGGCATCGAAGTCGTCATCGCGAGCTAACCGACGTGACCTCGGGCGGGCCTGCTCCGGTGGGCCCGCCCGTGGCGCGTCACGGACGACTGTGAGACGCCGGATTCTCATCATCGCCGCCCTCGCCGTCCTCGGAACGGCGGCCGTGGCGTTCGCGGCGGGCCTGGGGCCGGTCGCCCAGTCCTCGGTCGGCGCCAACGCAGCCACCGTCCCGCCCTGCGACCCCGACGGCTTCACGATCTCGTACTCCACGTCGGCGGGGAACGTCACGCAGGCGACGATCGGCGGCATCAAGGAGCCGGACTGCGCCGGCGGGGCGCTCAGCCTCACCCTCACCGACTCGAGCGGCGCGCAGATCGGCGCCGGCGGGCCGGTCACCGTGCCGAGCATGGCCGACCCCGGCTCGCTCGCCGTCCCGCTCGCGACGCAGCCCTACGCGGGCAACGTCGCTGGCTTCCGGGTGGTGATCGTCGGCCCGTGAGACGGCGCGCCGTCCTCCTGCTGCTCCTCGCCGCCTCGGTCGGCGGCGCCACGCTCGCCTCCGCGTCCACGCTCGGCGCCGTCACGGTGCAGGGCGTGACGGCGTACGCGGCCGCGAGCACGGTGCCGACCTCGTCCTGCAGCTCCAGCCCGACGCAGGACTCGTGGATCGACGCACAGCACATCACCTTCAACAACGGCACGGCGACGACGCTCACCGTTGCGCAGGGCAACAAGCCGGCCTACGCGCTCGTCCAGTTCTCGCCCTGCGCCTCCGCGAACGCGCACGTGGTCTCGGCCACCCTCCAGATGCTGCTGAGCACGGCGCCGGCCGGGACGCGCACCTGGGGCGTCTACCCGATCACGCAGAGCTGGGCCGAGGGATCGGTCGACTGGAAGGCCCAGCCGACGATCTCCGGCACCGCGAGCGCCTCGCAGACGACCGGTGGCGCGGGCAGCACGGTGCAGTGGACGCTGACCGGCGACGTACAAGGGATCGTCAACGGCGGCGCGAACAACGGCTGGGCGATCGAGGACAACGGCGCGGGCACCGACTCGGGCGCGCTCGACTCGCGCGAGGGCGCCACGCCGCCGGCGCTCGCGATCGTCTACTACCCATGAGCCGCAACCGCGCCACGCAGCCGACCCCGGCCGCCCGGCAGCCGGAGCCGGAGGCGCGGCCGAAGCCGGCGCGCCAGACGGTCGCGAAGCCGAAGCCCAAGGCGAAGTCGCCCGCCAAGACAAAGCCCAAGGCTCCGCCGAAGGCGAAGGCCGCAGCGAAGCCGAAGGCCGCACCCGGGCCCAAGCCGAAGCCGAAGGCCCCGGCGAAGCCGAGGGCGAAGGCCGCGGCCGTGGCGAAGCCCGTCCCCGAGCCGGCCCGCGAGATCCCGGCACCCGAGCCGGAGCCGAAGAAGCGCCGCCGCGTCCGCGTCTTCGTCGTCGCCGAGACGATCGTGATCACCCTCGGGATCGCGTTCCTCGTCCTGGGCCGCGCCGGCTTCGTCGGCAGCCCGATCTCCTACGTCGTCGTCTCCGGACACAGCATGGAGCCGACCTTCCACACCGGGGACGTCGTCGTGCTGCGCGCCTCGGGCTCCTACCGGAAGGGCGAGGTGATCGGCTACAAGGTGCCTGCGGGCGGCCCCGGCGCCGGCCTGATCGTCATCCACCGCGTGATCGGCGGCAACGCGCGCGAGGGCTATCTCGTGCGCGGCGACAACAAGCAGTTCACCGACCCGTGGCGCCCCCGGCCCGGCGACGTGGTCGGCCACGAGCTGTTGATGGTGCCGAAGATCGGCCTCGCGATCCGTTACATCCGCTCGCCGATGGGCTTCGCGGCGCTCGCCGCGCTGCTCACGATCACGATCGCGCTCGGCGGCGGGCCGCCCGAGAAGCGCCCCGAGACCGAAGATCCCTCGGACGAGGGACGTCCGTCCCCCGAATCGGGGATTGCGGACCGGCGGATGCGCGACTTCACTGCTCGTACGGTGCGCCGTATTGTCCCCCCGTGGGGACGATCGCGCCGCGTGCCCGAAGACTTGTCGCCGCCGCCCTCGCAGGCTGCCTCGTCGGAGCGTTCGGCATCACGCAGGCGCGCGCGCTCGGCCCAGGACCCGCCGGAGACGTCAGCGCCCACTTCGTCCTCGGCGAGCACGGCAACGGAATCTCCCGGGTCGAGCTCACGCTCACGAAGCCGGCCGGGCGAGTCTCGATCAGGCTCGGCCGCCGCTGGGTCGCCTGCCGCACGGCGGGCCTCCACGCCGCGTGCCCCCTCCACGGGCGCACGGTCGGCGCGAAAGAGCTGACGAGACTCGACGTCCTCGCCTCGCGCTGACGGCTCTCTCCGTCGCAGCGTGTCGTGCCGGAGAAGAGAACCTGGAATGCGGGGCGGCGCGAGGCCGCCCCGCACGCGGGAGCCGGAGATCCCGCCCGGCTAGTAGCTCGGGCCGCCAGGCCCCTCGTCCACGTGGGTCGTGCGCCGGCGCGACCAGTAGCCGGGGCCCGCCCAGCTCGACCAGAAGATCATCGAGAGGACGACGCCGACGATGCCGACGATCAGGAGGATCCAACCAACGGCGTGGACGTTCACGCCGGAGACTGTTTCGCTCACCGCGAACGCCAGCACGGCGCCGACGGCGGCGAGGAAGAGGCCAACTCCGAGTCCCATGTGCTTCTCCTTCTCTGGGGGGTGCGACCCGTGTGGGGGGGTCGTGGAGGAAACGGACGAGGGCCGTTTACGGGTGCGGGTGGCTGAAACCGGGCGCCGCCGTTTCGTCTAGGCTCCGCACGGATGCGCAGGGGCTCCGTCCTGACGCTTGTGGGAATCGGCGCGATCGCAGGCGGCATTGCCGCAGCGGTCGCGGTCCTGCTGCCCTGGCTGCCGACGCCGGCGGCTCACGAGGCCGAGCGCATCGATCTCGTCTTCTGGTTCGTGATCGCGATCTGCATCTTCATCTTCGCAATCGTCGCCGCGGCGCTGCTCTACTCGATCGTCCGCTTCCGCGCCGCGCCCGACGACGACTCCGACGGGCCGCCGATTCACGGGCACACCGGCCTCGAGATCGCCTGGACGATCGTCCCGACGATCCTCGTCACCGCGATCGGCATCTTCAGCGCCGTCGTGCTCGCCCGCAACGACGCGCTCGGCAAGGACGTCCTGCACGTGAACGTCACGGCGCAGCAGTTCGCGTGGAGCTTCAGCTATCCCGACTCCGGCGGCTTCACCTCGGCGACCCTGCGGCTGCCGGAGGGGCGCTCGGTGCTGCTCAGCCTGCAGTCGAAGGACGTCATCCACTCCTTCTGGGTGCCGGAGTTCGGTCAGAAGCAGGACACGGTGCCGGGGATCACGACGACGGTGCACATCACGCCGAACCGCACCGGCACGTTCCCCGTCATCTGCACCGAGCTCTGCGGCCTCGGCCACTCGACGATGCGCTCGACGGCGATCGTGATGAAGCCGGCCGCGTTCGACGCCTGGCTGAAGAAGCAGGGCTCGGCGACGAAGCCGGGCAACCCGGCAGCCGCCGGCAAGGCCGTCTTCGACGCCAACGGCTGCGCCGCCTGCCACGCGCTCCAGGCCGCCGGCGCCTCCGGCACGACCGGCCCCGACCTCGACAAGCTGGCCCAGGAGGCGCAGCAGGCGGGGCAGCCGCTCCAGGACTTCGTGCGCCAGTCGATCGTCGACCCGAACGCGTACGTCGCGCCGGGCTACCCGAAAAACGTGATGCCGTCGACGTTCGGGAGCTCGCTGCCGCAGGCGCAGCTCGACGCGCTCGTGCAGTACCTCGTCAGCTCGACCCAGAAGGGGTGAACCGAAGCACGTGACCGCAGCAACCGCGCACCACGACGTCCACGCGCCCGCGCCGAGCGGAGGGGGCGTCCGGAGGATGCTCCTCGGCGCCGGCTGGATCCGCGCCGCCTGGATGATGTGCCTGTTCGGCGGGATCGGTCTCGGGATCGTCGCCGTCCTGCGCTGGTGGGGCGGCTGGCACCCGATCCTCGACGCGCCGCCCGTGGTGCTCGTGGCCCTGCTCGTGGCCGCGCCGATCGGCTTCCTCGCCGGGATCGGCGCCTTCGACTACTGGGTCTACTACGCGCTCGGGCACCCGACGCGCGCCGAGGACCATTCCAGTCACGGAGCCCGCAGCTGGCGCGACTACTTCCGCGTCAACACCGACCACAAGGTGATCGGCGTCCAGTACCTCGTGACGACGGTCTTCTTCTTCCTCGCCGGCGGGATGCTCGCGCTGCTCGTCCGCGCCGAGCTGGCCCGGCCCGGGATGCAGTTCGTCGACACGCAGACCTTCAACGGCCTCTTCTCCGTGCATGCGTCGCTGATGATCTTCCTGTTCGTGATCCCGGCCTTCGCGGGGCTCGCGAACTTCGTCGTGCCGCTGATGCTCGGCGCGCCCGACATGGCCTTCCCGCGCCTGAACGCGCTCTCGTTCTGGCTGCTGCCGATCGCCGGCTTGATGATGCTCGGCTCGTTCCTCGTCCCCGGCGGCGCCTTCGCGTGCGGCTGGACGGGCTACGTGCCGCTCTGCTCGACACACCAGCCGCTCGGCGCGGTCTTCTTCAACCAGGGCGTCCAGTGGGCGGGAGCCTCGTCGATCATGACGGCGCTCAACTTCCTCGTCACGATCATCACCATGCGGGCGCCGGGAATGACCTTCTGGCGCATGCCGCTGCTGGTCTGGGCGAACTTCACGACCTCGCTGCTCGTCGTGGTCGCCACCCCGTTCATCGCCGGCTCGCAGTTCTTCTCGATGTTCGACCACGTGATGCACACGGCGTTCTTCGACCCGAACAACGGCGGCTACGCGCTCGGCTACCAGCACATCTTCTGGTTCTACTCGCACCCGGCGGTCTACATCATGATGCTGCCCGGCTTCGGGATCATGAGCGAGGTCATAGCCGTCTTCAGCCGCAAGCCGATCTTCGGCTACCGGCTGATGGCGCTCTCGCTGATGGCGATCGTCGTGCTCGGCTTCTCGGTCTGGGCGCATCACATGTTCGTCAGCGGCATGGCCTCCTGGCTACGAGTGCCGATGATGATCACGACGCTCCTGATCGCGGTGCCGACGGGGATCAAGATCTTCAGCTGGCTCGCGACGATGTGGGAGGGGAAGCTCCACTTCAACACGCCGATGCTGTTCGCGCTCGGCTTCCTCTCGATGTTCGTGATCGGCGGCCTCTCCGGCGTCATGCTCGGCGCCGTGCCGGTCGACATCCACGTCAGCGACACGTACTTCGTCGTCGCCCACATCCACTACGTGCTCTTCGGTGGCTCGGTCTTCACGATCTTCGCCGGCATGTACTACTGGTTCCCGAAGATCACCGGCCGCATGTACGACGAGCGGCTCGGAAAGCTGCACTTCTGGCTGACGTTCGTCGGCTTCAACCTGACGTTCTTCCCGATGCACCTGATCGGAGTCGAGGGGATGCCGCGCCGCGTCGCAGACTACGTGCCGAAATTCGCGGACATGAACATGTTCATCTCGCTCGCGTCGTTCGGCCTCGGCGCGTCGGTGCTCGTCTTCCTCTACAACATGATCACGAGCTGGCGGGCCGGCGAGCCCGCCGGCGACAACCCGTGGCGCGCAATGACGCTGGAGTGGCAGGTCAGCTCGCCGCCGCCGACCTTCAACTTCGACGAGGTCCCGCAGGTGGTCGGGTCGCCCTACGAGTACGGCGTGCCGGGGGCGCAGCACGCGATCCTCGCCCCGTCCAGGACGAAGGAGCTGGAGGAGGTGCGGACGTGAGCGCGGAGCAGCAGGAGCGCGCGCGCCAGATCGTCGTCGTCGCGAACGAGACCGTCGTCTCGCGCGCGCTCATCGAGCTGATCGAGCGGAGGGCGGAGGCGGGCGCGGTGCGCGTCTTCGTCGTCGCGCCGGTGAACATGCCGCGCCAGGGCTACGTCGTCTACGTGAACTCGCGCCGCACCGCCGCGCGGCGGCGGCTCGACAAGACGCTCGCGCTGCTGCGCGAGGCCGGGATCCCCTCGGACGGCCAGGTCTGCGAGACCGACCCCGTCGCCGCGCTCAAGGACGCAATCGCCCAGATCGAGCCGGACGAGATCGTCGTCTCGACGCACCCGCAGCAGCGGTCGGGCTGGCTGCGCCGGAACGCCGTCGACCAGATGCGCCGCGTGGCCGGCGCGTTGCCGTTCGAGCACGTCGTCGTCGACCTCGCCGCGGAGCAGGGCGAGGCGAACGTCCTCGTCGTCGCGAACCAGACGGTGCTCGGCGAGGCGCTGCTGGCGAAGATCCGTGAGCGGGCGCAGCGCGGGCCGGCGAGCTTCCTGATCGTCTCGCCGCAGGGCGGCGACGGCGGCACGAGCTACGAGCAGTCGGAGCGCCGCCTGCGCCGCGCCGTGAATCTCCTCCGCAGCGAGGGGCTCGACGTGCACGGCCAGATCGCGCACCCCGACCCCTACCAGGCGGTCGTGAACACGACCGAGGACGAGCGTGTGGACGAGCTGATCGTCTCGACGTTCCCCGGCGCCCGCTCCGGCTGGCTGCGCCGCGACGTCGTCGAGCGCCTGCGCGGGCTCGGGCTGCCGCTCGAGCACGTCGAGGTGGACGTTCCCTCCGCGACCCAGCGGGTGCCCGCCTGATGGCCTCCTACTCGCACACCGAGACGCTCCCGCACGACGACGAGCACCACGGGCCGCCCGCGCCGCACTTCAGCTCGCGCGTCACTCCGGGCGTGCTCGGGATGTTCCTCTTCATCGGGACGGAGATCATGCTGTTCGGCTCGTTCTTCACGGCGTACTTCTTCGTCCGCGTGGTGAACGGGACGCCGTGGCCGACGCCGCCGTTCCACCTGCCGGTCTACGTCGCGCTCATCAACACGTGCATCCTCGTCACGTCGAGCTTCACGATGCACTGGTCGCTCCAGTCGATCAAGCGCGGAAACGTCTGGGGGCTGCGCGCCGGGCTGCTGCTGACGTTCCTGATGGGACTCACGTTCCTGATCACGCAGGGCCGGGAGTACTCGCGCGTCGGCTTCGCGCCCAAGGACGGGGCGTTCGCGACGATCTTCTACTGCCTCACCGGCCTGCACGGCGCCCACGTCTTCGTCGGGCTCTCGATCCTGCTCTTCATGACGATCCGGGCCTTCCGCGGGCATTTCTCGGCCGAGCACCACGACGGCGTCGAGATCGGCGGGATCTACTGGCACTTCGTGGACGTGATGTGGATCGTCGTCTTCGTGACGGTCTACGTCCTCTGAGCAGCGGGTAGGGGCAGCGGAGATGCGCAATCCGCTCCGCTCCGAGGCGGAGGCCTTCCGCTTCCTGCTCGTCGTCATCGCCGGCGCGGCGGTGATCGTCACCTGCGCGTACGTGAACACGTGGCTCGGCGTGGCCGCGGCGGTGCTCGTGATCGGCGGGATCGCGTGGTGGCTGTGGCACGCGCCGGGCGCCGCTCCGGAGCCGCCGCCCGAGCCTCCGGCCGGGCACTAGTGGATCCTGCTCCTCGCGCCGCCGGACGGGGCGTTCGAGGCGGCGCGCGGCCACGCGACGCTCTCGCAACACCCACGTATTCGGGCCTGGCCCCGGCCGTGAGCGCTACCACAGCGTGAGCCGGTCACGACGGCCCGGGCGAGCCCCTCTGCCGTCGTGACACGTCCGTCACGGGGCAGGCCCCGTGACGTGAGGCGTACCGCTTCCTCGCGGGCGGGGAGCTACTTGCCGGCGTTGTCGGCGACGAACTTGGCCACCGCGTCGATCTGCTCGGGGCTGAGCTTGCCCTGGAACGCCGGCATCACGGTGCCGCCGTTCGTGACCTGGGTCTTCACGCGGTCGAGCGCCGGCGCGAGCTGGTCGAGGTTGGGGCCGACCGTGCCGGTCGAGCCGGCCGCCTTGAGCGTGTGGCAGCTCGCGCACTCCGCCTGGAAGATCTGCTTCCCGTCGGTGCCGAGCTGGGACGTGGACGGAGCCTCGGCGCCCGCCTGCCCGGCGACGGCGGCGACGTAGGCGGCGACGTCCTGGGCGTCCTGCCCCTTCACGAGTCCCTGCGGCATCGGCAGCGAGGCCAGGCGGATCTGGTCGAGGACGACGTTCCGGAGCGTGGTCTCCTTCATGCCCTGTGTCCGATCTGACGCGAAGGCCGCGTCGAGGCTCGGCCCGACCGTCCCCGACGCACCCGCCGCGGCGAGCACATGGCAGCCGGCGCACTTGCTCTGGAAGAGCTTCTGGCCGTTCTGCTGGTCGGCCTGCGCCGACGCCTTGCCGCCCGTCCCGCAGCCCGCCGCCAGCAGCGCGGCTGCGACGACGCCCGCGACCCCTGCTCCGACCCGGCCCACCGGCACTACGCGGGCGACTCGCTGCTCGCGCCGATGCCGGCCACCGCCTGCTCTCGGTCGGGGTAGATCGTGAAGACGCGGTCGAGCCCGGTGATCTCGAAGATCTTCGTGATGTTCCGGTCGCTGCACACGAGTGCGAGCCGGCCGTCGTTCGAGCGCAGCCGCTTCACGCCGCCCACGAGCACGCCCAGGGTCGTGGAGTCGATGAAGGTCGTGTCGCTGAAGTCGACGACCACCTGCTTGCCGCCCTGGCCGATGACTTCGAGGAGCTGCTGCTTGAACTCGGGAGCCGTGTACAGATCGACCTCGCCGGCCAGCGAGATCACGTAGGTGTCACCGCTCAGCTGCTCCGTCTTGATGTCGAAGTTCATCCGCGCGTCCCCCCGGTTTCCGCTGGGCCCTTCGTCTCCGCGCGGAGTCTATCCAGACGGCGAAAGCCGGGAAGCGGCTACTTGCCGCTCGTCTTCGGCTTCGCAGCCGGCTTCGCGGGCGCCGGCGAGAGCTGCTTGATCAGCTGCTCGACCTGCGCCCGGTTCGCCGTCGCCGGGTTGAGCTTCAGGTACTTCTTCAGAGCCGCGACCGCAACCGTCGCCTGGCCCGACGACTGCGCGGCCATCGCGAGCTGGAACTGCGCGTTCGGGTCGTTCGGCCGGAGCTTCGCCACGGTCTGATAGCTCGACACGGCCTGCTGGTAGGCAAGGACAGCCTGCTGGTAGTCGGTGCCGGTCGAGCTGCCGGCGCGGCTCGCCAGCGCCTGCTCGATCGGGTTGGTGCCGAGCGCCGTGGCGAACTTGCCGCCCGGCAGGAACGGCTGGCTCGGCGCGGCCGCCTGCTGCGCGGCCGCCGAGGCCCGATACTGGTTCACGTACTGCTGCGCCTGGGCCAGCTGGAGGCCGCCGAGCTCGGCGAACGCCTTCGCGTCCTTCGGCCGCTTGAGCGTGTACTGGTCGAGCGCGGCGATCGCGTTCCCCGTGTCGCCCTTCGCCTCGTACGCCGTGGCGAGGTCGCGGTAGCCCTTCGCCTCGTTCGGGTGCTTCTGGATGTACGTCTCGGCCTTCGCCACCGCGTCCCCGCTGTGGCCGCCGAAGAGGCTGACGCCGTTGAAGAGGTCGCTGAGGCCGCTCGTCCCGGTGCCGACGCCGAGGAACGCGAAGGTGACCGCGAACAGCACCGCGAGGAGGACGTACATGAACTTCGCCTGGCGGCGCAGGCGCGAGAAGAAGAGCTGCTGGTTCGGGTTGCCGCCGGACGCATGCCCGCGGCGACGCGGCCGCCGCGGCGCGGCCTTCGGCTGCGCCTTCCCCTGCTGCTGCTTGGCCTTGACCGCCGCCCTCGCCATCGAGCGACCAGAGTAGCGATCAGGAGCCGGGGGTGTCGGATGCCGTCACCGGCGAGGGCGCACGGCGCTCGACGAGGATCGAGAGCCAGATCGACAGCTCGTACAGCACCCACAGCGGGATCGTCTCGAGGATCGTCGTGACCGGGTCCACGCCCGGCAGCGCGACCCCGACGGCCGCGACGATGAAGTAGCCCATGCGACGGGTGCGCCGGAGCTTCGCCGTCGAGACGATCCCCAGCCGGACGGCTCCGAGCACGAACATCGGCAGCTCGAAGACGATCCCCATCGCGAGCAGCACCATCGCCGAGAACGAGTAGTAGTCGCGCGCCCGCACGATGATGTTGAACTGGTTGGAGTCGTAGCTCGTCAGGAAGTGCACCGCGGCCGGCAGCGCGAGGTAGTAGCCGAAGAGGACGCCGCCGACCAGCAGGACGGCGGCGAAGGAGACGAACATCGCCATCGTGCGCGAGTGCCGGTCGTCCACGGCCGGCATGAAGAACGACCACGTCTGCCAGAGGAAGACCGGCAGCGTGAGCAGCGCGGCCGCGTAGAGGCTGACCCACATCGCGGTCATGAACGGCTCGGCGACGCTCAGCGTCGTCGGCTTGCCGATCGACTTCGGCAGCGGCGAGTTGAGCAGCTGGAGCAGGTGCCGGTGCAGCACGAACGCGACGATGAACGCGAGCAGGAGCGCGCCCAGGCAGACGAAGAGCCGCTGCCGCAGCTCCTCCAGGTGCTCGACAAGCGTCGCCTCCTCGCCGTATTTCAGGCGACGCGGCAACCGCTTCATGCCGGCCTAGACCGTGTCGTGCTCGCGGGGAGCGACCGACGCCGGCTCCGAGTCGGTCGAAGCGGAGGTCAGCTCAGTGGGCAGCGAGACGTCGTTCTTCACGCCGCTCACCGAGTCCTTGAACTCCCGCATCCCCGACCCGAGCGAGCGACCGATCTCCGGCAGCCTCTTCGCGCCGAAGAGCAGCAGCGCGAGCAGGAGCAGGAGGATGATCTCCCAAGGGCCAATGTTTCCCATGCACCGATCGTAGCCGCGTTTCCCCCGAGTCGCCAACCGGCGGGTCGTTTGGTCACCCGCCGGCGGGGCACGACGGCCCAGAGGGCGCTCCGTCCGCCGCAGGATCCGTTGAGCTGGCCGTCTCACGGGGCCCGGGGCGGACGGGCGTCCGCTAGACTGGCCCCCGGTGGTTGTGCGGGGCAAAAGCCCCGCTATTTCTGAAAAGAGGTTACGACTACGTGGCATTGCTGAAGCTGGAGAATCTGCACGTCGCCCTCGAGGACGGGACCGAGATCGTCAAGGGCGTCGACCTCGAGGTCGACACGAACGAGGTACACGCGATCATGGGGCCGAACGGCTCCGGCAAGTGCACGCTCGCCTACGCGATCATGGGCCACCCGTCCTACGAGATCACCGAGGGCAAGCTGATCTTCGACGGCGAGAACGTCGACGGAGCTCGGGGCGGACGAGCGCGCGCAGCGCGGCCTCTTCCTCGCGTTCCAGTACCCGCACGCGATCCCGGGCGTCACGGTGACGAGCTTCCTGCGCAGCGCGATCAACGCGACGCGCAAGGCCCGCAACGGCGGCGTCGAGAGCCCGATGCCGATCCCGGAGTTCCGCAAGGAGCTGCTCGGCCAGATGGACCGGCTCAAGGTCAGCCGCGAGCTCGCCTCGCGCTACCTCAACGACGGCTTCTCCGGCGGCGAGAAGAAGCGCGTGGAGATCCTGCAGATGGCGATGCTGAAGCCGCGCATCGCGGTGCTCGACGAGACCGACTCCGGCCTCGACATCGACGCGCTGCGGGTCGTCGCGGGCGGCGTGAAGGAGCTCGTCGGCCCGGAGATGGGCGCGCTCGTGATCACGCACTACCAGCGGATCCTCGACTACATCACGCCCGACAAGGTGCACGTCTTCGTCGGCGGACGGATCGTCGAGGAAGGCGGCGCCGAGCTGGCGAAGAAGCTCGAGCAGGAGGGCTACGTGCCCTACGAGGAGGTGCCGGCGTAATGGCTCAGACCGAGACCGAGATCGTCCAGGGGATCGGCTCCGACTACGCGATCAAGTACGGCTTCCACGCCGACGAGAACTACTTCTTCAAGTCGGGCCGCGGGCTCTCGCACGAGCTCGTCGACGCCATCTCCTCGCACAAGAACGAGCCGGACTGGATGCGCAAGTTCCGGCACCGCAGCCTCGACTACTTCATCGCCCGTCCGCTGCCCGAGTGGGGCGGGAACCTCGGCGACATCGACTTCGAGAACATCTTCTACTACATCAAGCCGACCGAGAACCAGGCCAACTCCTGGGAGGACCTGCCGGCCGACATCAAGGACACCTGGGACAAGCTCGGCATCCCGGAGGCGGAGAAGAAGTACCTCGCCGGCGTCGGCGCGCAGTACGAGTCCGAGGTCGTCTACCACAAGCTCCAGGAGGACCTGACCGCGAAGGGCGTGATCTTCCTCGACACGGACACCGCCCTGCGCGAGCACGAGGACGTCTTCAAGCAGTACTTCGGGACGATCATCCCGCAGAACGACAACAAGTTCGCGGCGCTGAACTCGGCCGTCTGGTCGGGCGGCTCGTTCATCTACGTGCCGCCGGGCGTGCAGATCGAGATGCCGCTCCAGGCCTACTTCCGGATCAACGCCGAGAACATGGGCCAGTTCGAGCGGACGCTGATCATCGTCGACGAGGGCGCCTACGTGCACTACGTCGAGGGCTGCACGGCGCCGATCTACTCGACCGACTCGCTGCACAGCGGCGGTCGTCGAGATCGTCGTCAAGAAGGGCGGCCGCTGCCGCTACACGACGATCCAGAACTGGTCGAACAACGTCTACAACCTCGTCACCAAGCGCGCCGTCGCCTACGAGGACGCGACGATGGAGTGGGTCGACGGGAACCTCGGCTCGAAGCTGACGATGAAGTACCCGGCGATCTGGCTGATGGGCGAGCGGGCGCACGGCGAGGTGCTGTCGATCGCGTTCGCCGGCAAGGGCCAGCACCAGGACGCGGGCGGCAAGGCCGTCCACGTGGCGCCGAAGACGACGTCGGTGATCACGTCCAAGTCGATCTCGAAGAGCGGCGGCCGCGCCGGCTACCGCGGGCTGCTCGAGGTGGCGAAGGGCGCGACCGGGGCGAAGTCGAAGGTCGTCTGCGACGCGCTGATCCTCGACGAGGAGTCGCGCTCGGACACCTACCCGTACATCAAGATCGAGGAGGACGAGGTCGACATCGGCCACGAGGCGACCGTCTCCAAGATCGGCGAGGAGCAGCTCTTCTACCTCATGTCGCGCGGGCTCTCGGAGTCCGAGGCGAGCGCGATGATCGTCTCCGGCTTCGTCGAGCCGATCACGAAGGAGCTGCCGCTCGAGTACGCGGTCGAGATGAACCGGCTGATCCAGCTGCAGATGGAGGGCTCGGTCGGTTGATCGTCGAGCGGACGGACTTCATCTCCGTCCCGGTCACGGACATGGAGCGGGCGACGCGGTTCTACGAGGAGACGCTCGGCCTGCCCAAGATCTCGACCGGCGGCTTCCCCGAGTTCCAGCTCGGCGAGAACGTGAGCGTCTACCTGCTCGACATGGAGCAGATCGGCTCGTCGTTCTCGGCGCCGCACTCGGCGCACGTCGCCCTGCGGGTGCCCGACGTCGCGGCGGCGCGTGCCGAGCTCGAGGCGAAGGGCGTCGAGTTCGAGGGCGACATCCTCGACACGAGCGTCTGCCACATGGCGTTCTTCCGCGATCCCGACGGGAACGCGCTGATGCTCCACCGGAGGTACGCGCCGTGATCGAGGTCCAGCGCGTCGACTACGTCCGCGTGCCCGCGACGGACATCGAGCAGTCGGCCGACTTCTACGGCCGCGTCCTCGGCCTCCCGAAGAACCCGAACTCGCCGGGCGACGACTGGCTCGAGTACGAGGCCGGGAACGTCACGCTCGCGGTGATGACGCCGCACACCCACGAGTACGAGTTCGCGCCGCTGCCGCCCTCGACGATCGCGCTGCGGGTCGCAGACGTGGACGCGGCAAAGGCGGCGCTCGACGCGGCGGGCGTCGAGTGCGCCGAGCCGTGGGACTCCGGCGTCTGCAAGGGCCTCGGCGTCAACGATCCCGCCGGCAACCGCATCCTCCTCCACCACCGCTACGCGCCTTACCCCGACGGGAGCACGCCCTGATGAGCAGAGCTGACGCACTCGCCGCCTACGAGCGGCTGCCGATCCCGGACACGACCGAGGAGCACTGGCGCTTCACCGACCTCGCCGGGTTCGACCCGGAGTCGTTCGCGGGCGCGGCCACGGCCGAGATCGAGACGATGCTCGACCTCGACGTCGTCCGGCTACGCGACCGTGACCGCGGACGGGATCGAGATCGCGAAGGCGCCCGAGGGCGTCACGTTCGCGCCGCTCCCGGAGGACGACGAGCGGCTGTACTCGCTCGTCGGCTGGGACGAGAAGTTCGCGGCGCACAACGCGGCGATGTGGAAGCACGGGCTGCTCGTCGTGGTGCCGAAGGGCGTCGTGCTCGAGAAGCCGCTCTACGTGCGGATCGCGGTCACCGGCCAGACGTTCTGGCGCCTCGTCGTCGTCGCGGAGGAGGGCGCGCGGGCCTCGCTGATCGAGGAGTACGCGTCGCCGTCGCCCGACACGGAGGCGTACTCGAACGCGGTCACGGAGCTCTTCGTCGAGCCGGCCGCGAAGCTCGAGTACGTCTCGCTGCAGAACCTCTCGCAGGAGACGTGGCACTTCGCGAACCACCATGCGCGCGTCGAGCGGGACGCGGAGCTCGACTGGGTCGCCGGCGGCTTCGGCTCGAAGAAGGGCAAGACGCGGATCCAGAACGACCTCAACGGCCGCGGCGCCACCTCGCGCGTGACCGGCGCGTACTTCGCCGACGGGACGCAGCACCTCGACTTCGACACCTTCCAGGAGCACATCGCCCCGGACTGCACGAGCGACTTCGCCTTCAAGGGCGCGCTGCGCGACCACGCGACCGCGGTGTGGCGCGGGATGATCCGCGTCGAGCCGAACGCGCAGAAGACGAACGCGTACCAGGAGTGCCGGAACCTGATGCTCAGCCCGACGACGCACGCCGTGCCGATCCCGGGCCTCGAGATCCTGGCGAACGACGTCCGCTGCACCCACGGCGCCACCGTCGGCCGCGTGGACCGGGAGGATCTCTTCTACCTGATGAGCCGCGGCCTGCCGAAAGCGGAGGCGGAGCGCCTGATCGTGCGCGGCTTCTTCCAGGACGTGCTCGACCGGATCGAGCTCGAGCCCGTGCGCGAGGCCGTCACCGCCGCGCTCGAGGCTCGGATTCCGCAGGCCTAGACACCACTGGTGATCTGGCCGCCGCAAAGCCGGCGGAAGATGTCCACAGCCTCGGCGAGCGTGTAGGAGAATCGCGTCTGATCCGCGCTGTGACGACCACGCAGGTACCCAGCCGGCGTGAGCTGGTCGCCTGACAAAGCCTTCCCGTCAGTGAAGTGGGCATGAAACTGCCGGAGGGAGTGCTTGCTTTCGTGGGCGATCGCGTTCCTTAGAACAAAGAGTCGCTGAAGGGCTTTGCGGTCATCCTTGTTCATGGCGGTGAAAGGTAGTCCACGCGAAAGAAACGCCTCCGCCCGCGGCTCCGTGAACTGATCATAGGGAAGCCAGTCGACGTACTTCCGCCCGCCGTTAACCACCGCGCGCGCTACTCGATCGGATCTGATGTCAACGAGAGGTTGTACGGCGGCCGCCTCGTGCACGAAGCGTCGCATGAGTAGTCCTAGAAAGAGGCGCTCGAGCGAGCGCTCCGCATATGTGCAGAAACCCAAGCATGCCCCGGCATAGGTTCTGTTGATGTCAACGCGGCTTATCGCCTTAGTCCCGAAGAGCTTCTCCATCCGTCCGACATACGCATTAAGACCGCGCGCCCGAGCGGCGACTTCTCGCGAGACCTTAGTGGCGGCGGCGGGCATCGCAGACCTCGCCGAGATACGCCAAGCGGGTCACCCGACGGCCGTAGTCTGCGGACGCGCGCTGAACCGCGTCCAGAACCGCGTCGGGCACATTCGCAGTCCGGAAGTTCGTACTCGCTTCAAGAAGCGCCTCACGAATACCGGACCGCAAACTTGCGGGCGCCTTCTTCTCCAGCGCCGAACCCAGCCCGTACAAGCGGTCATAAACGAAGGTGAAGAGCGTGAAGAAGTACACCTGGCCGCTGAAGACGGTACGCGCAATCTCAGTCCCCAGGACATCATCGATGGTGTCCATCGTCTTCCTAAAACGACGAGCGAACTCTGTGCCTCCGCCGAAGCTGCCGTCGTATTGATCGTAAAGCCTGTTCAGGCCGACGTGGCTTCGTCCCGCTACCCCTTCGAGCATGTTACGCGCAAGGTCGCTGGTGAACTCGACCTCATCCATCCGTGAAATCTGGTCCTCATTGAAAATCTGCCACGAGAGCCACCGCTCGAGCTGCTCGTATGCGAGTTGGTACATGAGCGTCTTGAAGGCACCGAAGTACTTCGCGTTTCTCAACTCCTGTTTGTTCAAAGGCGTCCCAGTCGAGTTCAGGCGCTGGAAGATCGCCAGAATATCTCTGTCTTCCATACTGCTCGGAAGAACGTGAGTGCTGAACTGATAGCCAAGGATGCGCCCCCGTATCTCGGCATCGAGTTGCTTGAAGGTTTTCCCAGACATAGCACGATTATGTTCACGACGCACCGTGAACCTGTCACGCTCAGGCTCGAAGTCGGCAAGAGCCTTCTCATCTATGAACCCGATGAGCGTCCGGAGCCGCTGCTGGCCATCGATCACTTCTCGAACGTGTCGAAGGGTCTCGAGATCGATGCGCTCACGAATGAAGATGAGAGGCGTCGGCAGACCGCGCACAACCGTGTCAACGAGGAACGACTTCGCGCCTGCACGCCATACTGAACGCCGCTGAAACGGAGGATTGAGCTCGAGAGAGTCTTGCGTCTGCCAGTCGAGGAAGTCAGCGACGCTGAAGACCGTCCGCTTGATGTCGATGTCTTCCATAGGGATGTCCTTCTCGAGGAGGGTGACGCGGCGCAACGACTTATAGCCTCCCCGCGGGCTGCGCGCTAGTCGGCGCGACGGCCAACCGGATTGCCGCGCGAACAACATTCTGTATGTAGCTCACGCTTGCGGCGGCGGTTCTCACGTAGCTGATCGTAAAACCGCATGGAGCAGTAAGAAATTGTCCGAGCGAGACTCGACCGATCAGGACGTGAGCACTCCTTCACCAATCTTGCGGCAGGCCCTGCAACTGCTCGTACGAGAGCGAACTGATCTCGGCGACCGACCAGGCGGGGGCGAGATCCATTAGACAGGCGCTGTCTCGGGCGGGCGCAACCGACTTCGCGCCAGGGATCACGCTGCTCAGCCGACTTCTGCGCGAGCGGGAACCCGAGCGCCCCGTGCGTGGTGCTCATCCCCTCCGGCAGCAGCGCCTCGAAGTCATCCGCGAGCTCCGCCCGCTGCGCGAGCTGCTCCGGCGTCCAGCGGCTGCGCACCCCCTCGAATCCGCTGTCCGCCCGCTACTTGCCCGTCAGCCAGCCCGAGTCGAGGGGGACCTCTGCGATCGCGCCGACGCCCTTCGCGCGCGCTCGCTCACACGCCGGGAGCTGTTCCTGGTGGAATACGTTCAGCAGCACCTCGACCACCGTCGAGCCGGTCGTTTTAGTCCCGCGCCCACCGATCGCCTGCCAACCGCAGCGTTGCCTCTTCCCACTCCCTGTCCTCAGCCGTCGGTTGTGTAGCGACCACAGAGAACAGCCTCGCGTGCCGCCGATCCTGTGCGATCTTCCGGCTCGACTCGAGAAGCAGGCACGTCCAGGTTCGAAGGAACGACCACGGAGTCGACATGTCGGCTAACGACTCGCGGCACCTGAGGCGTGCGAGCCGCGCCTCGCGCAGAAGCTCTGCCATCAGGACATCGTAGGCCCGCCGCGCAAGAGTGTCCGACCAGGACACGCCGCGTGCCAAGGCGGTGGCGCCCGTGACCGATGAGTTCCGCCTCGTGCGGCTGTCTGCATCTCAACCACGGCGGAGCGACGGACTCCGCCGAGCACGACCGAGAGGACACGGCATGACCCACTTCGTGCACATCGAGATCCCCGCCGACGACACCGGTGCCGGGGTCGCGTTCTACGGCTCGCTCTTCGGCTGGGAGTTCCAGGCGTTCCCCGAGCCGTCCGAGTACCACATGGCCCGCGTCGACAACGCGTCGGGCGCAGTGGTAACGAACATGGAGCCCGGCAAGCGCGGGATGCGCACGTACTTCGACGTCGACGACATCAACGCCGGCGCGCCCCGCGTGAAGGAGCTCGGCGGCGAGGCGGACGACCCGATGCCCGTGCCGGGCATGGGCTGGTTCGCGACCTGCCGCGACCCGCACGGCAACGAGTTCGGGCTCTGGCAGACCGACCCGCCGGCCGCCTGACGCAGCGCCCGATTGCCCCCTCGCCAACGGTGCGGTAGCGTCGCCGCGATGGCTTCCGACAACGGCCTCGGCCTCTTCCTGACCGCGCTGCCCGCGCAGCTCGCGATCGACATACGCGACGCGCGCCGAGGGGGCCGGGTTCCGGAGCTGCTGGTTCCCGGAGATCACCTTCGCCGACTCGTTCGGGCCCGCGACCGCCGCCGCGCTCCAGACCGAGCGGGTCGGGATCGGCACCGGGGTCGTCGGGATCTGGTCGCGCTCCGCGGTGACGATGGCGCTCCAGGCGGCGACGCTCCACCAGCTCTCCGGCGGGCGCCTCTTGCTCGGGCTCGGCGTCCAGGCGCGTGGCTACGTCCAGGGCTGGCACGGCCAGGAGTACCGCAAGCCGGTCGAGGCGATGCGCGACTTCGTCACCATCCTGCGCGCCGCCTTCGCGGGCGGGCTCGTCAACCACGAGGGCGAGGTCTTCTCCGTCCGCAACTTCCACCTCGACATGGAGCTGCCGCCGCCGCCGCCGAAGATCTACATCGCGGCGAACGGGCCGCGCATGATCGAGCTCGCGGGCGAGCTCGCCGACGGGATCGCCGGCTGGTTCCAGTCGGTCGAGTACGTCCGCGACGTGACGATGCCCGCGCTCCGCCGCGGCGCCGAGCGCTCCGGCCGCTCGCTCGACGGCTTCGACGCGACCGTCGGCTTCCCGGCCGTCGTCACGCGCGACGACAGCGGGCTCGAGCTGGCGAAGGGGCAGGTGATGATGTACGCGAGCGCGCTCGGCTCGGCGCCCGCCTACCTCGAGAGCGCCCGAGCCGCCGGCTTCGGCGCCGAGGCGGAGGCGATCGGGGAGCGCGTCCGCGCCGGCGACCTGCGCGGCGCCGTCGCCCAGGTCTCGGACGAGATGGCGGCCGCGCTCGTGATGGCCGGCAGCGCCGAGCGCGTCCGCGAGCAGATCGAGCGCTACCGCGAGGCCGGGCTGACCGGCATCCACGTGCTGCCCTCGCCGCCGGGCGGCTTCTACCCGCTCTACGAGGACCACTTCCCCGTCGAGTCGCTCGCGCAGCTGCCGGAGTTCGACTTCCCCGCGCTGCTCGGCAGCTTCTCGGACACGATCGAGCTGCTCGGCGGCTAGATGAGCCCCGCGCCGATCGTCCTCGTTCCTGGCTTCTGGCTCGGCGCGTGGGCGTGGGACGAGGTCGCGGCCGCGCTGCGCGCCGACGGCCACGACGTCACGGCGCTGACGCTGCCCGGCCTCGAGTCGGTCGACGCCGACCGCTCCGCGATCACGATGGCCGGCCACGTCGACGCGATCTGCGCCGCGGTCGAGGCGGCGGGCGCTCCCGTCGTGCTCGCCGTGCACAGCGGCGCCGGGGCCTCCGGCTACGGCGCGAGCGACCGCCTCCCGGAGCGGATCGCGGCCATGGTCTACGTCGACTCGGCGCCGGCCTCGGGCGCGCTCGACCCGAGCTTCGAGGGTGTCGAGCTGCCGCTGCCCTCGCCGGAGGACCTCGCGGCGGAGGAGAACCTCGACGGGCTGAGCGAGGAGCAGCTCGCGACGTTCCGGCGCCGGGCCGTCCCCGAGCCGGGCGCCGCGGTGCGCGAGGCCGCCGAGCTGCGGAACGACGCGCGTTTCGACGTGCCGAGCACCGTCATCTGCACCGGGTTCCCGTCGGAGCAGGTCAAGGCCGCGATCGCCGAGGGCTACACCTGGCTCGGCGGCCTCGCCGAGCTGCGCGACGTGACCTGGGTCGACCTGCCGACGAGCCACTGGCCGATGTGGTCGCGCCCGCAGGAGCTCGCCGCGCTCATCGGCGACGTCGCTCGCCGCGCCGCCGCGGACTGACCGGCGCCTACGCCGGGTAGCGCAGCGGATCGGCGAGCCCGGCCCGCCGGAAACCCTCCCGGCGGAGCAGGCACGCGTCGCAGCGCCCGCACGGGGAGCCGCCGGCGACCGGGTCGTAGCAGCTCGACGTCAGCCCGTAGTCGACGCCGAGGCCGGCGCCGAGGCGGATGATCGCCGCCTTGTCGAGGTCGATCAGCGGCGTGTGGATCCGCAGGCGGCGACCCTCCTCGACCGCCGCCTTCGTCGCGAGGTTCGCCATCGCCTCGAACGCGCGCACGTACTCCGGGCGGCAGTCCGGGTAGCCGCTGTAGTCCACCGCGGTCACGCCCACGAAGACGTCGTCGGCCTCGAGCGTCTCCGCCCAGGCGAGCGCGAGCGAGAGCAGCACCGTGTTCCGCGCCGGCACGTAGGTCACCGGGATCTCGGCGCCGATCTCCGCCAGCGGCTGGTCCTTCGGCACCGCCGTGTCGCCGGTCAGCGCCGAGCCGCCGAACGCGCCGAGGTCGGCCGAGACGACGAGGTGGCGCCGCGCGCCGAGCGCGGCCGCCACCCGCGCCGCAGCCTCGAGCTCGGCCTCGTGGCGCTGCCCGTAGCGAACACTCAGCGCGTAGGTCTCGTAGCCCTCGTCACGGGCCACCGCGAGCGCGGTCGCCGAGTCGAGGCCGCCGCTCAGGAGAACGACCGCTCGGCTCACGATCACCCGAGCAGGCCGCCGCGCTCGAGCGCCGCGACGATCTCCTCGATCTGGCTCTCGATCCGCGCGACGCGCTCGTCCAGCTCGACCGCGCCGGTCGCGGGAGCCGCGGGCCGGCCCGCGGCGGCGGGCGCCGCCTCGTCGCGGCCGAGCAGGTGGCGCCAGCGCTCCTCGCGCTCGCCCGGGCGGCGCGCCTGCCGCTCCACGAGCTCCCGGCCCGCCAGCCGCTCCAGCGTCTGCTCCACCTCCGGCGCCGCCTCGAAGCGGTGCAGGCGCTCGCTCCGCTGGCGCAGCTCCGCGACCGTCTGCGCGCCGCGCAGCATCAGCACCGCGAGCAGCGAGATCTCCGCGTCGTCCACGTGCATCGCCTCGCCGAACAGGTGCCGGAACTTCGCGGCGCGGCTGCCGGGGCCGCTCGCCAGGCGCGTCCAGCCGCGGTCGCCGAGCCGGTTCAGCGCCTCACGGACCTCGTGCTCGTCCAGCTCCATCACCGGCTCCCGGTTCGTGGACTGGTTGCAGGCGAGCCGCAGCGCGTTCAGCGAGAGCGGGTACTGGTCGGGCGTCGTCCGCTGCTTCTCGATCAGGCAGCCGAGCACGCGCAGCTCCACGGGCGAGGCGTCCATCGGCGCAAGCTTGCCCGACCGATGACGTCTTCGGCGCCGGCAGGTCTATCTTCCCCACCAGGCGGGCCCCGAGCGCCCGTCCCGCGAGGCGAGAGGAGAAGCGCATGGCCGGCAAGATCGTGCACATCGAGATCCCGGCGGACGACACCGCGCAGGGGCGCGAGTTCTGGGGCGGGCTCTTCGGGTGGCACTTCGAGTCGTTCCCCGGCGGCTCGGGGGAGTACCACATGGCCCGCGTGAGCGACGACCAGGGCGTGGCGGTCACGAACATGGAGCCGGGCAAGAAGGGCGCCCGCGCCTACTTCGACGTCGACGACATCAAGGCCGGCGCCGCGCGCGTGAAGGAGCTCGGCGGCGAGGCTGGCGACCCGATGCCGGTGCCGTCCATGGGCTGGTTCTCCACGTGCAGCGACCCGCACGGGAACGAGTTCGGCCTCTGGCAGACCGACACGTCGGCCGGCTAGCGCCCCTTCCGAGCGGCCGGCGGCGTCTCCACCACGGCGCCGCCGTCCGCCGACGCCTTCGAGCGCATCCAGTCGATGCTGCCGAGCACGTGCTCGCGCGTGATCTCCGCGGCGGCGCCGGCGTCCCGCGCCGCGAGCGCGGCCACGAGCCGCTGGTGCTGCTCCACCGACTCGTCGTGCGGCCGCCAGCACTGCGGGCCGTTGGGGAATGCACGCCACAGCACGCGCATCAGCGAAAGCAGCAGCGGCGAGCGGGCGCACTCGTAGGTCCGGAAGTGGAAGGCACGGTTGGCCTCCTTCAGCGCCGGATCGTCCTCCGCGCATTCGGCGAAGCGCGCCTCGAGTTCGCGGATCTCCTCGAGGTCGGCGTCGGTCAGCTTCGCAACGGCCAGCGAGGAAGCGAGCGACTCGAGCGCGGCGAGGATGCGGAAGTTCTCCTCCTGCTCCTCGAGGTCGGTCGTCGCGACGCGCGAGCCGCGGTGGACGTCATAGCTGACGAGCCCCTCCGACTCGAGCCGGCGCAGCGCCTCGCGCACGGGGGTCGGGCTCACCTCGAACCGCTGCGCGAGCTCACGCTGCCGGAGGAGCGTCCCGGGGGCGAGCTCGCCTCGCGCGATCATGTCGCGAAGCGACTCCGTGACGATGTCGCCCTTGCTCGCATAGGCGCGCATCAGGCGACCGCCTCCCGCCCGAGGAAGAGCTCGCCGATGTCCTCCCGCGCGAGCAGCTCCGCCGCGGGGCCCGACACGGTGACGAGGCCGGCGACGAGCACGTAGCCCCAGTCGCCGACGGCGAGCGCCTCCTTCGCCTTCTGCTCGACGAGCAGCACCGCCGACCCCGCGGCGGCGAGCGCACGCACCTGCCCCTCGAGCACCTCGCGCGCGAGCGCCGGCGAGAGGTTCGACGTCGGCTCGTCGAGGATCACGACGCTCGGACGCAGCATGAGGACACGCGCAATCGCCAGCATCTTCCGCTCGCCGCCGCTGAGCTTGCTCGCGCGGCGGCCACGCATCTCGGCGAGCGCGGGGAAGACCGCGAGCACCTCGGCGAGCCGCGGCGCAAGCTCCGAGCGCCCGAGGAGGTAGCCGCCCATCTCGAGGTTCTCCTCCACGGTCAGCGTGTCGAAGACATCCTTCGCCTGCGGGACGAAACCGATCCCGCGGCGCGCGAGCTTCTCGCCCGGCAGCCCCGTCACCTGCTCGCCCGCGAGCGTCACCGAGCCGCCCATCACCTCGACCTGGCCCGTGACCGCCTTCAGGAGCGTGCTCTTGCCAGCGCCGTTCGGGCCGACGATCGTCGCCACCTCGCCGGCGCCGACGCTCACGTCTGCACCGTGGACGATCGGCGCGCCGCCGTAGCCGGCGACGAGGCCCTCGACGACGAGCACAGGCTCGGGGCGTTCAGCCGACGAGGTACGCATCGAGCACCTCCTGGCTCTTCCGCACCGACTCCATCGTGCCCTCGGAGATCACCTTTCCCTGCGCCATCACGATCACGTGGTCGCAGAGCCGCTCGACGACGCCGAGCTCGTGCTCGACCATCAGCATCGTCAGGCCGTCGTCGCTGAGCGCGCGCAGATGGCCCTCGATCTTCCGCGCCAGCGTCGGGTTCACGCCGGCCATCGGCTCGTCGAGCAGGAGGAGCTTCGGCGCCGCCATCAGGCCACGCATGATCTCGAGCAGGCGCTTCTGCCCGCCACTGAGGTTGCCGGCGTACTCGTCTTCCTGATCCTGCATCTCGAACCGGGCGAGCAGCTCGCGAGCGCGGACGACGAGTTCGCGCTCTCGCGCCTTCCACGCTCGACCGCCCAGGACGAGCGAGCCGACGAGCGACTCGCCCGGGTGGCCGGGCGCCCCGACGAGCAGGTTCTCGAGCACGGTCAGGCGTGCGAACTCGCTCGAGATCTGGAAGGTGCGAATCAGGCCGCGCCGGGCGACGGCCATCGGCGCCGCCCCGGTGACATCCCTGCCGTCGAAGACGACCGCCCCGCCGCTCGGGTCGATCGCGCCCGCGATCATCCCCAGCGCGGTCGACTTGCCGGCGCCGTTCGGGCCGATCAGCCCCGTGACCGAGCCCGCCTCGACATCGAAGGAGACGCCGTCCACCGCCCGAACGCCGCCGAAGCTCCTGGCGAGGTCGCGCACCTCCAGCAGCGCGCCGCTCACGACCCGGGCTCCGGCCGCGGAAAGCGGCGTCGCCGCTCGGGCACGACGCCGCGCGGCCAGAACCAGAGGAAGACGAGCGCGAGCACCCCGACCGCCATCCATTGGAGCGCGTCCACGAAGCCCGGGTAGCCGATGTTCGGCAGGAAGCGCGTCGATTCGAGGAAGCCGATCGGGACGAGCAGCGCCCCGACGGCGACGCCGAGATTGTTGCCCGTACCCCCGACCAGGATCGCGGTGAAGAAGACGAACGTCTCCGGGTAGAGCCAGCCGCCCGGCGACCACGCGCCGAGGAACTCGACGAAGATCGCGCCGCTCACGCCGGCGACCGCGCCGCCGATCACGAACGCCGTCATCCGCAGGCCGAAGACGTTCTTCCCCAGCGCTGCTGCGGCGTCCTCATTGTCGCGCACCGCCCGCATCGCACGGCCTAGTGGCGACCCGGTGACGCGGCGGATGAAGAAGTAGACGATGAGGCAGAAGAACGCGGTGAACCCGACGTAGAACCACTGGTAGCGCAGCAGGCTCAGGTTCAGCTCGCCCTCGAGCGGCTTCGGTACGAGCGACAGGCCCGCAGGCCCGTTCACGAGCCCGGTCGCGTTCGTCGCGACGTACGTCGCGGTCAGCGAGATGACGAGCATCACCATCGCCTGGTAGTCGGTGCGCAGTCGGCGGATCCCGACGAGACCGATCAACACCGAGAGCAGGCCGCCGACAATCCCGGCCGCGAGGATCGGCAGCGGGAACGGCAGGTGCGCGCCGCCGACGTACTGCTGGAACATCGACGAGCTCGACGGACCGATCGTCAGCACCGCCGCGGTGTACGCGCCCGCGGCCTGGAAGACGATGTAGGCGAAGTTGCTGATCCCGGCGACGCCATACTGGAGATTGAGGCCCCACACGGCCATGATGTCCACCCCGAGGTAGATCACCAGCGTGGAGACGTAGAACTGCCACGGCGCGCTCACGCTGCCACCTCCTTCTGCGTGGCGACTTCCGAGAAGATCCCCTGCGGCCGAAAGAGCAGCACGACCACCAGCACGGCGAAGGCGACGACCTCCTTGTAGGCAGGCGCGATCAGCCCCGCCGCGACCTCGCTCGAGAGCCCGATCGTCAGCGCGCCCAGCATCGCCCCGTACGGCTGGCCGACGCCCCCTAACACGGCCGCCGCGACGATCGCGATGAGGAACTGGCCGCCGGTCGTCGAGGTGAAGCTCGTCACGTTCATCGCCAGCGCGACGCCCGCGACCCCACACAGCGCGCCGGAGATCAGCCACGCGACATCGATCACCCGGTCTGTGGCGATCCCGCAGCTCCGCGCGAGCACCGGGTCGGAGGCGGTCGCGCGCATCGCCTTCCCGAGCTTCGTGAAGCGGAGCATCGCCCAGATCGCGACCATCGCGACGACGGCGATCCCCATGATCCCGAACTGCGAGCTCGTGAAGATCATCGAGCTGATGTGGTACGAGCGGCCGGGCGAGAAGGTGAGGCTGAAGAAGCTCGGCCCCCAGATCGCCTGCAGCCCGTTCTGGAGGATCAGGCTGACCGCAATCGTCACGATGATCATCCCGAAGAGCTTCGTGCCGTGGCGGACGAACGGGATGTAGAGCAGCCGGTTCAGCAGCATCGAGAACACGGCGCCGAACGCCGCGCAGCAGGCGACCGCGAGCCAGATCCCCGCGCCGTGCTTCGTCGCGAGGTACGCGACGAACGCGGACGCCGTCATCACGTCGCCGTAGGCGAGGTTGAGGATGTTCGTGACGCCGAACTGGAGGGTGAAGCCGACGGCCGCGACCGCGAGGATCGACGCGGTGACGATCCCGAAGCCGAGCGAGGGGACGAGGAGGCTCACCGCGGCTACTTGCTCAGCGCCGCGATCTGCTCGGCCGTCACCGTTCCGACGATCTTCACCTTGCCGTTGACCGAGCGTGCCGCCTCGAAGGCACCCGACGAGTTGTGCCACTTGTCGAAGGCGATCTCGCCGCCGGCGCCGACATACCGGATCGTCTTCCCGGCCGCGAGCGCCTTCTCGCCCTGCGCGTACGAGTAGACGGTCGTGGCGCCGGGCGACTTCCGCGTCAGCTTGACGATCCAGGGCGCGAAGGTTGCGGGCTGGACGGACTTGGACGCGACGACCGCAAGCGCGACCAGGTTCACTCCATCGTAATAGGTCATCGTGTACGGGTCGCCCGACCACTGGGACGGCTTTGGCACCTGCTTCGAGGACGCGAGCAGCGCCTTGTTGTACGTCGTCCAGGCAACGCCGTTCGTCGGCGCGTACGGCTGCATGCCGGTCACGTACTTCGCAAGATCGGCCGAGCCGACCGCGCCGCTGACGGCCTTGAGCCAGTTCGCCTGGAGCGTCGTTTCGGTACCGATCACGGGGATCATCCCGTGCAGCTGCTTCAGCTCGCTGAGGAACGTCGCGTCGGTCTGCGGGTCCGCCTCGGTGAAGATCACCTGCGGCTTCGCCGCGAGCATCTTCGTCACCTCGGTGCGGTACGAGCTCTGGTCGAGCGCGAGCTTCTGGTTCGAGACGATCGTGCCCCCGAGCTTCTGGAAGGCGCGGAGGAGCGTCGGCACGTCGGACTGGGCACCGATGTCGGCGCCGAAGACGGCGGCCGCGCGTGTGTAGCCCTTGTCGTGCGCCCACTGCGCGAGCGCGTAGCCTTTCACGTCGTCCGCCGGGGTGAGCCGGTAGAAGTACGCGTACTTCGACTTGTCGAACGCCGCCTCGCCCGTATCCGCGAACATCGGGACCTTCGCGGCGTCGATCACCGGGGCGGTCGCCTGCGCCTCGTCGGCGCTCGGCCCGAGGACGCCCACGAGGTGCGAGGTCGTGGCGAGCATCTTGCTCGCGGCGGGGACGGCGTCGGCCGGATCGCCGCGCGTGTCCACGGCGACGCACGACATCTGGTTGCCGAGGACGCCGCCTGCCTCGTTGATCAGCTTCACGGCAGGGATGCAGCCGGCCATCATCTCCGGGCCGAAGTCGGCGTCGCCGCCGCTGAAGGGGTTGAAGTTTGCGATCGCGAGCGTGCCGACCTTCTGCGTCGCGGCCGCAGTGACGCCCGCAGCGGTCGTGCCCGCGCTCCCGCTCTTGCCGCCGCCGCAGCCGGCCGCGACGAGGACGACGACTGCCAGGCCCACCACACCCATGCGCCACATGGCTCCGCTCCCTTCTCGGGGATTGATCGGACTGGGTTGTATTTGATACACCATCCATCGCTCACGTCAATGGCGACGACGCGAAAGGCAGGACAACGCATGAGCACGAGCGCAAGCGCGACGGTCTCAGAGGTGCTGATCCCCGGCGGCCACGGCGCCGCGTTCCCCGTCTCCGCGGGGCAGTTTCTCGAGATCACGGACGTCGAGGGGCAACAGGTGGCGGACTTCGTCGCCTTCGCCGCGCAGGACCGGCGCGAGTGGCTCTCGACGAGCCACACCCGCTCGGCGACGCTGCGCCTGAGCCTCGAGGTCGGCGACAAGCTCGAGAGCAACTGGCGCCGCCCGATGTTCGAGCTCGTGCACGACGACGTCCGCAGTCACGACGTGATCACGTCCATGTGCGACGCGCGACGGTACGTCATCGACTACGGAGTCGAGGGGCACCGAAGCTGCCGCGCGAACCTCGCCGAGGCGTACGCGCCGTGGGGGATCCAGGAGTGGGAGATCCCGGACCCGTTCAACTTCTTCCAGAACGCTCCGATCCACCCCGACCGGACGTTCGGGAACGAGGTCCCGCCCGGCAAGCCCGGCGACCGGCTCGTGCTCGCGGTGCTGATGGACGCAATCGTCGGCATCTCCGCGTGCCCGCAGGACCTCAACCCCTGCAACGGGTTCAGCCCGTCGCCGATCCGCGCCCGGGTACTCGACGCCTTCGCGTCGTGATCGAGCGTCTCCGGCTCGAGGGCGCGCTCCCGGAGCCGATCAGCCACTACACCGACGCGGTCCGCGCAGACGGGACGCTCTGGGTATCCGGGATCCTGCCCCTGGACGCATCGGGCGCGCTCGTCGGCGGCGACGACCCGGAGGCGCAGGCGGAGCAGGTGCTCGCGAACCTCGCCCTCGTGCTGGAGGCCGCGGGCGCGGGCTTCGCCGACGTCATGAAGGTCGGCGTGTACGTGCGCCGGATGGGCGACCGCGAGGCGATCGACCGGGCGCGGCAGCGCTGGTTCGGCGAGGCGCGGCCGGCGAGCACACTCATCGAGGCGAGCGCGCTCGCGCACCCGGAGGCGCTGCTCGAAATCGAGGCGGTCGTCCACTGCGGGACGGCCGCGTCGTAGCCCGACGGCGGTCTGCTAGAAAGACTTCGGTGGAAGCAGATCCGGCCCAGAAGCTGCAGGACTACGCGCACCCCGAGCGGCTCGTGACCACTGAGTGGCTCGCCGCGCACCTCGACGACCCGAACGTCGTCGTCGCGGAGTCCGACGAGGACGTGCTGCTCTACGAGACCGGCCACATCCCGGGTGCCGTCAAGGTCGACTGGCACACCGACCTCAACGACCCGGTCGCGCGCGACTACGTGGACGCCGAGGGATTCGCGCGGCTGATGTCCCAGAAGGGCATCTCGCGCGACACGACGATCGTCTTCTACGGCGACAACTTCAACTGGTGGGCCGCCTACGCGCTCTGGGTCGCCTCGCTCTTCGGGCACACGGACGCGCGGCTGCTCGACGGCGGCCGCCAGAAGTGGATCGCCGAGGGACGCGGGCTCACGCGGGACGTGCCGAAGCCGGAGCCGGCGGACTATCCCCTCGTCGAGCGCGACGACTCGCGCATCCGCGCCTTCCGCGACCGCGTGCTCGAGCACGCACGCGCCGGCGGCAGGCTCGTCGACGTCCGCTCGCCCGGCGAGTACACGGGCGAGCTCCTGCACATGCCCGACTACCCGCAGGAGGGAGCGCTCCGCGGCGGCCACATCCCCGGCGCGGCGAACGTGCCCTGGAAGACGGCCGCGAACGACGACGGCACCTTCAAGAACGCTGACGAGTTGCAGCGGATCTACCTCGAGGAGCTCGGCCTGGGCTCCGAGGACGAGGTGATCGCCTACTGCCGGATCGGCGAGCGCTCCTCGCACACCTGGTTCGTGCTCACGCACCTGCTCGGCTTCGGGAACGTCCGCAACTACGACGGCTCCTGGGTCGAGTGGGGCAACGCCGTCGGCGTCCCGATCGAGCGGCCCGGGCAGCCGATCCGTCCGCCGCTGTGAGCTCCGAGCCGCTCCCGGGGCGGCTGGACGAGATCGTCGAGACCTTCGCCGACCTGCCGCGCGACCTCAAGCTCGAGACGCTGCTCGAATACGCCGACTCGCTGCCGCCGATGCCGCCGGACCTCGCCGGGAGCCCCGACCGGCTCGAGCGCGTGCACGAGTGCCAGACGCCGTTCTTCGTCGCCACCGAGATCGCGGACGGCCGCGTCCGGCTCCACTTCGAGGCCCCGGACGAGTCGCCCACGACCCGCGGCTTCGCCGGAATCCTCCACGCGGGCCTCGACGGCGTCACCGTCGAGGAGGTGCTCGCCGTCCCCGCCGACTTCTCGGCCCGGCTCGGCCTCACGGACGCCATCTCGCCGCTGCGCCTGCGCGGAGTCGCCGCGATCCTCGGCGTCGTCCAGCGGCAGGTGCGCGCCCAGGCGGCGGCCTAGCGCCCGGCACCCGGAAATCCGCCGGCACGCTCACGCGGTACTTAGAAACGGCTGCCACACTCCGTGGCTTCACCGACCCGGGAGGTCACCGTGACCGAGCAGGCAAACGGCTCCACCCCGCTGACGCCGGGGGCCGTCAGCGAGCGGCTGGAGCAGGCCCTCTTCGAGATCCGCCGCGTGATCGCCGGCCAGGACCAGATGCTGGAACGGGTGCTCGTCTGCCTGCTCGCGCAAGGCCATCTGCTGATCGAGGGCGTCCCCGGGCTCGCGAAGACGCTGACGATCAAGACGACCGCGGGCGTGCTCGGCGGCTCGTTCGCGCGCGTCCAGTTCACTCCCGACCTCGTGCCCGCCGACCTCGTCGGCACCCGCGTCTTCCGGCCCGACCAGGGCTCGTTCGACACCGAGCTCGGGCCGGTCTTCTGCAACTTCCTGCTCGCCGACGAGATCAACCGCGCGCCCGCCAAGGTGCAGTCCGCGCTGCTCGAGGTGATGCAGGAGCGCCAGGTGACGATCGCGCACACGACCTACCCGGTGCCCGAGCCCTTCCTCGTGATGGCGACGCAGAACCCGATCGAGTCCGAGGGCACCTACCCGCTGCCCGAGGCGCAGGTGGACCGCTTCATGCTCAAGATCCTCATCGACTACCCGGAGCACGACGAGGAGCTCACGATCGTCCAGCGCCAGCTCGTCGCGGCGCCCGAGCTGCGCGAGGCGCTCTCGCTCGAGGAGCTGAAGCGCCTCCAGGCCGCGGTCTTCGGCGTCTACGTCGACCCGTCGCTCGTCTCCTACTCGGTCGGGCTCGCGACCGCGACGCGCGAGCCGGCCGGCGCGGGGCTCGCCGATCTCGCCGAGTACGTCGAGTACGGCGCCAGCCCGCGCGGGCCGATCAGCGTCGTCCAGGCGGCGCGGGCGCTCGCGCTGCTGCGCGGACGCGACTATGTCACCACCGAGGACATCCGCGCGCTCGCGAAGGACGCGCTCCGCCACCGGCTCGTGCTCAGCTACCAGGCGCTCGCGGAGAACGTGACGGCGGACGCGATCCTCGAGCGGGTGCTCGCCGCCGTCCCGGTGCCGGAGGTCAGCCCGGTGAGGCCCGACGGCCGCATGAGCGACGGCCTGCTGCTCGGGAAGGGCACGCCCGAGCGGCCCGGGCCCGGAGCGCTGCCGGTCGCGCTGCTGCGCGCGCTCCAGATCGAGGTCGGCCGCCGTCTCGAGGGGATGCTCGCCGGCGACTACCGCTCCTCCCGCTACGGCGAGGGCTCCGAGCTCGCGCAGGTGCGGCCGTACGCCCCCGGCGACGACGTCCGCAAGATCGAGTGGAACGTGACCGCGCGCACCGGGACGCCGCACGTCCGCGTCCATCTCGCCGAGCGGGTGCTTGTCACCTGGCTCGTGCTCGACACCTCGCCCTCGATGGAGTTCGGCACCGCAGACCGGCGCAAGGCGGACGTCGCCGACGGCGTCGCGCTCGCGGTCGGGCACGTGGGCACGCGCCGGGGCAACCGGCTCGGCGTGCTCACGTTCGGCGGCCGCGAGCCGAAGGCGCTGCCGCCGGCGCAGGGCCGGCACGGACTGGTCGGGCTGCTCGCGGCGCTCAAGGACGGCCCGGAGCAGGAGCGCGTCGGCGCGACGTCGCTCGGCGCCGCGCTCGCGCGCACGGGCGCGATCGCGCGCCAGCGCGGGCTCGTGGTCGTCGTCTCCGATTTCCGCGGCCCGCTCGACTGGCGCAAGCCGCTGCTCGAGCTGCTGAGCCGGCACGACGTGCTCGCGGTCGAGATCCGCGACCCGCGCGAGCAGGAGCTGCCCGACGTGGGCGAGGTCTGGCTCATGGACCCGGAGACGGGACGGCAGGTGCGGGTGGACACGCGCAGCAGCTCGCTGCGGGAGCGCTTCGCCGTCGCCGCCGCGGAGGAGCGCACCGGCGTCGCGCGCGTGCTCTCGGCGCTCGGCGTCCCGCACGTCGTCCTCTCGACCCGTGGCGACTGGCTGCGCGCCTTCGCCGTCTTCCTCGGGAGGCGGCGCTGACCTTCGAGCGCCCCCTCGTCCTGCTCGTGCTGGTCGCCGTGCCCGCGCTCGCGCTCGCGCTGGGCACGCTACGAGCGGCGCCGCCACGCGGGCGCGGCGCGCTTCGCCAGCCTCGCGCTGCTGCCCAACCTCGTCGACCGGCGGCCCGGGCGGCTGCGGCTCGTCCCGCTGGCACTCCTGCTGCTCGGGCTCGCGGCGCTCGTCGTCGGGATGGCCAAGCCGCACACGCGACTGAGCGTCCCGCGCAAGGCGGCGACGGTCGTGCTCGCGATCGACGTCTCCCGCTCGATGGGCGCGAACGACGTCGCGCCGACGCGGCTCCGCGCGGCCACCAGCACCGCGGCGAAGTTCCTCGACGAGATCCCGGACCGGTTCAGCGTCGCCGTCGTCGCGTTCGGCAGCCGCGCGTTCACCGCCGTCCCGCCGACGCGCGACCGCGACCTCGCGCGCCAGGCGCTCGCGTCGCTGAAGACGGGCGAGGGAACCGCGATCGGGGACGCCGTCGTGCTCGCCGCCCGGCTCGGGCAGCGGCAGAAGGCGGTCGAGGGCGTCGTGCCGCCGACGACCGTCCTCGTCATCTCCGACGGCGCCCGCGACGGCGGCCGCACGAGCCCGCAGGACGCCGCCGACAAGGCGCGCGCCCTGCACGTGCCCGTCTCCACCGTGCTCGTCGGCACGGACACCGGCGTCGTCACCGCGAAGCTCGTCGGCGGCTACACCGAGCAGATCCGCGTGCCGGCGAGCCCCGAGACGCTGCAGCTGATCGCGCAACGGAGCGGCGGCACGTTCTACCGCGCCCGCACGGCGAAGGCGCTCTCCGGCGTCTACGAGAAGCTGCAGACCCGGATCGGCCACCGCGTCGAGGACCGGCAGGTGACCGACTTCTTCGCCGGCGGCGGGATGGCGCTGCTCTTCATGGGCGGGGCGCTCTCGACGCTCTGGTTCCGGAGGCTCGTGCCGTGAGGCGGGCCGCCCTCGCCGCCGCCGCCGTCGCCGCCGCCGCGCTCGCCGCCGCGGCGCCCGCCGGCGCGACGAACGAGTGCAACGGGCTCCAGGTCTGCGTTCCCGTCGCCGGGCCGTGGGTGCTCGCGCCGTCCGCGGCGGAGGCGCAGTGGCAGCTCTCGTGCCCGAACCGGTTCGTCGTCGGCGGCCTCGACGCGGAGCTGACGAGCCGCGCGATCGACCTCGTCTTCCGCGCGACGCTCGGCAGTCCCGTGAACCCGGGGATCAGCACCTCCGACGCCGCCGTCTTCCTCGGGCGACTCGCGCTCGGGCGGGATCCCGCGGCGAGCTTCCGGCCGCACATCGGCTGCATCCCGGCCTCGGGCGGCGGGCAGCGCGTGCCGACGGTGCACCGCGTCTTCCCACCGGGCAAGCCGACCGTCCGGCGCGTGACCGAGGTCGCCGCGCGCGCGGGCGTCACCCGCCGCGTCGTGCGCGCCTGCCACGCCGGGGAGAAGCTCGTCGGGGCGACCCACGCCGTCGGCTTCAAGACGGACGCGCCGCCGACCCGCGCGCAGGCCACCGCCGTCAAGGTCGCGCGGCGGACGGCGCGCGGGCGCGTGACGCTGACGGTGCGCGGCGGCGCGGCGATCCGCGGCGTGCCCGCGCTCGTCCAGCTCGACCTCGTCTGCGTGGGGGGCTCATGAGCCTCGGCCACCCGCTCCTGCTCCTGACGCTGCTCGTCGTGCCGCTCGCGATCGGCCTGCAGCGGCTCGTCGCGCGCCGCCGGATGCGCTATGCCGTCCGCTACACGAACGTCGAGGTGCTCGCGGCGGTGGTCGGCGGCCGCTCGTGGCGGCGACTCGTGCCGGGGGGCTCTTCCTGCTCGCACTCGCCGCGCTCTGCGTCGCGGTCACGCGGCCGTCGGTGACCACGAGCGTCTCGAGCGACGAGGCCGCCGTGATCCTCGTCCTCGACGTCTCCGGCTCGATGCAGGCGCAGGACGTAAAGCCGACCCGGCTCGTCGCCGCGCAGCGCGCGATCCACACCTTCCTCGACAAGGTGCCTCCACGGCTCAAGGTCGGGCTCGTGCTCTTCGCCGCCGAGGCGCAGGTCGCGACGCCTCCGACCGACGACCACGAGCTCGTCGGGCAGGCGGTGGACGACGCGAGCTTCTACGACGGCTTCGGCGGCACGGCGATCGGCGACGCGCTCGCGACCGCCGTCCAGCTCGGGCTGCAGATCACGGGCAGCGGCCAGACGACCGCGACCCCGCAGCCGCGCTCGCTCGCATCGCTGCGCCGGGCCGCCGCCGGCGGCGTCGCCAGCACGCTCGTCTCGATCCTCTTCCTCTCCGACGGCCGCCAGACGCGCGGCATCCTCGACCCCCTCGACGGCGCCGCGGAGGCGAAGCAGGCCGGCTTCCCCGTCTACACCGTCTCGCTCGGCACCACCGGCGACACGACGCTGCGCGGCGGCGGCTTCTTCGGCGGCGGCGGAGGAGGAGGCGGGTTCTCCGGCTACCGGCGGGGTCTCACGCCGGATCCCGCGACCCTGAAGGCGATCGCGACCCGGACGGGCGGGCAGTTCTTCCGCGCGACGAGCGCCGGCACGCTGCAGGCCGCCTACGCGAAGCTCGGCTCGAGCCTCGGACGCAAGCCCGGCAAGGTCGAGGTGACCGACGCCTTCGTCGCCGGCGCGGCCGCGCTGCTCGTGCTCGCGGGCGTCCTCTCGGCCGCCTGGTCGCCGCGCCTGCCCTGACGCCCGGGCGCTAGTCGGTTACATCACTGGGACTCGAGGATCTTCTTCAGCCGCGCGAAGCCCGGCAGCAGTCCGGCGTCGCCCTCGCCGACGACCGTCAGGCGCGTGCCGCAGGCGACCGGTCGATCTCGACGGTCAGCTCCGCGCGCATGCCGGAAGGATAGGGTGCCGCGATGCTCGACGATCGCGTGCGCGCCGTGCTCGAGCGGCTGGAGCGGGAGGACGCCGCGGAGCGCGAGCAGGGCCTGCCCGCCTCCGAGCGGGCGCGGCAGGTCGCACCGACCACGGGCCGCTTCCTGTTTGCGCTCGTCGCGCCGCAGACCGACTGCGAGGTGCTCGAGATCGGCGGCTCGCGCGGCTATTCGACGATCTGGCTCGCCGCAGGCGTCCGCCACCTCGGCGGCCGGGTGCTCTCGATCGAGCACGACCCGCGCAAGATCGAGGCCTGGCACGCGAACGTCGAGGAGGCCGGGCTCGAGCAGTGGGCGCAACTCGTCGAGGGCGACGCGCTCGAGTCGCTGGCGGCGATCGAGGACGTCTTCGACCTGGTCTTCATCGACGCCGAAAAGGACGACTACGAGGAGTACTTCAGCCTCGCGCGGGACAAGGTCGAGCCCGGCGCTCTCATCGTCGCCGACAACGTCCTCTCCCACGCCGACACGCTCGGGCAGTACTCCGCCGCGCGGCAGGCCGATCCGGCGCTCGTCAGCGTCACCGTCCCGCTCGACCGCGGGCTCGAGCTGAGCGTGGCCTTGCGCTGACTGGCGGGTTCGATATCGTGCCGGTACCGCGGAAAGGAGGTGGTCCGGCAGTGATTTCAGACAGTACGGGCAGTGGAGGTACCAGCGGGTAGAGGCGTGTCCCCGGGACCCACGGGGAATCGCCTAGCCAGCGTTGGGGACGACGCATTCCGCGCCGCCCGGCCATAGCCGGAGCAGGAAAGCGCCTCTACCACTTCGAGCTGGTGACCGGATCGAGGGGCCGCGCGAGCGGCCCCTCGTCTTTCTCCGGGACGGAGCGGCGCGCTACGCGGCGGCGCGCGCGGGCTCGACCGCGGCCCCGGCCGCGAGCGTCTCGAGCATCAGCCGCAGCTGCTCGCGCACGTCCTCGTCGAGCAGCCGCCCCTCGGCGTCGCGCTTCTCGTGCACCCGGGCGACGGGCAGCGGCTCGCCGACGACGCGTGCGCCGGCGACGCCGAGGATCTTGCGCAGGTCGTTCTGCGCCCAGAGGCCCCCGAACTGCCCCTCGCTCGCGCCGACGACCGCAACCGTCGCGTTCGCGAGCGCGGCGCCGAGCTTCGGCCGCGAAGCCCAGTCGACCGCGTTCTTGAGCACGCCGGGGACGGAGCCGTTGTACTCGGGCGTCGCGAAGAGGATCGCGTCCGCCGCCGCCCACTCCTCGCGGAGCCGGGCGACGGGCGCGGGCACCTCTCCGGACTCGAGATCCTGGTCATAGAGCGGCAGGTCGCCGATGCCTTCCCAGAGCTCGAACTCGACGCCCTCGGGCGCGACCTCGCGCGCGGCGCGCAGCAGCGCCGTGTTGTGGGAATCGCGCCGCAGGCTGCCGGAGACGGCCAGGATCCGCACGACTAGGCCTCCTGTCGGACGAGCGAGAGATCGGCGACGAGCTTCACGTCGTCGGCGAGGTAGTCGCCGCCGCTCTGGTTCGGGGCGTTCCAGCTGACGCCGTACAGCGTCCGGTCGATCGTCGTCTCGAGCCGCAGGCCGATGCGCTCGCGGCCGAACGGGTCGGTGGCCGGCGCGGGCGACACGACGCCCTCGATCGTGACGGGCTGCGTCGCGCCCTTGATCGTCAGCTCGCCGGAGCCCTCGACGCGGTTACCGTCGAGCTTGCGCAGCTCGGTGGCGCGGAACTCGATCTCCGGGTGTCGCTCGGCGTCGAAGAAGTCCGGCGTCTGCAGGTGCCCGTTCAGCTGCTCGTCCTTCACGTCGACGCTGGCCACGCGCGCCTTGCCCGAGAGCGTCGGCTCCCCGCCGCCGACGAGCGCGGCGTCGAAGTCGGTGAACGCGCCACGGAAGGTCGAGGTGCCGGCGTAGCCGATCTCGAACGAGACGCTGGAGTGGACGGGATCCGCGGCCCACGTGCCGGCCGGGGCGATCTGCTCGGTGTTCTCGATGACTGACATCTGTGCTATTGCCTCCTGGGAAGAATCGGATATACTTGCGACGTCAACCATCCTAGCGAGAGAAACTTGTCTAGTCAAGTATTGAGCGCACAGACATCGGCCGAGCCCGGAATGGCCGCCTGGATCCGCTTCCTGCGCGCCCACGCGGCGATCACGCGGGAGCTCTCGGCGCGCCTCGAGGCACAGCACGGGCTGACGCTGAGCGACTACGACGTGCTCGTGCAGCTGTACCACGCGCCCGACCGGCGCATGCGCCGCGTGGACATCGCCCGCACCGTGCTGCTGACGGCGTCCGGCGTCACCCGGCTGCTCGACGGGCTCGAGCGCGCCGGCTGGGTCTGCAAGGCCCGCTGCGACAGCGACGCACGCGTCACCTACGCCGTCCTGACGAAGGCGGGCGCCGAGACGTTCGAGGCCGCGCGGGCGATGCACCTCGCAGACATCGAAGAGCTGTTCGCGTCGAGCTTCCGCCCCGAGGAGCGTGAGGCGCTCGCGGAGCTGCTCGGCCGGCTGCCGCTCGCGGAGACGTCGCCGGCGTGCACCGGCGAGGAGGGAACGGGATGAGCCACGCGATCACGTCACTCGACGAGCTCGGCGAGGGGCCGGGCTTCCGGAAGATCCGCCCCGCGCTCGGCGTGACCGCGTTCGGCGTGAACGCGATCGTGATGGCACCCGGGCACGACGGCTTCCTCCACTACCACGACACGCAGGACGAGCTGTACTTCGTCCACCGCGGCCGTGTCAGCGTCGAGGCCGACGGCGAGACCCACGAGCTGGGCGAGGGCGGCTTCTTCCACGTGGAGTCGACGACGCCGCGCAAGATCTCGAACCCGTTCGACGACGAGGCGATCGTGATCGCCGTCGGCGGCAAGGGCGGCTACGTCGAGCGCGACGGCCACATGGTGGACGAGGCCGACATCGAGCGGCGCGCCGCGTTCGGCAAGAAGACCTAGACCGGGCCCACCCGCGGCGCAGTGCTCGGACTGTCACAAACGCCCGGGACGCCGCTCAAGCGATCCGCGCGACCGCGCGGATCTCGCCGCCCTGCCCGAGCCGCTCGAGCCGGTCGGGCACCTCGTCGAGCGTGATCACGCTCGTCACGAAGCGGTCGAGGTCGAGCCTGCCGTCGAGAGCGGCCCGCGCGAGGAAGGGGAAGTCCTCCTGCGGCAGCGTGTCGCCGCCGTGCGTGACGGCGATCGTCACCTTCGGCCCGAAGACGTCGGCGTCGAGGTCGACGTCGAGCGTCGCGCCCGGCGAGGGGACGCCGACGAGCGTGGCCGTGCCGGCGTAGGCGCACATGCGGACTGCCTGGGCAAGGCCGGCGGCGGCGCCGATCGCCGAGAACGCGTACTCGACGCCCGCGCCGCCGGTCAGGTCCCGCACCTGCGCGACGGGGTCTCCGGCGGAGGCGTCCACCACGTCGGTCGCGCCGAGGCCGCGGGCGAGCTCGAGCTTCTCGGGCGCGACGTCGACGGCGACGATCCGCTCCGCGCCGGCGAGCCGCGCCCCCTGGACGACCGCGAGCCCGACGCCGCCGCAGCCGATCACGGCCACGGAGGACCCCTCGCGGACGGGCGTCGCCCAGAGCGCGGCGCCGGCTCCGGTCGAGAAGCCGCACGCGAGCAGGCACGCCTGCTCCACCGGCAGCTCCTCGGGCACCTTCACGGCGCAGGCCTCGTGGACGATCGTCCGGTCGGCGAACGTCCCGGCACGCAGCACCGGGCTGAGCAGCGCGCCGTCCACCGCGCGGTGGAGGCGCCGCTTCGCGCGCGGCCACGAGGAGCAGCGGCGCGGGTCGCCGCGCCGGCACTGCGGGCACTCGCCGCAGGGCGCGCGCCACGCGATCACGACGCGGTCGCCGGGCGCGACGCCGCTCACCTCCGGGCCGACCTTCTCGACGACGCCCGCGCCCTCGTGGCCGAGCAGGATCGGGAAGCGCATCCCCCACCCCTCGGTCTCGACGACGTGGACGTCGGAGTGACAGAGCCCGCTCGCCTCGACCCGCACCTGCACCTCGTGCGGCCCAGGCGGATCGACCGTGAGCTCCTCGACCGCGGGCCGTGCCCCCGGCTCCGCGTAGACGACGCCGCGTGTCACGACGCTGCGCGGCGCAGCTGCTCGTCCAGCGGCACCAGCGGAAGCCCGAAGGTCTCGACCGCGCTCGGGTCGGTGACGATGTTGTCGCCGAGCTCGAGCATCGTCAGCTGGTCGCGCGTCACCGGCGCGCCCGGCAGACGCTCCGTCAGCGTCGCCTGCACGCGCATCGCGCCGACGGGGACGTGGACGGAGGGCCGGCGCACCCCGAGCACCCGCTTCAGCCGATCCCAGAACTCGTTCCAGGTCGGCGCGTCCGGCCCGCCGACCTCGAACGTCCGGTTCGCCGCCTGGGGCAGCCCGACCGACTCGGCGTAGTACTCCGCCATGTCCTCGACCCAGACCGGCTGCATCCGCCGCGCGCCCGAGCCGATCACCGGCGTCACCGGGGCGAAGCGCGCGAGCCGGACGAAGGTCGGCAGCACGCCGCCGTCCTTCCCGAAGACGAAGCTCGGGCGCAGGATCACGTGCTCGAGCCGCGACTCGCGCACCGCCCGCTCCATCTCCCACTTCGCGGCGTAGTACGGGACGGCGTCCTTCGTCCGCTCGTCCAGCCCGAGCGCACTGGCGAGCACGAAGCGCCGCACGCCCGCCTCCTGGGCCGCGGCGACCAGGTCGCGCGTGCCCTGCACCATGATCCGCTCGAAGTCGGCCCGGGAGCCCTTGATGATCGCGACGAGGTGGACGACGGCATCGACGCCCGCGGCCGCAGCGCGCAGCGAGAAGTGGTCCGTGACGTCGCCCTCGACGAGCTCCGCACCCCAGGCCTCGAGCCGGGCGGCGCGCCCCCGCTCGCGCACGACCGCCCGTACGGGGAGCTCGCGCGCCCGAAGGGCGTGCACGACGTGCCGGCCGATGAATCCGGTGGCTCCGGTGACCAGGACGGTCATTCGTCGAAGTTCCTGAAGTAGCGGCTCGGCGTCGGGCCGCGCTGGCCCTTGTACTTGGAGCCCAGCGCGGCCGACCCGTACGGCGCCGCCGCGGGCTCGGTCATCTGCATGAAGGAGATCTGCCCGATCTTCATCTCCGGGTAGATCGTGATCGGCAGGTTGGCGACGTTCGACAGCTCGAGCGTCACGTGGCCGTCCCAGCCCGGATCGATGAAGCCGGCGGTCGAGTGGATCAGCAGGCCCAGGCGGCCCAGGCTCGACTTCCCTTCCAGCCTCGCGACGAGGTCGTCGGGGAGAGCGATCCGCTCCAGCGTCGAGCCGAGCACGAACTCGCCCGGGTGGAGCACGAAGGGGTTCCCGCCGTCCACCTCGACGAGCTCCGTCAGCTCCTCCTGCTCGACCTTCACGTCGATGTACGGGTAGCGGTTGTTGTGGAAGACCCGGAACAGCCGGTCCACCCGCACGTCGACGCTCGACGGCTGGAGCAGGGCGTCGTCGTAGGGGTCGATCTCGATGCGGCCCTCGGCGAGATACCGTGCGATCGTCGCGTCCGAGAGCACCATGGGCACCGATTCTACGGCCCCCGGCTCCCTGCAGATCGTGCGAGCAGCCACTACCATGCGCGGTCCTGTGGATGTCGCGACCCCCGTGGGCACCTCGAGCGCGGACCGCGCGGCGCTCCGCGAGCTTCGCCGGGAGCGGCGGCGGCGGCAGGTCCGGCGGCGCCGGCTGACGGCGCTCGCGATCGTCGCGACGCTCGCCGCGGCCGGGATCGGCCTCGCGCAGCTCGTGAGCGGCTCCTCCGCGGCCGTCCAGCTCGTGCCCGAGCGGATCGCCTTCCCCAAGAGTCCGTTCCACTCGGCGCTGCCGGTGGAGATCCGCGGCGTCCACGTGACGATGTCCCTGATGACGATCCCCGGGAAGCTCGACGAGTACCTCGCGCTGCGCAGCGACGGCCTGAACACGCTCGAGCTCGACGTCAAAGACGAGAGCGGCAACGTCGCCTTCGTCGAGGGCGCCCCGGCGATCGCGCGCAAGGACGGCGCGGCCCGCCCGTTCTACGACCCGCAGGAGGTCGCGCGCAAGGCGCACAAGGACGGCGTCTACCTGATCGGCCGCGTCGTCAGCTTCGAGGACCCGATCACGGCCGAGAAGCACCCCGAGCTGGCGATCCGCCGCAGCGACGGGGCGATCTGGCACACGACCGGCGGGCTCGCCTGGCTCAACCCCTACTCGCGGCAGGCGTGGCGCTACGACGTGGACGTGGCGGTGGCGGCCGCGAAGGCGGGGTTCGACGAGATCCAGTTCGACTACGTCCGCTTCCCGAGCGACGGCGACGTCTCGATCATCCGCTACCCGGGGAAGCACCCGCAGCCGATGAAGGAGACGATCGCCGCCTTCCTCCGCTACGCCGCTTCGCGCCTGCACCCGCTCGGCGTGCGCGTCTCCGCCGACGTCTTCGGGCTCTCGGCGACACACGACCTCGGGATCGGCCAGTACCCGCGCCAGGTCGGCCGGGTGGTCGACGCCGTCTACCCGATGACGTACCCGTCGCACTACCGCTCCGGCGAGTACAACCTGCCCGACCCGGCGGCGGAGCCCGCCAAGACCGTCGCCTACTCGCTGCGCGACTTCCGCGGAAAGCTCGCCGGCACGAACGCGCTGCTCGTGCCGTGGCTCCAGGACTTCACGCTCGGCCGCACGTACACGGCGACCGACGTCGCCGCCCAGATCGAGTCCGCGCGCCGCTACCAGGTCGGCGGCTTCATGCTCTGGAACGCCGCCGGCGTCTACACCTCCGGCGCGCTGGCATCCGGCCCGCCGCCGGATCTGCCGGACCTCGCCCGGCCGGCCCTCTAGGGACACGGGGGAACCCCTGGTTCCCCCGTGTGCCCCTCCTCTGCGGGTCGCGTGGCGAGAGGGTGGTGTGCGCTGCGCGGAGAGCGCGGTCTCCGCTCCGCGCCCGGGAGCGCGCTCGCCCAAGGGCGGGTCTGGACGTGAGCGTTGTGGTGTCGCGGCCGGTCGTGCCCTGCGGGCAGGACCGGCCTGCTGGTTCGGCCTGCCCGTAAGCCGGCCGGCGGCCTGTCTTACGTGCAGGCTCTTGCGGCTGCGTGCACTCGACCGATCAGGCGTGGACGTAACGCGGGCGCAGCCGCGTTACGGGAACGCGGACCAGCGGGCGGACCTGCCCGCAGGGCACGTCTGCCCGCGCCGGGGCAGGCAGACCGTCCAGAACGCTCTTGGGCAAGAGCCGCTCGTCGGCGAAGGCGGGACCGCGCTCCCGCCGCAGCCCCACCAACAACCGGCACGCGAGACGAAGGAGGGGAGCCCTGAGGGGAACCCTGGGTTCCCCTCAGCATGTATCGCGGTTATACGTCTATGCGTTCGGATATCGTGGGAGCCATGGCAACCACCCGCGCGATTCGCATCCAGACCGAGATTCCCGGGCCCCGCTCGCGCTCGATCGTCGAGCGGAAGGAGCGCGTCGTAGCCGGGCCGCTGTCGCTCTATCTGCCGGTCGTCGTCGCCGAGGGAAGCGGCGCGACCCTGACCGACGTCGACGGCAACACGTTCATCGACTTCGCGGGCGGCGTCGGCTGCCTGAACGTCGGCCACGCACATCCGCGCGTCGTCGAGGCGGTGCAGGAGCAGGCGGCCCGCTTCCTCCACACCGACTTCACGATCGTCCCGTACGAGGTCTACGTGACGCTGGCCGAGCGGCTGCTCGAGCTGGCGCCGTTCTCCGGCCCGGCGAAGGCGGCGTTCTTCAACGCCGGCACCGAGGCCGTCGAGAACGCGGTCAAGTTCGCGCGCGCCTACACCGGCCGGCCGGCCGTGATCGCCTTCGAGGGCGCCTTCCACGGGCGGACGCTGCTCTCGCTCACGCTCACCTCGAAGACCCACCCGTACAAGGCCGGCTTCGGGCCGTTCGCGCCCGAGGTCTACCGGGTCCCGTTCCCGAACGCCTACCGCGGCGTGACAGGCGCCGACGCGCTCGAGGCGCTGCGACGTGCGTTCCTCACGCAGGTCGCGCCCGAGACGGTCGCCGCGATCGTGCTCGAGCCGGTCCAGGGCGAGGGCGGCTTCATCCCCGCGCCGCAGGAGTTCGTCGAGGGCGTCCGCGCGCTGTGCGACGAGCACGGAATCGTGATGGTCGTGGACGAGGTGCAGACCGGCTTCGGCCGCACCGGCCGGATGTTCGCGATCGAGCATTACGGCGTCGAGCCCGACCTGATCACGGTCGCCAAGTCGATCGCGGCCGGGCTGCCGCTCTCCGGCGTCCTCGGCAAGGCCGCGATCATGGACGCGCCGGCCGACTCGGCCGTCGGCGGCACCTACGTCGGCAATCCCGTGGCGCTGGCGGCGGCTCTCGCCGTTCTCGACGTGTTCGCCGAGGAGGGCCTCGTCGAGCGCGCCCGGCGCATCGGGGAGGTCATTCGCGGCAGGATGACGGAGTGGCAGGAGCGCTATCCGGCGATCGGCGACGTCCGCGGCCTCGGGGCGATGCTCGCGGTCGAGTACGTCGAGGACCGCGCGACCCGGAAGCCGGCGCCGCAGATCGCGTCCCGGGTCGCAGAGGAGGCGGCCCGGCGCGGGCTCCTGCTCCTGAAGGCGGGAGTCCACTCGAACTGCAACCGCGTCCTCTGCCCGCTCGTGATCACCGACGCGGAACTGGCGGAGGCACTCGGCGTCTGGGAAGAGGCGCTGGACGCAGTTCTCGCGTAGCCACGAAGGCGGCTTTCGCGTTGTACGCACGTGGGACGACGGTCCTCTTCCGGCCCGGCCATCGAAGCGACCCGTGCAGCCGTGCCCGGTGAGTTGATCGCCGACCGCTACGAGCTCGAGGAGCTCGTCGGCAGCGGCGGCATGTCGAGCGTCTTCCGGGCCCACGACCGCCTGCTCGAGCGCCATGTGGCGCTGAAGGTGCTGCACCCGCACTACTCGAACGACGGCGAGTACGTCGAGCGGTTCCGGCGCGAGGCGCGCGCGGTCGCGCAGCTCTCGCACCCGCACATCGTCACGGTGATCGACCGGGGCGAGGACGGCGGCAGGCAGTTCATCGTCTTCGAGTACGTCGCCGGCGAGAATCTCAAGGATCTCGTCCACCGCAGCGGGCGCCTGCCGGTGCGGCGCGCGGTCGAACTCGCGGCCGCGGTCGCGGACGGGCTCGCATTCGCGCACGCGCAGGGGCTCGTCCACCGCGACGTGAAGCCGCAGAACGTCCTGCTCAACGACGAGGGCGAGGTGAAGGTCACGGACTTCGGGATCGCTCGCTCGCTCGACGTCGAGCACGGCGTCACGCAGACCGGGACGGTCGTCGGGACGAGCGACTACATCTCGCCGGAGCAGGCCGGGGGGAAGGGCGTCACGCCCGCGACCGACGTGTACTCGCTCGGCGTCGTCCTCTACGAGCTGCTGACCGGCGACGTGCCGTTCTCGGGCGAGAACTTCGTCGCGGTGGCGCTGCGCCACATCAACGAGCCGCCGCCGTCGATCGCCGAGCGCCGGCAGGACGCGCCGCCGCGGCTGGTCGCCGCGGTCGAGCGCGCGCTCGCGAAGGATCCTGCGGACCGGTTCCCGTCGATGGACGCGTTCGCTCGGGAGCTGCACGGCTGCCTGCTCGAGCTGGACGACGACGACCCCGAGCGGACGGTGATCCGTCGCAGCGCCGTGGCGGCCGCACCCCGCCGGCGTCCGGACGGGAGGCGCCGGCGCCGCGGGACGTGGACCGTGCCCCTCGTCGCTCTGGTCGGGACGGCTGCGATCGTCACCGCGATCCTGGGCTTCGGCGGCGGCGGCTCGTCGAAGCAGGCTGGCGCGACGAGCGGCGGGTCGTCATCCGGCTCGTCGGTGACGCTCGCGGGGGTCGGCGCCTACGACCCGTTCGGCGGCGACGGCGAGCACGATGCGCAGGCGCCGGCGGCGACCGACGGCAACCCCTCGACCTACTGGGCGACGTCCACGTACCGCTATCCGAACGGCGGCCTCGGCAAGGACGGCGTCGGCGTCGTCCTCGACGCGGGCGGCGCGGTGGGGCTGCACGCGCTGACCGTCTCGAGCGACACGCCGGGCTTCACCGCGGAGATCCTCGCCGGCGACTCGGCGCAGGGGCCGTTCGCGGTCGACTCGGACTCCCAGCAGGTCGGGGCGCAGACGACGTTCAGCCTCCGCGGCCGCGAGGCGCGCTACTTCGTCGTCTGGATCACGAATCTCGGCACGCACCACCAGGTGCGCGTGAACGAGGTCTCGGCCGGCTAGAGGCTCAGTACTCGAGCCGAGAACGGCGCTCGTGCCGCTCGAGGGCGAGCTCGATCAGCCGGTCGAGCGCTTCCGTGTAGGAGACGCCGGAGGCCTCGAAGAGCTTTGCCCAGACGCTCGTCGAGGTGAAGCCGGGCATCGTGTTGAGCTCGTTCAGCACCACCTCGCCGTCGCTGTCGCGGACGAAGAAGTCGACCCGCGCCAGGCCCTCGCACTCGCCGGCTACGAAGGCGTCCACGGCGCGGCGCTGGAGGAGCTCGATCGTCTCCTCGGGCAGCTCGGGGGGAATCACGAGGTTCATCCCGTCCTCGTCGTACTTCGACGCGTAGTCGTACCACTCGTGCCCGCGGGTGTCGATCCGGCCCGGCAGCGAGGCGACCGGCGGCGGCACGCGGTTGCCGAGCACGCTCACTTCGACCTCCATCCCGACCACGAACTCCTCGACGAGCACCTTCTCGTCGTGGCGGAAGGCGAGCTCGACGGCCGGGCCGAGCTCCGACTCGTCGTGCACCTTCGAGATGCCGACCGAGGAGCCGAGCCGGGCCGGCTTCACGAACACCGGGTAGCCGAACGGGTTCTCGACCGCGTCTCCGAGCCGGATCGCGTGGTGCGCGGCGACCGGGATGCCGCTGTCGCGCATCACCTTCTTGAACAGGTCCTTGTCCATCGCGAGTGCGGAGGCTGCGACGCCGGCGCCGACGTACGGCACGTCCGCGAGCTCCAGCAACCCCTGGACGGTGCCGTCCTCCCCGAAGGGGCCGTGCAGGATCGGCAGCACGACGTCCACCGAGCCGAGAGCCTCGAGCGTCCCGGACGAGGCCGGAACGGGCAGCGTCCCGGCCGGACCAGTCCCGGGGTCTGACCCAGGACCTGTCCCGACGAGCTGAGCGTCCCGGCCGGACCAGTCCCGGGGTCTGACCCAGGACCTGTCCCGGCGAGCCGGGCTCGAGCTGCCAGCGGCCGTCGCGGCCGATCGCCACGCTCACCACCTCGTAGCGCTCCGGGTCGAGCGCCTCGAGCACCGAGCGGCCCGAGGCGAGCGAGATCTCGTGCTCGCTCGACCGGCCGCCGGCGAGGAGCGCGACGCGGATCCGGCGGCTCACGGCGTCGTCGTGCCGGAGTTCGTGAACCGTCCGACGGTGATCGAGACGGTGGAGCCCGGCGGCGCCTGGCTCTGCGGGCCCGGGTCCTGCGAGAGGACGATGTTGTCCTGGTTCGGGTCGGTCGTGTCCTGGGGGACGATCTTCGTCTTGAAGCCCGAGTCCTGGAGCTGCTGCGTCGCCGAGCCGACGTCCTGGCTCGTCACGTCGGGCACGGTCGAGGTCTTCGGGCCCTTGGAGACGGTGAGCTGGATCGTCGAGCCCTTCCCGGCCGAGTCGCCCTGTCGCGGGCTCTGGTCGATCACCGTGTTCGCGGGCGCGTTGTCGTCCACGAAGCTCGGCGTCACGTTGAAGCCGCGCGCCTGGAGGTCCTGCGTCGCCGTCGCGAGCGGCTCGCCGACGACGCCCGGCACGGCGACCTGCTGCGGCCCCTTCGAGACGTTGATCCGCACCGTCGTCCCCTGGACGACCATCGCGTCCGGCTTCGGATCCTGCGCCGTGACCTCGCCCGAGGGCTTGGCGGAGGGCACCTGGTGCACATCGGGCACGAGCTTCGCGTCCTTGAGCGCCGCCACCGCGTCCGTGGACTGCTGCCCGACCACGCCGGGCACCTGCACCTTCGGCTTGCCGGTGGAGACCCAGACCGTGACCGTGCTCCCCTTCGCGATCCGCTTGCCCTCGGTCGGGTCCTGCTTGAAGACGAGCCCCTTCTGCGTGTCGGCACTCGTGTCCTTGACGACGTCGGGGACGAGCCCCACCGCCCGGATCTGCTCCTCCGCCTGCGCCCGCGGCATGTTCACGTAGTACGCGACCGGCACCGGAGCGGTCGAGGCGATCTTGTTCGAGATCTGCTGGTAGACGTAGAAGCCGCCGATCCCGGCCGCGAGCACGAACAGGAGCGCCGCGATCCACGGCCAGACCGGCCGCCGGTGGATCGGCTCCTCGATGTCGTAGTACACCTGAGGCGGGGGCGGCCCGCCCGAGCCCCGGCGCGGCACGACCATCGTCGCAGCGGCCGCCGCGGCCGCAGCCGGCAGCGCCGCGCCGCTGATGATCCGCGTCGCCTGCTCCTCCGTCTCGGCCGAGACGCCGGCGCCGCGGGCGACCCGTTCGAGGTCGGCGTCCATCTCCTCGGCGCTCTGGTAGCGGTCCTCGGGGTTCTTCGCGAGCGCCCGCGTGACGATCTGGTCGAGCTCGTGCGGCAGGTCGGGCCGGTGCGCGGAGGGCGGCTCGGGCTGCTGCGAGAGGTGCTTCATCGCGATCTCCACCGGCGTGTCCCCGTCGAAGGGCGACTCGCCGGTGAGCAGCTCGTAGAGGACGACCCCGAGCGAGTAGAGGTCGGAGCGCTGGTCGACGTTGGTGCCGCGCGCCTGCTCGGGCGAGAGGTACTGAGCCGTGCCGACGATCGAGCCCGCCTCGGTCATCTGGCTCGCGCCGGCGCGCGCGATCCCGAAGTCCGTCACCTTCACGCGGCCCTCGCCGTCAACGAGCACGTTGTGCGGCTTGATGTCGCGGTGGACGATCCCGTGCCGGTGCGCGAAGCGCAGCGCCGAGAGGATCTGGCGCGCGTACTCGATCGCGACGTTGACGGGGGCGGGCCCACGGCCGACGATCAGCTCCTTGAGGGAGCGGCCGTCGAGAAACTCCATCGCGATGTAGTACGTCCCCTCGGCTTCGCCGCGGTCGTAGATCGAGACGATGTTCGGATGCGAGAGCGCGGCGGCGTTCTTCGCCTCGCGCCGGAAGCGCTCGACGAACTGGTCGTCGTTCGCGTGCCGGTCGTTGAGGATCTTGATCGCGACCCGCCGGCCCAGCTCCTGGTCCTCGGCGAGGTAGACGTTCGCCATGCCGCCGGCGCCGATCTTGCGCACGATCTTGTAGCGCCCGTCGAAGAGCGTGTCGATGAGGGGATCCATCACTGCCATGGTGCTCCGTACAGGGTAGAGGCCGTCTCACCCATGCAGGAGGCTCTCCAGCACGGCTTTCGCGATCGGGGCCGACACAGAGCCGCCGTAGCCGTGCTGTTTCTCGACCACGACGGCGACCGCGACGCGGGGGTTGTCGGCCGGCGCGAAGCAGACGAACCACGTCGTGTTGACGCCGAGGATCCCCGTCTCGGCGGTGCCGGTCTTGCCGGCCACCTGGACGCCCGGGATCTGCGCGTTCGTGCCGGTACCGGCCTGGACGACCGAGACCATCATCTGCGTCAGCTCCGCGGCGGTCTGCGCCTTGATCGCGCGCCCCAACGTGTGCGTCCGGGTCTGGCTGACGACCGTCCCGTCCGGGCCGACGACCCGCTGGACGACGTAGGGCTGCGCGACGATGCCGCCGTTCGCGACGGTCGAGGTGACCATCGCCATCTGGAGCGGCGTCGCGACCATGTTGAACTGGCCGAACGCGAGTCGGCCGGCGTCGATGTCCGACTCGGTCTTGGGATCCCAGAGCCGGTTGTTCTTGTACAGGCCGGAGGGGACGCGCTCGTTCACCGGCGTCTCGAGCGGCGGCACCGAGTAGAAGCCGAACCGTTTCGCGTACTCGACGATCTTCTCGCCGCCGATCTTCATCCCGACGTTGCAGAAGACCGAGTTGATCGAGTGCTGGAAGCCCTGCGCGAGCGTGACGTTGCCGAACGCCTCGGGCCCGTTCTGGTCGGGGTTGCCGGCGTTGGAGATGTGCTTGCCGTACTCGACGCAGTAGCCGGGGTCGTTGAACGTCGAGGAGGGCGTGTACGTGCCCGTGTCGAGCGCCGCCGCCGCGGTCACGATCTTGAACGTCGAGCCCGGCGTGAAGAGGCCGTCCGTGGCGCGGTTGACGAGCGGCGACGCGTCGCCGCAGTCGCCCTTGATCTTCAGGATCTTCTGGTAGCCGCCCGGCTTGTCGAGCAGGTTCGGGTCGTAGGTCGGCGTCGAGGCGAGCACGTAGACCGCGCCGGTGTGCGGATTCATGGCGACGACCGCGCCGCAGCGGCTGCCGAGCTGCTCCATCGCGAGCTGCTGCGCCGCGGGGTTCAGCGTCAGGACGAGGTCGTTGCCGTGCACGGTGCCGCCGCCGAGCTGGTCGAGCTCGTGCCGGAAGGCGTTCGAGAGGTTCGTGTTGGCGCCGGTGAGGTAGTCGTTCATCGACTTCTCCAGCCCGGCCTGCGAGTAGCCGGCGGTGGAGTAGCCGACCGTCTGCGCCGCGAGCCCGTCGAGCGGGTAGCGGCGGAAGAAGAGCACGTGCCCGCCGACCCGCCTCCTCGTATTCGCGGCGAAGTCCCGCGTCCCGTGCGTGCCGACGATCAGGCCGCGGGCGACCTGGAACTGGGCGACGCGCTGGATCGCGTTGTCCTCCCGGTCCTGGAGGCCGGCCGCCGCCCACGACTGCCAGTACGTCGTCGCGACGACGAGCGCCACCAGCAGCACGATCGAGGTCACCGCGAGCCGGGTCAGCTGCCTGTTCACGCGGTCGCCCGCTCCGGTTGGCGCGGTTCGAGACGAGCATCAGCCCGCCGAGCAGCAGGAAGTTCGAGACGATGCTCGAGCCGCCGTAGGAGACGAACGGGAGCGTGATCCCGGTGAGCGGGATGACGCGCAGGATCCCGCCGACGATGATGAACGTCTGGAGCGCGAAGCCGAACGTGAGCCCGGCGGCGAGCAGCTTCGAGAAGCCGTCCGTCGCGGCGAGCGCGACGCGGAAGCCGCGCAGCACGAAGACCATGTAGAGCATCAGCAGCGCCGCGGCGCCGATCAACCCCAGCTCCTGCGCGAGCGCCGAGTAGATGAAGTCGGTGTTCAGGTACGGGATCACCGGCTTCCCGTCCGTGGTCGTGAAGGTGCCGCTGCCGAGCCCGGTGCCGCCGAAGCCGCCGTGGGCGATCGAGTAGAGCGACTGCACCTCCTGGTAGCTCTGGCAGTCCTGGCGGAAGGCCATCTGCCCGTTGAAGGGGCAGAAGACCTTCTGCGTCGTCCACGGGTGGAGCCAGTTCGTCACCCGCTCCTGGACGTGCGGCGTGCCCTGGTAGACCGCGAACGAGCCGACGAGGAAGAGGCCGAGCGCGCCTGCGACGAAGCTGAGGCGCGCCGTCGCGACGTAGAGCATCCCGAGGAAGATCCCGTAGTACAGGAGCGCGCTGCCGAGGTCGTCGGTGACGAACAGGACGAGCATCGCGCCGCCCCAGATCACGAGCAGCGGGCCCCAGTCCTTGAGCCTCCCCTGCGCGAGCACCTCGCGCTTCTCCCGCAGGTACGCGGCGAGGAAGACGATCAGGGCGACCTTCCCCAGCTCGCCCGGCTGGAACTGGAGGCCGCCGACGTGCACCCACAGCCGTGCGCCGTTGATCCGCTGCCCGAGCCCCGGCACGAGCGGCAGGAAGAGCAGGCAGATCGCCCCGGTCCCGAAGAGGTACTTGTAGCGCTCCATCACGCGGTAGTCGCGGCGCAGCCAGAGCAGCCCGGCCGCGAACACGCCGACGCCGATCACGACCCAGAGCGCCTGCCGGAACGCGTCGCCCGGGCCCGAGGCGGTAGATCTCGGTCAGGCCCACGGCCGTCAGGAGCGGCGGCGAGGGGGAGCAGGTACGGGTCGGCGTACGGGACGGCGAAGCGCGCCACGACGTGCGCGGCGAGGTAGAGCGCGAAGAAGAAGACCGCGTACGTCAGCGAGGTCGCCGAGATCTCCGACTTGCGGGAGATGTAGACGCTTGCGAAGCCGACGGCGGTCGAGGGCCCCGACCGCGACGAGGTTGAGCAGCTCGCGGTTGCGGAGACTCAGCGCAGCAGCCCCCAGACGAGCAGGACGATCGCGATCGCGAGCAGGACGAGCATCGTCAGCGCGACACGCAGGCGCGCCGTCTGGTCGACGGGCTCCCGCCGCGGCACGGTGACCGCCCCGGGCGAGCCGGGCTCGATCAGCGCCGCCGTCGACCCGGTCGGGCGGGATCACCATCGTGTCCACCGCTGGCGGCGGCGCGACCGCGTCGAGCGTCGTCTCCTCGGGATCGGCGGCGGCGGGCATCCGGATCGTGTCGCCGTCCGCCGCCTCGTCGCCGCCGGCCGCGATGCGGAAGGCGACGACGGTGATGTTGTCCTCGCCGCCGCCCTTGTTCGCAGCGGACACGAGCGACCTCGCGGCCCGCTCGAGGTCGTCGCCGTGGCGCTCCAGCAGCTCGAGGATGTCCTCGTCGTCGACCATCGAGGTGAGCCCGTCCGAGCAGATGAGGAAGAGGTCGCCGGCCTGCGCGTCGATCCGGAACGCGTCGACGTCCACATTGGGATCGGTGCCGAGCGCGCGCGTGATCACCGAGCGCTGCGGGTGCGTCTCCGCCTCCTCCGGCGAGAGCCGGCCGCTCTTCAGCAGCTCGTTCACGAGCGAGTGGTCGTCGGTGAGCTGCTCCATGCGGCCGTCGCGGACGAGGTAGGCGCGAGAGTCGCCGACGTGCCCGATCGAGACGTGGTCGCCCTCGACGAGCGCGACGGTCATCGTCGTGCCCATGCCCGAGACGGACGGATCGGCGCTCGAGCGCTCGTAGACGCGGCGGTTGGCCTGCGGATCAGCTCGACGAGCCGCTCCGTGCCGGAGAGCCCGGCCGACGTCGACGTCCGTCGAGCGCGGCCGCGGCGAGCTTCGAGGCGACCTCGCCCGCCTGCGCGCCGCCCATCCCGTCGGCGACCGCGAACAGCGGCGGCGCGAGCACGTACGCGTCCTCGTTCCGCCGGCGCTTGCGGCCGGTGTCGCTCGTGGCGGCGTAGGCGGCGAGTTTTAGTCGAGCCGACGCTCATTCCTCGTACCTCAGGTCGGTCTCGCCGACGCGGAGCACCTCGCCCGGCGCGAGGCGGTGCGTACCCTCGATCCGCGTCCCGTTCACGAAGGTGCCGTTCGTGGAGCCGAGGTCGTGCACCCAGACGCCGTCGTGGCGCGGCTCGACGCGCACGTGGCGCGCGGAGGCGAACTCGTCGCCGTCGAGGGCGATCACGTTCTGCGAGCCGCGGCCGATCGTCAGCGGCGCCGAGTCCACCGGGAACTCGTCGCCGACCTCGAGGATGGGGCTGCGCTGGACGACGAGACGGCGCGCGCGCGCGGCGGGAGCCGGAGCGCCGATCCCGCCCCCGGTCACCGCAGGCCGCAGGATCATGCTGTCCTGGGCGGGGGCGCGCAGGTCGCGCGCGGCGCTGCGGACGATCCGCCAGATGAAGAGGTAGAGCAGGACGAGGAACGCGATCTTCAGCGCGAGCAACGCCTCCTGGAGCGTGGTCGAAGCCAGCGGCACGGCGGCTCACTCCCGCTCGGTCGAGAACGTGACCGTGGTCTCGCCGATGGTGAAGCTGTCGCCGTCCTCGAGCTGCGCCCGCTGCACGCGTCGCCCGTTCACCTCGATTCCGTTCGTCGAGCCGACGTCGACGATCCAGTAGCCCGATCCCTCCTGGACGAGCTCGGCGTGGCGGCGCGAGACGTTCGGGTCCTCGATCCGGATCTCGGCCTCCCGCGAGCGGCCCATGAGGACGCGCTTGCTCTCGACGCGGTGCCGCAGGCCGTCCCACGTGAGCACTGCCACCTCGCGCTCGACGCCCATCTCCTCGAGCGAGACGGATTCGGTCGGCTGCGTGCGCGGCTTGTAGATCATCGTCGCGCCGGTCTCGACCCGCTCCTCGGGCTCGTCCTCGTCCCGGCGGCCGTGCCGCGGCTGCACCATCCGCGCGGCGATCCCGAACTCGCCGACGCCGAGGTCGTCGTCCGTCTCCATCAGCACGCGCGGCGGCGTCATCAGGGCGTACCCCTCCTTCTGCGCGTGCTCGGCGAGGTACTCCTCGAGCTCCGCGACGAGCGAGCTCTCGTAGCCCTCGAACTGCTCGCGGTCGCGGGGCGAGAGGAAGGCCGTGTATTCGTTCGGCACGTAGACGCGCGAGACCGAGACGGAGCGGTGGTCGTCCATCTCCTTCGCGAGCTTGCGCGCCAGCTCGACCGGCTGCACGTTCGTACGGAAGGCGCGGCCGAACACGCCCTCGAACAGCGCCTCGATCTTCTGCTCGATCGCCCTCAACACCATGGGTGAGGAATGACTGTACCCCGTGCTCCGCGTGGGGGAACCCCTGGTTCCCCCACGGGCCCCCTCCTCCGGGTCGCGTGGCGGGAGGGTGGTGTGCGCTACGCGGAGAGCGCGGTCTCCGCTCCGCGCCGACGACCGTTCTCGCCCAAGAGCGGGTCTGGACGTGAGCGCTGTCTCGTCGCGGCCGGTCCTGCCCTGCGGGCAGGACCGGCCTGCTCGTTCGGCCTGCCCGTAAGCCGGCTGGCGCCCGTCTTACGTGCAGGCTCTTGCGGCTGCGTGCACGCGACCGATCACGCGTGGACGTAACGCGGGCGCAGCCGCGTTACGGGAACGCGGACCAGCGGGCGGACCTGCCCAGGAGGGCACGTCTGCCCGCGCCGGGGCAGACAGACCGTCCAGAACGCTCTTGGTTGAGTGCGCTCGCTCACGCGGAGGCGAGACCGCGCTCTCGCCGGAGCGCAAGAGCCGCCCTGTCACTCCGTGCCGAAGGAGGGGAGCCCTGAGGGGAACCCTGGGTTCCCCTCAGCCCAGGGGTTCCCCCGCGAAAGCAAGGGTCGCCGCGGTGATCCAGGCGGCCGCCACGAGCGGCAGCGCGGCGGCGGCCGGAACGAGCAGCAGCGTGAGCGCGAGCATCGCGGCGCCGAGCGCGGCCGCGCCCCAGCGGCCGCGGGCGCGGGCGTACGGCAGGGCTGCCGCGACGGCCGCGAACGCGGCGGCCTCGAGCAGGAGGCCGGGGTGCGCGCCGGCGGCGCGCACGAGCGAGCCGACAACGTCGAGCGGATCGGCCGCGCCGGCGACGCCGAGCCCGAGCGGCGCCGCGTCGCCGGTGAGCGGGAGCGGGGCGTGGCGGATTCCGGCGACGAGCGCGGCGGCGAGCACCGCCACACCGGCCTGCGCCGCGCGGCGCGGCCCGGCGCGGATGCCGGCGCTCGCGAGCGGGACGAGGCCGAGCGCGCCGAGCGGCGCCAGCGCCGGCCCGAGCGCGAAGAGGAGCCCCGACCGCGGCTCCCGCCAGGAGAGCGCGAGCCAGCAGAGGGCGAGCGCCGCGTAGAGCACGGCGAGGCCGAGCGAGACGTTCCCGAGCGGCAGCACCGGCACCGCGAGCGCGGCCGCGAGCCCGAGCCGATCCCGGACGAGCGCGACGGCGGCCGTCCCGACCGCGAGCCCGAGCACCCAACCGTGCGGGTAGAAGGGCAGCTCCGCGGCCGTCCAGCCCGCGAAACCGGCGGCGAGCGCGGCCGCCGGCACACGAGCCGCGTGCGCGGGCAGCGCGATCCCACCGCTGCGCGAGCGCTTCCGCCGCCGGGGCGCGGCGGCGCCGCGCAGGCCCCGCGCAAGCTCGAGCGCCGCCGGCCGCCGGACCGGGTTGAGCGAGAGCGAGCGGTCGACGAGCTGGAGGAGCGCCTTCGGGAGGTCGGGACGCAGCCCGGCGAGGGAGGGCGGGCCCTTCTCGATCGCGCGCGCGGTCTCGAGCATCGACGACTGCCAGAACGGGTGCGTCCCGGCGAGCGCCTCCCAGAGCATCACGCCGACCGCCCACACGTCGGCGGCGGCGGTCGCGTCCTCGCCCGCGAGCCGCTCCGGCGCGATGTAGGCGAGCGTCCCGGGAACGTCGCCCTGCGCGGTCAGCGTCTCCGCCTCCGCCATCCGGGCGAGGCCGAAGTCGAGCAGCCGCACCGAGACGCGCTCGCCGTCGGCGAGCAGGACGTTGGAGGGCTTCACGTCGCGGTGGAGGATCCCGGCGCCGTGCGCGTGCGCGAGTCCCTCGCAGATCTGGGCGCACGCCTCGATCGCCCGGGTGTCGTCGAGCTCTCCGGCACGGAGCGCCTCCCGGAAGGTGCGCCCGGGGACGAACTCGTAGGCGATGTAGACGTGGCGCGAGTCGCGCGCGAACGCGTACGCGCGCAGGCAGCTCGGGTGGCGCAGACGCGCGGCCGCGGCGGCCTCGCGCTCGGCGCGCGCGGCGGCCTTCCCCTCGCGGGCGATGATCTTGAGCGCGACGTCGAGCCCGGTCTGCTCGTCGCGCGTGAGCCATACCGATCCCGACCCGCCGCTCCCGAGCGGGCGCAACGGCCGGTAGCGGCCGAGGACGAGCCCGCTCTCCTCCAGCGCGAGCACAGCGTTCGACATGCGTCCCGATAGGTTGGCGGACGGGTCGGACTTTCCTTCACGCTGGCGCACCCCTGACCGCCCAACCGGCCGCCGCAGTACAGTTGCCGCGGAGCCGACGGCCCCCGTGACCGCATGAACAGGTTCGACGACGACATGGAGTTCGACTTCTTCGACGAGCCCGCGACACAGGAGGCCCCGTCGCGGCGCCGTCGCGGCGGCCGAGGCGAGGGCCCGCCGCGGCCGCCCGCGCACGCGCCGACAGGGATCGTCCCCCTCACGCGCCTCGTCGGCCTCGTCGCGATCGCGATCGCCATCGTCGTCGGCCTCGTCTTCTGGGTCGGCGCCTGCCAGGGCAAGAGCAAGCACGACGAGTACGCGTCCTACGCGGAAAAGGTGCGCGCGATCGCCCAGAGCTCGCACCAGGTCGGGCAGGAGCTCGCGAACGAGCTGATCGCACCCGGCCTGAAGCTGGCCGATCTCGAGACGAGCCTCCAGCAGTGGGCGCAGCAGCAGCAGCAGGCGTACGACCAGGCGCAGCAGATCCGGCCGCCCGGACCGCTCCGCCCGTTCCACCAGCAGGTGCTCGACACGCTCCAGCTCCGGGCGCTCGGTCTCGCCGGGCTCGCGAACCAGCTCGCCCGCACGAGCAACCAGAAGGACGCGGCGACCTTCGCCGCAGCGCTCGCCGAGCCGGCGAAGCTGCTCACGACGAGCGACGTCGTCTGGGTGCAGCTCTACAAGGATCCCGCGACGCAGGAGCTGAAGCGCCAGGGCATCACCGGGGTCGTCATCCCCGGCTCGCAGTTCCTCGCGAACGAGGACCTCGTCTCGAACCGAGCGTTCCAGCTCCTCTACCCGCGCCTGCGCGGCGCCTCGACCGGCGGCACGCCGAGCGGCCTGCACGGCTCCGCGCTCGTCGGGACGCGCGCCGTGCCGCAGGGCGCGAGCCTGTCGACCTCCAACCCGACCAAGGTCACGGTCTCGGCGGACCTCGCTTTCGAGGTCACGGTCGAGGACTCGGGCAACTTCCAGGAGGTCAGCGTGCCGGTGACGCTGAAGATCGTCGTCGGCAAGAAGACGATCGTGACGATGCGGAAGACGATCCCGGTAATTCAGCCGACCACCCGCCAGACGGTCAGCTTCGGCAACCTCAACCTGCCGCCGAGCGCGTTCGCGAACAACGTCACGATCAACGTCGTCGTCGGCGCCGTCCCCGGCGAGCAGAAGACGGACAACAACAAGGCGTCCTATCCCGTCTTCTTCAGCCTGAGCACGCCCTGATGCACGTCGGCACCTCGGTCGCCGCCTGGATCGCGATCGGCGCCGCAGCGGCCGCCGCGGTCGCGCTGCTCCTGGCGCTCGTCGTCTACCTCTCGCTCCGGCGCGTGCGCGCTGCCCAGCGGGTCCTGCTCGGCGGCGCGACGGCCGACCTCGTCGACTTCGCCGTCTCGCTCCAGAGCCGGATCGACGACCTGCACCGCGCGGTGGACGAGATCGCGGCCGGGCTCGACCGCGTCGACCAGCGCGTGGACGGGACGGTCTCGAAGACCGCGATCATCCGCTACGACGCCTACGAGAGCAGCGGCGGCCACCAGTCCGCCTCGGTGGCGCTGCTCGACGCCGCCCGCAACGGCGTCGTCCTCAGCGCGATCCAGGGTCGCGACTACGCCCGGATCTACGTGAAGGAGCTCGACCGCGGGCGCGCCTCCGTCGCCCTCTCGCCGGAGGAGCAGGAGGCCGTCGACCGCGCAATGACGTCGTAGGGGCTGAGGGGAACCCAGGGTTCCCCTCAGGGCTCCCCTCCTTCGGCGCGGAGTGGCGGGAGGGTGGTGGTGCTGCGGCGGGAGCGCGGTCCCGCCTTCGCCGACGAGCGGTTCTCGCCCAAGAGCGGTCTCGACGGTGCCGCTGCCGTGTCGCGGCCGGTCGTGCCCTGCGGGCAGGACCGGCCTGCTGGTTCGGCCTGCCCGTAAGCCGGCTAACGCCTGTCTTACGTGCAGGCTTTGGCGGCTGCGTGCACGCAACCGATCGGGCGTGGACGTAACGCGGGCGCAGCCGCGTTACGGCCGCGCGGACCAGCGGGTGGACCTGGCGTAGCCACGTCCGCCCGCGCCGGGGCAGGCAGACCGTGGCCGCCCTTGGGCGAGAGCGCTTCCGGGCGCGCAGGGGAGACCGCGCTCTCCCCGGAGCGCACACCCACGCCCGGCACTCCGCGCCGAAGAAGGGGGCCCACGGGGGAAACATGGTTTCCCCCGTGTTCCCCCCGTGTACCCTTCCGGTTGTTGCAACACGTTCTCGTCCTGAACGCGAGCTACGAGCCGCTCAACGTGTGCACGGTGCGGCGCGCTCACGTGCTCGTCTACAAGGGCAAGGCGGAGGTCGTCGAGCGGCTCGACCAGCCGCTCCGCTCGGCCACCGGCAGCTTCATCTGGCCGCACGTGATCCGGCTGCTCACCTACGTCCGCGTGCCGCGGGCGATCCAGCGGAAGATCTCGCGCCGCGCGCTCTTCGCCCGCGACGGCTGGCGCTGCGCCTACTGCGGCACCACGAGCGGCAGGCTCACGCTCGACCACGTCGTCCCGCGCTCGAAGGGCGGCGAGTCGAGCTGGGAGAACGTCGTCACCGCCTGCGCGCCGTGCAACCTCCACAAGGGCGACCGGACGCTCGAGCAGGCCGGGATGGAGCTGCGCGTGTCGCCCCGCCCGCCCGCGCCGGTGCTCTTCATCCGGCTCGCCGCACCGCGCATTCCGCACGGCTGGACGCCGTACCTCGGCGAGCTCGGCACGAGCACCGCCGCCGCCTGACCAAGTAACAGTCTGTTACATGGTCGTGTCGCAGCGATGTGAGGATTCGCCGCCTCGGCGCCGTATGTACGGGTGATGACGCTCCGCCGGATCCTGCTCCTCGCCGTCCTCCTGCTCGCGACCGCCGCCCTCGCGGGCGTCGCGCAGCCGCGGCTCGGCCGCAGTGCGACCGCCGCCGCCGGCCGGACGATCACCGTCACGGGCGCCGGCGCAGTCGTGACCGTCCCCGACCGGGCGACCTTCGACTTCGGAGTCCAGGCCCGCGCGGGCACCGCGACCGAGGCGCTCGCAGGCGCCGCGAAAGCCGCCGCCGCGGTGATCGCGGCGCTGAAGAACGCGGGCGTCGCATCCGCCGACCTCCGGACGACCCAGGTCTCGCTCTCGCCGAGCACGTCCCAGGACGGCACGAGGATCCTCGGCTACACGGCGTCGAGCAGCGTCTCCGCCCGCACCACCGTGGCGAAGGCCGGGCCGCTCGTCGACGCGGCCGTCCGCGCCGGCGCGGCGACCGTCTCCGGGCCGGGGCTCGAGGTGTCCACGCAGGACGCGCTCTACCTGGACGCGCTGAAGAAGGCCGTCGCCGACGCGAAGACGAAGGCGCAGGCGATCGCCGAGGCCGCCGGCCTCCGGCTCGGCCCCGTGCAGAGCGTGGTCGAGGCGGGCGCGCCCACGCCGCTGCCGATCGGGATGAGAGCGGACACCGGCAGCGTCCCGATCGAGCCGGGCACGCAGGAGATCGATGCCACGGTGACCGTCACCTTCGCGGCCGGCTAGCCGCGCTCGAGCGGTAGGCCGCGCGCCGACCACTCGCTCCACGAGCCCGGATAGAGCCTTCCCTCGCGGCCGGCGAGCCACGCTCGGTGCAGCGTCACGCACGCCGTCACGCCCGAGCCGCAGTAGGCGGCGAGCTCTCCCTCCGGCAGCTCCGGCAGCGGCTCCGCCCAGGGAGCGCTGAGGGCGCCCGGGATCCGCCCCGGCGGGTCGTCGATCTCGTTCGGCTCGCCGCGCCAGCGGTGCGCCGGCCGCGCGTCGGCCAGTACGAGGGACGGGTCGCCGAGCCGCTGCGCGAGCTCCTCCGCGCCGATCGTGTCGCCCTCGCGTTCGCGCGGGACGAGCACGCCGGGCACGATCTCCTCCTCGCCCGCGCGCAACGGCCCCGCCCACGCCTCGATCCCGCCGGGCAGCACGGCGCAGTCGTCGTGGCCGACGTGCCGGAGCAGCCACCAGAGCCGCTCCGCCCCGCCGAGCGAGCCGTACGCGACGACGAAGACCCCAGGGCCGACGCCGGCCCGCGACGCCGCCCGGGCGAACCGCTCCGGCGAGGGCGGCGGATGCCGCCCCGCGTCCGGAACGGACAGGTCCGACAGGTCCTCGTCCACGTCGAGGAACGACGCCCCGGGGACGTGCCCGGCGAGGTACAGCTCGCGGCCCCGCTCGGGTGCGCCGAGCTCCCACCGGCAGTCGACGAACTGGTAGCGCACCCGCGCGAGCCTAGCCGGGAATCAGCCGATCGGCTCGCCCGTGCGGTGGTGCGTCGCGTGGGCGACGGGCGTCGTCCAGCAGAGCCCGTCCCCGGACTCGTGGCCGGTGCGGGCCGAGTCGACGATCGCGGCCACGACGTCCGCCGCGAGCCCGTCGTCGACGATGAAGGTCAGGAGCGCCTTCGGCAGGAAGCGCGACTCGAACACGCGCCCCCGGTACTCGTGGGTGACGCCGCGCTCGCGACCGTGGCCGATCGCCTCGACGACCGTCACGCCCACGTGCCCGGTCTGCTCCTCGACCGCGTCGATCACCGTCTCGACCCGCTCGCGCACCACTATCGCCTCCACCTTCGTCATCCCACGACCTCCGATCTCCGTTCGAGCAACAGGACGTCACGCCAGACGCCTTCCAGCTCGCCGAGCCTCTCACGGACCCCGACGAGGCGGAAGCCGCAGCCGATGTGCAGCCGCAGCGACGGCTTGTTCTCCGGGAAGATCCCGGCCTGCAGGGTCCAGATCCCCTCCGCCTCGGAGCGGGCGATCAGGACGTCGAGGAGCGCGCGGCCGACGCCGCGGCCCCGCGCCCGCGCGGCGACGTAGACGCTCTCGTCCGCGACACCTCCGTAGCAGCAGCGGTCCGAGACCGGCGAGAGCGCCGCCCAGCCCGCGATCTCTCCTTCGAGCTCGGCGACCAGCCGGAGCCCGTGCGCAGCATCCCAGTCCTCCCATGCGGGCACGACGGTCTCGAAGGTCGCGTGACCGGTGCGCATCCCGTCCTGGTAGACAGCCGCGACCTGCGGCCAGTCCTCCGGCCGCAGGTCGCGTACGCGCGTGTCGAGGAGGGTCGCCACGAACGGTCTAGGCGTCGTAGTACAGCTCGAACTCCAGGGGGTGCGGGCGCAGCCGCACGGGATCGACCTCGTTCTCGCGCTTCCACCCGATCCAGGTGCCGATCAGATCGTCGGAGAACACGTCCCCCTTCGTCAGGAACGCGTGGTCGGCCTCGAGCGCGTCGAGCGCCTCGGCGAGCGAGCCCGGCACCTTCTCGACGCCGTGGTCGTCCTCGAACAGGTCGAAGTCGCACGGGTCGCCGGGGTCGAGCCCGCGCTCGATCCCGTCCAGGCCCGCCATCAGCATCGCGGAGAAGGCGAGGTAGGGGTTCGCGATCGCGTCGGGGCAGCGGAACTCGATCCGCTTCGCCTTCGGCGAGTCGCTGTACATCGGGATCCGGATGCACGCCGAACGGTTCCGTGACGAGTAGGCGAGGTTGACCGGCGCCTCGTAGCCGGGAACGAGCCGCCGGTAGGAGTTCGTCGTCGGCGCGCAGAAGGCGAGCAGCGCCGGCGCGTGGGCGAGCAGGCCGGCGACGTAGCTCCGCGCGAGCTGCGAGAGCCCGGCGGGGCCGGAGGTGTCCGCGAAGAGCGGCGTGCCCTCCTTCCACAGCGACTGGTGTGTGTGCATGCCCGAGCCGTTGTCGCCGAAGATCGGCTTCGGCATGAAGGTGACCGACTTGCCGGCCTGCCGCGCCGTGTTCCTGACGACGTACTTGTAGGTCATCACCTGGTCCGCCATCCGCACGAGCGACTGGAAGCGGAGGTCGATCTCGCACTGGCCGCCGGAAGCGACCTCGTGGTGGTGGAACTCGCACGGGATCCCCAGCCGCTCCAGCGTCAGGACCATCCGCGTGCGCAGGTCGTGCAGCGTGTCGTGCGGCGCCGGCGGGAAGTAGCCCTGCTTCTCGCGGATCGTGTAGCCGAGCCCGGGCTCGCCGGAGTTCCAGTGGCCCTCGCCGGAGTCGACGCGGTAGCCGGACGCGTTGGGGCCGGATGCGTACGAGACCTCGTCGAAGACGAAGAACTCGCACTCGGGGCCGACGTAGCACGTGTCCGCGATCCCGCTCGCGCGCAGGTACTGCTCGGCGCGCTTCGCGACGCGGCGCGGATCCTTCGCGTAGGGCTCCCTCGTCACGGGATCGACGACCTCGCAGACGAGCGAGAGCGTCGGCGCCTCGGTGAACGGGTCGAGCAGCGCGGTCGAGGCGTCCGGCATCAGCAGCATGTCGCTCTCGGAGATCCCCTGCCAGCCCCGGATCGAGGAGCCGTCGAAGCCGAGCCCCTCGTCGAACGCGGACTCGTCCAGGCCGGCGACCGGCAGGGTCACGTGCTGCCAGGTGCCGAGCAGGTCGCAGAACTTGAGGTCGACCATCGCCGCGCGCGTCTCGCGCGACCACTCGAGCGCGGCGCGGGGCTCGACGTCGCCGTCGAGATAGTGCCTCAGCTCCTTCTCGATCTCCGCCATCTCGCGATCCCTCCTGTGCCGGACCAACAAAAAAGCCCCACGACCGGAAGGTCGTGAGGCCCCATCGCCTCGGCGGCCGCCTGCTCCGGCGAACGCCTGGCCGCAGAGTAGCGGCCGCCCCGGCCGGAGCGCAAGGCCTACCTGCCGCGGTGCCCGCCGACCGCGGCCGCCGCGATGCCGAGCCCGACGAGGATCCCGCCGCCGAACCAGCGCTGGAGGCGGGCGACGCGGCGGGAGCCGCGCAGCCGGTCGGCGACCGTCCCGGCGGCGATCGCGTAGACGGCGTCGCTGGCCGTCCCGAGCAGCGCGAAGCTGACCCCGAGCACGAGCACCTGGAGCCAGACGTGGCCGCGCTCGACGTCCACGAACTGGGGCAGGAACGCGAAGATGAAGACGATCGTCTTCGGGTTGAGCAGGTTGACCACCAGGCCCTGTGCGTAGAGCCGGCGCAGGCTGCGCCGGTCGGGCTCGCCGAGCGCCTCCTCGCCGCCGCCGGCGAGGAGCCGGCGCAGGCCGAGGGCGACGAGGTACGCCGCGCCCACGTAGCGGACGGCGTCGAAGGCGACGCGCGACGCGAGCACGAGCGAGGAGAGCCCCGCGGTCGCGAGCGAGATGTGCACGAGCGTCCCCGTCCCGATCCCGAGCACGGAGACGAGCCCGGCGCGGCGACCCTGGTCGATGCTGCGGCCGACGACGTAGAGCACCGCCGGGCCGGGGATCACGAGCAGCGCGAGCCCAGCGGCGAGGAAGAGTCCGTACGCCGAGAGCGGCGGCACCTACGGACCGTACATCGCGACCACCGCGCCGGCCGTCTCCGCGACGCGGGCCCGCAGCTCCGGCGGCTCGAGCACCTCGATGTCCGGCCCGAAGCGGAGCAGCTCCCGATGAGCCTCGCCGAGGCTCTCGAAGGCGACGACGACGCGGCCGTCCGGCTCGAGCCGGCGGTCGCGTCCGAGCCAGCGCTGCACCTCCTCGGAGGCGCGCACCGTGACCTCGACGCGCGGCCGGTTCTGCTCGAACGTGCGCGACCACTCCTCCCAGAAGGCGGCGAGCTCGAAGCCGCGCGGCCGCTCGAACCCGTCCGCCAGCGCCCGCACCGAGGCGACCCGCGAGACGCGGTACACGCGCATCCCGGCCGAGCGGCGGGCGACGAGATACCAGGCGCCGCCCTTGAGGACGAGCCCGAGCGGGTCCACCGTCCGCCGCACGACCCGCGCGCCCTCGCGGTAGCGGAGGCGGACGCGATGCCCGCGCCACGCCGCGGCCGAGAGTGCGGGCAGGTGCGGCACGCGGTCCTCGGCGCGGAACCAGCCCCGCGTGTCCAGGTGGAAGAGGAGCTGCGCCCGCTCGGCCCGCTGCTGCAGCTCCGCCGGCAGCGCCGCGAGCACCTTCAGCCGCGCCGCCGCGAGCTCGCCGCCGAGCCCGAGCTCGGCCGCGGGGCCGGTGAGCCCGGCCGCAAAGAGCGCCTCCGCCTCGTCCGCGGTCAGCCCGGTGAGCCGGGTGCGGTACCCGCCTGCCAGGCGATAGCCGCCCGCAGCGCCGCGGACGGCGTCCACCGGCACGCCCGCCTCGACGAGCGCGGCGACGTCGCGGTGGACGGTGCGGACGGAGACGTCGAGCAGGCCGCCGATCTCCGTCGCGGTCAGCTGCCCGCGCGTCTGGAGCAGGAGCAGCAGCGAGATGAGCCGAGTCGCGCGCACGAGGCCGAGCCTACGCCGGAAACATGACAGAAGATGGCCTCTTCGTCTGTCAGGCTCCACTCATGAGCAATTCGAACATCTGGTCGGACGAGTGGGGCGAGCAGGACGAGGACTGGTCGGGCGGCGGCGCGCTCGCGAAGCGGCTGCCGCGCGCAGCGGAGCGGCCGGGGCTGGGCCTGACCCTGTACGAGCTCGATCCGGGCGACTTCGTCGTCTACCACTTCCACCACGCCTGGGAGGAGATCCTCGTCGTCCTGCGCGGGCGGCCGACGCTGCGCACGCCCGGGGGCGAGCGGGTGCTCGACGAGGGCGAGAGCGTTCACTTCCCGCTCGGCCCGGAAGGCGCACACGCCCTCCGCAACGAGACGGAGGCCCCGGTGCGCTACCTGATGGCGTCCACGATCTCCTCGCCGGAGGTCTGCGAGTACCCGGACCTGCGGCAGATCACCGCCCAGGCGCGCACCGGCTCGCAGACCGGCGGGCGGTTGTGGCTGATCCACGACGTGGAGGAGGCGAGATGACCGAGACCGAGGAGAGCACGGCGACCGCGGCGGAGCTGCTGCTGCGCGAGCCGGAGATCGTCGCCTGGCTCGGCGAGCGCCGGCTCGAGCCGGAGCCCGGGGAGCAGGAGCGGGACGACGAGCCGCCGAGGGCCGCCTGATGCCGAGGTACCCGGACAGCGGCAAGGTGCTCGCCGCGTCGCGGCTGGGGCCGCTCTGGACGATGCACCGGCGCGAGAACGAGGTGGACTACTTCGACGGAGAGGAGCCGCACGCATGAGTCGCCCGAACGTCTTCGCCGACGGCCCGTTCGACCGCGAGGCGGAGCAGATGCGGATCCGCAGCATGTTCGTCGCCAAGCACGCGGGCGCGAAGGAGCTCGGCGCGTCGGTGCACGAGCTGCTGCCCGGCTCGACGGGGTTCCACCTGCACGCGCACTACGGCATGGAGGAGCTGTTCGTCGTCCTGAGCGGGCGCCCGACGTTGCGCACCGGCGCCGGCGAGGAGCCGCTCGAGCCGGGCGACGTCGTCTCGATGCCGCGCGGCATCGAGGGACTGCACACGTTCAGGAACCCGACGGAGGAGCCGGCCCGCGTCCTGGCGATCTCGACGACGCCCATCCCGGAGGTCGTGCTCTACCCGGAGCTCGGGAAGTTCGGCGTCGCCACGCGCGACCCCTTCGAGCCGCCGCCGGAGGACGACCCGGGGATCCTCGGGCTCTTCGACCTGCCGGACCGGCCATAGCTCCTGCAAAAGCGGCACATTTGACGGAAACCGGACAACGGCGTACCCTTCGCCGGCCATGTTGCTCTGGAACGTGATGAACAAGAAGCCGGTCGGCGACACCCTCGCCGGCCCGCGCGGACGCTAGGTCCGCGGCCCGCCTCGCGCGCGGTCTCCCGTTCTCCGTTCCCATCGCGTTTCTCGAAGGAGCAGCATGTCCACTTTCGCAGCACCCGTTTCCAGGTCGTCCCCGGTCGACCCGCGCGCCGTCCCCGCCGTCGAGGTTCGCGGCCTGCGCAAGGAGTTCCGCCGCCGCGACCGTAAAGCCGGCCGCTTCGCACGCAGGCCGTGGCCGGCGCTCGTGGACGTCACCTTCACGATCGCCCGCGGCGAGTGCGTCGCGATTCTCGGCCAGAACGGCTCGGGCAAGTCGACGCTGGTCCGGCTGCTCTCGACGCTGCTGATCAACGACGGCGGCGAGGCCCGGATCTTCGGCCACGACGCGTTCCGCGAGTCGCGGGCGATCCGCCGGCTCGTGAACCGCGTCTCGGTCGAGGCGAGCTTCTTCAAGAAGATGTCGGCGGCCGAGAACCTCTCGTACGCGGCCCGCTTCTACGGGATGACGCCGCGCCAGACGCGCGAGGCGATACCGGCGATCCTCGAGAAGGTCGGCTTCCCGGCCGACCGGCGGGGCGAGTCGATGGAGAACCTCTCCCGCGGCATGCAGCAGAAGGTCGCGCTCGCGCGGGCGCTGCTGACCGCGCCGATGCTGCTCCTGCTCGACGAGCCGACGACGGGTCTCGACCCGCGCTCGAAGCTCGAGGTGCAGAACTTCATCCGCTCCGTCCGCGCCGAGCACGACGCGACGATCCTGCTCTGCACGCACGACATGAACGAGGCGGAGGCGCTCGCCGACCGGGTCGGGGTTCTCGACCGGGGCGAGCTCCTGTTCCTCGAGCCGGTCGCCGACGTGAAGCGGCGCTTCGGCGTCGACACGCTCGAGCAGGCGTTCTTCGCCGCGACGGGCCGCTCGTTCGAGGAGGAACGGGCGGAGGACGACGACTACCGGGAGGTGTTCGCATGACCGAGCTGAGCCTCAACCTGCGCAACGAGCTCGTCGGCCTCGCCGGAATCGTCGAGCGCAACGTCTACCTCACGAAGCGGTACTTCCTCTGGGACGTCGCCTTCATGGTCTGGACGATCGCGAACACGCTCACGATCGTGTTCATCGCCCGCGCCACGGGGCTCGGCCCGGCCGAGGAGAACCGGCTCGCGTCGATGCTGCTCGTCGGCGCCGTGATCTGGGCGTTCCTCGGGATCATCTTCGAGTTCGTCACCGAGACGGTCGCCTGGGAGCGCTGGGAGGGGACGATCGAGTACACGTTCATGGCCCCGATCTCGCGGCCCGTGCACCTGCTCGGGATGACGGCGTTCGCGGTGCTGTACGGGCTGATCCGGGCGACGATCCTCTTCTTCGCGGTCGTCGGCTTCATCGGGCTGCACGTCCCCGACGCGAACTTCGGCGGCGCGCTCGCGCTCCTCGCGATCGCCTCGCTGTCGTTCATGGGGATCGGGATCATGACGGCTGTGCTGCCGCTCGTCTCGCCGGAGAAGGGCGCGCAGCTCGGTTTCGTCGCCCAGGGCCTGATGCTCGTCGTCTCGGGCGTCTACTACCCGGTCTCGGTGATGCCGGAGTGGATGCAGTGGATCTCGAAGGTCTCCCCGGCGACGTACGCGCTCCGCGGCGACCGGGCGGCGATCGTGGACGGCGCCGGCCTCGCGTGGGCCGACGTCTGGCCGCTGCTCGTGATCGCCGCCGCGGCGATCCCGCTCGGCCTCGCCGTCTTCCGCGTCGGCGAGCGGTACGCGAAGCGCCACGGGAAGCTGAAGCGGTCGGGATAACGGACGGCGGCCGGCCCCTCCGGCGAGGCGGTCGCCGCTCTCCCCCCTGCAGGAGCCGGGGCGGGCCCCGCGAACGCTGAGGGATGCCGGACCCGCCGCTCTGGGGCGTCGACCGCTTCCGCGTCACCGTCGACGGCCTCGGCGCGCTGCCGGTCTCCTACGCAGGCCCGCTGGAACGCGGCGGCGACGAGGCGCCGGGGCTCGTGCTGCGCCGCGCCCTCGGGGCCGGCCGCGAGCTCTTCGACTGGTACGACCACGCGGCCCGCGACCCGAAGGACGCCCGCGACGTCGCCATCTGCCAGCTCGACGGGGCCGGCTCCCGCGTCCTGAACTGCTGGATCGCACGGCGGGCGCGGCCCGTCCGCTGGCGCGGCCCGACGTTCGACGCCCTCGCGCTCGAGGTGGCGCAGGAGGAGCTCGAGCTCGCCTACGAGCGGCTGGACTGGCCGCGCGACCCCCGCCGGGTGGCGCTCTGCCGCGACGGCGACGACCATACGAAACGCCGGGAGGCCTGATGGCGGTCGAACGTCAACGTCCCTACCTGCAGTTCAACTTCCTCGTCGACCTCGGCACGGGCGACACGGGCTCCGTCGACGCCGGCTTCGAGGAGTGCGGCCCGCTCTCCGCCGACGTGGCCGTCGTCGAGTACCGGAACGGCAACGAGAAGGCGGACGCCGTCCGGAAGCTGACCGGCCTCAGCCGGGTCGCAGACGTCACGCTCCGACGCGGCCTCATCGGGTCGCTCACCCTCTGGGAGTGGCTGCGGGCAGTCCAGGAGGGCGACCACAGCGCGCTCCGGACCGTCGGCGTCTCCCTTCAGGACGAGAGCCACGCGCAGGTGGTGATGCGCTGGCGCCTCCTCAACGCCCGACCGGTGCGCTGGACGGTCGAGCCCCTCTCGGCGCGGCGCTCCGAGGTGGCCGTCGAGGAGCTCGTGCTGGCCTACGAGCGGCTCGAAGTCGAGTAGCCGAGCCGCAGGAGACATTCGCGGAGCCCCTCGCCCCAGTGCGGGAGGCGCGGCGCGCCTTCGCGCTCGCTGCGGAGCACCGAGTACGCGGGCCGCGGCGCGGGGCGGCCGAGCTCCTCCGTCGCGATCCGGCGGACGCGGCAGTCGAGGCCCGCCTCGGCGAAGATCGCCTCGGCGAACTCCGCCCAGGTGCACTCGCCCTCGGCGGCGAGATGCCAGATCCCGCGCGGCAGCTCGACGAGCTCGCGCACGGCCGCCGCGAGATGCCCGACGTACGTCGGGCAGCCGCGCTGGTCGTCCACGACGGCGACCTCGTCCCGCTCGGCGCCGAGGCGGAGCATCGTGCGCACGAAGTTCGTGCTCGTCCAGCCGAAGAGCCAGGAGCTGCGGACGATCCACGCGTCCTCGCCGGCCGCGCCCTCGGAGTGGAGCTTCGTCCGGCCGTACGCGGACTGCGGATGCGGTGCGTCGGACTCGACGTACGGCGTCCGCTTGCGACCGTCGAAGACGTAGTCGGTCGAGAAGGTGACGAGGGCCCCGCCCAGCTCGGCCGCGTGCTGGGTGCCGCCCACGTTCACCGCGGCGGCCTCCTGTGGGTCGGTCTCGGCGCCGTCGACGTCGGTCCAGGCCGCCGCGTGCAGGACGAGATCGGCCACGAGCCCCGGCGGCGGCGGCATGGTCACGTCCCAGTCCGCGTGCGCCAGCGGCACGAGGTCGTCGCCCGCGAACGCCTCGCAGAGCGCCGCCCCGAGCTGCCCGCCGGCGCCGGTTACGACGACGCGTCGCGTGCCGAGAGGATCGGCGATGTCACGCTCCAGAGGTCGCGGACGCGCTCGTCGTCCCACGGGATCCCGTGCTCGTCCGGGCCGGCGGCGTCGTACTCCTCGGTGACGAGGTACATGAACAGGCAGTCCGTCAGCGCCTCGTAGCCGTGCGCGTGGATGCCCGGAACGTAGATCGCCACCGGGTTGTCGTCGCCGATGTCCTCGCTGAAGACCTCGCCGGACGCGCGGTCGAGCACGACGACGCGCACCATCCCGGCCAGGCAGACGAAGAGGTCGTCCTGCCCGCGCTCGTGGTAGTGAAGGCCGCGGACGACACCCCTGCGCGAGTGCGAGAGGTTGGCCTGCCGCAGCGGCTTCGGCAGCGCGCTCGCGCGGATCAGCTCGGCGAACCAGCCCCGCTCGTCCTCGTGCAACGTCAGCGGGAAGCGGCGGACCTCGGGGTTCACGCGTTCACCCGGTTCCGGCGCACGAAGTCGTTCACCTCGTAGTACGCGTCGATCGACTCGCCGGCGTCGCCCCAGAAGCCGCCGACGACGTCGGCCTCCATCTCGCCGCGGCCGACGTACCAGTTGTTCACGTCGGTGATCTCGAGCTCGCCCCGACCCGAGGGCTTCAGCGTCGGCAGTACGTCCCAGACCTCCGCGTCGTAGAAGTACGCGCCGGTGACGGCGAAGCGGCTCGGCGGCGAGGCTGGCTTCTCGACGATCTCGGTCACGCGCTCGCCGTCCATGACGGCGACGCCGAGATGGCGCAGGTGCTCGTCTTCCTCGACGCGCGAGAGCACGATCCGGCCGCCGCGCTCCTGGGCGGCGAAGTTCTCGGCGATCGGGCGCAGCGAGCGCTCGAAGATGTTGTCTGCGAGCAGGACGCAGCACTTGTCGCGCCCCACGAACCGCTCGGCGAGCCCGAGCGCGTCCGCGATCCCGCCGGCCTCCTCCTGGTAGGCGTACAGGAGCCGCTCGATTCCGTAGTCGTGCCCGTTGCCGAGCAGCCGGAAGAACTCGCCGGCGTGCGTGCCGCCGGTGACGAGCATCAGCTCGTCGATTCCCGCGCTCACGAGCGCCTCGACCGCGTAGGTGACCATCGGCCGGTCGTAGAGCGGCAGGAGGTGCTTGTTGGTGATCCGGGTGAGCGGGTGCAGTCGCGTGCCCGACCCGCCTGCGAGAATGACGCCCTTCATGCACGGCGATGCTACTCGGGTGACGGTGCTTGTCGACGCGGAGAACGTCCGCCGCTCGCGCTGGCCGAACCTCTCGAAGGACGAGCTCGTGGCCCGCGCACGCGAGTGGGCCGAGCGCGAGGGAGTCGATCTCGTCGTCGTCTTCGACGGGCCGCCGCCGGAGGAGGCGCCCGATCTGGTCGCGGGCGAGCCGACGGCGGACGACTGGCTCACCGAGCATGCGCGCGAGCACGTGCCCTACCGGCTCGTCACCTCCGACCGCGAGCTGCGCCGGCGTGCCGGCGCGCAGGCCGAGGAGATCCTCGGCGGCGGCTCGTTCCTGGCCCGGATCGCCCCCGGGCTGACGCTCCCGGTCGACTGGGCCGCGCCGGCGCCGGCGCCGAGCGGGAAGGGGAGGAAGGAGGAGCCCCGCTCGACGGGCCGGCGCAGACGCCGCTACGGATGAACCGGGAGCACGAGCAGGAGGACGGTGAGCGCCGCCGTCAGGGCGACGATCAGGCGCATGTCCGACTCCTCGTGTTCATGGGCACGAGACTAGACCCCAAGCATCAGGGGACCGTTTCGGCTTTCTGAGGAAATCGTTAGCGTTGCCACGATGCCCGCGAGGCCGCGCCGCACGTGCCTCACCGTCCCCGGCTCGAGCGCGCGGATGCTCGCGAAGGCGGCGACGCTGAGCGCGGACGAGGTGATCGTCGACCTCGAGGACGGCGTCGCGCCCGCCGACAGAACCGACGCCACACGGGCGCAGGTGATCGAAGCGGTGCGTGGCCGGCCGGGCCGGACGACCGCGATCCGCGTCAACGGGCTCGCCACCGAGTGGTGGCGCGACGACCTGCGCGCCGCCGCCGAGGCGCGGCCGGACGTCGTCGTCGTGCCGAAGGTCGAGTCTCCGGAGGACGTGGCCGCGGTGGCGGCGCTCCTCCCGGACGGGGTGGGGATCGAGGCGCAGATCGAGACGGCGCGCGGGCTCGTCGAGGTCGAGCGGATCGCGGCCGCCGGCCACGGGCTCGAGGCGCTCGTCTTCGGGCCTGCCGACTTCGCCGCCTCCGTCGGCGTGCCCGTGCTCACGATCGGGGCGGGCGGCTGGGACTACGCGCTCGCGCGGATCGCGGTCGCGGCGCGCGCGTTCGGCCTCCAGGCGATCGACGGGCCCTGGGCGGTGCTCGAGGACGAGGAGGGCCTGCTCGCCTCTGCCCGGCGCGCGCTCGCGCACGGCTTCGACGGCAAGTGGGTCGTCCACCCGGGGCAGATCGCAGCGGTGAACGCCGTCTTCACTCCCTCCGCGGAGGAGGTCGCGCGGGCGGAGCGGATCCTCGCCGCGCCCGCGGGCGCGCTACGCGTGGACGGCGAGCTGGTCGACGAGGCGTCCCGCCGGCTCGCGGAGTCGCTCGCCGCCCGGGCCGCGTCCGCCCAGGAGCGAAAGCCCGCGCCCGGCTGAGCTCCGGCTCGTCTCCGGGGTCATACTCCGCCCATGGAGCCCTTCGCGGTCCCGGGCCACGGCGGAGCGCCGCTCCCCTGCGTGCTCCACGGCGACGCGCCGCGCTGCGCCGTCGTGCTGCCGGGCGCAGGGCGCGCCGGGAACAGGCTGGGCGGCACCCCGGCCCGGCCCGATCTCCATTTCACCCGGGCGCTGCTCCAGGAGCGCGGGCTCGCCGTGCTCGAGGCCTGGTGGGACACGGAGGCGCTCGACCGGGACGACCTGAGCGCCTGGCTGCTCGGCAACGCCCGCGCCGCCGTGGCCGCCGCCGAGGAGCGGGAGCGGACGCCCACGCTGCTCGTGGGGCGCTCCATCGGCGGCCTCGCACTCGCGCACCTTCGCGCGGCCGAGCCGGAGCGCGCCCGTCTTCCGAGCATCTGGATCGCGCCGCTCATGCACCGCGAGCAGGTCCGCGAGTCGCTGCTCCACGGCGGCGGCGCTCTCTTCGTCGTGTGCGGCAGCGCCGACGAGGCCTACGACGCGAATCTGGCGACGCTGCTCCACCGGCGGGGCGCGGACGTCGTCGTGCTCGAGGGCGCCGACCACGGCCTGGACTGCGGCGACGCCCCCGCGTCCGCCCGTGCCCTCGCCGAGGCGCTCGAGCGGATGCGCGACTTCGTCTCCCGCGTCGCCTGAGCACGTAACAGTCTGTTACTTGGCGTGCGAGGGCACGGCGCGGCGCGGGGCCTCGAGCGGCGACGGCTGCACGCGCAGGAGACGCGCGGCGCGGGGCGGCAGCCACCAGTTCCAGCGCCCGAGCAGCGCCATCAGCGAGGGGACGAGCACCGCGCGCACGACCGTCGCGTCGACGAGGATCGCCACCGCGAGGCCGAGGCCGAACTCCTGGAGGCCGACGATCCGGCCCGCCACGAAGGCCGAGAACGCCGCGACCATGATCACCGCCGCCGCGGTCACGATCCGCCCGGTCCGCTCCAGGCCCTCCGCCACCGCCTCGCGGTTGTCGCGCCCTTCGTCCCAGCTCTCGCGCATCCTCGTCACGAGGAAGACCTCGTAGTCCATCGAGAGCCCGAACAGCATCGCGAAGAGGAAGATCGGGATCCAGCCCTCGACCTGCTGGATCTGGTAGAGGCCGAGCAGGTCGCGGCCGAGCCCCCAGCGGAAGACGATCACGAGCATCCCGTAGCTGGCCGCGACCGAGAGCAGGTTGAGGAGCACCGCCTTCAGCGGCAGCAGCAACGATCGGAACGCGCGCGCCAGCAGCAGGTAGGTGAGCACGAGCACCGCGACGATCAGCCACGGGAAGGCGCCGTACGCGCGCTGGAGGAAGTCCACGCCCTGCGGCGGCCCGCCGCCCGCGAGCACGTCCACGCCCGTCGGGAAGCCGGCCTGCGGCACGAGTCTCCCGCGCAACCGGTGCACGAACGACTGCGCCGCCGCCTCGCCGTACTCGTGCTTCCCCGCCACGACGATCTGGCGGTAGCGGCCGCTCGGATCGACATACGGCCAGCTCCGGCCCGTGCGGACGGCGACGACCTCGCGATCCCGGCGCAGCTCCGCCGCGAGGCGCCGCACCGCCGCCTGCACGCCGGGCGCGGCCGCCCCGCCGCCGCGCCCGGTGTCGATCACGATCTGGGAGGGCGAGACCGCGCCCGCGCCGACGGTCCGGGTCAGCAGCTCGAAGCCCCGCACCGACTGCGGGAACTGCGGGATCCCGCTCACCGAGCCCGGCGTGAGCCGCAGGGCGACCACGGGCGACGCGAGCGCCACGAGCACCGCCGCCCCGGCGAGCAGGAACGCGAGCGGCCGCCGCATGATCCAGCCGGCCAGCCGGTGCCAGAAGCCGGTCTCGGCCTCGGCCCGGAAACGGGCGGGCAGCAGCGGGACGCGCTTCGCGCCGCGCCGGCCGTAGAGCGAGAGCAGCACCGGCTGGAGCGTCAGCGCGCCGGCGATCGAGACGAGCGGGATGAAGAACCCGGCCACGCCGAGCGAGCGCATGAACGGCACCGGCATCAGCACGAGCAGCGCGAGCCCGATCGCCACCGTCGCGCCCGAGAAGACGACCGCCCGGCCCGCGGTCGCCATCGTCCGCTCGATCGCGACATCCACGTCTGCGCGCTGAAGCTCTTCGCGGAAGCGGTAGACGACGAGCAGCGAGTAGTCGACGGCGATGCCGAGCCCGATCAGCTCGACGAGGTTCGTCGCGTAAGTCGCCATCACGAGCAGGTGCGCCGCGACCCAGACGATCCCGAGCGTGCCGAAGATCGTCGCCGCAGCGAAGAGCAGCGGCAGCGTCACGACGACGGAGAGCCCGAACACGAGCAGCAGCACGAGCAGCGCGATCGGCAGCGCGATCGCCTCTCCCCTGGCGAGATCCTGGCTGAAGATCGGGTCGAGGTCGTGCTGGATCGCCGCCTGGCCGGTGACGTAGCCGCGCACGCCCGGTGGGGGCCGCAGGGCGTGGAGGACGCGGCCGGCGTACCGCTTCGCCTGCGCCAGCGACAGCCCGGAGGTGATCGAGCCGTAGGCGACGTGTCCGGCCGCGCGCAGCGGCTCCGCGCGGCCGCCCGGCACCGCGGCGGCGGCCCGGTCGAGCGCGGCCTGGAGCTGCGGCGTCGCGCGCGCCTCGCCGGGCGTGCGGAGGACGACGAGGAACTGGCCGTCGCTGCGGTCGCCGAAGTGCTGCTGGAGGATCGCCCGCGCGCGCTCGGAGTCCGTCCCCGGTACGGAGAACTCGTTCGAGGTGAGCCGGTTCAGGCCGCGCGACCCGAGCACGCCGAGCACGATCGCCACGAGCCAGAGCGCCAGCACGAGCCACCGGTGCCGGAGCACGACGCGGGTCCACCGGGTCATGCGACCTACGCTAGCGGCGGCGCTCGGCCTTGCGCCGCCTGACCTCGGGCGCGTGGCGTACGCCTGCGAACCACGCGTAGAGAAGGCCTGCGAGCCCCGCGAGGGCGAGCCGGATCACCCGTGCCATGATTTCCACTCTACGCCGGCGGGGTAGGGAGAGAAGCAGATGACGGGACGGCGTCGGCACATGGGCGATCTCCAGGGCGAGATCCAGGAATTGTTCGCGGATCTGTGGCTGGTGCCGCGCTTCTCCGGCACGCGGCACGGCTTCCGGCCGCAGTGCGACTGCTACCGCACCGACGACCCGCCGGCGCTGCACGTCGTCGTCGAGCTGCCGGGCGTCGAGCCCGACTCGGTCCACGTCGTCGTCGCCGGGCGCGCCCTGATCGTCGCCGGCACCCGCGAGCGGCCGCTGCGGGCGAGGGCCCACTACCAGCAGCTCGAGATCGCCTACGGCCCGTTCGAACGGCAGATCAACCTCGCCGAGGACGTCGACACCGCGCGCACGACGGCCGCCTACGAGGCCGGGATGCTCCACGTCGACCTGCCGCTCGCGCCGAAGCCGTCCCGCCGGCAGCGCGTGCCGATCGACGTACGGAGGCGGCCGTGAGCGCGACCGGCTTCGAGCCCTCGCCGGAGCAGACGCTCGAGGACGTCGCCGGAGGGCTGCCGTCGCAGCTCCCGGTGCTGCCGCTGAAGGAGACCGTGGTCTTCCCGAGCTCGATGACGCCGCTCGCGATCGGCCAGGAGCGCTCGGTCGCGCTGATCGACGACACCGTCGGCAGCGACCGGCTGGTCGCCCTCGTGACCGTGCGCGACGCGGAGGTGGAGAGCCCCGGCTTCGACGACCTGTACGAGGTCGGGACGGCGGCGATCGTGCACAAGATGATCCGGGTGCCCGACGGGACGCTCCGGATCCTCGTCCAGGGACTCTCCCGCGTGCATCTCGACCAGGCCGTCACCGACGACCCCTACCTCGTCGCCCAGTTCTCGGAGCTGCCCGACCGCATCGAGCAGACGCGAGAGCTCGAGGCGCTGACGCGGAACGTCCAGAGCCTGTTCGGGCGCATCATCGGACTCGTCCCGTACCTGCCCGAGGAGCTCCAGCTCGCGGCCGCGAACGTGGACGACCCGAGCGCGCTCGCCGACCTCGTCGCCTCCACGCTGCGGCTGAAAGCCGAGGAGAAGCAGCGTCTGCTCGAGCTGGCGGACGTCGAGAAGCGGCTGCTCGAGATCTCCGTGATCCTCAACCGCGAGCTCGAGGTCTTCGAGCTCGGCACGAAGATCCAGTCGCAGGTCCAGTCGGAGCTGGACAAGGGCCAGCGGGAGTTCTTCCTCCGCCAGCAGCTGAAGGCGATCCAGGAGGAGCTCGGCGAGGCCGACCCGGAGCAGGCGGAGACGAACGAGCTGCGCGAGCGGCTCGAGGGGCTCGACCTGCCCGAGGAGGTGGAGAAGGCCGCGACGCGCGAGCTGGCGCGGCTCGAGCGGCTGCCCGCCGCGGCAGCGGAGTACGGCGTCATCCGCACGTACCTCGACTGGATCGCGACCCTCCCGTGGGGCACGGTCACCGAGGACACCCTCGACCTCGAGCGGGCGCGGAAGATCCTCGACGAGGACCACTACGACCTCGAGAAGGTCAAGGAGCGGATCATCGAGCACCTCGCCGTCTCGAAGCTCCGGCGGGACGCGTCCGGGCAGATCCTCTGCTTCGTCGGCCCGCCCGGCGTCGGCAAGACCTCCCTCGGCCGGTCGATCGCGCGCACGCTCGACCGGCGGTTCACCCACATCTCCGTCGGCGGCGTCCGCGACGAGGCGGAGATCCGCGGCCACCGGCGTACCTACATCGGCGCGATGCCCGGGACGATCCTCCGTGCGCTCCGCGACGCCGAGTCGATGAACCCGGTGATGCTGATCGACGAGATCGAGAAGATGGGCGCCGACGTCCGCGGCGACCCGGCCAGCGCGATGCTCGAGGTGCTCGACCCCGAGCAGAACCGGACGTTCCGCGACCACTATCTCGACCTGCCGTTCGACCTCTCGAAGGTGCTGTTCGTCTGCACCGCCAACACCGCCGACACGATCCCGGGGCCGCTGCTCGACCGAATGGACGTGATCCAGCTCTCCGGCTACACCCAGGAGGAGAAGCTCGTGATCGCCAGGCGGTATCTCGTGCCGAAGCAGGTGGAGGCGCACGGGCTCGCCGCGCAGCAGATCTCCTTCCTCAGCAAGCCGCTGCGGCTCGTGATCGGCGAGTACACGCGGGAGGCCGGCGTGCGCGGGCTCGAGCGGCGGATCGCCGACCTCTGCCGCAAGGCCGCGCGGCGCGTCGCCGAAGGGAACGCGAAGAAGATCCGCGTGGACGAGGCGCTGGTGCGCGAATGGCTCGGCCCGCGCCGCTTCTCCGGCGAGGTGCGGCGGCGCACCTCCGACCCCGGGGTCGCCACGGGGCTCGCGTACACGGCGTCCGGCGGCGACGTGCTCTTCGTCGAGGCGCAGGCGTACCCCGGCGAGGGCCGCCTGACGATCACCGGCCAGCTGGGCGACGTGATGCGAGAGTCCGCGCAGGCCGCGCTCTCCTGGGTGCGCTCCCACACCGCTCAGCTCGACGTGCCGGAGGCATGGTTCGCCGAGCACGACGTCCACATCCACGTCCCGGCGGGCGCCGTGCCGAAGGACGGGCCCTCGGCGGGCGTGACGATCGCGACCGCGCTCGCCTCGCTCGCGCGCGGCGTCCCCGTCTCCGAGGACCTCGGCATGACGGGCGAGATCACGCTGACCGGTCAGGTGCTGCCGGTCGGCGGCGTCCGCGAGAAGTCGCTCGCGGCCCAGCGCGCAGGCCTGCGGCGCGTTGTCGTCCCGACGGAGAACGAGCACGACCTCGAGGATCTGCCCGAGGAGACGCGCAAGGAGCTGGCGTTCGTCCTCGCGGACTCGATCGAGGACGTCTTCGCCGTCGCGTTCGACGGCTCGCGCCGGCATCGCCGCGGCCGGGGGCACGGGCGCGAGCGGAAAGCCGCGAAGGGCTAGCTGGAGCCGAGCTGGAACGTGTCGAAGAGGAGCGCGCAGGCTCCGTCGGGATCGAGTCTCCCGGCGGGCGCCTGGCAGAGGAGCTGCACCTCCGTGCGCCCGTCGAGCACGAAGCCGATCCGGTTCTGGTAGTCGCCGCCGGCGGCGGGATGGGCGGTGAAGCGGTAGGCCCGGATCTTGCGGCCGGCGACGGTGGTGGTCTCGCTCGCCGTCAGCTTCCCGTTCGCGTTCCGCGCGAGCTTCGCGGCGACGCCGTCGAGCTCCTTCGCGGCCTTGTCGAACTGCGAGGGCTCGTACGCCGCGCGCAGGGTGAAGGTCGTCGCCGAGACGAGAGCGTCGCTGCCGGAGCGCGCCTGGGCGGCGACGCCCCGGGGCGTCTCGTGCGCCCGCCACGACTGCGGGGCCTCGAACTGGAAGCCCGCGCCGCGCACGAGCCGGGTGGCCGGCGCCTGCTCCGTCGAGCCCCCGCCCCCGCACGAGACGGCGAAAAGGGGGAGAATGAGGAGAAGGGCTGTCTGTTTCCGGACTCCGGCCCGGGGTACAGCCTCCCCAGCCACCGAATGAAAGGAACCGCCGAAAATGGCCAAAACGAAGGACAAGGTCACGGACGCGGCCGGCAATGTCAAACCGTACGTGGAGCGCGCCCTGCACGACGAGGAGCTGCGCGAGAACGTGAAGAGCGCGTACGCGTCGGCGCGGACGATCTACAACGAGCTGCTCGGCAACCGCGGCATGACCGGCGTCGCGGCGCGCGTCGCCACCGACAAGGACATCCAGGCGGAGCTGCGGTCGGCGATCGACGAGCTGCGCACCGCGGCCGACCGGGTGCAGGGAAAGAAGGAGGCGGAGCACTCCGGCCGCAACGCGACGCTGCTCCTCGCCGGGATCGCGCTCGGCGTTCTCTTCAACCCCGTCACGGGCCCGCCGACGCGGAAGTGGCTCGCCGACAACCTCTTCGGCGGCGGCGACGACTTCACGTACCAGGGCGGCAACGGCTCGCCCGCCGGCTGACGCGGCCTGCACGGGGGAACCGGCGGTTCCCCCGTGGGGCGGCGGCCCCTAGATGTCCATAACCTCCCGAGGCAGGACATCTAGGGCTCGAAGACGCGCGTGAGCGAGTCGGGCGTGAGCCCGCTCGCGGTCGAGATGTCCTGTTCCTGCAGCAGCACCGCTCCGGGCTTCGGCGCGGCGGCCGACGCCCGGGGCGCCGTGACCCAGCCGGAAGCGGCCGCGAGCGCGAGCGGGATGCCGGTCAGCCGCCGCCACGAGCGAAGGTAGCCGGACGGATTCACGGCCCCGTCGTAGCCGCGAGCGAGCAGGCCGGCGGGATGCACCTCGAAGTGGAGGTGGTACGGCGTCCCCTCGGCGTCTCCCGTGTCGCCGACGAAGCCGAGCACGTCGCCCGCCTTCACCTGCGCGCCGTTGGCGGCGAGCGCCGAGTAGCCGGCGAGGTGGGCGTAGTAGAAGTCGTTGCCGCGGTCGTCGCGGAGCCAGAGCCGCCGGCCGCCGACCCGGTTCCAGCCGACGGAGAAGACGATGCCGTCGGCGCACGCGAGCACCGGGGTGCCGAGCGCGGCGAAGACGTCCACACCGTGGTGCCAGTCTCCCGAGACGTCGCCGCGCAGCGCGCCGAAGTTGTCGGCGAACGACGACGTGCCGTAGACCGGGAAGACGCGGTCGGCGTCCCCCAGCTTCGGCGTCCGGGCCGGCGGGCGGGAGCGCTTCGCGCCCGCCGACGGCGCCGGGCCGCCGCCCACGCCGCGCCCGTTCGAGGGAGCGGAGGGCAGCGGCGGAGCGCCGGCCGCCTGGGCCGTCGCCTCCGCGTAGCCGACCTGCACCTCGCTGCCCGCAGGAAGGCCGGCGTGATCCGCGGTGAGGAAGACGTCGAGCGCGGCGACGAACTCGTGGTAGCCGGACGCGGGTGAGGACTGCGCCTGGCCCTTCTGCTCGAGGACGACGAGGTAGCCCCAGTCGCCGAGCGGCAGCTGGAGGTTCGCGGTCGGCCTCACCGGCCGGCCGAGCACGACGAGACCGCCGACCTCGCTCGCGCCCGTGTCCCCCGCGGGAGCGGCCCCCCCGGCGGCGGCGCCCGCCTCGCCCGCCACCGTGGACGCCTCGATCGCGCCGCCGAAGAGCGACAGCGAGACGGCGCCGGCCGAGGCGCGGGCCGTCGAGCGGACGCCGCGCGCGGTCGAGACGCTCGCCGTGACGGAGGCCGCACAGGCGACCGACCCGTCGGCGGGGTACGAGAAGGCGCCCTGGTGCGCGTCGGCGTTCCCGGGCGCGCTCAGAGTGCGGCTGGCTGCGCTCTCGCCGCCGGCCACGATCACCTGGATCCCCCAGGCCCGGGCGGTCGCGCCTCCCGTCCGGTCGCTCGGAGCGGCGCCGGCGGCCACGGCGAGGACGAGGGCGGCCGCCGTGACGGCGCCGAGGGTCAGCGTGAGAGGTCGCACGCGCCCTGCATTATCGGCGCTCGCCCGGCGCGTCACCCGCGCCGGGGCCCGGCCTACGCCGAGCCGAGGTGCTCGCGCGCAAAGGTGCGGAACCGCGCGCGGGCCTCGTCGTCCGGTCCGAGCGGCGCGTCGTCGGCGTAGCCCGGGTCGGCGGCGATCTCCTCGGCGACCGCCCGCACCTCACGCGCGAGCGCGTCGTGGTGCTTCGGGTCGCGCAGCAGCGACTCGACCCAGCTCTCCGACCCGTCGTAGTCCGGGACGTCGTTGTCGAACAGCAACTGGCCGAGCAGGAGCCCCGTGCGGATGTAGGCGAAGGTGCGGAAGGCGAGGATCCGCTGCGGCGTCTCCACGAGCTTCGCGGTCTCCGGGCTCTCGCGCACGATCCGGTCCACGATCGAGCCGATCGGCTCGTCGACGAGCGGAATCCAGAGTTCCTCGAGGTCCGGCATCGGTCGCCATTATCGCGATTTTCGGCTGGTTCGCCACGCGATCTGGGCCGCGGTGACGAGCAGGAGCACGGCGAACAGGCGTCGCAGCGTGGACTCCGGAAGCGAGACGGCGACCGCCGCGCCGCCCACGGCCGCGCCGATCGAGGCACCGCCGATCAGCAGCGACGCGCGCCAGCGCACGTTCCCGTAGCGCTGATGGCGCCAGACGCCGACGAGCACCGTCGGGATGATCGCGAGCAGCGACGTCGCCTCCGCGTGCACCTGCGGAAGCCCCAGCGCGAGCAGTGTCGGGACGAACAGGATCCCGCCGCCGACGCCGAACAACCCGGCGAGGACGCCGGCGAGGAGCCCGAGCAGCGCCGCCGCGAGGTACGTCACGCGAGGAGCATCCGGATCGCGATCGCGACGAGCAGGGCGGCAAACAGGTACGAGAGCGTGCGGACGGGCAGCCGCTGCTGGAACGCCGTCCCGCCCAGCGCGCCGATGCTCGCGGGGACGCCGACGAGCGCGGCGTAGACCGGCTCGACGTCGCCGTGGACGGCGTAGACGATCGTGCCCGCGGTCGCGGTGATGCCGATCGCGGCGAGCGAGGTCGCCGTCGCGGAGCGCATCTCGAAGCGGCCGACGAGCAGGAGCAGCGGCACGATCACGATCCCGCCGCCGACGCCGAAGAGCGCGCTGAAGAAGCCCGCCGTCAGCCCGATCAGGATCAGCCGCACGCCGCCTATCCTACGGAGGTGGCCGCGACCGCCGACTCCCTGCTAGAGCGGCTTTCCGCCGAGCCCGGCCGCGCCGCGCTCCTGCTCGACTTCGACGGCGTGATCGCGCCGATCGTCGAGCGCCCGGGCGACGCGGCGACGCCGCCCGAGACGCGCGCGGAGCTGGAGCGGCTCGCGGGCCGCTACGCGCTCGTCGGCGTCGTCAGCGGCCGCGCGGGCGAGGACGTGCACGCGCGCGTCGGCGTCGAGGGTCTCGTCTACGTCGGCTCGCACGGACTGGAGCTCGACCCCGAGGCCGAGGGCTGGCGGGCGCGGATCGCCGCCTTCGCGGCGGACGCCTCGTGGCCGCGGGCGCACACCGAGCTGAAGGGGCTCTCTGTCGCCTTCCACTACCGCGACCGGATCGACGAGCGGGAGGCCGTGCGCGAGCTCGAGGCGATCGCGCGCGCGGCACGAGAGCAGGGCTTCGTCGCCCGCTTCGGGCGGAAGGTGCTCGAGGTGCTGCCGCCGATCGGCTCCGACAAGGGCACGGCCGTCCGGCACCTGCTCGAGAGCGCGGGACTGCGCCGGGCGCTCGTCGCGGGCGACGACACGACCGACGTCGACTCGTTCCGCGCCGTCGAGGAGCTCGAGTGCGCGGTCCGCGTGGCGGTCGTCTCGCCGGAGTCGCCGACGGTGCTGCGCGACTACGCCGACATCGTGGTCGAGAGCACCGAGCAGTTCCTCGAGCTGCTGCGGAAGCTCTGATGCACCTGACCGACGAGGTGCTCGCGCCGCTGCGGGCGCGGTTCGGCGAGCCGGCCGAGCTGCGCTGGGAAGGCGCAATCAGCGACTTCGAGTGGGGAATCGCGACGCACAACCCGCGGCGGACGCACGACGTGACCTTGTTCATCCTCGACCGGGCCCGGCGGATCGCGCTGATCCGCAAGCCCCCCTTCGCCGAGGGCGTGTGGCGCCCGCCCGGGGGCGGCGTCAAGCCGGGCGAGGACGTCGTCGCGGGCGCCGTGCGCGAGGCGCTCGAGGAGACGGGCCTGCGGGTCGAGCTGCGCCGCTACCTCGTCGAGACGCGGGCCGTGTTCCGGAACGGCGGCCGCGAGCTCCCCTGGCGGACGCACGTCTTCCTCGCGGAGACGGAGGACGAGCGGCTCGCACCGAACGACCCGGCCGAGATCGCCGGAGCGCGCTGGGGCACGCTCGAGGAGCTCGCGGGCCCGCTGCGCGAGCGCCTGCTCGCCGAGGGGCGGGCCTTCTGGCGCTACCGGGTCGCGCTGCACGACGCGGCCCTTCGGGTCCTGGGGGAACCCCTGGTTCCCCCAGGGGCCCCCTCCTCCGGCGCGGGGTGACGAGAGGTGGCGTGCGCTCCGGGGAGAGCGCGGTCTCCCCTGCGCGCCCGGAAGCGCGCTCGCCCAAGAGACGGATCTGGACGGTGCCGCTGCCTCGGCGCTCGCGGACGCGCCCTGCGGGCGGGTCCGCTGTCGCTCGTTCGCGGTCGCCTAACGCGGCTGCGCCCGCGTTACGCGCCCGCCTTGCCGTCCCGCAGCCCGAAGCCGCCAAAGGCCGGAGCGTAAGCCTGGGCCGTAGCCCGGCTTACGCGGAGGCCGAACCAGCGGGTGGACCTGGCGCAGCCACGTCCGCCCGCGCCGGGGCAGCCACCCCGTCCACAGCATCGAAACCAGAACAGCACGGAGCGCGCCGGAGACCGCGCTCTCCGGCGCGCGCAGTCCCGCCGAGAAGCGAGGAAACGCGAAGCGTTTCCGAGCTAGCCCTTGTGGGCTCGCACCGCCGTCCCGTAGGCGCAGATCTCGGTCCAGTTCGTGCCGAGCTCGGAGGTGTCGAAGCGCATGGCGACGATCGCGTTGGCGCCCTTCGCCTCGGCCTCCTGGATCATCCGCGCCATCACGTCCTGGCGGCTGTCGATCAGCGCCTTCGTCATGCCCTTCAGCTCGCCGCCGATGATCGACTTGAGCTGCGCGCCGATCTGGGAGCCGATGTTCCGCGAGCGGACGGTCAGGCCCATCACCTCGCCGTAGACCTCGTCGATCTCGTAGCCGGGGATGTCGTTCATCGTCGTGACGATCATCGCGATGCCTCCCTGTTGAGGGTCTCCCATGCGTGCCGCACGTCCGCCTCGGTCGTGCGCGCGTTGCCGATCGCGAGACGGAGGACGTAGCGGCCGTTCAGCTTCGTGTGCGAGAGGAAGATCTCACCGCTGCGGTTCACGCGCTCGACGAGCGCCTCGTTCTCCTCGTCGGAGCCGTTGCGGCGGAAGACGACGAGGCTGAAGCGCTGCGGGGCGGCGAGCTCCCATCCGGGGTCGGTCTCGACCCAGCCGGCGAAGAGGTCGGCGAGCCGGATGTGCTCGCGCAGGATCGCGCGGAGACCCTCGGCCCCGTAGCAGCGGAGCACAGCCCACAGCTTCAGCGAGCGGAAGCGGCGGCCGAGCGCGGGGCCGTAGTCGGCGAGCGCGAACGCGTCGTCGGCGGTGCGCAGGTACTCCGGCACGAGCGAGAACGCCTCACGGAACTCGTCCGGCCGCGACGTCCAGAGCAGCGAGCAGTCCATCGGCACGAGCAGCCACTTGTGCGGGTTGATCACGAGCGAGTCGGCGAGCTCGACGCCGTCCCGCGACCACCGCTCCTCCTCGCAGATCCACGAGGTGCCGGCGTAGGCCGCGTCCACGTGCAGCCAGGCGCCGGCGGCGTGGGCGCGCTCGGCGAGCTCGCGCACGGGATCGACGGACGCGAACGAGGTCGTGCCGACGGTGGCCACCACCGCGGCGACGTCGTCCAGCTCGAGCCCGTCCGTGCGCATGCCCAGGTCGTCGCCGGCGGGGATCTTCCGCAGCTCCATCCCGAGCATGCGCGCGTCCTTCTCGACCGAGGAGTGCGCGTGCTCGGAGCAGACGACGACGTTGCGGCCGGTGACGTGCCGCGCCGCGATCAGCGCCGCGAGGGTCGAGGTCGAGGCGGTGTCCTCGATGTGGCCGTGCCAGCCGTCGGGAAGGCCGAGCAGCTGCCGCACCCAGTCCACGACGCGCAGCTCGAGCTCGGTCGACGCGGGCGAGGCGCGCCAGAGGATCGCCACCTGGTTCAGCGTCGCCGCGAGCAGCTCCGCGAGGATCGCCGGCTCCGAGGCGGTGACCGCGAAGTAGGCGAAGAAGCGCGGGTGCTGCCAGTTCGTGAGCGCGGGGACGATCAGCTCGTCGAGGTCGCGCAGGAGGTCCGCGAACGGCTCGGCCTGCTCCGGCGGCGCGGCCGGCAGCTTCGCCGAGAGCTCGCCCGGCTGCACCTGGGCGAGCACGGGCAGCTCGCCGATCCGCTCGAGGTAGCGGGCCGCCCATTCGAGCGCGGCGGCGCCGTCGGCGCGGAAGTCCGTCCCGCTCACGGCCGCCTCTTCCGCAGCTTCTCGATCTGCTTCCACGTGCGCGTGTTGAGCGACGTCGTCGCACGTCAGCCAGCCCCGGCGCGCCTGGCCGATCGCCAGCTCGACGTACTGCTGCGCCCGCACCCGGTGCGCGTCGGAGCCGATCACGAGCTTCAGCCCGGCCTCCTTCGCCGCGCGGGCGTGGACGTCGCGCAGGTCGAGCCGGTCGGGCTGGCCGTTGATCTCGAGAAAGGTGCCGGTCTCGAGCGCGCCCGCGATCACGCGCTCGACGTCCACGTCGCGCGGCGCGCGCTTGCCGATCCGGCGGCCGGTGAGGTGGCCGATGCAGTCGACGTAGGGGTTCTGCATCGCCTCGAGCACGCGCTCGGTGGGCCGGTTCTCGGGCGCCTGGTGGACGGAGGCGACGACCCAGTCCAGCAAAGCCAGTTCCTCGTCGGCCACGTCCACCTCGCCGCTGGAGCGGATGTTCGCCTCGACCCCGGCGAGGATCCGCAGCGCAGGGAAGCGCTCGCGCACGGCCTCGATCTCCTCGAGCTGGGCGTGCAGCCGCCCGTCGCGGAGGTAGTGCGAGTGGTCGGTGATCGCGTAGTAGGCGTAGCCGCGGTCGGCCGCAGCCTGCACCATCTCCTCGAGCGTGCTCTTGCCGTCCGCCGACCAGTGGGTGTGCGTGTGCAGGTCGCCTCGCAGCTCGGCCAGCTCGACGAGCGCGGGCAGCTCACCGCGCCGCGCGGCCTCCAGCTCGCCGGTGTTCTCGCGCAGCTCCGGCGGCACCGGCTGGTAGCCGAGGTGTTCGTAGACCGTGTCCTCGTCGCCGCTGCGGAAGACCTCGCCGCTCTCGACGGCGGTCACGCCGTACTCGGAGATCGAGAGGCCGCGCCGGACGGCGTCCTCGCGCATCGCGACGTTGTGCTCCTTCGAGCCGGTGAAGTGCTGGAGCAGGTTCCCGAACGACTCCGGCGGCACGACGCGCAGGTCGAAGCGGAGCCCTTCGTTCGAGACGACGGTCGCCTTCGTGTCCCCGTGCGCCGCCACGTCCACGACCCACGGAAGCTGCGTGAAGGACGCCGTCAGCTCCGCCGGCTCGGTGGCGGTGGCGATGATGTCGAGGTCGCGGAAGGTCTCCTTGCGGCGACGCACCGACCCCGCCTCGGAGACGGCGACCGCGGCGGGGTGCTCGCGCAGCGCCGCCACGACCGCCTGCACCGCGGGCAGCCCGTCGCCGAGCAGGCGCCGCCCCTCGTCGGGGTTCTCCGCGTGGAAGGCGAGCGCCTTGAGGATCTTCTCCTCGCTGCGCGCGCCGAGCCCGGTCAGCGCGCGCAGCCGCTCCGCCTCGGCGGCGGCCTTCAGCTCGTCGAGCGTCGTCACGCCGAGCTCGCGCCAGATCCGCGCGGCGGTCTTCGGGCCGAGCCCGGGCAGCTTCATGAAGAGGACGACCTCGGGCGGGACGCCGGCCTTCTTGCGCGTCAGCGCCTCGATCTCGCCGCGCTCGACGACCTGGACGATCTTCTCCTCGATCGTCTTGCCGATCCCCTGCAGCTCCTTCGCCTTGCCGTCGAGCGCGAGCTGGGCGACCGAGCCGGCCGTCTCCCGCATGCGCGTCGCGGCGCGCCGGTAGGCGATCACGCGGAAGGACTCGGCGCCCTCGAGCTCCAGCAGGTCGGCGAGCAGGTCGAACTGGTCCGCGACGTCGGCGTTGCGCGGCAGAGCGGCCACGCGGCGATCATATGCGCGTCGGCGTGGGGCTCCGCGGTAGCCTGGAAGCTCGTGCCGCCCGCTCTCGTGTGTCTCCCGACGTACAACGAGCGCGAGAACCTGGAACGGATGCTCCGGGAGCTCGCGCCGCTCGGCGTGCGCGTGCTCGTGATCGACGACACCTCGCCGGACGGCACGGGCGAGCTCGCCGACCGGCTCGCGGAGGAGCTCGACTTCGTCTCCGTCCTGCACCGGGCACGGAAGGAGGGGCTGGGGCCTGCATACCTCGCCGGCTTCCGCGAGGCGCTGGCCGGCGACGCGGAGTACGTGCTCGAGATGGACTGCGACTTCTCGCACGACCCGGCCGACGTGCCGCGGCTGATCCAGGCCTGCGCGGACGGCGCCGACCTCGCGCTCGGCTCCCGCTACGTCCCCGACGGAGGCACCGAGAACTGGGGCGCCGGACGGCGCCTCGTCTCCAGGGGCGGCTCGCTCTACGCCCGGGCGCTGCTCGGGGTGGGGATCCACGACCTGACCGGCGGCTTCAAGTGCTTCCGGCGCGAGGTGCTGGAGCGGCTCGACCTCGACGCGATCCACTCGAAGGGCTACGCCTTCCAGATCGAGACCACGTACCGGGCGCTGCGGAACGGCTTCCGCGTGGTCGAGGTGCCGATCGTGTTCGTCGACCGGATGCACGGCACGTCGAAGATGAGCCGGACGATCTTCCTCGAGGCGGTGGCGCGGGTTCCCGCGCTGCGGCTCGCCGCGCTCACCGGGCGGCTCTGAGTACGCTCCGGGCATGCGGGAGCTCGACGCGGCGGCATGGGACGGCGAGGTGCTCGGAGCGGAGGGCCCGGTGCTCGTCGACTTCTGGGCGCCCTGGTGCCGGCCGTGCAAGGCGATCCGGCCGATCCTCGAGGAGCTCGAGGGAGAGACCGGCGGCCGCATCGCATTCGCGGCGCTGAACATCGACGAGCACCCCGAGATCGCGGCCCGCTACGAGGTGCTCTCGATCCCGACGGTGATCATGTTCGAAGACGGCGAGGCGCGCGAGACGCTCGTCGGCGCCCGCCCGCGGAAGCACTTCGAGCAGGCGTTCGGCACCTGGCTCGGCGCCCCGGGCGCGTGACGCTCTCGTATCGGTGTCCGACACCGGAGCATGGCCCCGCAGGACAGGGGAAGCACCGCGATCGCCAGTGGCGAGAGGTCTCGCTTCGTGACGGTTCCGTTACCACGTCTGACACCGGGACGTGGCCGGAACGGCCGAAGCCGGCTCAGCGGAAGTGGTCCCAGCCGGACAGCTCGGCGGACTCGCCGTGGAGCGTCAACGCGACGCCCTCGCCTTCCTCGACGCCGCCGATCACGGGGAAGCCGAGCGCGTCCGTGGTGGTGGCAAGCAGCTCGTAGTCCTCGCCGAAGCCGAGGTCGGCGACCGTGGCGCCTTCGGCGAGCGGGACGCGTTCCAGCTCGATCGCGATCCGGCAGCCGGAGCGCTCGGCGATGTGGCCCGCATCCGGGGCGAGGCCGTCCGAGAGGTCGAGCATCGCCGTCGCGACCGCGGCCAGACGCTTTCCCTCCGCCACGCGGATGGGCGGCCGCACGAGGCGACCCTCCCGAAAGGCCGCGCCCGCGCCGCCCAGCGGCCCGGTGACGACCACGAGGTCGCCCGGACGGGCACCCGTGCGCCCGGGGACGCGCTCCGAGCGCCCGAGCGCCGTCACGTTGAGGTAGACGCGGTCGGCGCGCGTGGTGTCGCCGCCGCGCACCGGCACGCCCGCCTCGCTCAGCCCCTCGTACAGCTCGATCACGTCCTCGACCGCCGCGTCGCCGGGAAGTCCGAGCGAGACGATCAGCGCGAGCGGCTCCGCGCCGGAGGCCGCGAGGTCGCTGACGTTCACGGCCGCCGCGCGAAAGCCGAGGTCGCGCCAGGAAAGCAGGTCGAAGCGGAAGTGGATCTCCTCGACGAGCGCGTCCTGGGTCACCACGAGCCCCCCGACGACGGCCGCGTCGTGCTCGATCCCCCGCGCGAGCCCGCGCCGCTCGAGCTCGGCGAGCAGACCGAACTCGCCGATCTCGTCCAGCCTCATACCTCGGAGATGCGGGCGCGCTCGTCGAGCGTGTCCGGGTCGAGCGCGTAGAGCCCGTCATAGAGCCGCGCGTGGAAGGTGCCGGGCCCGCCGGCCCCGGCGGCCGCGTCCTCGGCGGCGACGCCGAACGCGGCGAGCGCCTCCACCGCGGCGGCGAGCGGCTCGCCGGGCTTCCCCGCCAGGAAGCAGCCGGTCATGGCCGAGGACATGCAGCCGGTGCCGGTGACCGTCGCGAGCAGCTCGTGGCCGTTCGCGACCGCGAGCACCCGCTCGCCGTCGGAGACGTGGTCCACCGGCCCGGTGACCGAGGCGACGACCCCGAGCCCGCGTGCCGCCGCCCGCGCCAGCTCCGCCGGCTCGATCCCCGCGACGATCGACTCGACGCCGCGGACCTCGGCGTGGGCGCCGACCAGTGTCGCCACCTCGCCGGCGTTCCCGCGCAGCACCGTCACGTCCACCGCGTCGAGAATGCGGCGCGCCGTGTCGGTGCGGTACGCCGTCGCGCCGGCACCGACGGGATCGAGCACGACCGGGATCCCCCGGGCGGAGGCCGCCCTGCCGGCCAGCAGCATCGCCTCCACCCAGCGCTCCGAAAGCGTGCCGATGTTGAGCACGAGCGCGGAGGCGATCCCCACCATCTCCTCGACCTCCGCGACGGCATGCGCCATCACCGGCAGGGCACCGAGTGCGAGCGTCGCGTTTGCCGTCTCGTTCATGACGACGTAGTTCGTGATCTGGTGGACGAGCGGCTTGCGTTCGCGCAGCGTGCGCAGGGTCGTCCCCGGAGAGACGGTCATCGCGCGCGCACCCCCAGGACGTCCACCGGCCCGTCGCCCGCGCCGAGCTCGGCGAGCCCCTGCGCGACCGCGCGGGAAGCCGCGGCGGCCGCGCCGCGCGCCGCCGCCTCGAGCGACTCGCCCCGCGCGAGCAGCGCCGCGAGCGTCGCCGAGTGCGTGCAGCCCGCCCCGTGCGTCGCCGCCACGTCGTGCCGTTCGACCGGGATCTCGACATGCCGCGTCCCGTCGAAGAGGTGGTCGACCGCGTCCTCGCCGTGACCGCCGGTGACGATCGCCGCCGGCGCGCCGAGCGCGTGCAACGCCTCCGCCAGCTCGCCTCGCGATCCTTGTAACAGACTGTTACTTGGCCGGCGCGACGCCAGCGCCTGCGCCTCCATCAGGTTGGGGGTCACGACGGTCGCGAGCGGGAAGAGCCGTCGCACGAGCGCCTCGACCGCGTCGTCCTCCAGCAGCTTCGCGCCCGAGCTCGCGACCATCACCGGATCGACGACGAGCGGCACCGGATGCGCCTCCAGGAAGTCGGCGACGGTCTCGATCAGCACGCGAGAGAAGAGCATGCCCGTCTTGGCGGCATCCACGCCGATGTCGTCGAAGACCGCGTCGAGCTGCGCGCGGACGAACTCCGGCGGCAGCTCGTGCACCGCGGTGACGCCGACCGTGCTCTGCGCGGTGAGCGAGACGATCGCCGACATGCCGTGCGCGCCTGCAGCGGCGAACGCCTTCAGATCGGCCTGGATCCCAGCACCGCCGCCCGAGTCGGAGCCGGCGATCGTCAGTGCTCGTGGGATCATCGCTCTCTCCCTTCGCCGGCATGACCCGGATCAGGTTCGACGGGTGTGATCTCAGCCGCCCCCGCGGCACCCCGGTACGGAAACCCTACCGCCGGAGCGGCAGGCGGCGCGGTAACGTCTGCGCATGATCCGCGTGCCGGGCGACGGCGCCGCTTCAATGACGGGATGAGCACCGTCGCGCAATGGGACGCGCTCCTCCATGGGGAGGAGCTCGCCTACCTCGGCGGCGAGCCGGCGCGCGATGCGCGCGCCACGCCGATTCCGGAGACGCTGCACCCGAAGGTGCGCGACGCGCTCGCACGGCAGGGGATCGCCGAGCTGTACGCGCACCAGGCAGAGGTCTACGAGGCGGCGCGCGCCGGCCGCCACGTGCTCGTCACGACGGGCACCGCTTCCGGGAAGACGCTCGCCTTCAACCTGCCCGTGCTCGACGCGCTCGCCGCCGACCCGCACGGGCGCGCGCTCTACCTCTACCCGACGAAGGCGCTCGCGCAGGACCAGGCCCGCACGCTCGCAAACCTCGCCGTCCCGGGCGTGCGCACGGCGATCTACGACGGCGACACGCCCACCGAGCACCGCCGCCGGATCCGCGGCTGGGCGAATCTCGTCCTCACGAACCCGGACATGCTCCACGTCGGGATGTTGCCGCGGCACGACCTCTGGGGCGACGTGCTGCACAACCTCCGCTACGTCGTCGTGGACGAGGCGCACGTGTACCGCGGCGTCTTCGGCTCGCACGTCGCCAACGTCCTCCGGAGGCTGCGGCGGCTGGCGCGGATCTACGGCGCCGAACCGCAGTTCCTGCTCGCCTCGGCGACGATCGCGAACCCGGGCGAGCTGGCGCAGGCCCTGCTCGGCGTGGACGCGGCGGTGGTCGGCGACGACGCGGCCCCGCGCACCGAGCGGACGATCGCGCTCTGGAACCCACCACTGCTCGACCCGGAGCTCGGTCTGCGAGCCAGCCCTCTCGGAGAAGCCTCGCGGTTGCTCGCGGAGCTCGTCCGGCGCGACCTGCGCACGATCTGCTTCGCGAAGAGCCGCAAGGCCGTGGAGCTGATCCACCACTTCGCCGCCGACCGGCTCGACGCGACGACCGCGACGCGGCTCGCGCCCTACCGCGCCGGCTACACCCCGCAGCAGCGGCGCGAGATCGAGCGCCGACTCGTCGAGGGCGAGCTGCTCGGGGTCACGGCGACCGACGCGCTGGAGCTGGGAATCGACATCGGCCTGCTCGACTGCGCCATCTCCGTCGGCTTTCCCGGGACGATGGCGAGCCTGCGCCAGCAGTGGGGGCGCGCCGGCCGCCGCGGGCACGGGCTCGCCGTGCTCGTCGCCTCCGAGGACGCGCTCGACCAGTACTTCATGCGCGAGCCGGAGACGCTGCTCGGACGGAGCGTCGAGGCGGCGATCCTCGACCACGCGAACCCGCGCGTGCTCGACGGCCACGTCGCCGCCGCCGCCTTCGAGGCCCCCGTGGACGACGGCGACCGCGCGACGCTCGGCGACGAGGCGCTCGAGCGGGCGCAGCACGTCCCCGACCTGCGCGCGACCCCACGCGGCTGGGTCTGGGCCGGTAAGGACAGCCCCGCAGCGCGCACGCCGCTCCGCTCGACCTCCGCCGACGCCTTCACCGTGATCGACGCCTCCACCGGCGCGGTGCTCGGCCTCGCAGAGCAGGAGCGCGCCTACTCGACCGTCCACGCGGGAGCGGTCTATCTCCACCTCGGCCGGCAGTACCTCGTGCGCGAGCTCGACCTGGCGTCGCACCGCGCGATCGTCGAGCCGTTCCACGGCGACTGGTACACGCAGGTCAAGAAGGAGACCTCGACCGACGTCGAGGAGCCACGGCGCGTGGAGCGGCGGCTCGGGCTCGAGCTGACCTTCGGGCGCGTCTCGGTCACCGAGCAGGTCGTCGCGTTCCAGAAGAAGGCGGTCGCGGACGGCTCGACGCTCGCGACGGTGCCGCTCGGCCTGCCGCCGACGACGTTCGAGACCGAGGCGGTCTGGTTCGTGCCGCGGCCGCACCAGCTCGAGGGGCTCGAGGCGATGCCCCTGCTGCTCTCCTCGCTCCACGCGGCCGAGCACTCGCTGATCGCGCTGCTGCCGCTGTGGGCGATGTGCGACCGCTGGGACATCGGCGGCCTCTCGACGAACGCCCACCCGGACACGGGCGGCCCGACGGTGTTCGTCTACGACGGCCACGCGGGCGGCGTCGGAATCGCCGAGCGCGGCTTCGAGCAGTTCGAGGGCTGGGTCTCCGACACGGCGCGGATGCTCGAGGGCTGCCCGTGCGAGAACGGCTGCCCGTCGTGCGTCCAGAGCCCGAAGTGCGGGAACCTGAACGAGTTCCTCGACAAGGGCGGGGCGCTGACGCTGCTGCGCCGTATGCTCGCGGCGTGATCGAGCGCGTCCTTGTACGGCCTCCCCAGCCGGAGGACGTCTTCTCGTGGGAGCGGCTCGGCTGGCGGGAGGCTCCGGACTACCCGTGGCTCGCGCGCGAGCACGAGCGCCTTCGCGAGCTGCTGGCCGAGGCGGGTGCGGAGGTGGTGGAGGCCGCGGGCGAGCCGGGCAACCTCGACTCGATCTACGTCTACGACCCGGTGCTGGTCACGCCGCGCGGCGCGATCCTGCTCCGGCCCGGCAAGGAGGCGCGCCGGGGGGAGCCCGAGGCGCTCGCGCCGGATCTCGAGGCCGCGGGCGTCCCGATCCTCGCCCGGCTCGAGCCGCCGGGCCTCGCCGAGGGCGGCGACACGCTCTGGCTGGACGAGCGGACGCTCGTCGTCGGCCGCTCGTACCGCACGAACGACGCCGGGATCGAGGCGCTGCGAGACGCGCTTCCCGGCGTCGCGGTCGTCGCGGTGGACCTGCCGCACCAGCGCGGCCGGGACGAGGTGCTGCACCTGCTCTCGCTGATCAGCCCGCTGGCCGCCGATCTTGCCGTCGCCTACGTGCCGCTGCTGCCCGTGCGACTCGTCGAGCTGCTCGAGGAGCGCGGGATCGAGCTCGTCGGCGTCCCCGACGAGGAGTTCGAGACGATGGGCCCGAACGTGCTCGCGCTCGCCCCTCGCGTCGGCCTCGCGCTCGAGGGCAACGAGCGCACGCGCCGCCGCCTCGCCCGCGCGGGCGTCGAGGTGGTCGTCTACGAGGGCGAGGCGATCTCGCGCAAGGGCGACGGCGGGCCGACCTGCCTGACCTTGCCGCTCAGTCGCCGCTAGCCGGCGCAGGCGCCGTCCGCTCGAGCGCCGACCAGCCGACGTCGCGCTTGCGTTCCCGCTCGTCGGCCTCTGCGCCGCCGCGCAGCCCGAACAGCCGCTTCGCGAAGAGCAGGTAGACGGCGATCGCGAGGTTCACGGCGAGTGCGCCCGCCTTGAACGCCGTGACGCTCCGCGCGAGCTCGTAGATCTCGTACGGGAGGAAGGCGAGCGTGGCGACGAGGGTCAGGTACTCGGCCCAGCGGCGCTGGTACCAGAGGCCGACCGCCTCGACGCCCTCGAGCACCGCGTACGCGGCGGCGGCCGCGGCGACCGCGTAGAGCGTGGTCGAGCTGAGCGTGAAGACGTGCGCGAGCGAGTGGAGGAGGCCGCCGTGCGGGGTGTGCGTCGGGGCGCCGCCGGTGCCCTGGACGGCGTTGACGACGCGGTAGAAGACGTTCCGGATCCGCACCTCGTGCCCGGCGAAGAGGAAGACCGCGATCGACAGCAGCGCAAGCACGACGAAGTGGATCGCGCGGTCGACCGCGATCGCGCGCAGCACGATCTTGTCCCTCAGCGCCTTGCCGCGCAGCGGCAACTCGATCTCGTCCCGGTGCGGCGGCGTCTCCAGCGTCGGCTCGGCGGGCGGAGGCAGCGGCAGCCAGCTGTCGCAGCGCAGACAGCGGTACCAGCGCAGCCCGTCGCGCTCGAAGGCGACGAGCGCGTCCTCGGGGCCCAGCCGCGCCGCGTCGGTGCCGATGAGCTCGTGACCCCGGAGGCCGCAGACGAGCAGCTCCCAGTGGAAGCGCGGCCGGAACCGGCGCGGGTGCTGCGTTCCCGGAGGCCGGTGGTGCACGCCGGTCACCGGATCGCCTCGAGCGCGAGGTCGACGGCCTGGCCGGGCGTTCGCGCCCGCAGCGTGCCGTCGATCTCCCAGCCGGGCTCGAGCACGACGACCGGCCGCCCCAACGTGAGCGCAAAGCCGATCTCGGCGAGCGTCCCGTGGCGGCCCCCGACGGCGATCACCGCGTCGCCCGACGCGACGACCGCGAGGTTCCTCGCATGCCCGATCCCGGTCACGATCACGTGGTCCACCCACTCGTTCGCGGCCGCTCGCGTCTCCGCCGGGAGGATCCCGAGCGTCGTGCCGCCCGCGCCCTTCGCGCCCCGACACGCGGCCGCCATCACCTCGCCGAGGCCGCCGGTGACGACGGTCGCGCCCCGCCCGGCGAGCAGTCGCCCGACCTCCTCGGCGCGTTCCTCGTGCTCGGCGCCGCTGCCGATGACGGAGACCTGGATCGGAAGCATGACCGGGGATGCTAGAACGCGGCATGAGCGAGCGGCAGGCACAGGGAGGCGTGCTCGTCCTCGGCGGCGGCTTCGCCGGCGGCTACGTGGCCCGCCTCCTCGGAGCGCGCGGAGCGACGGTCGTCAACCCGGAGAACTTCATGCTCTTCACGCCGATGCTGCCCGAGGCGGCGTCGGGGAGCCTCGAGCCGCGTCACTGCGTCGTCCCGCTGCGCGCGATGTGCCCCGACGCGGAGCTGCTGCTCGGCCGCGTCACCGCAATCGACCTCGAGGCCCAGACCGCGGCCGTCGAGACGGACGCCGGCGGGCAGACGGTCTCCTGGGACGAGCTCGTGGTCGCGCTCGGCGCGGTGCCGCGGACGGCGCCGGTACCGGGGCTGACCGAGCACGGGATCGCCTTCAAGACGCTCGCCGACGCGATCCACCTGCGCAACCACGTCCTGCGCGAGCTCGAGGCGGCCGACGCGACGCTCGACCGGGAGGAGCGGGAGCGGCGGCTGACCTTCGTCTTCGTCGGCGCGGGCTACGCGGGCGTCGAGGCGCTGGCGGAGCTGGCCGACCTCGTCGAGGACGCACTGCGCTACTACCCGTCACTGCGCTCGGCGCGCCGCCGCTGGGTGCTCGTCGACGCGGCACCGCGAATCCTGCCGGAGATCCCGTCGCGGCTCGGCGAGTACGCCGCGGACGAGCTCGCCGGCCGCGGCGTCGAGATCCACGTCGACACGACGCTCGACTCCGTCTCCGCGGACGAGGTCGTGCTCGGCGGCGGAACGGCGATCCCGACCCGGACGCTCGTCTGGACGGCCGGTGTCGCGCCGAACCCGCTCGTGCGCGAGCTGGGCCTGCCGGTGGACGACCGCGGCCAGGTGCTCGTGGACGCGTACCTCCGGGTCGAGGGGCAGGAACACGTCTGGGCGCTCGGCGACTGCGCCCGCGTCCCCAACCGCCGGAGCGACGTCCCCGATCCGCCGACGTCGCAGCACGCGCTGCGACAGGCGCGGCGGCTGGCGCGGAACCTCCAGGGCGCGCCCGAGCCGTACGGCTACCGGATGCTCGGCCAGGTGGCGACGCTCGGCCGTTACAAGGGGATCGCCGTCGTGCTCGGCGTCAGGCTGCGCGGCTTCCCGGCCTGGTGGGTGACGCGCTCGTACCACCTCTACCAGCTGCCGCTCTGGCAGCGGAAGCTCCGCGTCGTCGCCGACTGGACGACCTCGCTCCTGTTCCGCCGGGACATCGCCGAGCTGGGCACGCTCGGGCATCCCGAGGGGCTGGACTGAGCGTCGACCCGAGCGGCCTCCAGCCTGCGCCTCCGCTTCGGCGCGACGTCCGCTGATCCTCTCGCCGGGAAGGTGCCAGGAACCTTCCGGCGAGGCGTGACCTTCCGCGACCGCGACGGTCGCGCGGTGACGTCCGTCCAGGTTCCTGGCACCGCGCCGGAAGGCGCGTGCGGTTTCGTGACGATGAGGCCGGGCCGCCTCCGTCTCAGCGCAGCGCCCTGAGCGCCTTCTCGAGCCGCTGCCGGCCCGAGAGCACGCCCTCGAAGAGGTCACCGTGGCGTCGCACCCGCTCCAGGACGACGCTCATCGTGAAGTCGCGCGGGTCGAGTGAGGAGTCCACCTCGTCCCAGCGCAGCGGCGTCGAGACCGGTGCGCCCGGCTTCGGCCGCACCGAGTAGACGGAGGCGATCGTCTTGCCCTCCCCGTTCTGGTTCGCGTCGATCAGCACGCCGCGCCGCTTCGCCTTCGACCACTGCGTCGTCGCCAGCCCGGGATGGGTGCGCGCGATCGCGCCGGCGACGATCTCGCACAGCTCGCGCGTGTCCGCATACGTGTAGCGCCGCTCGACCGGCACGAGCACGTGGATCCCGTCCGCGCCGCTCGTCTTCGGGAACGAGACGAGCCCGAGCGCCTCGAGCGCCTGCTTCACCAGCAACGCCACCTGCACCGTCTCGCGGAAACCCACGTCGTCGGAGGGGTCGAGGTCGAACAGCACCCAGTCCGGCCGGTCGGGCCGGTCGACACGCGAGTACCACGTGTTCATGTCGATGCAGCCCATGTTGGCCATCCAGAGGAGCGCGTCCTCGTCGTTCACGACCGGCGTCTCGATCCACCGCCGACGGCGCGGCGAGGAACGCGTCGAGACCTGCACGCGGAAGCGGTCGATCCAGTCCGGCATGTGCGACGGCGCGTCCTTCTGGAAGAACGCCTTGCCGAAGGCGCCGTCGGGATAGCGGCGCATGGTGAACGGCCGCCCGCGCAGATGCGGCACGAGCACGGTCGCGACGGCGCGGTAGTAGTCGACCAGGTCGCCCTTCGTGATCCCCTCGTCCGGCCAGAAGGGCTTGTCCAGGTTGGAGAGCTTCACCCGCCCCTCCTCGAGCGGCTGCTCGCGGTGCACCTCGCGCGCCGGCTTGTCCTCGCGCAGCCCCTGGAACGAGGGCGCGCGCAGATGGCCGTCGTGCGTCCATTCCGCGAACTCGACCTCGCAGACGAGCCGCGGCTCGACCCAGCCGACGTCGCCGGCGCGCACCCTCGGCATCTTCGGCACGACCCGCAGCGGTGACGCGTCCGTCCGCAGCGGCCCGAGCCACGCGAGCAGCCCGTCGATCTTCTGCTCCGTGAAGCCGGTGCCGCAGTTGCCCACCCACTCGAGCTCGCCGCCGCGATAGGCGCCGAGCACGAGCGCGCCGAAGCGGCCCGCGCGCCGCCCCTGCCCCTGCGTGTACCCGCAGATCACGAACTCCTGGCGGTTGTGGGTCTTGACCTTCAACCAGTCCGGCGCCCGCTTGCCCTGCCTGTAGGGGGAGGAGCGGCGCTTCGCCATCACCCCCTCGAGCCCCTGCTCGAGCGCGGCCTCGTACAGCGCCTCGCCGTCGTCGAAGGCAGCCGAGAGCTGCACGGTCTTCCGGCTCTCGTCGAGCAGTGCCTCCAGCCGCTCCCGCCGCTCCTCGAGCGGCAGGCCGACGACCGGCTCGCCGTCCACCTCGAGCACGTCGAAGACCGCGTAGACGAGCTGGGCGCCGCCCCGCTGCATCGCGGAGAAGCTCGGCCGGCCATGCTCGTCGAGCGCGCAGACCTCGCCGTCGACGACGCACTCCGGCGAGCGCACGGCCTGCGCGAGCGCCCTCGCGATCTCCGGGAAGCGCCCGGTCAGGTCGTTCCGGTTGCGGGAGACGAGCGTCGCGTCCCCGCCGCGCACGTACCCGAGCGCGCGGTAGCCGTCCCACTTGACCTCGTACAGCCACTCGTCACCGGCGGGGAGGTCGCGCGCCGGAGTCGCGAGCATCGGCTCGTACTCGCTGCGTGGGCCGGGCGTACCGCCGTCCTTCTTTCGGATCAGGAGCCAGTTCCTCTCGTCGCCGTCGAGTGCCGCCGGCACGAGCGTCCACGTGCCCTCCAGCCGCGCGCCGTGCAGGCGGACGGTCAGGCCGCCGTCGCGCTTCTCCTCGAGCAGATCGTACGTGCCTCGGTCCCAGATCTCGACCGTGCCGGCGCCGTAGCCGCCCTTCGGAATCTCGCCCTCGAAGGTCGCGTACTCGAGCGGGTGATCCTCGACGTGCACCGCGAGCACGCGTTGCCCCGGCTCGAGCGGGACGCCCTTCGGCACGGCCCACGAGGCGAGCGCGCCGTCCCGCTCGAGGCGGAAGTCGTAGTGGAGCCGCCGCGCGTCGTGCCGCTGGACGACGAAGATCGGCCGCGCGGCGCTCTTCGACGGCGGACTCGGAAACGGCTCCGGCGTCTTCTGCGGATCGCGTTTCCGCTCGTACTCGCGGAGCTTCGCCGTCACGCGATTAGCTTGCCTCAGCGACCCCGCGCGCCGTCGTTTCGAGCGCGAGTCGGGGTCTGGACTCTCGGCCGGGGCGGTTTTGCCGGCCTCGAGTCGTACGGGGGCAACTTTCGCGTCGGATGAACAACCGGGGATAAGCCTGTGGACGCTGTGGACAAGGGCGGCCGCCAAACCACTAGCAAACTGAGCAAATCTATTAAAAGCTGTTTCAGGCGAACACGCCGAGAGCGCGGAAACGCGCCCGGCGCCGGCGACGCAGCTCGTCCCCGGGAACCCCGTCGAGCTCCTCCAGCGTCTCCCGCAGCGCCACGCCGAGCAGGCGCGCCGCGGCGTCCGGATCGGTGTGCGCACCGCCCTCCGGCTCGGGCACGACCCCGTCGATCACGCCGAGCTCGAGGCAGTGCACCGCGTCCGGCTTGAACGCAGCCGCTGCCTTCTTCGCCTCGCCGGCGTCCCGCCAGAGGATGGCCGCGCAGCCCTCGGGCGAGATCACCGAGTAGATCGCGTTCTGCTGCATCAGCACTCGGTCGGCGAGCGCGATCGCGATCGCGCCGCCCGACCCGCCCTCGCCGATCACGCACGCGACCGTCGGCACCGTCAGGCGAGCCATCGCCGCCTGCGACTGCGCGATCGCGCCGCCCTGACCGTGCTGCTCGGCGGCGACGCCGGGATAGGCGCCCGGAGTGTCGACGAGCGAGATCACCGGGACGCGGCGTCGCTCGGCGAGCTCCATCACCCGGATCGCCTTGCGGTAGCCCTCGGGGTACGGCATGCCGAACTGGCGGCGCGTGCGCTCCTGGATGTCGCGGCCCTTCTGCTGGCCGACGAGCGCGACGGTGCGCCCCTCCAGCTTGCCGAGCCCGGCGACGAGCGCGCCGTCGTCGGCGAGACCGCGGTCGCCGTGCAGCTCGAACCAGTCGTCGAGCAACCGCTCGACGTAGTCCAGCGTGTACGGACGCTCCTGGTGACGGGCCAGCTCGACCGAGCGCCAGATGTCCTCGTCGGTCGCCTCGGAGCCGATCCGGTCGAGCTGCCGCTGCAGGCGCTCGAGCTCGCCCGAGAGCCTCGCGCCCCCGAGCAGCGGCACGTTCTTCAGCTTGCTCAGCCGTTCGCGCAACCGCAGCTCGTGCTCACTCGGGGGCATCGAACAGCCTCAGCAGCTGGGCAAGGACAGAACGAAGCTTCGGCCGCTCGACGATCGCGTCGAGGTGCCCGAAGCGGAGGTTCTGCTCGGCGAGCCCGAAGTCGTCGGGAAGCTTCTCGCGTGTCGTCTGCTGAACGACGCGCGGGCCGGTGAAGGCGATCAATGCGCCGGGCTCGGCGAGCAGGACGTCGCCGAGGCTCGCGAAGCTCGCGAGGACGCCCGCGGTCGTGGGGTGGGCCATCACGACGACCATCGGCTGCCCGGCGTCGCGCAGGTCCTCGACGGCGCAGACGGTCTTGGGAAGCTGCATGAGCGAGAGGATCCCTTCCTGCATGCGCGCTCCGCCGGAGCTGGTGAAGGCGATCAGCGGCACGCCACGCTCCGCAGCCGAGTCGCAGGCCCGCGAGAACTTCTCGCCGACGACGCTCCCCATCGAGCCGCCCATGAAGGCGAAGTCCATGACCGCCAGCTCGCACTGCCGCCCGTCGAGAGCCGCCTGCCCGATCACGATCGCATCCGCGAGGCCGGTCGACATCTCCGCCTCGGCGATGCGCTCTGCGTAGGGCCGCAGGTCGAAGAAGCCGAGCGGGTCCTCGGAGTGGAGATCGGCCGCCTCCTCGGCGAACGACCCCTCGTCGGCGAGCCACGCGACGCGCGCCCGTGCCCGCATCGGGAAGTGGTGGCCGCACTGCCCGCAGACCCAGAGTGACCGCTCGAGCTCGTCGTCCCGGTAGTGGGAGTGGCAGCCCGGGCAGGTGTTCGGGTGCTTCGGCGGCGGGGCCGGCTGGTCGTTGGTCTCGATCGAGACGTCGATCTTGGCCACGGCGCAAGCTTAGACCTGCCGGGCCGGGAGAGAGTTGCGCTCGGCGCTCAGAAGCCGAGCGCCGTCGTCAGCCGCTCCAGCGTCTCGACGTTCGCGGGATCGGGCGCGAGGCCGGTCAGCCCCGCGCCGGCGACCGCGCCGCGCTCGCGGATCCCGATCAGGAGCCTCTCCACGTCGGCGACGCTCGGCCCGCCCAGCTCCGGCATGAAGACGGCCAGCTCGCTCGGCTCGAAGACGTCGCAGTCGAGCGCGACGTAGACCTTCTCCACCCGGGAGAGCACGGCGGCGGGGTCGTCGTGGATTCCCGCCGCGGCGATGAACTCGACCTCCGGCGGGTCGAGGTTGCGCGCGCCCCAGAGCGCGACGTCCCCGGCGTCCACCGCGCCGCCGTCGATCAGCATCCGTAGCGGCATCCCCCACTCGTTGCCGGAGGGCGAGCTCTCCCGCGTGTTCAGGTCGCCGTGGGCGTCGAGCCAGACGACGCCGATCCGTCCGTGGCGCGCGGCGAGCCCCTCGACGGCGCCGATGTGGGAGCAGCAGCAGCCGCCGAGCACGAGCGGCCGCTTCGGCAGGTCGGAGGCGACGGCGAGGATCTGCGCGGCAAGCGTCTCCTCCTCGACGACGGCCACCTCGGGATAGGCCAGCGGCAGCGACGCCGCCTCGATCATCGGCTCGCCGCCGTCGCCCCATGCGGCCGGCACGCGCACGAGACCGGCGGCGAAGGTGCGCCCGCAGGCGTGGCACTCGTAGCCGTCGTCGACCGCCACCGCCGTGTGGCCGTGACACGTCGGGCACTTCGCGCGCAGCAGGCTCATGCCAGCTCCTTCTCGAAGACGACCTGCTCGTCCTCGGTGGTCATCCCGACGCTCTCGTAGAGCCGGGTCGCGCCGGTGGGGTTCTCGGCGTCCACGCCGAGCGAGATGCGCGAGACGCCGCGCCGGTGGAACTCGCCGAAGGTGTGGAGGAGCAGCGCCCTGCCGAGCCCGCGCCCGCGCCAGGCGCGGCGGACGCCGAGCGCCCCGACCCAGCCGCCGCCGTTGCGATTCGGGTCGTTGCGGACGACCGCGGCGAGCTGCTCGCCGTCGCGAACGACGAACCAGAGCGTGGGGTCGAAATCCGGCGCGTTCCGCTTCTCCTCCCACCACTCCTCGAAGGGCCGCGTGTGGTGCTCCCAGTGGTCCTGGAACGCCTCGTCGAGCGCGTCGTGGAAGGACTTCGCCTCGGCCTCCGCGAACGTCTCGATCCGCATCCCGTCCGGCAGCGAGGACTCCGGCGGCGGGCCGTCGAGCTCGATCGCCATCTCCCAGAAGCGCCGCACCTCGCGGTAGCCGTGGGCGGCGAAGAGCTCGGCGGCGCGGCCGTCGACCGCGAAGGCGATCTCGTGGATCCGCTCCGAACCGGATTCGCGCAACCGCGCCTCGGCCCGGGCGACGAGCTCCGAGCCGATGCCGCGGCCCTTCGCCTCCTCGTGCACGACCCCGACGGCGACGCCCACCCCGCCCGTGTGCGGCTCCACCCAGCCGAAGGCGGCGATCCCGCCCTCGCCGCGCTCGTAGAGCCACGAGTCGCGCTCGAGGTCGGCGCTGCCGAGCCACGCGCGCAGGTCGTTCTCGCCGGCGAGCGAGGGCCGGCCGAGCTGGCGCTCCTCGTCGTCGGCGAGGAACGCGGCGATCGCGGACAGGTCGTCGCCGGTGGCGGGGCGCGCGTTCACGCGAGCAGGGAGTCGAGGGCGTCGCCGAGCCCCTCGAGCGTGTGCAGCTCGACGTCCGGCTGCGGCTCGGGCTCCTCGCCCAGCCGGTTGATCCACACCGTGCGCAGGCCGAGCTCGACCGCGGGCGCGATGTCGTGGAAGAGACTCGCGGCGACGTGGACGTGGCCTGCACGATCGGCGCCGGTACGCGCCAAGAAGGCCTCCCAGTGACCGGGAGCAGGCTTGTACGAGCCGAGCTCGGAGGCGACGATCGCGAGCTCGAAGGGAACGCCGATCCGTTCCGTCGACGCCTCGATGAAGTCACGGTCGGTGTTCGAGAGGATCGCGAGCCGCCAGCCGCGGCCGCGCGCGTCCTCCAGGGCGGCGCGCACCTCCGGGAACACGGGCCAGTCGGGCAGCGAGCGCGCCAGCGCGTCGCCCTCCTCGGACGGAAGCGCAAGCCCCTCCCGCTCGGCGAGGCGCGCAAGCGTCATGTTCAGCACGTCGCGGTAGCTGCGCGCCGGCTGCTCCCGCTCGACCACCGGCTCCAGCTCGTGGTAGCCGTGCAGGAGCCCCGCGACCCGGCCGGCGCCGAAGAGCCGCTCCAGCTCCCGGCCGATGCCGCCGTTCCAGTCGACGAGGGTGCCGTAGCAGTCGAACGTCGCCCACCGTTCCACGCCGCGAGCCTACACTCCCCGTGATGGATGCCAGGGCGACGCACTACCGCTGGGACGACCTGCCGCGCGAGGAGCTGAACCCGGAGATCGGGCGGCGGCTCGTGACCGGCAAGCGCCTGATGCTCGCGCACGTCTACCTGAGCAAAGGCGCCGTCGTCCCCCGGCACGCGCACGACAACGAGCAGCTCACGTACATCCTCGAGGGGACGCTCCGCTTCTTCCTCGGCGAGGACGGGGACGAGGTCGTGGACGTCGCCGCCGGCGAGGTGCTGCACATCCCGTCCAACCTGCCGCACCGGGCCGAGGCGCTCGAGGACACACTCGACGTGGACGTGTTCGCGCCGCCGCGGGCCGACTGGCTCGACGGCAGCGACGCGTACCTGCGCCGCCCGCCCGCGTAGTCCACCGCCGCTCCTTTCAAGTAACAGTCTGTTACTTGGAAGGCAGGGTTCGCGCGAACGTTCGGCTCGCCGGCGCGCCCGCCTGACGAGGGCGCTCAGGCCGCCGGCCTGAACGCGAGCAGCTCCGGGCCGTGGTGGCGGAGCCAGTCGCGCTGGGCGCGCCAGTTGGGGCGGCGCGACTCGACGAGCCGCCAGAAGCGGTGCGAGTGGTTCGCCTCGCGCAGGTGGCAGAGCTCGTGCACGACGACGTAGTCGAGCACCTCGTACGGCGCGAGCACGAGCCGCCAGTTGAAGGAGAGCGTGCCGCGCGGAGAGCAGGAGCCCCAGCGGGTGCGCTGGTCTCGCACCTGGATCTGCCGGTAGGAGACGCCGAGCAGCGGCGCTTCCTCCTCGGCGAGCATCGCCACGAGCTCGCGCGCCGCCCTGCGCGCCGCGCTCCCCGAGACAGCGCCCGGGTCGAGCCCGAGGCGCGGAACCTGCTTCGCCCGTTCCCGAGAGACCCAGCCGCGGTGCTCCTCGATCACCCGCGCGACTTCGCGCTCGTGCATCTCCTGCGGCACGGTGAGCAGCGCGGGCGCGCCCCACGGCACCCGCAGCGTCCAGCGCTTCGCCCGCCGCGAGCGGCGCACGACCACCGTCTCCTCCATGCGCCTAAGCCTGGTACTTGCGGAAGACGACGCAGGCGTTGTGGCCGCCGAAGCCGAACGAGTTGCTGACGGCGACGTTCACCTCGGCGTCGCGTGACGTGTTCGGGACGTAGTCGAGGTCGCACTCGGGATCCTCGACCTCGTAGTTGATCGTCGGCGGCAGCTTCCCGTCCCGGATGGCCAGGGTCGTGAACATCGCCTCGACCGCGCCGGCGGCGCCGAGGCAGTGGCCGGTCGCGCCCTTCGTGCCGGAGACCGGCGTCCTGTAGGCGTTCTCCTCGCCGAGCGCGAGCTTCAGCATCTTCGTCTCGGACATGTCGCCGACGGGCGTCGAGGTCGCGTGCACGTTGACGTAGTCGATCTCTTCCGGGCCGACGCCCGCGTCGCCGAGCGCCATCGCGAACGCGGAGACCGGGCCGGTCGGGTCGGGCTCGGTGATGTGCTTCGCGTCGGCGGAGAGGCCGTAGCCGGCGATCTCGGCGTAGATCTTGGCCCCGCGCGCCTTGGCGTGCTCCAGCTCCTCGAGCACGAGCACGGCGCCGGCCTCGCCCATCACGAAGCCGTCGCGCTCGGCGTCGAACGGGCGCGACGCGCGCTTCGGATCGTCGTTCCGCCGCGAGAGCGCGCGCATCGCGCCGAAGCCCGCGATCCCAACCGCGCACACGGCCGCCTCGGTGCCGCCGCAGAACATCACGTCCGCGCGGCCGAGCCGGATCGAGTCCGTCCCGTCGCCGATCGCCATGTTCGACGCCGCGCAGGCCGTGCACTCCGAGAGCAGCGGGCCGCGCGTGCCCAGCTCGATCGAGACCCAGCCGGCGCCGAGGTTCGGGATGATCGCCGGGATCGAGAACGGGTTGACCCGGTCGGGGCCGCGCGTGGCGAGCGTGTCGTAGCACTCCTGGAAGGAGCGCAGCCCGCCGATTCCGGTCCCGATCGCGGCGCCGATCCGGCCCGCCTCCTTCGCGATGTCGAGCCCGGAGTCGGCCTCGGCCTGGCGCGCCGCCGCGAGGATTAGGTGCGTGAAGCGGTCCATCCGGCGCGCGGCCTTGCGGTCCACCCAGTCGGCCGCGTCGAAGTCCTTCACCTCGCACGCGAAGTGCACGGGGTAGTCCGAGTGATCGAACTGCGTGATCGGCCCGGCGCCCGACTCGCCGTCGACGAGATTGGACCACGACGTCTCGACGTCGTTGCCGAGCGGCGTGACCGCGCCCAGCCCGGTGATGACGACGCGTCTGCGCCCGTTGAGTGATCCGTTGTCGGTGCTCACATTCCCAGCCCGCCGTCGACGAGGATCACGTCACCCGTGATGAACGACGCCTCGTCGGAGCAGAGGAAGCGTACCGCTCCCGCCACGTCCTCCGGCTCGCCGAGCCGGCCCAGCGGAGTGTTCTGGAGCATCGCGGCCGTCGCCTCTTCCGGGAGCACATCCGTCAGCTGCGTCCGGACGTACCCGGGGGCGACGACGTTGGCGCGCACGCCGCGGCTGCCGAGCTCGCGGGCGAGTGACTTCGTGAAGCCGATGATCCCGGCCTTGGAGGCCGCGTAGTTCGTCTGACCCCAGTTGCCGTGGACGCCGACGATCGAGGAGACGTTCACGATCGAGCCGGCGCGCTTCTTCATCATCGGCCGGCAGACGGCGCGGCAGGTGTAGAAGACCGAGGAGAGGTTCGTCTCGATCACCGTGCGCCAGTCGTCGTCGGGCATCCGCGCCAGCAGCCCGTCCCGGGTGAGGCCGGCGTTGTTGACGAGGATGTCGAGGTCGCCGGCCTCCTGGACGAGCCGCGCCGCGTCCTCCGCGCTCGAGACGTCGGCCTGGATCGCGTGCCCGCCGATCTCCAGCGCGAGCGCCTCGGCCTCCTCCCGGCCGGAGCGGTAGCCGACGACGACGGACGCGCCGGCGCGGGCGAGCTCGGCCGCGATCGCGCGGCCGATCCCGCGCGAGGCGCCCGTGACGAGCGCCGTCTTGCCGTCGAGTGATGCGAAGCTCAGCGGAGCGGCCACTAGGCTTCTGCGAGGACCTCGTGGAGCCGGTCGAGGGCGGCGAGGTCGTTCACCGAGACCGCCTTGACGCTCCGGTCGATCCGCTTCACGAGCCCGGAGAGCACGTTGCCGGGGCCGACCTCGACGAACGTGCGCGCCCCCTCGCGGATCAGCTCGGTCGCCGCCTGCGTGAAGCGCACGGGCGCGGTCAGCTGGTCGACGAGGAGCGGCCCCATCCGCTGGGCCGACTCGATGCGCGCGGTGACGGTGGACATGAACGGCGCCACCGGCTCCTGGAAGCGCACGCGCTCGATCGCCGGCCGGAGCCGGTCGGCGGCGCGCGCGACGAGCGGCGAGTGGAACGCGCCCGAGACCTTGAGCTTGACGGCGCGGCGCGCTCCCTCCTCCTGCGCGCGCACGATGCACTCGTCAACGGCCAGGTGCTCGCCGGAGACGACGATCTGGCCGGGGCAGTTGTAGTTCGCAGGCCAGACGCCGAGGATCTTGCGGCAGAGGGTCTCCACGACCTCGTCCTCGAGCCCGAGGATCGCGGCCATCGAGCCGGGGTGCAGCGCCGCCACCTCGGCCATCGCGATGCCGCGCTCGCGCACGAGCGCGATCGCCTCCTCGTCGGTCATCGCGCGGGCGGCCGCGAGCGCGGCGAACTCGCCGACCGAGTGGCCGATCACGAAGTCCGGCTCGATCCCCCGCGCCCGCACCGCCGCGAGCACGGCGAGCGACGTGGCGACGAGCGCCGGCTGCTGGACGGCGGTGTCGAACAGCTCCTCCGGGGTGCCGTGGAAGCAGAGGCGCTCGAGGTCGAGCCCCGAGGCGTCGCTGCCGCGCTCGAAGACGGCCTTGGCCTCCGGCACCGCCTCGGCGATGTCGCGGCCCATTCCGGGCTCGAACGCGCCCTGGCCCGGGAAGCAGAAGGCGATCTTCGTCATGCGGCACGCTCCTTCGTCCAGCGCATCAGCGCGCTTCCCCACGTGAGGCCCGCGCCCATCCCCGTCATCAGTACGAGGCTGCCCTCGCGAAGCCTCCCGTCGGCCGCGGCATCCGCGAGCGCGAGCGGGATCGAGCCCGACGAGGTGTTCCCGTATCTGTCCACGTTCACCACGACCCGATCAGACGGGATGCCGAGCTTCCTGGTTGCGTGGTCGATGATCCGCATGTTGGCCTGATGGGGGACGTAGACGTCGACGTCCTCGATCGAGACTCCGCAGCGCTCCAGGAGCGCCTGGGCAGACTGGACGAGAACCCGCGTCGCGAACCTGAACACCTCGCGCCCGTTCATCTTGACGTATTTGTCGGGATCCTCGAAGGCGCGGGAGCCGCTGCCGGGCAGCCAGAGGCTCGCGCCGCCGCCGCCGTCGGCGCCGAGCTCGAAGCCGAGAAAGCCCTGCGCGGGCGCCGCCTCGAGCACGACGGCGCCCGCACCGTCGCCGAAGAGGACGAGCGTCGAGCGGTCGGTCCAGTCGAGGATCTTGGAGAGCACGTCGCCGCCGACCACGAGCACGCGCTCGGCCAGGCCGCCCGCGAGCATACCGTAGCCCTGCGCGAGCGCGTACATGAAGCCGGTGCAGCCGGCCGAGAGGTCGTAGGCCGCCGCGTCGCGGGCGCCCAGGGCGTCCGCCATGATCGCCGCGCTCGAGGGGAAGGCCATGTCGGGCGTGACGGTCGCGACGATCAGGAGGTCAACGTCGCTCCCCTGGAGCCCGGCGTCAGCGAGCGCCTTCTGCGCAGCGGGAAGCGCGATGTCGGTGAGGGCCTCGTCGGTCGCCGCCATCCTGCGCTCGCGGATGCCCGTTCGCTCGCGAATCCATTCGTCCGTGGTCTCGACGTACTGGGCGAGATCGTCGTTCGTGACCACCCGATCGGGCACGTGGCAGCCGAGGCCGGTGATCGTGGCCTCACGGCCCGCCTGCACCGTCCCGATCATTCGCCGACGAACACCGTGAGCACCGCCGAGGCCGCGAGCTCGTCGCCGACGCTGGCGCGCCCCTCTCCCTTCGCGATCGCGCCCCGCACGCGGACGAACTCGCACTCGAGCGTGAGCACGTCGCCGGGCTCGACGATCCGCTTGAACCGGCAGTCGTCGATGCCCGCGAAGAACGGCATCTTGCCGCGGTTGGCCTCGTGCGCGAGCACCGCGACCGCGCCGCACTGGGCGATCGCCTCGATCGTGAGCACGCCGGGCATCACCGGCCGCTCCGGGAAGTGGCCCGGGAACCACCAGTCGTCGGCGCGGATCTCACGGCGTCCCACGACGCGCTTGCCCGGCTCCAGCTCGAGGATCTCGTCCACGAGCAGGAACGGCGGCCGGTGCGGGATGAGCTGCTCGATCACGTCCCGTCCGAAGGGAGCTGTCGGCGAGCTCATGCCACGTCGCGGTCTTCGAGCCGCTCGCGCAACCGGTTGCGACCCCGGTGAGCGTGGCACTTCGCCGTCCCGACCGGCATCCCGGCGGCCGCGGCGATCTCCTCGAACGAGTAGCCGAGCGCGTCCTTGAGCACGATTACGCGCGCCTGGTCGGACGAGATGCCGGCGAGCGAGTCGCAGAGCTCCCGGCGGAGCTCGGAGATGCCGGCGGCACGCGCCGGATCGCCGTCGGGCCCGGCGCGGAGGTCGTCGGCGAGCGGCTCGTGCATTCTGGTCTTCTGCCGTTCGGCGACGTCCCGGCACGTGTTCACGACGAGCCGGTGCAGCCACGTCGAGAACTGCGCGTCGCCGCGGAACTGCCGCAGCCGCACGCAAACCTTCGCAAGTGCGTCCTGGGCCGCGTCGCGCGCGTCCTCGGGATCGCGCAGCAGGTGCCGCGAGAGCCGCTCGACCTTCGGCGCATGCCGTGCGCACAGCGCCTCGAGCGCGTGCGGGTCGCCGTCCTTCGCGCGTGTCACCAGGATGGGGTCGCTCAGCTTCTCGTAGTCGAGGCCCCGGGGCTCCCGGAGCGGTTGGCTGATCGGACGGGCGGCGCGGCGGCGCGGTTGCACCCGGGTAGTCTAGGCCAGGTGTCCGACCTCAGTCCCGGAGCGGTCGTTCCGCTGCTGCAGGGCCGGCTCGGGCACCCGTATCGCTTCGTGGAGCGCTGCGCGTCGACGCAGCGCCTGCTCGGCGAGGACGAGCCGGAGGGAGCGGCCGCCGCCGCCGACGAGCAGACGGACGGGCGCGGCCGCCTCGGCCGTGCCTGGCTCGCGCCGCCGGGGCGGGCGATCCTCTGCTCGGTGCTGCTGCGGCCGACGCTGCCGATGCCGCTCTGGCCCGAGCTCTCGCTGGTCGCGGGCGAGGCGGTGGCCGCCGCGCTGCGCGCCCAGACCGGCATCGACGCGTCGCTCCGCCATCCCAACGACGTCGTGGTCGCGGGCCGCAAGCTCGTGGGCGTGCTCGCGGAGGCGACCCGCGGACGCGTCGTGCTCGGGATCGGCGTCAACGTCAACCAGACCGCCGAGGAGCTGCCCACTGACACGGCGAAGCCGCCGACCTCGCTGCGGGTCGAGCTCGGCCGCGAGCTCGAGCGGGCGCCGCTGCTCGCCGCGATCCTGCTCGAGCTGGAACGGGGCTACGACAGCTGGGGCACGCGAAGCTTGGCTTCTCGTGCTGATTGACGGAACTCCGCGCGACCGAAAGCGCAGGCGAACCAGCCTGCAGAAAGCTGCGCTTTCTGCACCGGATTCAGTGGGTGCGGTAGAGCTTGGCCACGCGGTTGCCGCCGGCGTCCACGACGGCGATGCGGTAGGCGAAGGGCTTCTTCTTCAGCCAGAAGTGGAACAGCCCCGCCTTCTTCAGGTGGCGGACGTAGTGCTGCCTGCCGACGCCGAGCACGACGGTCACCGGCTCGGAAACGCGGAAGCGCATCGCCTTCGCCGAGACCACCGTCACCTCGGGCGGCGTCGAGTCGACGGCGACCGTCGCCGTCTTCACGAAGGTCGTCGCCGAGTCCGTGACGGTGAGCACGAGCGTGTACTCGCCGTCCGGCGCCTGCGTTCCGTCGGCGAGCGTCCCGTTCCACGCCAGCGTCTGCGGGCCCGCGTCGAAGCTCGCCTCCGCGGGCGTGGCGACGACCTCGTCGCCGAGCCTCACGTCCAGGCGCGCCTCCACCGGCCCCTTCGCGAGCACGAACGAGACGCTCGCCGCACCGCCGCGGGCGAGCGAGATCGCGGCCGGTCCCGCCGTGAAGGAGGCGAGGGTGGAATCGACGGTGAGCGGCAGGCTCGCGGAGGCGGTCGTGCCGGCGGCCGTGGTCGCCGTGATCGCAACCGTGTAGAGACCGTCCGGCGTGCCCGTCGGGACGACGTAGGCGAACGCCTGCGCTCCGGCCGGTTGCGTGCCGGTGAAGAGCGTGGCGACCGCGTTCCCCGCCGCGTCCACGAGCGTGGCCGTGACGGTGGCCGGGAGTGTCAGCGTGTACGAGATCGAGCCGGGGGCGCCGCCGGGGACGGCGAGCGAGGGCGTGGCGAGCGGCTTCTGCAGGGCGACGGTGGCCGCCTTCGTGCCGAGCGTCCCGCTCGCGCCACGCATCGAGGCGCCGGAGATCGCCCACGTGTAGCGGTCGGCGGGCGCCGTCGAGGAGTCCCACGTCCAGTCGAGCGTCGGGCCGACGCCGCTCTGCTGCGCCACCGTCTGGCCGCCCGAGCCGGTGATCGCGACCGTCCAGGGCGACTCGCCCGAGAGCGTGCCGGTGAAGCGGACGAGCCCGCCGAGCTTGCCGCTCACCCTGGGCGCGTACAGCTTCGGCGTCCCGGTCACCGAGACCTCGCGCGCGAGCTCCGGCAGCTGCGCGTAGAGCGCGTTCCCTGGGCAGTCGGTGAAGCCGGTGTCGCGGTGTCCGGAGATCGCCCGCAGGAAGACCGGGATCCCCGAGGGGAAGCGCGGGTTCCCCATCGAGGCCCAGGTGAGCGTCGAGAGCGGGTCGACGTGGGCGAGGTCGAGACGCCAGGAGAGGAGCGAGACGAGAGCCCTCCGGGCAGCGTCGCTGATCTTGCCGCTGCCGTAGCTGCCGAGCACGGCGACCCCGACCGAGCCGGTGTTGAACCCCTCCGCATGTGCGCCGACGACGGGCCTGTCGACGCCGCCGTAGCGGCCCTCGAAGATCTGGCCGTACTTGTCGACGAGGAAGTTGTAGCCGATGTCGTTCCAGCCGTTCCCCTGCACGTGGTACAGCTCGATCCCGCGGACGATCGCGGCCGATTGCGCCGCCGTGTAGTCGTTCGAGCCGGCGGTGTGATGGACGACGGCGAAGTGCACGGCGTCGGCGTAGAGCGGCTTCCCCTTCCGGATCGGCTCGTCCGCGTCCCAGGCCGCCCGCGGGACGATCGCCGGCGAGCCCGCGATTGACAGGCGCCGTGCCGGCGTACGCTCGACTGTGCTGACGACGTAGTAGGCGCGCAGCCGGGTGACGACACCGCGCGTCCGGAACTGGATCCCGTTCGACGCGCCCACCCAGTATGGGTTCCCGAGCCGCCAGCCGTGCAGGCGGTTCTCGCCGCTCGCGACGTCGGGGAGGTCCTCCACCTCCGGAGCGGCCGCGCGCCACGCGCTCCAGCGGCCGGAGACCGAGCGCGTCCGGAAGAGGACGGCGCCGGCGCCGCGCCAGTGCAGGCCGACGAGGTCGAAGCGCGACGGGGGCGCGCGCCGCGAGCGTTCGCGTGCCGGGGCGGAGCGGGATCTCGCGCTCGGTCAGGCTGACGCCGGCGGCCGCGGCGGCCGGCAGAGCGAGCGCGAGGGCGATGACGGCGAGGAGTGCTCTCATGGCGAAGCGACCCGGCGAGCGTCAGGGTCGCAAGGGTCCCCTTCGTCGGCAAGCCCGGAAGACCCTTCCCAGATACAATCCTTACGTTCGTGAAAGGCGCTTCGTACTCGCAGCGCTCGGCGCGACCGCAGCAGTGCTGCTCCTCGCGCGGCGGCACGGCCGCCGCAGCGTCGCAGCCGCGCGTGCTCGCGATCCGCTTCGGGCCCGACCTCGAGGTCAACCCCGTCACGCAGGATTTCTTCACGAACGCGCTCTCTAAGGCGGAGAAGGACGGCTACGACGCGGCCGTGATCCTGCTCGACACGCCCGGAGGCCTCTCGACCTCGATGAAGACGATGTACAACGCCGAGCTGAACGCGAAGTTGCCGGTGATCGTCTACGTCTCCCCGGACGGGGCGCGAGCGGCGTCGGCGGGAGTCTGGATCGCGCAGGCCGCCGACGTGCTCGCGATGGCGCCGTCGACGAACATCGGCTCCTCGACGCCGATCGCCGGCTCGGGGCAGAACCTCAACTCCGACCTCCGCCGCAAGGTCGTCAACGACGCCGCCGCCTCGCTCAAGGCGCTCGCGGAGACGCACCACCGCAACACGACCTGGCCGGTCGAAGCGGTGAAGAAGGCTTCCAACCTCACCGCGAGCGACGCGCTGCGGATGAACGTGATCGACCTCGTCTCGCCGTCGCTGCCCGCGCTGCTCGACCGGCTCGACGGCTACCGCACGAAGGACGCCGCAGCGGCCGTTCACGCTCCACCTCGCCGGCGCCCGGATCGACGAGGTGAAGCCGGGCTTCTTCACGCGCCTGCTGAACGCGATCATCGACCCGAACATCATCGGGCTGCTCTTCCTCGCCGGGATCGCCGGGATCGGCTTCGAGGTTCTGCACCCCGGCGTCGTTCTGCCCGGCGCGCTCGGCGGCATCGCCCTCGTCACCGCCCTCTTCGGGTTCTCGGTGCTGCCGATCTCCTGGGCCGGCCTTGCCCTGATCCTGCTCGGAGTGGCGCTGCTGGTGATCGACGCGCACGTCGTGACGCACGGCGCGCTCACGCTCGTCGGGCCTCGTCAGCCTCGGCGTCGGGATGACCCTGCTCTTCCACAACGCCGCCCGCGCCGTACCACACCTCACTGCCGCTCGTGATCTCGGTCACGGTGGCGATCGGCGCCTTCTGGGCGTTCGCGATCGGGAAGGCGGTGCAGGTGCGCCGGAAGCCGGTCACGGTCGGGCCGGAACGGTTCCTCGGAGCCGAGGGCGTCGTCCGCGAGCCGAACTTCGTCTTCGTGGACGGAGAGCTCTGGCGGGCCCACCGCGCGGACGGCGGGCGGCTCGTCCCCGGCGCGCACGTCCGCGTCGAGAGCCGTGGACGGGCTGGAGCTGACCGTCTCGCCCGGAGTAGGGTGGAGCCATGACCGCCGGTCTTCTCGCCCTCGCCGTCGTCGTCTTCCTCGTCATCCTCTTCCTGATCTCGGCGATCAAGGTGGCGCGCGAGTACGAGCGCGGGATCGTCTTCCGGCTCGGCCGCCTGCTGCCGGAGCCGAAGGGCCCGGGCCTCTTCATCCTGATCCCGATCGTCGACCGGATGGTGAAGGTCGACCTGCGCACGATCACGCTCAACGTGCCGCCGCAGGAGGTGATCACCAAGGACAACGTCCCGGTGCGGGTGAACGCCGTCGCCTACTTCCGGATCGTCGCGCCGAAGGACGCGATCGTGCAGGTCGAGAACTTCATGGTCGCGACCTCGCAGATCGCGCAGACGACGCTGCGCTCCGTGCTCGGCCAGCACCAGCTCGACGAGCTGCTCTCCGAGCGCGAGAAGATCAACGCGATCCTCCAGGACGATCATCGACGAGGCGACCGGCCCCGTGGGGGATCAAGGTCTCGATCGTCGAGGTGAAGGACGTCGAGATCCCGGCGGGATGCAGCGCGCGATGGCGCGCCAGGCCGAGGCCGAGCGCGAGCGGCGCGCGAAGATCATCAACGCCGAGGGCGAGTACCAGGCCGCCGAGCGGCTCAAGGACGCGGCGATCGTGATCGAGGAGCACCCGATCGCGCTCCAGCTCCGCTACCTGCAGACGCTGCTCGAGCTGGGCGCCGGCAACACCTCGACGATCATCTTCCCGGCCCCGATCGACCTGATCAGGCCCTTCCTCGACTCGCACTGGATCTTCGGGCTGACCCGCTCTCGGGGCGGCTCGTCGCCGTCGCTCCGAACCGCCGCCGCCGGGCCGGCGCCGCCTGGGGGCTGATCGAGGAGCCGACCGCCGCGGAGCTCGACGAGTGCCCCTTCTGCGCCGGCCGCGAGGACCGGACGCCGCCCGAGACCTTCCGCGTCGGCGGCGAGGCCGGGTGGACGGTCCGCGTCGTCCCGAACCTCTACCCCGCGTTCGAGCGCCAGGAGGTGGTCGTCCACTCGCCCGCGCCACGCCCGCAGCTTCGCGGAGCTCACGGCGAGGAGGTGGCCGCGACGGCGGAGGCGTGGACGGCTCGCCGCCGGGCGGCGGCGGAAGAGGGCTTCCCGTACGTGCACGCGCTCGTCAACGAGGGCGTCGCCGCCGGCGCGAGTCGCGCGCACTCGCACTCCCAGCTCGTCTGGCTGCGCGAGCCGCCCCCGGCGGTCGCGGCCGAGCGGGCGGATGCCGTTGCGACGCTGCTGGCGCGCGACGACCTCGTGGTCGCCGAGCGCGGCCCGGTGCGGGCAGTCGTGCATCCGGCCGGGCGCGTGCCCTACGAGGCGCTGGTCGCAGCCGCCGACCCGGACCCTCGACCTCGTCGTCGCGCTCCAACTGCTGCAAGAGCTCGTCCGGCGGCTGCGCGAGGTGGAGGGGCCCGTTGCCTGGAACGCCTGGCTGCACGACGGGTCGCACCCGCACCTCGAGCTCGTGCCGCGCCTCAGCGTTCTCGCAGGCGTCGAGCTCGGCGCCGGCATCTACGTGAACGCGGTCGCCCCCGAGGAAGCGGCGGCAGCCCTCCGGGCCGGCGCACGAGCTCCCTAGGAGAGCTGCACGGACAGCGGCGCCTCGGTGGCGCGCGCCTCCCGGAACCGCCGGGCGGCCTCGATCGCGGCGCCGAGGTTCAGACCCTTGTCCTTGGCCTGCTTGATCAGCATCACCGTCTCGAGCGCGTCGATGTCGTAGATCCGCTGCTTCTTGCCCTTGGTCGGGATCTGGGCCTTGTTCGTCCAGTAGTCGAGCTGCATCTTCGAGATCCCGGCGATCTGGCACACCTGGCCCAGATAGAGCTCGACCTTGTCGAGGTGCTCGGCAAGGTTTATGGGTTCTAGAAGATCAATCTGCCTGCTGATTGCCATACACGTCCCCGTTGAAGTCGGGTGAACGACCCCCTGGCTTGTGATTTATAGAGCGCCAACCCCACTTTGGGAAGAGGAAAATGCACAAATCTCCCCCTTTTGGGGGATGGGAGCGCCCTAACTTCCTGGGGTTCCGCGCCTACTCGTCGGCGGGCGGATCGGCGGGCTCGTCCGGGTCCGGCTCCTCGCCGCCGGCCTGGGCCTCGCCGCCGGGCTCGACATCCTCCTCGTCGGACTCGACGACCGGCGCGAGCGCCGACACGGTCTCGTCGCCGCGCAGGCGCATCACGATCACGCCCTGGGTGGCGCGGCCGAGACGCTTCACGTCCTCGACGGGGATCCGGATCACCGTGCCGCCGTTGGAGATCAGCATCACCTGGTACCCGTCGCGGACGACGCGCGAGCCGACGAGGAAGCCGCGCGCCTCGGTCAGCTGAATCGTCTTCACGCCGAGCCCGCCGCGACCCTTCACCGGGTAGTCCGAGACACGCGTGCGCTTGCCGTAGCCGTTCTCGGTCACGACCAGCAGGTCGGCGTCGTCCTCCGCGATGTTGATCGAGATCACCTCGTCGCCCGCGCGGAGCCTCATGCCGCTGACGCCCGAGGTGTCGCGGCCCATCGAGCGCGCGTCCGTCTCGTGGAAGCGAATCGCCTGCCCCTTCTTCGAGACCATCAGGATGTCGTCGTTCCCGGAGGCGTGGCGCACGCCGACGAGCTCGTCGCCGTCGCGCATCTTGATCGCGATGATCCCGTCCGCCTTCAGCGGCGTGTTGTAGGCGGCGAGCTCGGTCTTCTTGACGACGCCCTTCTTCGTCGCGAAGACGAGGTACTTCGCCTCGCCGAAGTCGCGGGTCTGGATCACGGCGCGCACCTGCTCGTCCTGACGGAACGGCAGCAGGTTGACGATCGCGCGGCCCTTCGACTGGCGGGAGCCCAGCGGCAGCTCGTGCACCTTCAGCCGGTAGACCTTGCCGACGTTCGTGAAGAAGAGGATGTAGTCGTGCGTCGAGGCGACGAAGAGGTGCTCGATGTAGTCGTCCTCCTTGAGCTCCATCCCCATCACGCCGATCCCGCCGCGCCGCTGCTCGCGATAGGCCGTCACCGGCAGCCGCTTGATGTAGCCGGAGCGGGTGATCGCGATGACCATGTCCTCCTCGGCGATCAGGTCCTCGAGCTCGAGCTCCTCCTCGGCGGCGACGATCTCCGTGCGGCGGTCGTCGTTGCGGCCGTAGATCTGCTTGATCTCGAGCAGCTCCTCCCGGATCACGCCGTCGATCTTCGCCTGGTCGCCGAGCAGCGCGCGCAGCTCCGCGATCCGCTCCGTGAGGTCCTTGTGCTCGGACTCGACCTCCTTGCGCGCGAGCCCGGTGAGACGCGCCAGCCGCATGTCGAGGATCGCCTGGGCCTGGATCTCGCTGAGCGAGAAGTGCGTGATCAGCTGTGTCCGCGCCTCGTCGGTGTCGTCGGCGGCGCGGATCAGTGCGACGATCTCGTCGATGTTGTCGAGGGCGATCAGGTAGCCCTCGAGCACATGGGCGCGCGCCTCCGCCTTGTGCAGCTCGTCCTTCGAGCGGCGGGTGACGACCTCGCGCTGGAAGTCGAGGTAATGAGTGACGAGCTCGAGCAGCGAGAGCGTGCGGGGCACGCCGTCGACGAGCGCGACGGCGTTGTAGCCGAACGTGGCCTGGAGCGAGGTGTGCTTGAACAGCTTGTTCAGCGCCACCTGCGGCACCGCGTCCCGCTTCAGCTCGACCTGGATCCGCATCCCCGTCCGGTCGGAGTGGTCGGCGAGGTCGGAGATCTCGGTCAGCACCTTGTCCTGGACGAGGTCGGCGATCTTCCGGATCACGCCGGTGTCGCCGCCCTTCTTGACGCCGTAGGGCAGCTCGGTGATCACGATCGCCGACTTGCCGCCGCGCAGCTCCTCGATGTGCGCGCGGGCGCGCATGACGACACGGCCGCGGCCGGTGCGGTACGCGTCGCGGATTCCGGCGCGGCCGACCACGAACGCGCCGGTCGGGAAGTCCGGGCCCTTGACGTGCTTCATCAGGCCCTCGACGTCGATCTCGGCGTCGTCGATCATCGCGACGATCGCGTCGATCGTCTCGGAGAGGTTGTGCGGCGGCATGTTCGTCGCCATGCCGACGGCGATCCCGGTCGAGCCGTTGACGAGCAGGTTCGGGAAGCGGGACGGCAGCACGGACGGCTGCCGGCGCGACTCGTCGTAGTTCGGCTCGAAGTCGACGGTGTTCGCGTCGATGTCGCGCAGCAGCTCGGTCGCGATCCGCGCGAGCCGCGCCTCCGTGTAGCGCATGGCCGCCGGCGGGTCGTCGTCGATCGAGCCGAAGTTGCCCTGCCCGTCGACGAGCGGGTAGCGCAACGAGAACGGCTGCGCCATCCGGACGAGCGTGTCGTAGATCGCCGAGTCGCCGTGCGGGTGGTACTTCCCCATCACGTCGCCCACGGTGGCGGCCGACTTCTTGTACGGGCGGTTCGGCTGGAGCCCGCCTTCGTGCATCCCGTAGAGGACGCGCCGGTGGACGGGCTTGAGGCCGTCGCGCACGTCCGGCAGGGCGCGCGAGACGATGACGGACATCGCGTAGTCGAGGAAGCTCGAGCGCATCTCCTGCTCGAGCTCGCGCGGCTCGATCCGCCCCGGCCCCAGAGCGCCGGTCTCGACCTCAGACATCTCACCACCTCTAGACATCGAGCACCTTCACGTCCTTCGCGTTCTCCTCGATGAACTGGCGCCGCGGCTCGACCTGGTCGCCCATCAGCATCGAGAAGAGCTGGTCGGCGGCGTGCGCGTCCTCCACGTCCACGCGGATCAGCAGCCGCTTCGCCGGGTCCATCGTCGTCTCCCAGAGCTGCGTGTCGTTCATCTCGCCGAGCCCCTTGAAGCGCGAGAGCTGGATGCCGACCTCCTTCGCGAGGTCGAGCGCGTCCGCGCGCAGCTCGGAGAAGGTCTGCGGCTCGTCGGACTTGCGCCCGAGCTCGAGCCGGAACGGCGGCGGGCCGACCGCCTCGACGCAGCTTCGCGTAGGCGCGCCGGAGGTTCGCGTAGATCGGCGAGGAGAGCAGCGCGGCCGAGAGCGGGATCGTCTGCGCGGTCGAGGTCGAATCCTCGACGACGCGCACCTTCAGCCCGCTCCTCGGTCGCGCTCCAGCGACCGAGAGCGTGTAGCCGTTCGTGGGCAGTCCCGGAAGCCCCTTCTCGATCTGGGCGGGCGTGTCGGCGTCGAGCTCGACGCAGCCGGTGCGAGATCACGAGCTCCGACGCGTGGTGGCCGAAGTCGGCCCGCAGCCGCGCCGACCAGCCCTCGAACTCGGCGAGCGCGCCGCGAGAACTTCTTCCAGCGCGCCTCCGTGAGCTTGACGTCGTTGCCGTTGCGGTCGCGTACCTCCAGATCGCCGAAGCGCTCGCGAACGAGCAGCTCCTCGAGCTGCGAGTCCTTCTCGAAGTAGAACTCCTGGTTGCCGAGCTTGACCTTGTACAGCGGCGGAACCGCGATGTAGATGTGGCCGCGCTCGAACAGCTCCTTCATGTGCCGGTAGAGGAAGGTCAGCACGAGCGTGCGGATGTGCGACCCGTCCACGTCGGCGTCGGTCATCAGGATCACCCGGTGGTAGCGGAGCCCCTCGATGTCGAACTCGTCGCCGATCCCGGTGCCGATCGCGGTGATCATCGCCTGGATCTCGTTGTTGGAGAGAACCTTGTTGATCCGGTTCTTCTCGCTGTTGATGATCTTCCCGCGCAGCGGCAGGATCGCCTGGTAGGTGCGGTCGCGGCCCATCTTCGCCGAGCCGCCCGCCGAGTCGCCCTCGACGATGAAGAGCTCCGCGGCTTCCGGGTCGCGGATCGAGCAGTCGGCGAGCTTGCCCGGCAGCGACGAGCTGTCCAGCGCCGACTTGCGCCGCGTCAGCTCGCGCGCCTTGCGCGCCGCCATGCGCGCCGCGCATCGCCGCGATCGCCTTCGTGCAGATCGCCCGCGCGTCCTGTGGGTTCTCCTCGAGGAACTCGCGCGAGGTTCGCGTTCACCGTCGTCTGGACGAGACCCTCGACGCCGGGGTTGCCGAGCTTCGTCTTCGTCTGCCCCTCGAACTGCGGGTTCGCGGAGCTTCACCGAGACGACGGCGGCGAGACCTTCGCGGACGTCCTCGCCCTCGAGCTTCTCGTCCTTCTTCAGGAGCTTGGTCTGCTGCGCCTTGTCGTTCAGCGTCCGCGTCAGCGCGCTGCGGAACCCGGACAGGTGCGAGCCGCCCTCGACGGTGTTGATGTTGTTGGCGAAGGTGAAGACCGACTCCTGGAAGGAGCCGTTCCACTGCATCGCCACCTCGACCGAGCCCTGGTCGGTCTCGCCCTCGAAGTAGACGATGTGCTTGTGAATCGCGTCCTTCGACTCGTTGATGTGCGTGATGAAGTCGCGGATGCCACCCTCGTAGTGGAACTCGACCGTCTTGCCCTCGGCCCGCTCGTCGGTGAGCTTGATGTAGAGCCCCCGGGTGAGGAACGCCGTCTCACGCAGCCGCTGCGTGACGGTCGCCGCCTCGATGTCGAGCTCCTCGAAGACCTCGGCGTCGGGCAGGAAGCTGATCGTCGTGCCGGTCGGCTCTCCCTCCGGGAGCGGGCCGACGACCTCCATGTCGCCCTTGGGGACGCCGCGCTCGAACTCCTGGCGGTGGATCTGGCCGTCGCGACGCACCTCGGCCACGAGCCATTCCGAGAGCGCGTTGACGACCGAGACGCCGACGCCGTGCAGCCCGCCCGAGACCTTGTAGCCGTCGCCGCCGAACTTGCCGCCGGCGTGGAGCTTCGTCAGCACGACCGTGAGCGCCGGCAGCCCCTGGTCGGGCATCACGTCGACCGGGATGCCGGATCCCCAGTCCTGGACGGTCACGGAATGGTCCGGGTGGATGGTGACCTCGATGCGGTCGTTCCGGCCCGCGAGCGCCTCGTCGACCGAGTTGTCGACGACCTCGTAGACGAGGTGGTGGAGGCCTCGGAAGCCCGGTCGAGCCGATGTACATGCCCGGCCGGAGCCTGACCGGCTCGAGCCCCTCCAGGACGCTGATGTCCTTTGCGGTGTAGTTCGGTTCAGCTCATGAAAAAAGCCCTGCAAATGCCGCATTTGCGGGCGGAACTCAGTGTATCAGAAGGACCGGTCGTCCGGGCCGGGAGAGGCGGCTCGGGCGAGGCTCGCTCGGGCCGCGCGAGCGACGAGCGCGCGCAGCTCCTCGTCCTCGATCCCGGCCGTCAGCGCAGCGGCTTCCCGGGCCTGCTCCAGGGTAGCCTCCGGCGGAGGCGGCTCGCGCGTCGGAGCGGCCTCCGCGACAGGCTCGGGGAGCGGGCCGGGGACGAACTTGAGCGGCGGCGCTCCGGGCAGCCGCGCGGCGATCTCGGCCGCCCGCTGGCCCAGCTCGAAGCCCCAGACGGCGTCGCGGGCGTGGACGACGAGCGTGCCGTCGCGCTGAAAGCGGGCCGGCCAGGCGTTGCGCGCGATCTCCTCGCCCACGGCGGCGGGCCAGGCCTCGACGAGGTCCGAGATCGCTCCCTGCGGCCCGAAGCGACGCAGCTCGCGCCGCACCTCGTCGCCGAGCGGGTCCATCACGCCCCGCATCCTGCCAAGTTGCAGACTGCAACTTGGCTCATGTGGCGTCGCGGGCCGCGCCCGGGGTGATCTCGAGCAGCTGGTCCGGCTCGGACGGCAGCATCCCGGCGTCGGTGGCCGTGACGAGCGCCTGGCCCGCCGAGGCGACGCGGGCGGCGAGGATCCTGCGGCGGGCGGGGTCGAGCTCCGAGAGCACGTCGTCGAGCAGGAGCAACGGGAGCGTGCCGCGGCGGGCGGCGATCAGCTCCGCCTCGGCGAGCAGGAGCGCGAGCACGGCGAGCCGCTGCTCGCCCTGGGAGCCGTAGCTGCGCAGCTCCCGATCGCCGGCGGCGACCGTGACGTCGTCGAGGTGCGGGCCGAGCGAGGTCGCGCCCCGCTCGAGGTCGCGCTCCAGCCGCTCCTCGAGCGCGTGGGCGCTCGGCGGCGTTCCCTCGTAGCGGAGCAGGGCGTCGAGAAGGCCCAGTTCGCCCGCGCGCTCGGCGAAGGGCCCGCCGAGCAGCTCGAGCGCCTCGCGGCGGGCGGCGACGAGCTCCGTCCCGAGGGCGGCGACCTGATCCGTCCACGGCGCGACGGCCTCGCGTGACGAGAAGCCCGCTCCGACGCGTCGGAGCGCGGCGTTCCGCTGCGCCACGGCCGCACCGTACTCCGCGGAGAGGCTCGCCCGCGCCGGTGAGAGCCGTCCCAGCGCACGGTCGAAATACGCCCGGCGCACGGCGGGGCCGCCCTTGACCACTCCCAGCCGGTCGGGCGTGAAGACGAGAGTCGCCACCTCGGCGCGGAGCTGCTCGGCGGCGCGCAGGGGCGCGCCGTTGAGCTTCGCCCGTTTGCCGGCGCCCGGCTCGAGCGTCAGCTCGATCTCCACAGGCACCGCCCCGCGGTGGCCGCGCACCCCGACACGCGCGCCTGTATCGCCGAAGCGGATCAGCTGCGCGTCGGCGCGCGTTCGCGGCGAGAACCCCTGCGTGCCGAGGTGCAGCGCCTCGAGCAGGTTCGTCTTCCCGACACCGTTCGGTCCCACCGCCAGCACGAGGCCGGGCCGCAGCTCAAGCTCGAGCCGCGCGTAGGAGCGGAAACTGCGGAGGTGGAGCGCGTCGACGATCAGGCTGCGTCGGATTGTGGGCTTGTCAGCCCGGCAGCCGGATCGGCATCACGAGGTACGTGAAGTCGTCGCCGTCGCCCTGGATCACCGCGGGTCGCAGCGGGCTGATCAGCTTCACGCGCACGTCGTCGCCGTCGAGCGACTCGAGCCCGTCGCGGAGGAAGTCGGCGTTGAAGCCGATCTCGAGCGTCTCGCCGGTGAAGCCGACCGGCAGCGACTCCTGCGACTCGCCGACCTCGTGCGTTCGCGCGATCACGGTCAGCTCGCCCTCCGCGAAGCGGAGCTGGAGCGGAGTCGAGCGCTGGATCATCACGGACGCGCGGCGGACGACGTCGAGCAGCTCGGCGCGCGGCAGCGTCAGCTCGTGCTCGAAGGCCTCCGGGAGCAGCTGGCGGTAGTTGGGGAACTGGCCGTCGATGCGGCGCGTCGTCAGCCAGACGCCGTCGGTCGAGAAGGCGACCTGGTTCTCGTGCACGCCGACCGCGACGTCGTCGCCGGCGACGGCGAGCCGGGCCAGCTCCTGGAGCGCACGGCTGGGAACGATCGCCTCCAGTTCGGGCACCGAGCCCTCGAGCTCGGTCTCCTTCACCGCGAGCCGGTAGGAGTCCGTCGCCGCCATCACGAGCTTGCCGCCGGTGAACTGGACGAGAACCCCGGTCAGGACCGGGCGCGACTCGTCCCGCGACGCGGCCCGGGCGACGCGGACGATCGTCTCCAGCAGCGACTCGCGGTTGACGGAGAACGTCTCCACGGCGTCGAGCTCCGGTAGGCGCGGGAAGTCCTCGGGGTTGTACGTGTGCAGCGTGTAGCTCGCGCTGCCCGACGTGACGTGGACGACCGACTCCGCAGGGCGGTGCTCGATCGTGACCTCGTCCGAGGGCAGCAGACGCGCGATGTCCACGAGCGTCCGGCCTGGCAGCACGATCGACCCGTCGCCCTCGACCCGGGCCGGTACGGCCGCCCGCAGCGACAACTCCATGTCGGTCGCCGCGAGTCGCAGTTCGTCGCCGGCGGCCTCGAGCAGGATCCCGGACAAGATCTGAACCGAGGTGCGGGTCGAGACGGCGCGCGCGACCATCGAGAGCCCGTGGACGAGCTCGTCCTTCGAGCAGGTGATCCTCAGCTCTGCGCCCACAACGACATCAGTTTCAATCATCTAGTAAATCCTTGTAGGAGTAGTAAGGAGTGTGGACGACGGGGAAGACGGCGTGCAACGGCGTGGTTGAGCCATGTTCGCCCGGGACAGGACCTGTGGAGAGAAGGACGTTTTGGACAGGGCCATCGCGCTAGCGGACCTGTTTCACACGTGCGGTCAGTTCCTGCACGAGGTTGTACACAGACCTGTCCTCACGGATCAGGCGCGCGATCTTGGACGTCGCGTGGATCACGGTCGTGTGGTCGCGGCCGCCGAACTCCTTGCCGATTCTGGGAAGCGAGGAGTCGGTCAGCTCACGGGAGAGGTACATCGCCACCTGGCGGGGATAGACGATGTTCTGGGAGCGCTTCTCGCCGCAGAGCTCGTCGAGCGAGAGCCCGAAGCGGTCGGCGACGAGGTCCTGGATCCGCTTGATCGAGACCTCGGCCGCCTCGCCCTGCGGGAAGACGTCCTTGAGCACGTCCTGGGAGAGCTCGACCGTCATCGCGCGGCCGGTGAGCGACGAGAAGGCGACGACGCGGGTCAGCGCGCCCTCGAGCTCGCGGATGTTCGTGGAGACGCGGCTGGCGATGAAGGTCAGCACCTGCGGGTCGGGGACGTGGATCCCGTCCGTCTTCACCTTCTTGCGCAGGATCGCGATCCGCGTCTCGAGGTCAGGCGGCTGGATGTCCGTGATCAGCCCCCACTCGAACCGGCTGCGCAGCCGCTCCTCGAGCGTCGCGATGTCCCGCGGCGGCCGGTCGCTCGACATCGCGATCTGCGAGCCGGCCTCGTAGAGCGAGTTGAAGGTGTGGAAGAACTCCTCCTGGATCCGCTCCTTGTGCTCGAAGAACTGGACGTCGTCGATCAGGAGCACGTCGTAGGTGCGGTAGCGCTGCTTGAAGCCCTCGATGCGCTTGTCGCGGAGCGAGTTGATGAAGTCGTTCATGAAGGTCTCGCTCGTGATGTAGCGGACGGACATCTCCGAGGAGTGCTCGCTCACGTACTGCGCGACCGCCTGGAGCAGGTGCGTCTTCCCCAGGCCGGTGCCGCCGTAGATGAAGAGAGGGTTGTACGCCTGCGCCGGCGCCTCGGCGACGGCGAGCGCCGCCGCGTGCGCGAAGCGATTCGAGGAGCCGATCACGAACGAGTCGAACGTGTACTTGGAGTTGAAGCCGCCGCTCTCGGGCCGGGAGTGGATCCGCTCGACCACCGGCGCGGCCGGCCGCCGAGGCTCCGCACCGCTGTCGTCAGGAGGCTCGGCGACCGCCGCCTTCACGACCGTGTCGGCGACGCGCAGCTCGATCGGCCGCTCCTGCCCGAGCACGTCTCGGATGGCGGCGCCGATGAGCCCGAGGAAGTGGCCTTCGATCCAGTTGCGGGTGAAGTCGTTCGGGACGGCGAGCACGAACGTCTCGCCGGCGAGCTCGAGGCCCGACGCCTCGCCGAACCAGGTGTTGTAGGTCGTATCGTTGAGCGCACCCCTGAGCCGACCGGAAACTTCGCCCCACAGGCTCTCTGCAGTCAGCTCGATTTGGTGCTCCACCCCGCTGCCAGCTCCTCCCTCGTGAACCCGGGATGGCGAGCATACCAGTGCCCCGCGAGGAGACAAATCAGGCCGATTAGCAGGGACTTCTTGACCCCTCACAATCCCTCCACAGCTGTGGAAAGTCATGGGGGAAACTCCCGGAGGTCGCATTCCTGCTCCCTGCCGGGTTGTGGACAAAGCGGTGGACGGCCGTCGTCTATACTGGCCGCTCGACGCGCCCCCGAGAAGGGGGATCTTGCCCCCCGAACCCCCTTTCAGGACTCGTGAAGCGCACCTACCAGCCAAACGTCCGCCGCCGGAAGCGCAAGCACGGCTTCCGCGCCCGCATGGCCACCCGCGCCGGCCGCGCGATCCTCAAGCGCCGCCGCGGCAAGGGCCGCGCTCGCCTCTCGGCATAGCGACCCGTCCCACTAAGCTGCACTCGTGAAGCGCGCGAACCGCCTGTCCCGCTCGCGGGACTTCGACGCCGTCTATCGCCACGGCCGCTCCGTCTCCTCGCGGTTCCTCGTCCTCTACTGGTTTCCACAGGAAGAGCCGGCCGAGCCCCGGTTCGGCTTCTCGGTGCCTCGCTCCGCGGGCGGCGCGCCGGCTCGCAACCGCGTCAAGCGGCAGCTGCGCGAGGCGTGGCGCGAGCGGCTCGAGCGCGTGCCGGCGGGGAACGACTACGTGCTGATCGTGCGGCCCGGCCTGCCCGAGGCGGTCGAGGCGAACGGGTTCGAGTGGCTCGGGGAGCGCGTGGACGAGGTGCTCGAGCAGACGAAGGCGGCCGCATGAGCGCCGTCATGCGTGTCCCGTCGTATCTCGGCGTCGGGCTCGTCTGGCTCTACCGGCTCACGCTCGGGGCGCTCTTCCCCACGACCTGCAAGTACCACCCGTCCTGCTCCGAGTACGCGGTGCAGGCGCTGCGGAAGCACGGGCTCGTCCGCGGCGGCGCGATGGCGGGCTGGCGCCTGCTGCGCTGCAACCCCTGGAGCCGCGGAGGGCACGACCCGGTTCGATGAACGCGCTCCTCGCCTTCGTCCTCGCCTCGCCGCTGACGCCGCTCGAGCACGCGATGCGCAGCGTCCTCGACTGGTTCCACACGACCCTCGGCCTCTCGTGGGCGTGGTCGATCGTGGCCACGACGGTCGTCGTCCGGATGCTCCTCGTGCCGCTGACCGTGCGGCAGATCCACTCGATGCAGAACCTGCAGCGCTTCGCGCCGCAGATGAAGGAGATCCAGAAGAAGTACAAGCAGGACAAGCAGAAGCAGAACGAGGAGTTGATGAAGTTCTACCGGGAGAACAGCATCAACCCCGCGGCGTCGTGCCTGCCGATGCTGGCGCAGTTTCCGGTCTTCATCGCGCTCTACTACGCGCTGCGCCACTTCGCGAGCGAGCCGGCGTCGCAGCACCCGGGGTCGCTGTCCTGGCTCCACTTCGTCCCCTCGATCGCCGCGCACACGACCTCGTTCTGGGGCGGCTACGTGCTGCTCGTCGTCTACGTCGGCAGCCAGATGGCGTCCACGCTCTACATGTCGGCGACCGTGGACAAGATGCAGCGGCGGCTGTTCATGCTCATGCCGCTCGTCTTCGTGTTCGTGATCGCACACTTCCCGGCCGGCCTCGTCCTCTACTGGATGACGACGAACCTGTGGACGGTCGGCCAGGGGCTGATCACGCGCCGGCTGATTCCCAAGACGCCGGCGCCGAGCCTGTCCAGGCGCAGCTCGCGGACGCCGCCGAAGGACGAGCCGGAGGCGGCCGAGCAGGGCGAGGAGCGGGCGCAGCCGGCCAGGCCCGCGACGCCGCCCCGGAAGGTGCGCCGAAAGAAGGGGCGAGCCGACGGTGAGCGTCCGCCCGGAGGTGGGCCGGTGGACGATCCGCTGACGGTCGAGGCGACCGGAGAGACGGTCGGCGAGGCGAAGTGGGCCGCGCTCCGCGAGCTCGAGCAGCGGTATCCGGGGCTCGACAGGTCGGCGGTCCGGTTCGAGGTGGTCTCGGAGGGCGAGCGCGGCCTGCTCGGCGTCGGCTACTCGCCGGCGCGCGTGGTCGGGCATCTGCCGATCGAGGCGGCGGAGGCGGCGCGCCTTCCGACGAGGGTGAGGCTGCGGCGGATGCCCGCGCGCTCGTCTCGAGGATCGTCGCGGCGCTCGGCGTCTCGGCGCGGATCGACGTGCACGAGGACGACGAGACCGTCACCGTCTCCTGCTCCGGCCCGGACGTCGCGCTCCTGATCGGGCGGCACGGGCAGACGATCGACGCGGTCCAGTACCTGCTGAACGCGATCGCGCACCGGACCTACGGCGAGGAGCGCAAGGAGGTCGTCGTGGACGCCGCCGGCTACCGCGACCGCCGCCGCGCGACACTCGAGGCGCTTGCGCTGCGGACGGCGGACCAGGTCCGGGCCAGCGGCGCCCGCGAGGAGCTGGAGCCGATGACCGCCGTTGAGCGGAAGATCGTGCACCTGCGGCTCAAGGACGAGGACGGCGTGGCGACGACCTCGGAGGGGACGGAGCCGAACCGCTGCGTCGTCGTCCTTCCGGAGCCGTGAGCGACCTCTACGACGAGCACGCCGACCTCTACGACATCGCGTTCGACTGGGACGTGTCCGACGAGGCGGCCTGGCTCGAGGCCCGTCTCGGCGAGCGCTGCCGCTCGGTGCTGGAGCCCGGGTGCGGCTCCGGCCGGATTCTCGAGGCGCTGGCGCGCCGTGGGCTCGCCGTGACCGGGTTCGACCGCTCCGCGCGGATGGTCGAGATCTCGCGCCGCCGGCTCTCGCCGCCGCCGGCCTGGAGGGCGAGGTGGTGCAGGCGGACATGACCGACTTCGACCTGGGGCGGACGTTCGACGGCGCCGTGTGCCCGGTCAACACGCTCATGCACCTGCCGCGGGAGGCGCTTGGCCCCCACCTCGTCGCGATGGCGCGCGCGCTCGTTCCCGGTGCGCGCTACCTCGTCCAGCTCGGGTTCCGCGGCGGGGACGACCCGCCCGTCTCGCTCTGGAAGGCCGAGCGCGGCGGCGTCCAGCTCCGGATCACGTGGGAGCCGGAGGCGCGCGACGACGAGCGCGGCGTCGAGACGCACCGCTCGACCGTCGAGATCCTCACCGGCCCCCGGGCCGGCGAGCTGCACGAGGAGCTGCACGAGATGACGTTCTGGAGCCACGACGCCTGGCGCGCCGAGATCGAGGCCGCGGGCTTCGAGTGGGCCGCGGTCTACGACGGCGTCGAGGCCGGCCGGCCGTGCACGGGCTTCGACGCGACCGGCGGCCTGCTCTGGCACGAGCTCGTCCGGCTGTGACGGGGCCGCTCGAGGAGTCGCTGCGCGGCTGGCTCGAGGCGCTGCTCGCGACGCCCGGACTGACCGCGATCCGCGACCCGGCCGAGGCTCGGGCGATGCTGCTCGAGGACGCGCTGCGGGCGGTGCCGCTCGTCGAGCGTCTGCCCGGCCCGCTCGTGGACGTCGGCTCGGGCGGCGGCTCGCCGGGGATCCCGCTCGCCGCCGCGCTGCCCGGCGTCGAGGTGACGCTGCTCGAGGCGGAGCGGCGCAAGTGCGAGTTCCTCGAGCGCTGGGCGCCGCCGAACGCGCGCGTCGTCTGGGGCCGCGCCGAGGAGCAGCCCGTGGACACCTACGGCGTCGCCACGGCGAAGGCGCTCGCGTCGCCGCCCGTCGCGGTCGAATGGGCGCTGCCGCTCGTCCGTCCGGGCGGCGCGGCGCTCCTCTGGCTGGGCCCGAGCGCCGACCTCGACGTGGTGGCCGACGTCGCGGAGCGGCTCGGCGGCGGTCCGCCGGAGGAGCACGACGGCCTCGTCCTCCTGCCGAAGCTCGCGCCCACGCCCCCCGGCTTCCCGCGCCGGCCGGGCATGGCGCGCAAGCGCCCGCTCGCCTGAGCGACCCGTCCGAGGCTGCAGCGAGAATGGACGCTGTGGCCCGGATCTACGCGCTCGCGAACCAGAAGGGCGGCGTCGGCAAGACGACGACCGCGGTGAACCTCGCCGCCTGCCTCGCCGAGGCGGGCGAGCGGGCGCTCGTCGTCGACCTCGACCCGCAGGCGAACGCGACCTCCGGGCTGGGGATGCGCGCGAACGGCACCTCGAGCTACGACCTGCTCGACGGCGCCCCGCTCGAGGAGCTGGCGAAGCACACGGCGTTCGCGAACCTCGACCTCGTCCCGTCGAAGCCGGACCTCGCCGGCGCGGTCGTCGAGCTCGCGCAGCGCCCCGAGGGCGAGCGCTATCTCGCGCAGGCGCTCGCGTCGGGCACCGACCGCTACGACTTCGTCTTCCTCGACTGCCCGCCCTCGCTCGGGCCGCTGACGGTGAACGCGCTCGCCGCCGCCGACCGGGTGCTCGTCCCGGTGCAGGCGGAGTACTACGCGCTCGAGGGGCTGACGCAGCTCGTGCAGTCGATCGAGCTGATCCGCCGCCGGCTGAATCCGCGTCTCGGGATCGGCGGCGTCCTGATGACGATGGTGGACGGCCGCACCCGGCTCGCCCAGCAGGTGGAGGAGGAGGTGCGGCGCCACTTCGGGCCGCTCGTGTTCCGGACGTCGGTGCCGCGCTCGGTGCGTCTCGCGGAGGCGCCGAGCCACGGGCTGCCGGCGATCGCCTACGACCGTCGCTCCGCCGGAGCCGACGCCTACTGGAAGGTGGCGATGGAGCTTGTCGAGCGCGCCTGAGCGCCCCGGCCCGCAGCGCCGCGGCCTGGGCCGCGGCCTCGAGCTGCTGATGGGAGGGATCGAGCCGGGCGAGGCCGAGCTGCTCGAGCTCCCGGTGGACGCGATCCACGCGAATCCGCGCCAGCCGCGGCGGCGCTTCGAGGCGGAGGCCGCGTCCGGTCTCGCCGAGTCGGTGCGCCGGCAGGGCGTGATCCAGCCGCTGCTCGTCCGGCCGCGCGCCGCCGGCGGCTACGAGATCGTCGCGGGCGAGCGGCGCTGGCGGGCCGCGCGCGAGGCGGGCCGCGCCTCGGTGCCCGCCGTCATCCGGGACGCCGACGACAGGGACACGCTGCTGCTCGGCCTCGTCGAGAACGTCGCGCGCGAGCAGCTGACGGCGGTCGAGGAGGCACGGGCCTACGCCGTGCTCATCGACGAGTTCGGGCTCTCGCTCGGCGAGGTCGCCGAGCGTGTCGGCCGCTCGAAGCCCTCGGTCTCGAACCGGATCCGGCTGCTCGAGCTTCCGGACGACGTGCTCGGGATGGTGGAGCGCGCCCAGCTCAGCGAGGGTCACGCGCGCGCCGTGCTCGCGGTTCCCGACCACGAGGGCCGCCGCCGCCTCGCGCGCGAGATCGTCCGCAAGGGCCTCTCCGTCCGCGCCGCCGAGCAGCGGGCGAAGTGGGCCGGGGCGCGGCAGCGGCCGCGGGTGCGGGCGACGCCCGTCGATCCCGCACTCGCCGAGCGCGTGAGCGCGGCGTTCGCGGCGGTGACCGGCTTCCGGCCGCGGATCGCCGCCGGCCGGGTGGAGCTCCACTTCGCGGACGAGCATGAGCTCGCCGAGCTCGCCGAGGCGCTCGAGCGCGCCGCGTCGGGCCTGTAGCTCCGCGGAGGAGTGATGTAACCGGCAACCTTTGCCGGGCCCCCGGCAACGTCACCGGCCAACATCACTAGTCTCCCGGCCATGAGCGCGGACGCGCCGCTGATCCACGCGCGCGGGCTCGTGAAGCGCTTCGGCGCGCTCACGGCCGTGGACGGGATCGACTTCGACGTCCAGAAGGGCGAGGCGTTCGGCTTCCTCGGCCCGAACGGCGCCGGCAAGAGCTCGACGATGCGGATGATCGGCTGCGTCTCGCCGCCGACGGAGGGGACACTGAGCATCCTCGGCCTCGATCCCGTGCGCGACGGCCCGGCGATCCGCGGCCGGCTCGGCGTCGTGCCGCAGCAGGACACGCTCGACACCGAGCTGACCGTGCGCGAGAACGTCGTCATCTACGGCCGCTACTTCGGCCTGCCGCGCCGCGAGCTCCGGGAGCGCGCCGACCGGCTGCTCGAGTTCGTCCAGCTCGCCGAGCGTGCGAACGACAAGGTGGAGCCCCTCTCGGGCGGGATGAAGCGGCGGCTGACGATCGCCCGCTCGCTCGTCAACGACCCGGAGCTGCTGCTGCTCGACGAGCCGACGACCGGGCTCGACCCGCAGGCCCGGCACGCGCTCTGGGACCGGCTGTTCCGGCTCAAGCGGCAGGGCGTGACGCTCGTCCTGACGACGCACTACATGGACGAGGCCGAGCAGCTCTGCGACCGGCTCGTGATCATGGACCGCGGCCGGATCGCGCAGGAGGGCTCGCCGGCCGAGCTGATCCGCCGCCTCTCGACGCGGGAGGTGGTGGAGCTCCGCTTCGCGGCCGACACGCCGGAGGTGGACGCCGCCGCCTTCGACGGGCGGGTGTCGCGCGTCGAGGCGCTCCCCGACCGCGTGCTCCTCTACACCGACGACGGCGACGCGCTCGTCCCGGTCGCGCACGAGCGCCTGCACCCGCAGAGCGTGCTCGTCCGCCGCTCGACGCTCGAGGACGTCTTCCTCCATCTCACCGGCCGGACGCTCGTGGACTGATGGCCTACGCCCTCCGCGCCTACGAGTACTGGCTTACGTCCTACCGTCGCGTCTGGCGGGGCAGCGTCGTCACGACCGCGCTCAACCCGGTTCTGTATCTGAGCGCCCTCGGCGTCGGGCTGGGGACGATCGTCAACCGCGGGCCGGGGCTCGGCGTCCCCTACCTCGACTACGTCTCGCCGGGGATCCTCGCCTCGACGGCGATGATGATCGCCTCCTTCGAGTCGGCCTACGCGGTGATGGCCGCGATCCGCTGGACGCGCCAGTTCCACGCGATGCTCGCGACGCCGCTCCGGATCCGCGACGTCGTGCTCGGGCACCAGCTGTACGCGGCGACGCGCGTCGCGCTCGCCTCGGGCCTCTATCTCGCCGTGATCGCCGCCTTCGGCGCCGTCCACTCGTGGCTCGCGGTCCTCGCCTTCCCCGCGGCGATCCTGCTCGGCCTCTCCTTTTCGGCGCCGATCACGGCGATGGCGGCGTGGCTCGAGCGGGACGAGGGCTTCAACGCGCTCTTCCGCTTCGGGATCACGCCGATGTTCCTCTTCTCCGGCACGTTCTTCCCCGTCTCGCGGCTGCCGCAGGGAATCCGGGAGATCGCGTGGGCGACGCCGACCTGGCACGGGGTGGACCTGATGCGCCACCTCACGCTCGGCGACGCGGCGCTCCTCCCGTCGCTCGGGCACGTCGCCTACCTCGCCGCCTGGGCGGGCACTGGGCTGTGGCTCGCGATGCGCACCTTCACGAGCAGGCTCGTCCAGTGACCGCCTACGCGCTTCCGCGCGCGCGCAGGCTCCTGCGCACCCGTGGGCACCTGCTCTTCGAGCGGAACCTGATGGTGTACCGCCGCACCTGGCTGACGATCGTCAGCGGCTTCTTCGAGCCGCTCTTCTACCTCTTCTCGCTCGGGCTCGGGCTCGGCCAATTCGTCGGCCGCGTGGACGGCGTCTCCTATGCGGCGTTCATCGCGCCGGCGCTCCTGGCCTCGTCGGCGATGAACGGCGCGGTCTACGACGGGCTGACGAACGTCTTCTGGAAGCTCCGCTACGGGAAGGTCTACGACGCGATGCTCGCGACGCCGGTCGGGCCGACCGACGTGGCGCTCGGCGAGACGGCGTGGGCCTTGTTCCGGGGGCTGCTCTACTCGACCGGCTTCGTGATCACGGCTGCCGCGCTCGGCCTGATCCACTCGTGGTGGGGCGTCCTGACGCTGCCTGCGGCTCTCGTCGTCGGCTTCGGCTTCGCCGGGATCGCGATCGGCGCCTCGACCTTCGTCCGCAGCTGGCAGGACTTCGACATCGTGCAGCTCGTGCAGCTGCCGATGTTCCTCTTCAGCGCGACCTTCTTTCCGCTGAGCGTGTATCCCGAGGCGATCCAGTGGGTGGTGCGCGTCTCGCCGCTCTACCACGCGATCGTGCTGATCCGCTCGCTCACGCTGGGCGCGGTCGGCCCGGGGAACCTCCTCGACGCCGGCTACCTGCTGCTGCTCGGCTGCGCGGGCATCTGGCTGGCCCGGCGGCGGATGGCCGGGCTGTTGCTGACGTGAGGCCGCCGGGCCCGGCACTGGGCCGGGCCCGGCGGATCACAAGGTGGATCAGCGGCCGGCGAACCCGGGCACGCGCTGCTCGCGCGGTGGGGCGGCGTCGCCCGCCGGTGCGTCGCCCTTTGCGTACGGCCGCAGCGTGACGGCGTAGACGACGCCGATCGCCGCGACGGCCACCGCCGAGATCACGACGATGTAGTTGTCGTACCACGCCGCCCCCGGCGTGCGCGGCCAGCAGAGGTTGACGATCGCCCCGATTCCGTACACGAGCGCGACGACGTTCACCGGCAGCCCCCACGCGCCGAGGCTGAAGCGCCCCTTCGGCTTCCACCCGCGGAGCCGCGCGACGAGCGCCGCCGCGACCACGAGCTGGAAGCCGATGTAGATGCCGACGGTGGCGAAGGAGATGATCTTCGCCAGCGCGTTCGTGGAGATCCATGAGCCGAGCACGATCACGCCCGGCACGACGAATGCGACCGCGACCGCGACCGGCGACATGTGGAAGCGCGGCGAGACGCGGGCGAGCTGCCGGTTGCCGACGATCACGCCGTCCCGGCCCTGCGAGAAGAGCAGCCTGACGGCCGCCGCCTGGATCGCGAGCGTGCAGCTGAGGAAGCCGAGCACGATCATCGCGAGCACGAGCTTGGCCGCGACGGTGCCGAAGGAGGCGTTGAGGATCGTCGTCACCGGGTCGGCGTCCTTGCCGCTGACGACGGCGCCGATGTCCGGCACGGCGAGGATCAGCCCGAGCGTCAGCAGCATCGACACGCTCGCACCGACGCCGAGCGTCATCAGCATCGCCCGCGGCACCCGCCGGCTCGGGTCCTTGACCTCCTCGGCCACGTCGCCGCACGCCTCGAAGCCGTAGAAGATCCAGATCGCCATCAGCGCCGCCGCGAGGAATGCGCCCGTGTAGGCGCTGCCGCCGGCGCCCTGGTGGTGGACGATTGCGGAGACCGGCTGGCGGTGCTTGAAGAAGAGCAGGTAGAGGCCGACGAGCAGGGCGCCGACGATCTCGGCGACGAGCCCGATCGTCGCCGCCTTCGAGAGGAGCCGCGCCCCGAAGAGGTTGATCGCGGAGGCGATGGCGATCAGGACGAGCGCCACGCCGATCGTGAACGCGGTGGTAGCGGTCGTGCCGAAGAGCGCGGCGACGTAGCCGCCCGCCCCGTAGGCGACCGCCGCCACGGTGACGAGCAGCGCCCACGTGTAGATCCAGGCGGTGAACCAGCCGTAGCCGCGGCCGTTCAGCCGCCGCGCCCACTGGTAGATCCCACCGGCGATCGGATACTGCGACGCGACCTCGCCGAAGACGAGCACGACCATCAGCTGGCCGGTCGCGACGATCGGCAGCGCCCAGAAGGCGGCTCCGCCGCCGGTGGCGAGCGCGTAGCCGAAGAGGCTGTAGATGCCGACGAGCGGCGAGAGGTACGTGAAGCCGAGCGCGAAGTTCGACCAGATGCCCATGACGCGCGTGAGCTGCTGCTTGTAGCCGAGCTGCTCGAGGTACCGGACGTCGTCGTCGATCGCGACGCCGGCCCCGTGCCCGCCCTGATCCTGCATCCGACCCTCCTTTGTTGGTGCTGGCGAAGGAGGCGATCCTGCGCAGACGGGCGAGCCGCGGTCAATGCCGGCGCCTCGCCCGACATGCGTTCGCGCGGCTCGAGCTGCCGGGCATCTGAGCCGCACCCGGCTCGCACCCGAGCGCCAAAGAGCCGGCCTCGCCGGCTCTTTGGAGTGGGCGATCCTGGATTCGAACCAGGGACCTCCGCCTTATCAGAGCGGCGCTCTAACCAGCTGAGCTAATCGCCCGCGGCGGGCAGTGTAGCGCGAGCGCGCGGCGCGTTTCGCGGCTCAGTGGACGCGGTGCGTGCGGTGGAGGTACTCCTCGACCGCGAGCAGGAAGGAGCGGTCGTTGGCGAGCTCCGCCAGCCGCGCCTTCGTCTGCTCGTCGAGCTCCTGGTCGCGCGCGATCTCGGTGAGGAAGCTCGAGAGTTGCCCGTTCTGCGACAGGGACGCCATCCTGAGGAAGATCCGCCGCGTGTCGTCGTTCTGGGAGATCGCCTCGAGCGACTCCATGTCGTTGAGCCAGAGCGTGAGCATGCACCCGTACAACGAGGAGGTCGCTCCCACGGTTACGGGGCACCCGGACGAGTGACCCAGGATCAGGGATCGCGGCGCCGGCCGGCACTGTCGATGGGGAGAACAGAGGCTTCTCGACGATGCGGCTCGGCGACAAGATCACCTACGAGGGGCGCGTGTACGTGCTGCGCGGTCTCGAGCCCATGAGCGTCCCCGACCGGCGCGCCGAGCTGGAGGATCCGCGCACCGGCGAGCGGGTCTCGGTCCTGTTCGCGGAGATCGAGCCCCGCGACCCGGAGCCCCCGGGTTTGGACCCGGCGGCCTGAGCTATATTCGGCCTGAGGTCGAGATCGTGCCCATGCAGGAGATGCACATCTACGGGGTCAGCTTCGATCTGGTCGGCAAGCAGCCGATCGTGCTGCTGAAGACGGCCGACGGGAACAAGTTCCTCCCGATCTGGATCGGCCACCCCGAGGCGGCCGCGATCCTGATGAAGCTGCAGAGCCAGGCGCCGCCCCGGCCGATGACCCACGACCTCGTCAGCGACATGCTCGAGCAGCTCGGGGCGCAGATCGTCCGCATCACGGTCACCGAGCTGCGCGAGAACACCTTCTACGCGCAGATCACCGTCGCCCAGGACGGACAGGAGATCGAGGTCGACTCGCGCCCCTCCGACGCGATCGCGCTCGCGATCCGCGCCGAGGCGCCGATCTTCGCAGCCGACCGCGTGATCGAGGAGTCGGCGATCGAGTTCGAGGGCGAGGAGGTGGACGAGGAGCAGCTCGAGGCGGAGGTCTCGAAGTTCCGGAACTTCCTCGACGAGGTCACCCCTGACCAGTTCGCGGTCGAGAACGGCGACGAAGAGGACCAGTAGCTAACCGGCGGCGGCCCGGCCGCGTCCGAGCTCCTTCTTCGTCAGCTCCAGCACCAGCGAGAACAGCTCCTCGAGCCCGTCGGACGAGAGCGGCCCGCGGTTCGCCCGCGCGAGATACTGGAGCATCCACGCCTCCCGCTCCGGGTCGAGCACCTCGAGCCCGTGCGACTCCTTGTAGTCCCACATCCGGCCGACGAGCTCCAGGCGGCGGTTGACCGCCTCGACGAGCACGCGGTCGTTGTCGGAGACCTGCTCGCGCAGGCGCCGGATCAGCGGGTCGCCGCCGCTCGCCACCCACGGGACGTTAGTGCACCGTCCCCAGCACGGAGGCGGCGAGCGCGACGCCGTTGAAGAGCCCGTGCACGAGCATCCCGGGGACGGCGCTCCCGGTGCGGTCGCGCAGATAGGCGAGCGCCACCCCGAAGGGGACGAGCACGATCAGCGCCTCGAGGAGTCCGTGGGCGAGGCCGAACGCCAGGCCGACGAGCAGGATCGACGGCCAGCGCCCCAGGAAGCGCAGCAAGGATTGGCCGAGCCCGCGGAAGGTCAGCTCCTCGACGAGCGGTGCGGCGAGCGTGAAGAGGACGACGTTGGCGGCGAACGCCCCGGCGTGCCGCGGCTCCCAGTGGGTCGGCGTGAGCCCCTGCTCCTTGCCGGGACTCACGGGCAGCGGGATCACCGAGACGATCGCTTCCCACACGTAGATCGCGACGACGAGCGAGGCGGCGAGCCCGAGCGCGCGCCCCCAGCCGCGCGGCCGCCTCAGCGCGAGCAGGTCGAAGCGGTCGACCGCGATCACCAGGACGAGCCCGAGCCAGACCGCGTAGAGGACGATCCCGCTCACGAAGGTCGCGTAGCTGTAGACCTGATCGCGGGTGCCGCTCCCGCTCCCGTCGCTCGACCCGGTGAAGCGCGCGAGGTAGTTGAGGCCGGCGATCACCGCGACGAGCGCGGACCAGGAGACGAGCCGGGCGCGGTTCACGCGAGGATCCTCGCGGCTGCGTCGGCGAGTGGCGCGGGCTCGAAGGCGAGGCCCGCGGCACGGGCGCCTTCCGCGTCGGCGTCCGAGTCGCCGACGTGCACCGCCCGCGCGGCCGGGACGCCGAGCCGCTCGAGTGCGAGCCGGAAGATCGGCGGCTCCGGCTTGGGCGCGCCCGCCTCCGCCGAGGTGACGACCGTGTCCACGAGCAGGTCGAGCCCGGCGCGGACGACGTGCTCGCGCAGTCCGATGTCCCAGTTCGAGACCACCGCGAGCCGGAGGCCGCGCGCGGCGAGCGCTTGGCAAGCCGCGACGGCGCCCGGGAGCGGCTCGAACTCGAGCGCTCCCACGAACTCCGGCGCGAATCCGGCCGGGTCGAGCTTCGCACCGGCGGCGTCGAGGAAGACGCCGGCGCAATCGCGCCGCAGGAGCGCGAGCGTCGCCTCGTCGCGGCCTTCGTGCGAGCGCTCGACATAGAACGCCACCTCCGCCGCGAACGCGCGCCGGACGTCCTCGTCGGAGCGCTCGACGCCGTGTCCGGCCAGCGCCGCCCGCAGCGCGGGCACCGGGTCGCACAGGGTGACGAGCGTGCCGAACGCGTCGATGGTGACTGCCTCGACGTTCACCGGCTGCGATCATAGGGTTCGGTCGATGCGGCACTTCACCCCCGAGGAGGCGAACGTCGCGCTCGCGCAGGTGCGCCCACTCGTCGAGCAGCTCGTCGGCCGCCGTCGCGAGCACCTCGACGCGCTCGCTCGCCAGGAGGAGCTGGAGCGGAAGATTCGCGGCAACGGCGGCGGCATGCCGCCCGCGGAGCTCGCGGCGGCGAACGCGAACGTCGAGGCGATCTCGCGGCGGCTGGCGCGCCTCGTCGACGAGATCGCCGGGCACGGAGCACAGGTGAAGGATCTCGACGAAGGGCTGATCGACTTCCCCGCGCTACGCGGGGGCGAGACGGTGCTGCTCTGCTGGATGCTCGGCGAGGACGAGATCCGCTACTGGCACCCGGTCGAGGACGGCTTCGCCGGGCGGCGCCCCCTTCCGCTGGAAGGCTGAGACGCTGAGGATTCCGGGTCGCCGCCGCGAACGAAGGAGGCGGGATGGGCTTCTGGCACCGGGTGATCGTCGCCGCGGTCGTCTTCGCGATCGTGTCCCTGCTCGCGCGGGCCGTCGACTGGTGGCTCGCGCGGCGGCCGCTGCCGCCGGACGCGGCCACGCGCTACCGCGTCCTGCGCCGGAGCGTCACCGTGGCGATCCTCGTCGTCGGCTTCTTCTCGGCGCTGCTCGTGATCCCGCAGATCCGCGCCGTGGCCGGCGCGCTGCTCGCCTCCTCGGCCGTGCTCGGCGTGATCATCGGCATGGCTTCCCAGCGGACGCTCGGGAACTTCGTGGCCGGCCTGCTGATCGCGACGACGCAGCCGGTGCGGCTGGGCGACCGCGTCGAGTACGCGGGCGCGGGCGGCGTCATCGAGGAGATCGGTCTCACCTACACGTTCATCCGCACCCCCGACGAGGCGCGGATCGTCGTGCCCAACGAGAAGCTGGCCTCGGATACCATCCGCAACTTCTCGATTCGCAGCCGAGAGACGTTCGCAGAGATCACCGTGCAAGTCCCGCTCACAGCCGATCTCGGCGCCGCGGTCGACGCGCTTCGCGAGGAGCTCGCCGGTGAGCGCGACGCCCGGGTCTTCGTCGCCGCACTCGACGGCAACGCGACGCTGACCGTCCGCGCCGGCGCGGAGAACGAGGACGCCGCGACCGAGCTCGCCGGCGAGCTGCGCGTCCGTGCGCACCGCCGGCTGCGCGCGCTGGGCGTCTGGGGATGACCCCTCCGCCGGGCAACCGCCGCCCGCCCGCCGCCTCGGGTACCCGGAGCCGGCGCCGCCGCCGCGCGCGCGAGCGCCGCCGTGACCGGCGCCGGCTCGTGCTCGTCGCGCTCGCGGCTGCGCCGTTCGCTCTCGTCCTCGTGGCGTTCGTCGGCGGCACGGCCGCCTTCGGGTCGAGCTGTGACCTGAACGCGCTGCGGCCCGTCGCGGTCGGCGAGAACTCCTTCGTCTACGCGGCGAACGGGCAGCTGCTGGGCGCGATCCCGGCCGAGCGGAACCGGACGCCCGTCTCGCGCGGCCAGATCAGTCCCTGGATGTCGCGCGCGACGGTTGCGATCGAGGATCGGCGCTTCTACCGGCACGGCGGCGTGGACCCGGTCGGGATCGTGCGCGCCGTCGTCGCCGACATCCGCGCCGGGAAGATCGTCCAGGGCGGCTCGACGATCACGCAGGAGCTCGTCCGGAACCTCTACCTCTCACGCGAGCAGACCTTCCGCCGGAAGGTCGTCGAGGCCTGCCTCGCGATCAAGCTCGCCCGGCACTGGCCGAAGGAGCGGATCCTCACCGCGTACATGAACCAGGTCTACTACGGCAACCACGCGTACGGGATCGAGGCGGCAGCGCGGACGTACTTCTCGATCTCGGCCCGCAAGCTCGACCTCGAGCAGTCGGCGCTGCTCGCCGGCCTGCCGCAGGCGCCCTCCGACTACGACCCGTTCCATCGCCCCGCGGACGCGCTCCGCCGCCGCAACGAGGTGCTGCACGCGATGCTCGTCAACGGCGACATCACCTCGTCGCAGTACGCCGCGGCGGCGCACGACACGAGCCTCCAGCTGAAGCCCGGGACGCATTACACGCGCATTCGCGAGCCGTACTTCTTCGGCTACGTCGAGGATCTGCTCCAGCAGGAGTACGGGACGAACACCGTCCGCTCCGGCGGCCTGAAGATCTACACGACGATCAGGCCGCGCCTGCAGAAGGCGGGGCGCACGGCTATCACGCGGATCCTCACCGAGTCGAGCGACCCGGCGGCGGCGGTCGTCTCGATCGACCCGAAAACCGGCGCGATCCGGGCGATGACCGCGGTGACCCCGGGGCACAAGGGCAACCAGTTCAACTTCGCGACGAGCGCGCGGCGGCAGCCGGGCTCGACGTTCAAGGCCGTGGCCCTGACGACGGCGGTCGCACGCGGGCTCGATCCGTTTTCGACCTCGTACCTGTCGGCGCCCTTCCACTACCAGCCCGACCCGACCTGCAACTCGAGCGACCCGAACTGCGCATGGGACGTCTCGACCTACGACCATTCGTACTCCGGCTACGAGACGATGCTGAACGCGACGCTCCACTCGGACAACACGGTCTACGCGCGGCTCTCGCTCGACGTCGGCCCGGAGAACATCGTCGAGATGGCGCGGAAGCTCGGCGTCCGCAGTTCGCCGCTCGAGGCCGTGCCGTCGATCGCGCTCGGGTCGATCGGCGTGACGCCGCTGGAGATGGCGTCCGTCTACGCGACGCTCGCCGCGGGCGGCGTGTATTCCAAGCCGATGGCGATCACGAAGGTCGTGCTCCCGAATGGAAAGGTGGACACCTCGGCCGACTGGGGCAAGCCGAAACGCGAGCGGGTGATCCCGGACTGGGTCGCCTCCACGGTCACGAGCGTGCTCGAGCAGAACATGCTCCAGGGCACCGGAACGGCCGCGCACGTCTCCGGCCGCACCGACGCCGGCAAGACGGGTACTACCGACAACTACGCCGACGCGTGGTTCTCCGGCTACACCCCGTTCCTCGAGGCGAGCGTCTGGATCGGCTACCCCGAGGGCGAGATCCCGATGCTGAACGTGCACGGGATCGCCGTCTCGGGACCGAGCTTCCCGGCGCAGATCTGGCATCTGTACATGGAGACGGCAACGGCGAACCGTCCTGACGTGCCCTTTGCGGCGCCGACCTCGAAGCCGGTGTGGACGGCCTGGCGCGGCCAGTACCAGTACAGCGGCGGCTGGGCGCCGAGCTCCTCGCCGTCCGGCACGGAGACGACGACGACCGGCGAGACCGCCACGACGAGGAGCTGCGGCTGCGACGACCGCCGCGCCGCCGCCGCCGCCGCCCCCGACGACGACCGCGCCGCCGCCCGCGACGACGACTGCGCCGCCGCCTGCGACGACCGCCGCGCCGCCGCCGGAGCCGCCGGTGCCGACGATCCCGCCGCCGACCACAACCCCGTAGGGCTCGGCCGCGTGCCCGCGGGGGTCTCCCGCCGGTGCGGGCGCGGGCGCCGGGGTACGGTACGGGCCGAACGTGGCACGTCTACTGACTCTCGGAGAGGCGCAGGCCCGGATTCTCGAGCGCGTCCGGCTGCCTGCGGTCGAGACCGTCGCGCTCGCGGACGCGGCCGGCCGCGTCACCGCGGAGCCGGCTCGCGCGGCCGTCGACCTGCCGCCCTTCGCGAGCTCGGCGATGGACGGGTTCGCCGTCCGCTCCACCGACCTGCCGGCGACGTTGCCGGTCGTCGGCCGGATCGCGGCCGGGGCGCCTGCCGAGAGGCCGCTCTCCGCCGGCGAGGCGATGGAGATCTCGACGGGCGGCGTCGTCCCGGACGGCGCCGATGCCGTCGTCCCCGTGGAGTATGTTGTCGGCCATGACAACGACACGGTCGAGCTGCCGGGCGGCGTGGAGCCGGGCGCGAACGTGCGCCCACGCGGCGGCGACACGGCTGCGGGAGACGTGGTCGTCCCTGCGGGCGTGCGTCTGGGCCCGGCGCAGCTGGGCGCTCTGGCGGCGGCCGGCGTCGCGGGGCTCAGCTGTGCCCGCCGGCCTCGGGTTGCCGTCCTCGCCACGGGCAGCGAGCTCGTCCCACCCGGCACTCTCCTCGGGCCGGGCCAGGTCTACGAGGCGAACGGGCTCATGCTCGCGGCCGCGGCCGCCTCCGCGGGTGCCGACATCGAGGAGCTGCCGGCGGTCGCCGACGACGAGTCGGCGCACCGGGAGGCAATCGAGCGCGGCCTCGCGGCGGACGTCCTCGTCACCTCGGGCGGCGTCTCGATGGGTTCGCACGATCTCGTGCGCCGGATCGAGGCGGAGCTCGGGGTCGAGGAGGTCTTCTGGCGCGTCGCGATCAAGCCGGGGAAGCCGGTTTCGTTCGGCGTCCGCGGCGAGACGCTCGTGTTCGGCCTGCCAGGCAACCCGGTGTCGTCGCTCGTCGCCTTCGAGCTGTTCGTCAGGCCTGCGCTACGCGCGCTCCAGGGGGTGCGGGACCCGCTGCCGCGCTTCGAGGCGGGCCGGCTCGCGGCGCCGCTCCGGCGCAACGACGCCCGCGACGAGCTCGTGCGGGCGCGCTCACGCCTGGACCCGGACGGGGTGGTGCTCGAGCCGATCACGGGTCAGGAGTCGCACATGATCGCTCGCTCGGCCGCCGCCGACGCGCTCGTGCTCGTAGCGCGGGGCGAGGGCTCCATCGAGGCGGGAGCGATCGTGTCGTGGCTGCGCCTGGGCGAGACCTGACGGCGGGCGACGACGCGACGCGTCTATCCGTGCGCGGCTCGCCGCTGCAGCTCGGATTCGCGTTGCCGGCGGCGCCGGGCCAGCACGAGCCGGCGGATGGTCTCGCGGATCGGTCCGCGGGGCGGCCGTTCCGCTGCGCTTGGATACGGCACATAGCGCCCTGCCGCGATCGCCGAGAGCTGTCCTGCCGCCGCGAGCCAGGCGAGGGCGACGGCGAGCCCCGGTAGCGGTGCGTAGCCGAGCGCGAAGAGCCAGGCGACATACCACGGTGCGTCGTAGCCGAGCCCATACCGTCCGGCGAACGACCAGAGCAGCACGGCGGGCCCGACGAACCCTGCGAGCAGGACGAGCGCCCGCGCCCAGAAGCCGCGGCTGTGCACCTGCGGCAGCCAGAGCCAGATGTGCAGTGACGGAAGCAGGAAGACGAGCGCGAACGGGTTGGTCGCCACGACCAGCAGGCCGACGACCGCAAGTGCGAGCAGCGCACCGGCATGGCCAGCGAGCTCCTCCTCGGGACGCACGGGCCGGCGTGGCAGCAACCGGTCCCGGGCAACGAGCCAGCCCAGGCCCGCGAGCGCACCGAGCGTGACGAGGCCGGCGGCGGGCCACGTCACCTGACCGGGCCAGGGCGGCCGCGGTGCGCCGCGCGGCCACAGCCCGACGAGCCCGAAGAGGAGGAAGAGGCCGCCGACCCAGAGCCAGAAGGCCAGCCGGCTGCGGTAGCTGCGGAGGGCGGGCGCCACCCGGAGCCGGCGCCGCCGGCAGCGCGCGAAGAGGTCGACCGCCGCCGCGAGGAAGGGAAGCAGCGCGGCCACGAGCACGATCTCGATCGCCCAGCCGCGTACGACGCGCTGGCCGAGGAAGATGTAGGTCGAGGGCCCCTGCGAGAGCGGGATGCCCTGCTCCATCGCGTCGATCGCGTTCTGCGCCGCGCGACCGATCTGGCCGAGCCGGGTGGCGCTCAGGCGCGGTGGCGTCGCCGGGGCGTCACCGAGCGGCCGGTCGCCGGCGGCCGTCACGGTCACGGCCGGAATCCCCCGCGTCACGAACGGCGCCTGCTCGTAGAGGCTGAACGGGAAGCCGAGGTCGACGAGCTGGCGAAGAGCGCTCGGGCGGTCGGGCTCCGCCCCGGTCTCGCGCACGAGCTCGGTGCGGAGCGTCTCCGCGAGCCCGACGCTCGGCGATCGGGGCGTGTCGCCCGTGAGCACGAGCCGGGGCCGCCCGCGTGCGCCGACCGCGTCGAGGTTGATCAGGGCGAGCACGTTCCGGCGCGCCGCGGGATCGGCGGCATACCGCGCCGCCCCGACGCCGCCGTACACGGCGCCGTCGGTCGAGAGGAAGACGAGCGAGTAGGGCAGCGAAAGCCGCGGCGCGCTCGTCGCGGGCGCGTAGGCGCGGGCGAGCTCGATCAGCGCAGCCGTGCCGGAGGCGTTGTCGACGAGTCCGGAACCGAGCCCGGTGTCGTCGCGGTGCGCCATCACGACGATCCGCCGCGAGGAGAGGCCGGACTTCGTGGCGACGAGGTTCACGAAGCGGACGCGCCCGCGCCCCGGCACCGTCGCATAGAAGGGGTCGCTCCGCACGGTGAAGCCGTACGGCTCGAGCTGCTGCCGGAGCCAGCGGGCGGCGCCGGTCGCGCCGGTGGTGCCCGGCGCGCGGTTGGGGAAGCGGAACGCGAGGTCGCGGGCGAGCTGCGCGGCGGCGTCCCGGTCGAACGCGGACGGCAGATTGGGCGGCTGGAGCGACGAGGGGCGCGCGACGCTGAAGGCAAGGAGCAGGAGCGGCAGCCCGACGAGCAGCCAGGTGCCGCGGTAGAGACGGCCGTTGATCGGCCGCTCGATCGAGCCGCGCCGCGGCCGGCGCCGCTCGGGTGAGGGCGGAACGGCCGTCACGTCGATCTATAGTAGGACGCCGGGAGGCGGGAGGCGGCAAAATCAACAGTAGCCATGTCTGATCCCGCCACCATCCTGCTCGTCGACGACGAGGACGCCGTCCAGAAGCTCCTCACCTACCCGCTCGAGCAGGAGGGCTTCCGGGTGCTCCAGGCGCGGGACGGCGAGGAGGCGCTGCACCGCTTCGCGGGCGAGCATGTCGATCTCGTGGTGCTCGACCTGATGCTGCCGAAGCTCGACGGGCTCGAGGTCTGCCGCCGGCTGCGCAGCCAGAGCACGGTGCCGATCATCATGCTCACGGCGCGCGACGACGAGCTCGACAAGGTGGTCGGCCTCGAGCTCGGCGCGGACGACTACATCACGAAGCCGTTCTCGATCCGCGAGTTCCGCAGTCGTGTGCGGGCGCTGCTCCGGCGGGCGGCGCTCGGCCGGCAGGACGGGACGGACGTGCTCGGCACCGACGAGCTCCGCATCGACCTCGGGCGGCGCACCGTCGCGGTGCGCGGCGTGCCCGTGGAGCTGACGTACGTCGAGTTCGAGCTGCTGCGGACGATGGCGGCGCGCCCGGGCCGCGTGTTCACGCGCCAGTCGCTGCTCGAGGCGCTCTGGGGCGACTCGGCGTACCGCGAGCCGCGGACGATCGACGTTCACGTGCGCCACCTGCGGGAGAAGCTCGAGCGGGATCCGCGCGAGCCCGAGTTCATCTTCACCGTGCGCGGCGTCGGGTATCGCTTCCGCGACCAGCCGCAGCGGCTCTGATCCCACCGTGAACCCGCTCCGCAGCGTCGGCGCCCGCCTCAGCCTCGCGCTCGCGCTCGTCGTCGCGCTGGCGCTCGCCGTCGTCTGGGTCGCGCTCGTGCCGACGCTCGAGCGGCGGCTCGTGAACGGGAAGCTGGGGCAGCTCGCGCACTCCGCCGTCGCGCTGCGGCGGGACGTGACGGTGAACGGGGGCGTGGACCAGGACTTCGTGGACGACGCCGCGCGGACGGCGAACGCCCGGGTCGTCTACTTCCAGCCGATCGGCGGCGGCGCCGACCTGGTGCTCCTCTCGCAATACGACTCGCAGCACCTCGTCTCCTCGGCGGACGTGCTGCGCGACTCCGTCGCCCGGCGGGCGGCACAGACCGGCAGCCTCGTGCGAGGCCGCGTGCGGCGCGGGGGCGAGTGGTACGCCGAGGCAGCGGCGCCGGCGGCGCGCGGCGGCGTGCTCCTCCTCTCTGCGCCGCTCCATGACGCCCTCGCCAACGTGGCCCTCGTCCGGCGACGCGTGCTCTGGGCAGGCCTCGGCGCGCTCGGGCTCTCGCTGCTCGTCGGCTTCGGCGCGGCGTCGCTCTTCGCCCGGCGGATCCGGCGGCTCGAGCGGGCGGCCGACCGCATCGCGTCTGGCGACTTCGGCGAGCCGGTCGTCGACCGCGGCCGCGACGAGGTCGGCGAGCTGGCGGGCGCGTTCGAGCGCATGCGGCTCCAGCTCGCGCAGCTCGACGGTGCCCGCCGCGCGTTCATCGCGAACGCGTCGCACGAGCTGCGCACGCCGATCTTCTCGCTCGGCGGCTTCCTCGAGCTGCTGCGGGACGAGGAGCTGGACGAGGCGACGCGCGAGGAGTTCCTCGGCACGATGACCGAGCAGGTCGAGCGGCTCTCGCGCCTCGCCACCGATCTGCTCGACCTGTCGCGGATCGACGCGGGAGAGCTGCGCGCGGGGCGCGACCCCGTGGAGCTGGGCGTGGTCGCCGAGGTGCTCCGGGACGAGTTCGCCGGGCTGGCCCGGCGGCTGGAGCACCCGCTCGAGGCGGTGGTCGGCGAGGCGGGGACGGCGCTTGCCGATCGCGAGCGCGTGCTGCGCATCGGCCGCGCGCTCGTCGAGAACGCGCTTCTGCACACGGCGCCGGGCACGTCCGTGCGCATCTGCGTCCAGGGATCGGCGCTGGCCGTCGAGGACGACGGCGACGGGATCCCGCCCGACCAGCACGTGCAGGTGTTCACGCGCTTCCGAAGGCTCGACGGCTCGCGCGCCTCCGGCACCGGACTGGGCCTCGCGATCGCCACCGAGCTCGCTGCGCTGATGGGCGGGCGCCTGCGGCTCGAGTCCGAGCCCGGCCGCACGGTCTTCACGCTCGAGCTTCCGGCGGCGGCGAGCGAGCCCGTGCCCGCCGGGGTCTGAGCGTTTCCACGGGAAAACGGACGCTCTCGTTTCCACGGGAAAACGGCACGGCTACAGTGATGTGGGTGCGCATCGCGCTCATCGCCCTGCTCTGCGCCCTCGCCGGCGGCGCGGCCGCACTCGGTCTCGCCCGGGTCAGCGGCGTGTTCGGACGCTCGACGACGACGGTCGTCGTGCCCGCTCCGAGCGCCGCGCCGGTGAGCACGCCCGCCGCCGTGCGGACGGTGGCCACCCCGGCCGCCGGCTTCTCGGCCGCCCGGGTCTACGCCGACCGCTCGCCCGGCGTCGTCACCGTGTACTCCTACTTCGCCGGCGAGCAGGCTCAGGGTTCCGGCTTCGTCGTCTCACGTGGCGGCACGATCCTCACCAACGCGCACGTGATCACGAACGCCGGTGAGACCGCCCCGGGCGAGGCCGTGCGCGCGGCCTCGCGGGTGTACGTCGAGTTCTCGGATCACGACCGGATCCCGGCGACGATCGTGGGCTGGGACGTCTTCGACGACGTCGGCGTGATCCGGGTCGACGCGGTCCGGCACGCGCTCGTCCCGCTGCCGCTCGGCCGCTCGGCGGCGGTGGTCGTGGGCGAGCCCGTCGCCGCGATCGGCAGTCCGCTCGGAAACGAGGACTCGCTCGCGGTCGGGGTCGTCTCGGCGGTCGGCCGCTCGATCGCCGCGCTGACCGCGCCGCGCTTCCAGATCATCGACGCGATCCAGATCGACGCGCCGATCGCGCACGGCAGCTCCGGGGGGCCGCTGCTGGACGCGGCGGGGCGTGCGATCGGGATCAACGCGCAGATCCGCAGCGACTCGGGCGGGAACACCGGCGTCGGCTTCGCGGTGCCGATCGACGCAGCGCGGCGTTCGCTGCACGACCTGCTCGCCGCTGGGCGGGTCGCCTACGCGTACGTCGGGCTCGCGAGCGAGGATCTGACCCCGTCGATCGCGCGCCACCTCGGGCTCTCGGTCCAGCGCGGCGCGCTCGTGGACAGGGTGACGAGCGGCGGTCCCGCGCAGCGCGCCGGCATCCGCGGCGGTACGGCCCAGGAGTCGTTCCAGGGCCAGACGATCGTCCGCGGCGGCGACGTCGTCGTCGCGATCGACGGCCGCCCGGTCCACGCCGCCGCCGATCTCGTGCGGATCGTCACGAATGTGCTCCGGCCGGGCCGGGTGAGCATCGTCACCGTCGTCCGCGACGGCCGGCGGCGCCCGTTCACGCTGACCCTCGCCGAGCGCCCCGGCGGTTAGAGCCGGGATCGCAGCGGGCAGGAGGTGCGTGAGTCCCGCGCGAACGAGCGCGGGATCGTGTAGAAATCGGCGGGTTTGGCCCCGGGAACCTGCGGAAAGAGGGAACCGATGAGCGAGGCGGCAGGGGTTGGCGAGCGCAACGGCGAGCGCGCCGTGCGGTTGCGCATCCCGGCGAAGCCCGAGTACATCACCCTCGGCAGGCTGGCCCTGACCGGGATCGCGCAGCTGCGAGACGTTCCCGACGAGACGCTCGCCGATCTCAAGCTCGCGCTGACCGAGGCCGTCTCGAACTCGGTCCGCCATGCGTACGGCGCCGACGGGAACGGCCACGTCGAGATCACGTACGAGCTCGAGGCCGACCGGCTCGGGATCGAGGTCGCCGACGACGGCGAGGGCTTCGACCCGGAGCGGCCGCCGGCGCTCGACGGCGAGGACCTTTCGGAGGGCGGCCTCGGGATCGCGATCATCCGCACGGTGGCCGACGAGCTCGAGATCGAGTCGCGGCCGGGGGTGCGCGGCTCGCGGCTCCGCTTCGTCAAGAAGCTCGACTGACCGACGCGGGTCGTATGCTCGGCGGGTTCTGGCTCTCCCGCTCGTCAACGTCGGCCACAAGTCGCTCGCGGACTACGCGACCATCGCCTCCCGCGGGCTGCTGGAGGAGATCCGACGGCTCGCGGAGCCGCTCGCGGGACGGCGCGTGCTCGAGCTCTCCGCGACCGCGTTCGGCGGCGGCGTCGCCGAGATCCAGTACACGCTCGTGCCGCTCATGCAGGACGCCGGGCTCGAGGTCGAATGGCGGATCGTTCACGGCGCCGACGAGTTCTTCGGCGTCACGAAGGCGATCCACAACGCTCTCCAGGGCAACCCGCGCGGCCTGAGCGACGCGGAGCGGGACGTCTTCCGCCGCTACCAGGAGCTCAACGCGGCCGAGATCGACGCCTCCGAGTACGACTTCGTCGTCGTCCACGACCCGCAGCCGATCGGGCTGATCGACCACGCGAGGCGCGGCGACGCGAGGTGGATCTGGCGCGGCCACATCGACTTCTCGACCCCGAACGAGAGCGTGCTCTCGTTCCTGCTCCCATCGCTCGCGCGCTACGACGCGGCGATCTTCCATCTCGCCGAGTACGTCCCGAGGCGGACGGCCTGCCGCCCTGCTACATCTGGCCGCCCGCGATCGACCCGCTCGCACCGAAGAACATGGCGCTCTCGGCCGAGGATGCCGCCTACATCGTCGACCAGTTCGGAATCGACGTCTCGCGGCCGCTGCTGACCCAGGTCTCCCGCTTCGACCCCTGGAAGGATCCGCTCGGGGTGATCGACGCCTACCGGATCGTCCGAAGGAGCATCCCGGGCGTCCAGCTCGCGCTCGTCGGCTCGATGGCGCACGACGACCCCGAGGGCTGGGACTACTACAACCAGACCGTTGCCTACGCCGACAACGATCGGGACATCTTCATCCTCTCGAACCTCAACAACGTCGGCTCGGTCGAGGTGAACGCGTTCCAGGTGCACTCCGCCGCGGTGATCCAGAAGTCGATTCGCGAGGGATTCGGGCTGACCGTCGCCGAGGCGCTCTGGAAGGGGCGTCCGACGGTGGCCGGCCGCGTCGGCGGGATCGTCACGCAGATCGAGGACGGCGTCAGCGGGTGGCTGGTGGGCTCCTCCGAGGAGTGCGCAGCCGCCGTGCTCGAGATCCTCGCCGACCCCGTGGCCGCGCGGGGGCGGGCGCTCGTCGGCAAGGAGTTCGTGCGCCGCCGTTTCCTCACGCCCGCGCCTGCTGCGCGACTGGCTGGTGCTCTTCAACCGTCTGCTCGGCAACGAGGTCGAGGGGGCCGAGCTCGAGGTCGTCGGCGCGACCGGCTGAGCGGGCGGGCGGGTAGGTTCCCGCCCGTGGCAGCTCGCCGCACGATTCTCGTCGTCTCCAACCGCGGGCCGGTCTCGTACGCGCGTGACGACGCGGGCGAGCGCGTCGTCCGTCGCGGCGGCGGCGGCCTCGTCACGGCGCTCGGCGGCCTGGTCGCGCACCACGACGTCACGTGGATCGCGAGCGCCATGACCGACGAGGACCGCTCGGTGGCGAGCGAGCGGGACGGCGCCTTCGACGACGTGGCGCCGGACGGCTCGCCGTACCGGCTGCGCCTCGTCGCCCACGAGCCGGCGGCGTACGACCGGTTCTACAACGTCGTCGCGAACCCGACGCTCTGGTTCCTCCAGCACTCGATGTGGGGGCTCGCGTACGCGCCCGACTTCGACCCCGCGCTCCACGCAGCCTGGGACGAGGGCTACGCGCGGGTGAACGAGACCTTCGCCGAGGCGACGCTCGCCGAGCTCGAGCAGCGGCCCGACGCGGCGGTCTTCTTCCACGACTACCACCTCTATCTCGCGCCCGCGCTCGTCCGGGCGAGCCGGCCGGACGTCGTCACCTCGCACTTCGTGCACACTCCGTGGCCCCAGTCCGACTACTGGAGCGTCCTGCCGGAGCCGCAACGCCGGGCCGTACACGAGGGACTGCTCGCGAACGACGTCGTCGGCTTCCACACGAGCCGCTGGCGACGGAACTTCCTCCGCTGCTGCGCGGACGTGCTGGGCGCCGAGGTGGACGAGCGGGCCGGGACGGTGACGCACGCGGGGCGCACGACCGCCGTGACGGCGCACCCGATCGGGATCGACGCGGGCGCGTTCGAGCGGTTGCGGGACGACCCGGCGGTGCTCGCGCGCGAGCGTGAGATCGTCGCCGGGCGTCGCCGGCACCTCGTGCTCCGCGTCGACCGCACCGATCCCTCGAAGAACATCGTGCGTGGCTTCGAGGCGTTCGGCCTCTTCCTCGAGCAGAGCCCGGAGCTGCACGGGGAGGTGACGATGCTCGCGCTGCTCGACCCGTCCCGGCAGGACATCGCCGAGTACACGGACTACGTCGCCGCGATCGAGCGGGAGGCCCGCGCCGTGAACGAGCGCTTCGGCCGAGCAGGGCTGGACGCCGGTCGAGCTGCACGTGGCCGACGACTTCGCGCAGTCCGTCGCCGGCTACAAGCAGTTCGACGTCCTGCTCGTGAACCCGGTCTTCGACGGGCTCAACCTCGTCTCGAAGGAGGCTCCGCTCGTGAACGAGCGCGACGGGGTGGTCGTGCTCTCCGAGAACGCGGGCTCGCACGAGGAGCTCGGCGGCCTGGGTGGTCTCGGTGAACCCGTTCGACGTGCTCGGCCAGGCGGAGGCGATCCACGAGGCGCTGGCGATGCCGGCCGCCGAGCGCCGGCGGCGGGCCGAGGCGATCAGGGAGCACGTGCGCACGCACGACATCGCGACCTGGATCGCCGCGCAGCTCGCCGACCTCGACGCGGCGGCGGCGCGCCGCTCGGGCTAGGGCGGCCCAGTACCATCACGTCCATGGCGACGGCCGCCGCTTCCGAGATCGTGTCGGTCAACCCGGCGACGCTCGAGCCCGTCGGCTCGGTGCGCGCGACCGAGCCGGACGAGGTCGGCCTCCTCGTTGCGGCCGCGGCGGCCGCGCAGCGCGAGTGGTGGGTCGCGGGCCACGACGGCCGCGCGCGCGTGCTGCGCGAGGCGGGGCGCGTCCTGCGGGCCCGCGCCGACGAGATCCTCGACACGGTGAGCGCGGAGACCGGCAAGCCGCGCACGGAGGCGCTGACGCAGGATCTCTACCCGGCGGTGGACCACGCCACCTGGCTCGCGCGCAACGCCGCGAAGGTGCTGCGCGACGAGCGCGTCCGCTTCCCGCAGCTCCACCTGAAGACGAAGAAGGCGTGGCTGCTGTACGAGCCGCTCGGCGTCGTCGCGGCGATCACGCCCTGGAACATCCCGCTCGGGATCCCGTTCACCGAGGTCGCCACCGCGCTCGCCGGGGGCAACGGCGTCGTGCTGAAGCCGTCCGACCTGACGCCGCTCTCCGGGGCCTGGGTCGCGCGCGTGCTCGAGGAGGCGGGCGCTCCGGCCGGCCTCGTCCAGACCGCGCAGGGCGGGGTGGCGGTGGGCGAGGCGCTCGTCGCCGACGAGGGGATCGGCAAGGTCTTCTTCACCGGCTCGGTCGGGGCCGGGCGCGCGGTAGCGGCGGCGGCGGGGACGCGCGGCTGCCCGGTCGTGCTCGAGCTCGGCGGCAAGGATCCGATGGTCGTGTTCGCGGACGCAGACCTCGACCGCGCGGTCGAGGGGGCTGCGTTCAGCTCCTTCATCAACGGCGGCCAGGCGTGCGTGAGCGCGGAGCGGATCTATGTCGAGCGCGAGGTGTACCCGGAGTTTGCGAGGCGGCTGCGGGAGCGCGCCGCCGGGCTGCGGCTCGGCGAGGAGGTCGGGCCGCTGATCTCCGAGCGCCAGCGCGACGCCGTCGAGGAGCTGACGGGTGCGGTGCGCGCGGAGCGGGTGGGGTGGTTCCTCGAGCCGACCGTGATCGAGGGCGAGCTGCCCGACCGCGAGATCTTCGGCCCGGTCGTCACGATCCAGCCCTTCGACGGCGAGGACGAGGCGGTGCGGCTCGCGAACGACACGGCCTTCGGGCTCGGGGCGAGCGTCTGGACGCGCAGCGCGGCGCGGGCCAGGCGGGTCTCGCGGCGGATCGATGCCGGGATGGTCTGGGTCAACGACTTCGGCTACTCGTTCACCATCGGCCAGGCGGCCTGGGGCGGGGTCAAGGGCTCCGGCTTCGGGCGGACGAACTCGCGGCACGGGCTCTACGAGTGCGTGCAGGTGAAATACGTCGACTGGGACGCGGGCCGCGTCCGGCCGCCGTGGTGGTTCCCCTACGACGAGCCGACGGAGCGGGCGCTGCGCTCGTTCGTCGACGTCCTCTACGGCTCGCGCCCCGAGCGGCTGCGGGCCGCATGGCGACACCGGCGCGACCTCGTGCACGTCGTCCGGAGGTCGCTCGGGCGATGAGCGACCTCTCTCACGTGGACGAGTCGGGCGAGGTCCGGATGGTGGACGTCGGCGGCAAGCCGCTCTCGCGCCGGCGGGCGGTTGCTCGGGCCGAGGTGCGGATGGCGCCGGCGACGGCGCGGCGGCTGCGCGAGCTGCCGAAGGGCGACGCGCTGACGACGGCGCAGCTCGCCGGGATCATGGCCGCGAAGCGCACGAGCGAGCTGATCCCGCTCTGCCACCCGCTCCCGCTCTCGCACGTCGAGGTGACGCTCGAGGTCGGCGAGGAGTCGGTCGAGATCGTCGCCTCGGCGGAGACGACCGCGCAGACCGGCGTGGAGATGGAGGCGCTGACGGCGGCCACGGTCGCGGCCCTGACCGTCTACGACATGGCGAAGGCGATCGACAAGGGAATGCGCATCGCCGAGGTCGCGCTCGTCGAGAAGACGAAGGAGACGCTCGTCTGAGGGCTGCCGTGCTCACCGTCTCCGACGGCGTCGTCGCCGGGACACGCGAGGACCGGAGCGGCGACCTGCTCGACGAGCTGCTTCGCGGCGAGGGTTTCGAGGTCGAGCGCCGTGTCGTCCCCGACGAGCGGGAGCGGATCGCGGCGGCGCTGCGGGAGCTCGCCGGGTCGGCCGGGCTCGTGCTCACGACCGGCGGCACCGGGCTCGCTCCGCGTGACGTGACGCCGGAGGCGACGCTCGACGTCCTCGACCGCGAAGCGCCGGGAATCGCCCAGGCGCTGCGCGCCGACTCGATCGCGAAGACGCCGCACGGGCTGCTCTCGCGTGGCGCCGCCGGCGTGCTCGGCTCGACGCTCGTCGTGAACCTGCCCGGCTCCCCGGGCGGCTGCCGGGACGGCTTCGAGGTGCTGCGGCCTGCGCTCGGGCACGCCCTCGAGCTGCTCGCCGGCGAGCGCGACGTCGCGCATCGCCAAACCTAGACCTGGTGCCGGGCGCCGGGGCGTGGCGGGAGGAGCCACGGTCGGCCGGGACGCGTGCGTATCCTGCCGCGCGTGACCGCAGAGGCCCCCACGCTCGCGCCGCTGCCCGCGCGGTTCGCACGGCTCGTGAAGATCGAGCACACCGTCTTCGCGCTGCCGTTCGCGTACGTCGGCGCGTTCCTCGCCGTCGACGGCACTCCGAGCGCGCACGACCTGGTCTGGGTCACGGTCGCGATGGCCGGCGCTCGCTCGCTCGCCATGGCGCTCAACCGGCTGGTCGACGCCGGGCACGACGCGCGCAACCCGCGCACCGCCGGCCGGGAGCTGCCGAGCGGCCAGCTCGGCGTCGCCCAGGTGCTCCTCTTCTGCGCCGCCTCGCTCGCGCTCTTCCTCGCCGCGGTCTGGCAGCTCGACCCGCTCGTCCGCTGGCTCTGGCCGATCCCGGTCGCCGGCTTCGTGGTCTACCCGTACCTCAAGCGCTGGACGTGGCTCTGCCATTTCTGGCTCGGCGCGGTCGACGGGCTGGCGCCGGTCGGCGCCTGGGTCGCGATCACCGGCAAGCTGCCCTGGCAGGCGTGGACGCTCGGCGCCGCCGTCGCGCTCTGGGTCGCGGGGTTCGACCTCTTCTACGCGCTCTTCGACCTCGACGTCGATCGGCGCGAGGGACTGCACTCGGTCGCGACCAGGTTCGGCGTCGAGGGCGCCTTTCTCGGTGCGCGGCTCTCGCACGCTGCCGCGGTAGCATGTCTGGTCGCCGCCGGGCTCGGCCTCCAGGTCGGCGTCCTCTACTGGCTCGGTGCCGCCGTCGTCGCGGCGCTGCTCGCGTACGAGCACGCACTCGTCCGTCCCGGCGACCTGCGCCGGCTCGACACGGCCTTCTTCACCATGAACGGCGTGATCAGCATCGCCTTCGCCGCGTTCGTGATCGCCGACGCGATCGTCTAGCCGCCGACGATCAGCCGGTGCGCGATCGTGAACGGGGGCGGGATCTCCGGCAGCGCGTCGCGGCGGAACCACTGCGCGTCTGCGAGCTCCCGCTCGTCGATCCGGAGCTCGCCGCCCGCGTACGCCGCGGTGAAGCCCGACCATCAGCTGGCTCGGGAACGGCCACGGCTGGCTGCCGGCGTAGCGGACGTCCGCGACCTCGATCCCCGCCTCCTCGCGCGTCTCGCGCGCGACCGCCTCCTCGAGCGTCTCTCCCGGTTCGACGAACCCGGCGAGGCAGCTGTACAGCGCCCGCGTCGCACTGGCGCGGCGGCCGAGCAGCACCTCGGAGCCTCGCGTGACGGCCATGATCACGGCGGGCGCGATGCGCGGATACCAGGTCGCGCCGCAGTCCGGGCAGACGCGCGTCAACTCCGTCGCCGACGGCTCCGTCCGGCTTCCGCAACGCCCGCAGAAGCGGTGCGACGCCTCCCACTCGAGCAGCTGCGCCGCGCGGCCAGCGGCCTGGGCGAGCGCGGGCGGCCCCTCGGCGAGGAGCCCGCGCAGGCTCGGCGCGCCGGCCGGCCGCCCGGCGAGCGGCGCCGCGAAAACCGGCTCGCCGTCGAGCGTGCCGACGTGGAGCAGCTCCGCGCCGTCGGCGCCGGCGGCCGTAGTGACCACGGCGCGCCCCTCGCCGATCGCGAGCACGCGGGAGGCGGGCGACGGCCGCGCTCCGGGATCGAAACCGGGCTCCCAGCTCACGGGCCGGAGCGTACTCGGATGGGGACGGGAGCCGTCGCGCGGACGGCTCCCGCCCCTGGCGGGCCGCTAGCGGCGTGAGAAGCCGCCGAGCTGGGCCCGGAGCGCGCCGGACGCGTGGTCCGACGTGGCCAGCTCGAGGTAGTAGCCGCGCGGGTCGGCGAGCAGCGCCTGGGCGAGCGTGGCCGAGACGCCGGCGACGACCTTCGTCACGTTGCCGCGCCCGTCCGCGTCGGCGAACGTCCCGGTGCCCGCATCGAGCACGCCGCCGCCCGTGGAGCCGCGCGCCCCCTGGTGCAGCGCCAGTCCGGTGATCGTCACCGCGGCCGGGAAGCGGTAGTTGACGTAGAAGACCGCGGTGCCGCCCGTGACGGTGCCGGACGCGTCGCGCGCGAGGTCGAGCGTCAGGCTCCCGCTCGCCTCCGCGCGAAGCCCGGAGACCGGCGGGACGACCTGCTTCGCGCTCAGCTTGACCTTGAAGATCGCCGTCGCCGTCAGGTTCTTCTGCTTCGTGCACGTGCCGTGGCTGAAGACGACGCCGGCGCCGTTCGCGCTGCCGGAGCCGAGCTTCCCGGACGCGAAGCCGCCGCCCTGCGTGAACAAGGACGACACCGAGGCGACGAGCTTGCCCTCGGCGTGGTCCGCTTTGCCGACGACGGCGCCGACGGCCTGGCCGCCCGCGAGTGCGGCGTGCAGGGTGCCGTGCGCGCCCGCACCCGCGCCGCGCACCCGGAAGCTGCCCTCGGCCCAGCCGACGCCGGTCGCCGTGTTGACGACGCTGTGCGCCCGGATCGTGAGCGCCCCGTTCAGCCGCGCGTCGCCGCTCGTGGCGGCGCCCGTGTAGGTCGCGGTCGTGTCCTGGTAGGTGCCGTCGGCGCCGACGCAGGTTCGCGTGTGCGTCTTCGTGACGGAGCCGGCGGCGAAGTCGGCGGCGACCTGCTGGCTGCTCTGCGAGCGATGGCCCGCGGCCGCGACGCCCGCCACGAGCGCTGCGACGACCGCAGGCGCGGCGAGCGCGACGAGTCGTGATCTGCGCATGGGTGAGTCCCCCTGGTCTCGGAATTCGGTTCCTGAGAGATAGGACTCCGGCCTGCACCGGAACCCTGCGCCGGGGGCGTAAAACCTGCGTAAAGCCGCCGCGCCCTACACTTGCCGCGTGATCCGTGCCCGGGGACTCGGCAAGCGGTTCGGCGAGAAGCGAGTCCTGCGCGGGGTCGACCTCGACCTTCCTCGCGGCGGCTTCCTCGTGGTCACGGGCCCGAACGGCTCCGGCAAGACGACGCTCCTCCGGATCTGCGCCGGGCTCGCCGTGCCGAGCGAGGGCGAGTTCCTGCTCGAGCCGGGCCGCGCCGAGATCGGCTACCTCGGCCACGAGCCGCTCGTCTACCGCGAGCTGACCGCGCTCGAGAACCTCGACCTGTACGGGAAGCTCTACCGGGTGCCCGAGCGGCGGGAGCGGATCGGGATGCTGCTCGAGCGCCTCGGCCTCTGGGAGGCGCGTCACGATCGCGTCGGCTCCTATTCGCGCGGGATGACGCAGCGGCTCGCACTCTGCCGCGTCCTCCTGCACGACCCTGCGCTGCTCGTGCTCGACGAGCCGTACACGGCCCTCGACGCCGCCGGGGCGGAGCTGCTCGACGCCCAGCTCGCGGAGCTGCAGGGCGAGCGGACGTTCCTCGTCTCGACGCACGACCCGCAGCGGACGGCCGCGCTCGCCACCGCGAGCCTGGAGCTGGCGGCGTGAACTACCTGCGCGACGTCGGCGCGCTCGCACGCAAGGACCTCCTGCTCGAGCTGCGGGCGCGGGACACGCTGCCGGCGATGCTCCTCTTCGTCGTCGCGACCTTCGTCGTCTTCCACTTCGCGCTTCCGGAGAGCTCGTCGCCGCTCGCCGCCAACGGGCTGCTCTGGGTGGCGATCGTGTTCACGGCGCTGCTCGGGCTCGGGCGCGCCTTCGTCCCGGAGCGGGAGCAGCGGATGTTCGACGGGCTCGTGCTCGCGCCCTGCGACCGCAGCGCGATCTGGCTCGGCAAGGGGATCGCGACGCTCACGTTCCTCGTTGCAGCCGAGGTCGTCGCGCTGCCGGCCTTCGCGCTCTTCTTCCACCGGATCGGGGCCGCCACGGTCGCCGGCGTCCTCCTCGCCGACCTCGGCATCTGCGCGGTCGGCACGCTGCTCGGCGCCGTCGCGGTCGCCACCCGCGCCCGCGACCTGCTGCTGCCGCTGCTCTTCCTGCCGCTCGCGATCCCGATCGTGATCGGCGGCGTCGGGGCGAGCGTCGTCGACTCGCCGGGCCGCTACCTCGCCTTCCTCGCGCTCTACGACGCCCTGTTCGCGCTCGTCTGCTGGGCGACCTTCGAGTACGTCGTCACGGAGTGACTTCGGCCGGGCGCCGGCGGGGACCTGCCACAATCCGGAAGGAGGTGGGTCGCACGTCCCGGATATCGCTGCCGCTGCTGGCCGCGCTCAGCCTCGTCCTCGTGACGGTTTCGCTGGCGCTCCTCTTCTTCGTCGTGCCCAACGACGCCGACCAGGGCTTCTCGCAGCGGATCTTCTACTTCCACGTGCCGATCGCCATCACCGCGTACGCGTGCTTCGTCGCCGGCGCCTGGAAGGCCTTCCGGCACCTGACGAGGCGCGACCCCGGCGCAGACCTCGAGAGCTACGTCGCCGTGCACCAGGGCCTGATCTTCGGCTCGCTCGTGCTGCTCACCGGCTCGATCTGGGCGAAGATCTCGTGGGGCCACTGGTGGCTGTGGAGCGAGGACCAGCTCGTGATGTTCCTCGTGCTCTTCCTCTTCTACGCCGCGTACTTCATGCTCCGGTTCTCGGTGGATCCGGGGCCGCAGCGGGCGAACCTGAGCGCCGTCTACGCGCTCTTCGGCGTTGTGCTCATCCCGGTCAGCTTCCTCGCCATCCGGCTCGCCAAGAACCTGATCCACCCCGTCGTCTTCACGCGGCACGGGCCGAACGTCCACGGGTGGATGCTCGCCACCTACTGCATCGCCCAGGTTGCGATGCTCGTCCTCGCGTACACGCTGTACCGCGTCGAGCTCGCCGGGAAGCGGCTCGACCTGCGGCTGCGCGAGCTGAAGGAGGCCCTCGCGTGACAACCGCCGAGAAGTACGTGACCGCCGCGTACTGCGTCGTCTTCGCGCTCGTCCTGCTCTACGTCGTGATCATCGCGCTCAAGCTCCAGCGGCTCGAGCGGGAGGTCGACGAGCTCGCCGGCCGGGCCGCGCCACGCCCGGAGGAGCCGGAGACGAGCCGGGAGCCGGCGTCCGTTGGCTGAGCTGCTCTTCTGGCCCGCGCTCCTCTTCTACGGGGAGGCGGCGGTCGGCTACCTCGGCGACGCGCGGCGGCCGGGGGCGGCCGGGCGTGCGGCGACCTGGGGCGTGCGGCTCGGCTGGATCGCCCAGACGGCGCTGCTCGTCGTGCAGGCGGCTCGCCGGGACGGCTTCCCGTGGTCGACGTGGGCGGGCTCGCTCAACCTCTTCGTCTGGCTCGTCGTGTCCGCGTACCTGATCTGGGGCTGCCGCCGCTCGTACCGGCTGCTCGGGCTGACCGTGATGCCGCTCGCGGCGGCCCTGCTCGCGGTCGCCCACGTGGGCGGCGGCACGGGGGTCGGCGGGCGCAGCCACTACTCGAACCTCTTCCTCGTCCTCCACGTCGGCCTCGTGCTCGCCGCGTTCGCCGGTTTCACGCTCGCGGCGGGGCTCTCGGCGCTCTACGTCTGGCAGGAGCGCCGGCTGAAGCGGCGGGCGGCGACGATCCTCCGCCGTCCGGTGCCGGCGCTGGCGACGCTCGACGCGCTCGCCGGACGCACTGTCGCCTGGTCTCTGCCGGCCCTGACGCTCGGGATCGCGGTCGGCGTCGCCCGGCTCGTGTCGGAGGGCGAGCGCGTCGACGCGCTCGTCGCGGTCACCATCCTCACCTGGGTCGTCTGGGCCGCCTACCTCGTCCTGCGGGCCGCGGCCGGCTGGACCGGGCGCCGCGCCGCGTACATCGCGCTCGCCGGCTTCGCGCTCGTGATCGTCGTCCGCCTCGCCCTCCCCGCCACCCACTTCGCCTGATGCGCCTCGTCCTCGTCGGAACCTCCCACCACCGCGCGCCCGTCGAGCTGCGCGAGCGGGTGGCGCTCGAGCGCGACCAGGCCCGCGCGCTCGCCGCGCGGCTCGCGGAGGGCGGTCGCGAGGCGGTCTGCCTCTCGACCTGCAACCGCACCGAGGTGTACCTCGCGGCGCTCGACGGCGACGCCGCCGAGCGGGACGCGGTCGCCGCGCTCGCCGAGCTCGAGCCGGAGGTCGAGGAGGCCCTGTACCGGCTGCGCGACCAGGCGGCCGCGCTGCACCTGTTCCGCGTCGCGGGCGGGCTCGACTCGCTCGTCCCAGGGGAGGGCGAGATCCTCGGCCAGGTGCGCTCGGCGTTCGAGGCCGGCGTCACCGGGATGGTGCTCGACCGCGTCTTCCGGCAGGCGCTCCATGCGGGGCGGAAGGTGCGCGCGCAGACGGCGATCGGCGAGAGCCCCGCCTCGGTCTCCTCTGCGGCCGCCGCCCTCGCAGAGCAGGTCTTCGGCGACCTCGAGGGTCGTTCGATCCTGCTCGTCGGAGCGGGAAAGATCAGCGAGCAGGCGGCACGCAACCTGCTCTCGCGCCGGGCGCGGATCGCGTTCGTCGCCAACCGGACGCTCGACAGGGCGGAGGAGCTCGCGGGCCGCTTCGGCGCCGAGGCGCTCCCGCTCGAGCGGATCGAGGAGCAGCTGGCGAGCACCGACGTCGTGGTCGCCTCAACGAGCTCGCCCGGGTTCGTGCTCGACGCGGCCGCGGTGGAACGGGCGCTGCGCGCCCGGCGGGGGCGGCAGCTGCTGCTGATCGACCTCGCGGTGCCGCGCGACCTCGATCCCGCGATTCACGAGCTCGACGGCTGCTACCTCTACGACATCGACGACCTCGAGGCGATCGTCGCCGAGACGCTCTCGGGTCGGCGGCGCGAGGCGGAGCGCGCCGAGTCGATCGTCGCCGGCGAGGCGGTGAAGTTCCACGAATGGCATGCGGCGCTGGACGTGGTGCCGGCGATCGCGTCGCTGCGGGCGCGCGCGGAGGAGATCCGCGAGGCCGAGCTGCGCAAGGCGGACGCGCTGCTCGAGCGGCTCGACGACAGCCAGCGGCGGGCGGTCGAGTCGATCACGACGCAGATCGTGAACAAGCTCCTGCACCTGCCGACCGTGCGCATGAAGCAGGCGGCCGCGGCAGCCGACGGGGTGATCTATGCTGAGGCGGTGAGGCACCTGTTCGGTCTCGGCGAGGACGAACGACGCTGAAGGTCGGGAAGCCGATCGCTGCCGGACTGGTCGGGCGGCCGCTGCCGCTCCAGGCTCCGACGGCGTTCGTGCGCGTGCAGCCGCGGGGCACGAGACTCTGCGGGCAGCCGGTTCGGAGGCGGGCGCGGTGTGCTGATCCGCGTCGGCAGCCGCGGCAGTAGGCTCGCGCTCACGCAGGCCGAGCTCGCCGCGTTGCGCCTGCGGGGCCCGGGGATCGAGCTCGCGCTCGTCCCGATCACGACCGCCGGGGACAAGGACCGCACGCGGCCCTTCGGCGAGATCGGGTCGCGCGGCGTTTTCGTGAAGGAGCTCGAGGAGGCGCTGCTCGAGCACCGGATCGACGTCGCCGTCCACTCGGCGAAGGACATGACCGCCTCCGATCCCGAGGGGCTCGTGGTCGGCGCGTATCTCGAGCGGGACGATCCGCGCGACGCGCTCTGCGGCGCGGACGGGATCCGCCCCGGGATGCGGATCGGGACCGCGTCCGTGCGGCGGAAGGCGCAGCTGCTGGCGCTCGAGCCGTCGCTCTCGATCGAGCCGCTGCGCGGGAACATCGACACGCGCCTGCGCAAGCGGGGCGAGCGGGGCCTCGACGCCGTCGTGCTCGCGGCCTGCGGGCTCGACCGGCTCGGGCTCGGGCGGGAGATCGGGCACCGCTTCGACGCCGAGGAGCTGCTGCCGGAGGCGGCGCAGGGCGCGCTGGCTCTGCAGGTGCGGGCCGGCGACGAGCACCTCGTCGCGGCGTCCGACCACGCGGAGACCCGCCGCCGCGTCGAGGCGGAGCGGGCGGCGGTCGCGGCCGTCGGCGGCGGCTGCCTGGCGCCGATCGCCGCTCACCACGACGGCGAGAAGCTCGTCGGCCTGGTCGCCGCCGAGGACGGCTCGTGGCTCGAGCGCCGCAGCGGCGACGACCCGGCCGCGCTCGGCGAGGAGCTCGCCCGTCTCGCCTCGGCCCATTCCTGAGGGCGCTCCCGGCGAGGAAGAAATGACCCTTGCGGCACAGAGCCTCCACCCCGCCGTCACGGTTTCGCCGGTAGCGTCGGCGAAGCCCGACGCCGGTCCCCTTCTGGGAGGGCGGGGGTTGGGGATGGGGCACGAGAGCTGTCCCGACCGGGCGGCGCCGGGACGGACGCGTTCGGTTCGGACGCCGCGCAGGTGCGAGGACGCGGCGTGAGGGTCGTCGTCACGCGTCGCGAGGAGCAGGCCGGAGAGCTCGCCGCACGGCTGGAGGCGCTCGGGCACGAGGTCGTCCTCTGCCCGCTGATCGAGGTGGAGCCGCTCGGCGGCGAGCCTGTCGATCCGGCGCCCTACGACTGGGTGGTCGTGACGAGCCCGAACGGCGCCGTCGAGCTCGCGCGGCGGCTCGCATCTCCGCCGCGGCGCCTCGCGGCGATCGGGCCGGGCACCGCCGAGGCGCTGCGGGCGCACGGCCTCGAGCCGGATCTCCTCCCGGCGGTCTCGACGCAGGAGGGCCTGCTGGCGGAGCTGCCCCTGCCCGCCGGCCGCGTCTTGCTCGCCGCCGCCGAAGGTGCGCGAAGGCTGCTCGTCGACGAGCTCGACGCCGACTTCCTCCCGCTCTACCGGACGATCGAGCTGCGTCTCGAGCAGCCGCTGGAGGGCGACCTCGTCCTGCTCGCGTCGCCCTCGGCCGCCCGCGCGCTCGCGGCCGCCGGCGCTCGCGTCCCTGTTGTCAGCATCGGCCCGCAGACGACCGCCGCGGCGCGGGAGGCCGGGCTCGAGGTCGCGGCCGAGGCCGCGACGCACGACCTGGACGGGTTGATCTCCGCGGTCGAGCGTCTCGCGGGGGATTAGGCTCCACCGGCAATGCCGCCGTTCATCACCTTTCTCACGGACTTCGGCCTCCAGGACGACTTCGTCGGCACCTGCCACGGCGTGATGAAGCGGATCGCGCCGGACGCGGACGTCATCGACATCACGCACGGGATCAGGCCCGGGCACGTGCTCCAGGGTGCGCTCATGCTCCGGAACACGCTCCCGTACATGCCCGAGGGCGTCCACCTCGCCGTCGTCGATCCCGGAGTTGGCGGCAGCAGGCGCGCGCTCGCCCTGCGCGACCGTGAGGGACGCCTCCACGTCGGCCCCGACAACGGGCTGCTCCTGCCGGCGGCCGACCGCTTCGGCGGCGTGGACGCGGTGCACGAGCTTGCGAGCCCGGAGCACTCGCTCCAGCCCGTCTCGCGGACGTTCCACGGTCGTGACCTCTTCTCGCCGGCGGCGGCGCACCTGGCCCGCGGCGTCGGGCTCGGCGAGCTGGGGCCGCCGATCGACCCGGAGGCGCTCGTCCGGCTCGACCTGCCGGAGCCGGAGGTCGGGCAGGCGCGGATCCGGGCGACGGTGCTGGCGGTCGACCGCTTCGGGAACGTCGCCCTCAACCTGGTCCGCGACCACCTCGACCGGGTCTCCGTGGTGCCGGGGAGCCGCGTCGAGCTGAGCGCTCGCGGCGAGCGCTACTACGCGGTCGCCGTCCGTACCTTCGGCGACGCGAGCCCCGGCGAGCTCCTGCTCTACGAGGACAGCTACCGCAACGTCGCGGTCGCGGTCTCACGCGGCAACGCCGCCTCCCTGCTCGGCGTGGACGAGGGGAGCGAGGTGCTGATCCAGGTGGACGTGCCCTGAAGCCGCAGCGCTTCTCGCGCCTCGTCACCGGCGCCGTCGTCCGGCAGCCCGCACTCTGGGGGCTGCTGCGCGGCCGGCTCCGCGACGTGTTCGAGACGATCGCGCCGACCTGGGAGACCCGCATCGGGCCGCACCACGTCGCCGCGCTCGAGCTCGCGCTCGAAGAGGTCGAGCCGCCGCGCCGGGCGCTCGACCTCGGCACCGGCACGGGCGTCGCCGCCAAGACCGTCGCCGCGCGCTTCCCGGAGGCGCAGGTCACCGGCGTCGACTTCGCGCCGGCGATGATCGCCGAGGCCGAGCAGCGCCTGCCGCCGGAGCTCGCGGGCCGCGTGCGCTTCGAGGTCGGCGACGCCTCCGAGATCCAGATCGGCGATGCGAGCGTCGAGCTGGTCACGCTCGCCAACATGATCCCCTTCTTCGACGAGCTCGCCCGGGTCACCGCGCCCGGCGGCTCCGTCGTAGTCTCGTTCTCCCGCGGCTCGGGGACGCCGATCTACGTGCCGCACGCGCGGCTTCGGCGCGAGCTCGCCGCCCGGGGTTTCGCGGAATTTGCGGACTTTTCCGCCGGGCCCGCGACGGCACTTCGCGCCACCAGGCGTTAGGGTGCCGCGCAACGGCAGTTCGCGACACGGTCGCACCGGTCCGGACTGCTTGAGGCCCCCGAGAACGCTCCGGCGCTCCCGGGGGCCTCGCTGCATTGGGGCCTAGAGATCCAGCTGATGTGATCCTGGAGCAGCGGCACCAGGAAGTAGAGGGCGAACGCCGCCGAGACGACCCACGATGCCGGCGAGCTTGCCCGACGTGCGGGGCGCGATTCCCTCCTCGATCTCCGCCTCGTCCTCGGCCTCGGTGAGCGCGCTCACCATCAGGTAGCCGACGATGATCAGCGCGGCGGCCGTGGCCTGCGGCGGCACCATGCCGATCAGCGGGGCGAAGAAGAGGAACGGGATGAACAGCGCCCCGCAGACGATCAGCGCCTGGGAACCGAGAGAGCGCGCACGACGGATCAAGGGGATCGCCGAAGGGAGCGGCGCGAGCCGGCCTTGCCGGCACGCGCGGGTATGGCGAGGGCCGGACTCGAACCGGCGACACCCCGGTTTTCAGCCGAGTGCTCTACCAGCTGAGCTACCTCGCCGGGAACGGCGGGCACAAGTGTAGCCCAGTCGCGGGAGCGGCTACTTCGTGCCGGTCTTGACCGCGGCGAGCCGCTCGACGAGCGTGTCCACGAGGTCGTCCTTGAGCAGGACGGCGTCCGCGCCGGCCTCGCTCACCGCCCTGTGCAGCTCCGGGGCCGGGTCGCCGGTGAGGGCGATCAGGCAGACGGTCGGATGGTCCTTGCGCAGGCGCGCGACCGCCGTGACGCCGTCCACGAGCGGCATGTGCAGGTCGATCACGACCGCGTCCGGGTGCAGCTCGTCGGCGAGCTCGATCGCGTCGAGTCCGTTCTCGGCCTCGCCCACCACGGTGAGCTCCGGCTGGTGCTCGATCAGCGGCCGCAGCGACTCGAGAAACCCCGACTCGTCGTCTGCGAGCAGCACACGTACGAGGGCGGAGGGCGACGCTTCCGGCTGGTCCATCTGGAAGCTGACGTTAGCCTTGTGGCCGTGACCGTGCAACAGGCGAGGCGCGAGCTGGCCGTGATCGGCGCGCCGCTCGACCTCGGCTCCGGCCGGCGGGGCGTGGACATGGGGCCGTCCGCGATCCGGTACGCGGGTCTGACCCGCCATCTGGAGGAGAAGCTCGGCGCCGGAGTGGACGATCTCGGCAACGTCGACGCGCCCGTTCCGGAGTCGACGGCGATGGGCGACGAACGCTGCCGCTTCCTGTCCCAGATCCTCGACCTGTGCGACCGCGTGGCCGTGCTCGTCGCCGACGCCGTCCGCGCCGGGAAGACGCCGCTCGTGCTGGGCGGCGACCACTCGATCGCGCTCGGGTCGCTCGTCGGGATGGCGCAGGCCCGTGGCCCCGGCGGCGTGCTCTGGATCGACGCGCACGGCGACCTGAACACGCCAGCGACGTCGCCGAGCGGGAACGTGCACGGGATGGTGCTCGCCGCCGCTCTCGGCCTGGCCGGCGAGGCGTTCGCCCGGCCGGGCTGGCGACTGCCGGCGGTCGAGGCGGGACGCGTGGCGCTCGTCGGCGTCCGCTCGCTCGACGACGGGGAGCGGGAGCTGCTCGGGCGGATCGACGCGAAGGTCTTCACGATGAGCGAGGTCGACCGGATCGGGATCGAGCCGATCATGCGGGAGGCGCTCGCCCACGCGGCCGGCGCGGCGTTCCTCCATGTCAGCCTCGACATGGACGTGGTCGACCCCGAGTACGCGCCGGGGGTCGGCACGCCGGTGCGGGGCGGGCTCTCGTACCGCGAGGCGCACCTGGCGATGGAGCTCGTGGCGGAGTCCGGGCTCGCCGACTCGCTCGACGTCGTCGAGGTGAATCCCGTGCTCGACCGGGAGAATGCGACCGGCCGGCTCGCGGTCGAGCTCGTCGCGTCGGCGCTCGGCGCGCGGATCCTCTAGCGCCGTGCCGCTCGTCGTCGGCCACCAGGGGTCGAGCGAGGGCGTCGCGCCCGGCTCGCTCGAGGCGTACGAGGCCGCGCTCGCGGCCGGGGTGGAGATGATCGAGGTGGACGTGCGGCGCACCGCGGACGGGGAGCTGCTCGCGCTGCACGACGGGCTCGTGCGCGGGGTGCCGCTGGCCTCGCTCACCGCCGCGGACGCACGTGCGGGGCTCGGCGCGCCCACCGCGTCGGTCGCGGACGTCGCCGTGCTCGCGGCGCGCGCCGGCCGGCTGCTGATGCTCGACTTGAAGGACGTCGGCGGGGAGGTCGAGGCGCTGGACGCCGTGCTCGCGCGGATCGACGCGGAGAGAGTCGTCGTCTCGACGATGGAGGACGTCTCCGTCGCGCGGCTGCGGCAGGAGCGGCCGGAGCTCGAGGTCGGGCTCAGCGTCGGCCGGGAGTGGCGGCGGCCGTACCTGCGCACCCGGCTCTCGGAGGTGTTCCCCGTGGCGCGGGCCCGGGCCGCCGGGGCACGGTTCCTCAGCGTCAACCACCGGCTCGCTCCGGCGGGAGTCGTCGGCCGGGCCGAGCGCGCCGGGCTGCCGGTCTACCTGTGGACCGTGGACGACGAGGCCGGGCTCCGCCGCTGGCTCGGCGACGGACGGCTGCGCGGCGTGGTCACGAACCGGCCCGGGCGCGCGCTCGAATTGCGCGCGCAGCTCACGCGCTGAGGAAGTCCTCGACCGCCGAGGCGGTCTCCTCGAACGCGTCCCACATCACCATGTGCATCCCGGGTACCGGGACGACGCGCAGACGGTCGCCGAGCGCGGCCCCGTACGCGTCGAGTTGGCGCTCGCGCACGAGGCCGTACTCCGGTGCGTGGAGCAGGAGCGCCGGCGCGCGGAGGCTCTCGGGCGGCGGGGGCGCGGAGGCCAGCTCGCCGTAGATCGAGACGACCGCCGACTGGCAGGTGCGGCGACGGAAGCGACCGTCCGGCAGCGGCTCGAGATGCTGCGTCGCGTCCTCCTCGACGTGAACGCGCGGCGTCTGCGGGTTCGTGCCGAGGCGCTCCTCGAGGTAGGCGTCGACCGAGGCGTAGACCGGGTCGCGCAGCTCGGCCTCGGCGCTCTGGCCCGCCACCCCGGCCACGACCTGGATCGCCGGGTCGAGCAGCACCGCACGCCGGACGAGCGCGGGATGCGCGGCCGCGAGCTCGAGGACGAGGCGCCCGCCCCAGGAGTGCCCGGCCCAGTCGGCTTCCGCGATCCCGAGCGCCGCCGCCGTCTCGACGAGATCGGCGACGTGGGTCGCGAACGTCCAGGGGGGATCCCAGCCGGAGCGGCCGTGGCCGCGCAGGTCGGGCGCGACGACCCGGCGGCTGCCCCAGCGCTCCTCGGCGAGGCGGCGGAAGCGCTCGCCGTGGCCGGTGACGCCGTGCAGGCAGACGAGCGGCGTCCCGGCCGGGTCGCCCCATTCGTGCACGTGCAGCTCCACGGGCCGACGATACTGCGGGCGTGCAGCTCGAGGTGCGTGAAGGCGACATCGCCGCGGTCGAGGCGGACGCGGTCGCGAATGCGGCGAACGACCACCTCTGGATGGGGGCGGGCGTGGCGGGCGCGCTGAAGCGCGCGGGCGGCGAGGAGATCGAGCGCGAGGCGACGGCGCTCGGGCCGATCGAGCGCGGGAGCGCAGTGGCGACCGGCGCGGGACGGCTCCCCGCGCGGTGGGTGATCCACGGCGCGGTGATGGGACAGGACCTGACCACCGACGCGGGGCTCGTGCGGCGCACCACCCGCGCCTGTCTCGAGCTCGCGGACGAGCTCGGCTGCGCGTCGCTTGCGCTACCGGCGTTCGGCACCGGCGTCGGCGGCTTCCCGCTCGACGAGTGTGCACGGATCATGGTGGAGGAGACGCGGCGGTTCTCGGGCGGCTCGCTCGAGCGCGTGATCTTCGCCGTCTTCGGCGCCGAAGCGCGGGACGCGTTCGAGCAGGCCGTGTCCGCCTGAGCCAGCTGTGGACGGGGTGCCCGGCACTCTGCCGCGAGGCCGTCACCCTTCGGTGACATCTGCACCGCGCGGCCGCGCGGTGCGTGCGGCTTTCGCGAGGAAGGTGCCAGGCACCGCCCGGGGCCGGCCGACGTGTTTTCCACACGCTTCGGGGGCGAGCCCGTGCCGGTTAGCCCTCCTCCGTCTCCTCGCCGCTCCCGGACGGCTGGTAGTACGTCTTCCCCTGCAGCTCCTCCGGAAGGTGGCTGATCTCGAAGCCGCGCGGGTCGTCGTGCGGGTAGACGTAGCCCTCGCCGTGGCCGAGCTGCCGGCCGTACCAACTCGCGTCGCGCAGCGACGCCGGCGGCTTCACGGTGCCGTGCTCGCGCACGTCGGCGGCGGCCTGCTCGATCGCCACGTAGCTCGCGTTCGACTTCGGCGCCCGCGCGAGGTAGATCGCCGCCTGCGCGAGGTTCAGCCGCGCCTCCGGCAGCCCGACGTGCTCGACCGCCTGCGCCGCCGCGACCGCGACGAGCAGCGCGCGCGGGTCGGCGTTGCCGATGTCCTCGGAGGCCAGCACGACCATCCGCCGCGCGATGAAGCGGGCGTCCTCGCCGCCCTCGAGCATCGCCGCGAGGTAGTAGACCGCGGCGTCCGGATCGCTCCCCCGCATCGACTTGATGAACGCCGAGGTGAAGTCGTAGTGCGCGTCCGACGCCTTGTCGTAGACGACCGGCCGCTTCCGCGCCGCGTCCTCGACGTGCGTCTCCGAGACCGGTGCCCCTTCGGCGCGCGCCGTCTCGAAGGCCAGCTCGACGATGTTCAGCGCCGAGCGCGCGTCGCCGCCGCTGCGCCGCGCGACGAGCGCCACGAGCTCCTCCGCCAGCTCCACTCCGAGCTCTCCGGCCCCGCGCCGCGCGATCTCCTGCACGTCCTCCTGGCCGAGCGACTCCAGCTCGTAGACCTGGCAGCGCGAGAGCAGCGCCGAGTTGACCTCGAAGTACGGGTTCTCGGTCGTGGCGCCGATCAGGGTCACGAGCCCGTCCTCGACCGCCGGCAGCAGCGCGTCCTGCTGCGCCTTGTTGAAGCGGTGGATCTCGTCGAGGAAGAGGATCGTCCGGCGGCCGCTCGTCCCGAGCGCCTCCCGCGCCCGCACCAGCACCTCGCGCACGTCCTTCACCGTCGCCGAGACCGCCGACAGCTCCTCGAAGCGCGCCCCCGTCGAGGCGGCGACGATCCGCGCGAGCGTCGTCTTCCCGCTCCCGGGCGGCCCGTAGAAGATCGAGGAGCGGACGCGATCCTCGCCGATCGCCAGGCGCAGCGCCGACCCCTCGCCGAGCACCTGCGCCTGCCCGACGAACTCGTCGAGCGTGCGCGGCCGCAGCCGCTGGGCGAGCGGCGCCACCTCGCCCGCGCGCTGCGTGGCCGCATCCGAGAAGAGGTCGCTCACGCCCGAAGTATGCTCCGCGCATGGCGGCCACCAGTCTCCGGGACGAGACCGTCGACCTCCTGAGCCGGCTGATCCGCATCGACACGACGAACCCGCCGGGCAACGAGACGGCGGCCGCGGAGCTCCTGCACGGCTATCTCGAGTCGAACGGCGTCGACTGCGCCCTCTACGCGAGGGAGCCCGAGCGGGCGAGCCTCGTCGCGCGGATCTCCGGCCGCGGTGACGGCCCCTCGCTCCTGCTGCTCTCGCACACGGACGTCGTGGTCGCCGACCCAGAGGAGTGGTCGGTACCGCCCTTCTCCGGCGAGGTGCGGGACGACGAGGTCTGGGGCCGGGGTGCGCTCGACATGAAGGGGCAGGTCGCCGCGAGCGCGGTCGCGATCGCCTCGCTCGCGCGCGGGGGCTTCGAGCCGGCGGGCGATCTCATCTTCGCCGCCACCGCCGACGAGGAGGTCGGCGTCGGCGTCGGGCTCTCGTGGCTCTGCGAGGCCCACCCGGACGCCGTCCGCTCCGACTACGCGATCAACGAGGGCGCGGGAGACCGGCTCGAGCTCGGCGACGGCGTCTACTACCTCTGCTCGACCGCGGAGAAGATGAGCGCGCCGTTCCGGATCCGGGTGCACGGGCGCTCGGGCCACGCGTCGATGCCCGGGATCGCCGACAACGCGCTCGTCAAGGCGGCGCGGCTGATCGAGCGGATCGCCGCCTTCCGGCCGGAGCCGCAGATCGGGCCCGAGGTCGAGGCGTTCCTGCGCACGGTGCTGGGCGAGGTGCCGTCCGCCGCCTCGGCGGTCGAGCGCGCGCGCGAGCTCAGCCCGACCGCCGCCGAGCTCGTCGAGCCCCTGCTCGGGGTGACCTTCTCGCCGACGCTCATCTCGGCGTCCCGGCAGCGCAACGTCATCCCCGCAATCTGCGAGGTCACCGTCGACTGCCGGCTGCTGCCGGGCCAGCACCCGGAACACGTGGAGCCGCTGATCCGCGCGGTCCTCGGCGGCGAGATGGACTACGACATCGAATGGATCGAGGCGCAGGGCGGGACGCGCTCGGCGCTCGACACGCCGCTCTGGGCCGCGGTCGAGTCATTCGTCGCCGCGGTCGAGCCCGGTGCGCGGCCGGTGCCGATCTGCACCGCCGGCTTCACGGACAGCCACTGGCTGCGCGAGGCGTTCGGCACGGTCTCGTACGGCTTCTTCCCCGCCCGGGCGATGTCCGCCGAACAGGCGTCGACGCTGATCCACTCGGCCGACGAGCGGGTGCCCGCGGCCGATCTCGAGCTCGGCGTGGACTGGCTGCGCCACGTGGCCCGCGCAGTCTGCGGCTGATGCTCGAGCTCGCGTCGCCCGCCGAGCTGGAGCCGGCGCTGCGCGAGGAGGGCTTCTTCGGCCGGACCGGGCGGCTCGCGCACGTGTACCTCGGCTACCGCTGCTCGGAGGCGCTGCGCCGGACGGCGCGTGCGGCCGCGCCGGAGCCGTGCCCGCTGCCGGCCGTCGCCTGCGAGATCGAGGCTGCCGACGCGGCATCGCCCGCCGCCGGCCCCTTCGCGGTCGGGGAGTGGACGCGGACCTGGAGCGACGGCGACTACGCCGCCGCCGTGGAGGCCGTGCGCGCGGCGATCGCGGAGGGCGAGGTCTACCAGGCGAACCTCGTCCAGCATCTCTCGGCGCCGTTCGAGGGCGACCCGCGCGGGCTCGCCGCGCGTCTGGCGCCGCTCCGTCCGCTCGAGCCGCGCCCGCTCGTCGGCGACGGGTGGGCGATCGTCTCGGCCTCGCCCGAGCTCTTTCTCGCGCGGCGCGGGCGACGGCTCTGGACGTCCCCGATCAAGGGCACGAGGCCCGCCGGCGTGCCGGTCTCCTCGCCGAAGGACGGGGCCGAGCACGTGATGATCGTCGACCTCGAGCGCAACGACCTCTCCCGCGTCTGCGAGACGGGCAGCGTCCGCTGGCCGGAGCTGCTGGCCGAGCGCCAGCTCGCCGGGGTGACGCACCTCGTCGCGACGGTCGAGGGGCGGGTGCGTCCCGACGCGACGCTGACGGAGATCCTCGGAGCGCTCTTCCCGGGCGGCTCGGTCACGGGCGCGCCGAAGATCGCCGCGCTCGACCTGATCGCCGCGCTCGAGCCGGTCGGCCGCGGCGCCTCGATGGGCGCGCTCGGCCGGATCTACCCGAACGGCGACTTCGACCTCACGCTCACGATCCGCACGTTCGCTGTCGCCGAGGGGCGGATCCACCTCTGGGTCGGCGGCGGCATCGTCTGGGACTCCGACCCGGAGGAGGAGATCGAGGAGTCGTGGGTGAAGGCGCGTCCGCTGCTCGCCGCGATCGGCGCGCCCCTGCCCGACGGCGTCGCGGTCGGATGACGCTGCTGGCGGTGCACGCGGTCGGCGGAGTCCCGCTCGCCCCGGGCGCGCCCGCGGTGCACGCGGACGACGAGGGCTTCCTGCGCGGCCGCGCCGTCTTCGAGACGCTGCGGGTCTACGGCGGCCGCCCGTTCCGGCTCGACGCGCACCTCGAGCGGCTGCGCCGGTCGGCCGCGTCGCTGCGGCTGCCGCAGCCCGACCGCGCGGGCCTCGCGGCCGCCTCCGCGTCGGCGATCGCGGAGGGCGGCGCGCCGGACGCGGTGCTGCGCCTCCTCTGGACGCCGGGGCGCGAGGGCTCGGGCGAGCCGACGGGGCTGGCGCTCGTCTCGTCGCTCCCGCCGGGGCTCGAGGCCGAGCGCGCCCGCGGCCTCCGGCTCGCCGCGCTCGCCTGGGCGCCGGGGCACCGGCTCGCGGCCTCGAAGTCGACGAGCTACGCGGAGAACATGGCCGCCCAGGACGAGGCGCGGCATCGAGGCGCCGACGACGCGCTCCTCGTCGGTGCGGACGGGATCGTGCTGGAGGCGCCGACCGCGAACGTCTGGTGGCGGGAGGGGACGCGCCTGCTGACGCCGCCGCTCGACCAGCCGATCCTCGCCGGCGTGACCCGCGCCGCGCTGTGGGAGCTGGCCGCAGGAGCGGGCTACGAGCCTGCGGAGGAGACGGCCCGGGTCGAGCGCCTCACCGGGGCCGAGGAGGTGTTCCTCAGCTCGTCCGTGCGCGAGGTGATGCCGGTGGTCGCGCTCGACGAGTCCCCGGTCGGCGGCGGCGGCGGCGGCAGGCCGGGCCCGGCCGCGGCCGCGCTGCAGGCGGCGCTACGGGCGGCCGCCTCGTCCGGCTGAGCGCCGTTACGCTTACGGGGATGTCCGAGGACAAGATCCGGCTCGGCGGCATGGCCCTCCCGAACGGCGTGCTCGTGCACGGGCCGTCCGCCTGGGCCTGTGCGATCCGGCACCCGGACGGGAGGCTCGAGGTCGCGGCCGAGCGCAAGCGCCTCCGCGCGGCCAACGTGACGAACCCGTTCCTGCGCGGCCCCGCCCGCATCGCCGAGGCGCTCGCGCTGCTACCGCAGGTGAAGCGGAGGCTCCCCGCTGCCCGGCTGCCGATGCAGAGCCCGCGCGTGGTCGGCTCGATGCTCGGCGCCGCGGTCGCCGTCAAGGGCATCCGCGAGTCGGGGCGGCTGCGGCCCGCGGCACAGGAGCTGCTCGCCGGGTTCATCTCGCTCGCCCCGGCGGCGCTCGCGCTCCGCGGCTCGGAGCTCGCCGCCTACCACGGCGCGGAGCACATCTCGATCGGCACCTACGAGCACGGCACGCCCGCGACGAAGGAGCACGAGCGCTGCGGCGGCCACCTGGTCGGGCCGCTCGTCGCCACCTCGGCCGTGGGCAACGTGCTCGCCGGCCTCGCCCCGGAGCGGCTCCGCAACAGGGCGCGGGTCGCGGCGCAGTTCGGCGCGCTCGCCGGCGCGACGGAGATCTTCGCCTGGATGACCCGGCATCCGTCGCACCCGGTCGCGCAGGCGCTCTCCAGGCCCGGGCACGAGCTCCAGCACCGGCTCTCGACCGCCGAGCCCTCGCCGGAGCAGCTGGAGGTCGCAGAGGCGGCTCTCGCCGCCTGTCTCGAGCTCGAGCAGGACGGGCGTGGCGGAGACCGCGCGTAGGCAGCGGCTCGACCCGGAGGTCTTCGACCTCCCCGTCGAGAAGATGCGCGCCGGCTACTACACCGACGCGTACTTCAACCACACGCGGGCCGCGCTGCTCCAGGACGGGCGCCGGCCGCGCGTGCTGATGCAGGTCTTCCAGAAGAACAACGCGTGGCTCGGCGGGATGGACGAGGCGATCGCGATCCTCAGGCTCTGCGCGCACGAGCACGACGGGCTCGAGATCCGTGCGCTCTACGACGGCGACCGGATCGAGCCGTGGGAGACGGTGATGACGATCGAGGGCGACTACACCGCGTTCGCGCACCTGGAGACCGTGTACCTCGGGACGCTCGCGCGGCGGACGCTGATCACGACGAACGTCGTGCGCGTGGTCGAGGCGGCGAACGGCAAGCCGATCATCTTCATGCCCGCGCGCCACGACCATCACCGCGTGCAGACCGGCGACGGGTACGCGGCGTACGTTGCGGGGCGGATCATGGGCGCCGAGATCGGCGTCACGACCGACGAGCAGGCGTCGTGGTGGGGCGGCCGCGGGATCGGCACGGTGCCGCACTCGCTGATCGCCTCCTACGGCGGCGACACCGTGCTCGCGGCGCGGAAGTTCGTCGAGTGGGCGCCGGCCGACATGAACGTGACCGTGCTCGTGGACTTCGAGAACGACTCCGTGCGGACGGCGCTCGAGACGGCGGACGCGCTCGGCGACCGGCTCTGGGGCGTTCGGCTCGACACCTCCGAGGCGCTCGTCGACCGGTCGCTCTGGCACGAGCTGGGCGACTTCAGGCCGACGGGCGTCAACGAGCGCCTCGTCCTGAACGTGCGCGAGGCGCTCGACGCGGCCGGGTACGAGCGGGTGAGGATCGTCGTCTCGGGCGGGTTCGACACGGAGAAGATCCGCGAGTTCGAGGAGCGTGGCGTCCCCGTGGACGCGTACGGCGTCGGCTCGTCGTTGATCCGCGGCGCGAACGACTACACGGCGGACATCGTCCTGACCGACGGGCGGCCGTCCGGGAAGGTCGGCAGGCACCACCGCGAGAACCCGCGGCTCGAGCTCGTGACGTGAGCCTGGACGCCGTCCCGGTCACGGCGGAGCGCTGGGGCGACATGTGCGAGCTGTTCGAGCTGCGCGGGCCTCGCGGCGGGCGCCGGAACTCGCCCGCGTACGGCTGCTGGTGCATGTACTGGCGCGACCGGGACCTCCCGCACGGCGAGCCGAAGAAGCGCGCGATGGCGGAGCTCGTCCGGTCGGGACACGAGCCGGGGCTGCTGGCCTACGAGGACGGCGCGCCGGTCGGCTGGGTGTCGCTCGGGCCGCGCGAGGACTTTCCGCACCTGCTGCGCTCGCCGCAGTACCGGCCACGCGAGGAGGGCGGCGGCGCGGCGGTGTGGTCGGTCGTCTGCTTCACGGTCGACAAGGAGGCGCGGGGCCGTGGGGTCGCCGGCGCGCTGCTCGACGCGGCGGTCGAGCACGCGTTCGCGCGCGGCGCGACCTCCGTGGAGGCGTACCCGCACCTCCGCGACCGCCGGGACTACATGGGCCACGTGGAGCTCTACCGCCGCGCCGGCTTCGTCCACGTCCGCGACGCGAACAAGCGCGCGGTCGTCCGTCTCGAGCGACCGTCGTAACGGTCTCGTCTCGCCGTGAGGGTCATGTGCCCGAGGCGTGATACAACGCCCGAGTGGCCGGCACGATCCTCTGGGACGTCGACACGCAGGTCGACTTCATGGAGCCCTCGGGGAAGCTGTACGTCCCCGGGGCGAACGCGATCGCGTCCTCGCTCGAGCGCCTCGTCGACGCCGTCCGCGCGGCCGGCATCGTCCACGTGGCCTCGGCGGACGACCACGAGCTGACCGACCCGGAGATCTCCGACACGCCGGACTTCGTGAACACGTACCCGCCACACTGCCTCCGCGGGACGCGCGGTGCCGAGAAGATCCTCGAGACGAAGCAGCGCGACCCGCTGCCGCTCTCACTCGTCCCCTACCCGCCGGGGCGGATCGCGGCGCTCGTCGAGGGCCGCCGCGAGATCCTGCTGCTGAAGAAGAACTTCGACGTCTTCACCAACCCGAACACCGACTCGCTGCTCGACGCGCTCGACCCGGAGTCGATCGTCGTCGCCGGCGTCGCCACCGACGTGTGCGACGACGCCGCCATCCGCGGGTTCGTCCTCCGCGGCCGCCGCGTCCGCTTCGTCGAAGACGCCGCGCGCGGCCTCGACGACGCCCGCACCGCCGCCTGCACCGCCGCCTGGCGCGAGCTCGGCGTCGAGTTCACGACCGTCGACGAGGTGACCGACTCCCTCGGCTAAGGGATCCCCTTCCTTCTGCCGATGAGGTGACAGCATGTTGGGGGACTGGATCCACTCCGCGGCCGACTTCGCGATCACATGGCTGCCGCTGGCGTTCTTCGGGGTCCTGATCATGACCGCCTGGCTGCTCTGGAAGACGGTCGGGATGATGCCGCGGGTCAAGCCCGCGAACCTGGCCCAGAAGTCCAGGGCGCAGGTCAGCTGGGCCGACGTCGCCGGCGTCGAGGAGGTCCGCTCCGAGCTGATGGAGGTGGTCGACTTCCTGCGCGATCCGAAGCGCTTCGAGCGGCTCGGCGCGAAGGTCCCGAAGGGACTGCTCCTCTACGGGCCCCCGGGCACGGGGAAGACGCTGCTCGCGAAGGCGGTCGCGCACGAGTCCGGCGCGAACTTCTACTCGGCGAGCGCCTCGTCGTTCGTCGAGATGTTCGCCGGCCTCGGCGCCGCCCGCATCCGGAAGCTCTTCCTGGAGGCGCGCAAGAACGCGCCTGCGATCGTCTTCATCGACGAGCTCGACGCCGTCGGCGCCCAGCGCTCGGGCCACGGGTTCAACCGCGAGCAGGACCAGACGCTGAACCAGCTGCTCGTCGAGCTGGACGGCTTCGAGGGCGCCGAGCAGGTCGTCGTCATGGGCGCCTCCAACCGCATCCAGGATCTCGACCCGGCGCTCCTGCGCCCGGGCCGCTTCGACCGCCAGCTGCTCGTCTCCCCGCCGGATCTCTCCGGTCGCGAGGCGATCCTCGGCGTCCACACGCGCGGCAAGCCGCTCGACCGCGACGTCGACCTGCGCCAGATCGCGCGCCAGACCTCCGGCCTCACCGGCGCCGAGCTCGCCAACATCTGCAACGAGGCCGCGATCTCCGCCGGCCGCAGGGACGCCGACTACGTCACGCACGGCGACTTCGACATTGCGATCGAGCGGGTCGTCGCCGGCCTCCAGCAGAAGAAGGTGCTGACCGAGAAGGAGCGGCGCATCCTCGCCTATCACGAGGGCGGACACGCGCTGATGGCGCACCTGATGGGCTCCGCGATGGAGCTCCAGAAGGTCACGATCGTCTCGCGCGGCGACGCGCTGGGCTACGCGTTCTACCTGCCCGAGGAGGACCGCTACCTGCACACGAAGGAGGAGCTCGTCGACCGGATGGTCGTTGCGCTCGCGGGCCGCGCGGCGGAGGAGGTCGTCTTCGGGCGCGTCACGAACGGCGCCGCCAACGACCTCGAGAAGGTGACCGACATCGCCCGCGCCATGGTCTTCGAGTGGGGCATGGCCGAGAGCGTCTCCTCCCGCACGATGCGCGCCGACAACTACGCGCTCTCGGAGGCGACGAAGCGCGTGCGCGACGAGGAGCAGGCGAGGCTCACCGACGGCGCCTACGCCGACGCGCTGCACCTGCTCCAGAAGCACCGCCGGCCGCTCGACCGGATCGCGAACGCCCTGCTCGAGAAGGAGACGCTGCTCCGCAACGAGCTGCTGGAGCTCGTCGTCGACGTCGAGCCCGAGTCGCGCGCCTCGGAGTCCGTCGGCGTGCCCCGCGTCGTCGCGACGCGTCCGGGCCCGGGCGTCTGAGCCGACTCGATAGCATCGCCCGGGTGGAAGCACGCGGGATCCACCACGTCGGCGTCGCCGTCGAGGACCTCGACGAGGCGGTGCGAACGTACGAGCGGCTGTTCGGCGGCCGTCTCGAGCACCGCGCGCGCGTCGAGGAGCAGGGTGTGGACGCGGCGTCGCTGCGGGTCGGCGAGAGCCGCGTCGAGCTGCTTGCCGCGCTCGGCGAGGACACCCCCGTCGGGCGCTTTCTCGCGAAGCGCGGCCCGGGCCTGCACCACGTCGCCTACGAGGTCGCGGACATCCATGCGGCGCTCGCGGGGCTCGCGGACGCCGGCGCCGAGCTGATCGACGCCGAGCCGCGTCGCGGCATGTTCGGCCTCGAGGTCGCCTTCGTGCATCCGGAATCCGTTCACGGCGTCCTCTCGGAGGTGGTGTCGCGTGGCTGACGAGCGCGTAAGGGTGGAGATCGGTTTGGAGGGCGGCCAGGTGGTCGGCGTCTTCGCCGAGCCGGGCTCCGTCGACCAGCTGGAGCGGGCGCTCCACGAAGACGGCCCGCGGGTGGTGATCCTCGAGGGCGAGGACGGCCCCGTGCACGTCGTCGTGCCCCGCGTCACGTATCTCAAGCGGTTCGTGCGGTCCAGCCGCGTCGGGTTCGGCGCGGGGTGATGGTTAGCCCGCGCCGCTCGCCGGGAAGCCTGACCCGATGAGCGAGGGGGCGACCGAGCAGCAGGCGTCCGGCCGGGACGCCGACGATCGCGTTCGCGGGCTCGTGGAACGCGCCCAGCAGGGCGACCGCGATGCGATCGAGGAGCTGTACCTGATCCACTTCGACCGGATCTACAGCTACCTGCACATGAGCGTCGGCAACCGGCACGACGCCGAGGACCTGACGACGCAGACGTTCCTGAAGATGCTCGAGAAGATCGACAAGTTCCGCTGGCGCTCGGCGCCCTTCTCGGCCTGGCTCTTCCGGATCGCGCACAACCTCGCGATGGATCACTTCCGGTCGCGCCGGCGCTGGCAGCCGCAGGAGGAGGTGCCCGAGCCGCACGGCGAGGAGGAGCCGTCCGCCGAGGCGGCGGCGATGCAGTCGATCGGGCGCGAGTCGATGATGGAGCTGATCGACGGCCTCTCGCCCGAGCAGCAGCAGGTGCTGACGCTGAAGTTCGTCTTCGGCTTCGCGAACGCGGGCGTGGCGACGATCCTCGGCAAGACCGAGGGAGCCGTCAAGTCGCTCCAGCACCGAGCGCTCGCGTCGCTCCAGAAGCAGATCGCGCGCGAGCAGAAGACCTGAGCCGGGCGGGCAGCGGCTAGCCTCTGCCCGTGGCGCTGGAAGCGGGCATCGTCGGACTGCCGAGCTCCGGGAAGACGACGCTCTTCCGGGCGCTGACCCACGCCGACACGCACGGCTCCGGCAAGGAGCACGTCGGGATGGCGCTCGTCCCGGACGAACGGCTCGATCGCCTCGCGCGGATCGTGGGCGCCCGCAAGGTGACGCCTGCGGCGGTGCGCGTCGTCGACGTCCCGGGCACCGGCCCGCAGCTCCTCGGCAACCTGCGCCAGGTGGACGCGCTGCTGGTCGTCCTCGACGGCTTCTCCGGCACTCGCGTCCCCGGCGACGACCTCGAGACCTTGACGCTCGAGCTGCTCGTCGCCGACCGCGACCACGTCGAGCGGCGGCTCGACCGCGTCGCCAAGCAGGCCAAGTCCGGCGAGGCGAAGCTGCGTACCGAGCAGGCCGAGCTGGAGCGCCTGCTGGCGCATCTCGACTCCGGGGCGACGCTCGCGGACTGGGAGGGCGAGCTGCCGCCGGAGCTCGACCCGCTGACGACGAAGCCGCTGATCTCGATCGTGAACGGGCCGGAGGGGATCGACCTGCAGCTCGAGGCGGAGCTGAGCGAGATGTCGGACGCCGAGGCGGCGGAGTTCCGCGGCGAGGGCGAGTCGGCGCTCGGCGAGGTCGTCCGGCGGCTCGCCGAGACGCTCGACGTGATCACGTTCTTCACCGCCGGCGAGAAGGAGACGCGGGCGTGGACGCTCCGCCGCGGCTCGACCGCGCTCGAGGCGGCCGCGACGATCCACTCCGACATCGCGCGCGGCTTCATCCGCTGCGAGGTCGTGCGCTGGGACGACCTCGTCGAGGCGGGCGGCCACGCCGAGGCCGCCCGCGCCGGCAAGCAGCGGCTCGAGGGCAGGACGTACGTCGTCGAGGACGGCGACGTCCTCAACGTCCGCTTCAACGTCTGATCCGCCGGTCTGCGAAGCTTCGAGGGTGTCGCGAATCCTCTTCGTCTGCGTCGAGAACGCCGGGCGCTCGCAGATGGCCCGGGCGCTGTACGAGCGGCGCGGCGGCGAGGCGCGCTCCGCGGGGTCGCGGCCCGCGGACGAGCTGCAGCAGGCCGTCGTCGAGGCGCTCGAGGAGGTTGGGATCGACATCTCCGGCCGCGTCCCGAGGGCGCTGGCGGACGAGGACGTCGAATGGGCCGATCTCGTCGTGACCATGGGCTGCGCCGGCGCGGTGCCCTCCCGCCCCGGCGCGGACCACGTCGACTGGAACCTGCCCGACCCCGTCGGCCTCTGCCTCGAGGAGGTGCGCGAGCTGCGCGCCGTGATCGAGGCGAAGGTGGCGGCGCTGCCTCTGTAGGCCGGGCCGCCCGTCGCAGGGCTAGCCGGCGCTGACCAGCGCGACGCCGGCGAGCGCGGCCGCCACGCCCGCGAGCTGCGGCCGCGCGACCCGCTCCGCGAGCAGGAGCCGGCCGAGCACGACGAGCACGACCGGGTAGAGCGACGCCAGCACCGCGACGACGCTCAGCAGCCCCCGTGTGGACGCGAGCCCGAAGAGGAGCGTTGCGCCGGTGTCGCAGGCGCCGGCCGCCGCGAGCAGCAGCAGCAGCCGTCCCCGGCCGAGCGCCGGCAGCGCCGGGCGGAGGACGACGGCCGCCGCGAGCACGAGCGGCAGCCCGGCCATCCGCATCGTGAGCGTCGCCCACAGCGCGCCGCCGTCCGAGGCTCTGCTCAGTCCGACGAGCGCGGCGCCGAATCCGAGCGCCGCGAGCAGGGCGAGCCCGACGCCCGCCCCGACCCGCCGGCCCGCTCCGGCCACGGCCGGCTCGAGCGAGGCGCCGACGACGCCGACGAACGCGAGCCCGACGCCGATCCCCTGCAACAGGGACGGGCGCTCTCCGCGCGTGAGCCCGTACGCGACCGGCACGATCGCCGCGGTGGCCGTGATCGGGCCGACGATCCCCATCGTGCCCACGGCGAGCGCGCGGTAGAAGCAGGCGAGCGCGACGACTCCGATCGCGCCGGCGCCGGCGCCCCAGGCGAGCTGCGCCGCGGACGGCACGGGCGGCCGGGCAGCGACGACGACGATCGCGACGAGGACGAGGCCCGCGGTCTGCGAGACCACGAGGACGAGCGGCACGGACGTCCGTCGTGAGCCGAAGCCGGCGCCGAAGTCGGCGAAGCCCCAGACGAGGCTGGCCCCGAGCGCGAGGAGGACACCGGCCACCGTGCGGCCCTAGCCGGGGATCGGCCGGGTCGCCGCGACCGCGTCGAGCTGGTTCGCGTGGTAGAGGACGGCCGCCTCCGCCGTGCGGGCGGCGCGCGCGTCGTGGTGGCAGGAGACGGCGTGCAGAAGCTCCGCCCGGGCGGCCGCGTCCAGCGCTCCGGCGCGCTCCTCGATCAGGCGCAGCCCGAGGTGGACGTGGCCGAGCAGGCGACCCTCGTCCGTCTGGCGGAAGACCGGCCCGGGGCCGAGCTCGCGCGTGCGGCCGACGTCGTGGAGGAGGGCGGCCGCGACGAGCAGGTCGGGCCGCAGCCGCGGGTGCAGCTGCGCCGTCTCGCGGCAGAGCGTGGCCACCCCGACGGTATGCTCGAGCAGCCCGCCCGCGTAGGAATGGTGCCCCTCGAGCGTCGCGGGGAGAGTCCGCAGCGCCGCGCGCGTCTCGGCGTCGAGCACGCGCGCCACCGCCTCGCGCAGCCCGGCGTGCGAGATCTCGTCGGCGAGGAAGTCGAGAAAGCCCTCGAGCTCGTCGGCGTCGCGGCGCATCGCGGGCGCGAGCGTCGCCGGATCGACTCCTTCCGCCGGCTCGAGCGTCCGCACCTCCACCTGGAGCCGGTCGCGGAAGCGCTCGACGCGCCCGAGCACGCGCACGGCGTCGCCTTCCGCGAAGCGCCCGTCGAGCAGCTCGACGTCGTTCCAGACCCGCGCCGAGATGCGGCCGCTCGGGTCGACGAGCTCGAGCGCGAGGTAGGTCGAGCCGTTGCGGGTGCGCAGCCGCTCCTTCTTCGCGACCGCGTACACGCCCTCGACCGTGCGGTTCTCCTCGAGCTGGGCGATCGCGGTCACGCGCGCAGTCTAGGCCGCGAGCAGGTCGCCTCTGCGTCGCTCCCTGCTGGTACGGTCGGCCCCGTGGCGACGATTCGGCCCTTCCGCGCGCTCCGCTACGACGAGTCCGTGGCGGGCCCGCTCGAGCGCCTGGTCGCGCCTCCGTACGACGTCATCTCCGCCGAGCGGCGAGAGGAGCTGCTCGCGCGAGACCGGCACAACGTCGTCCACCTGACGCTCCCCGACTCGGAGGCCCGTGCGGCCGCCGATCTCGCCGCATGGCGCGAGCAGGGCGTGCTCGTCGAGGACGCCGAGCCGTCCTACTGGTGGCTCTCGCAGGACTACGTCGGCCCCGACGGCGTCGCCCGCCGGCGCGAGGGCTTCGTCGCCTCGCTGCGCGTCGAGCCGTACGAGAACCGCGTCGTCCTGCCGCACGAGCGGACGCACGCCGGCCCCAAGGAGGGGCGGCTGCGCCTGCTCACGGCGACCCGCACGCAGCTGGAGCCGATCTTCCTGCTCTGGGACGGGACGATCGAGGTGGACGGCCTCGGCGAGCCCGACCTCTCCGCAGAGGAGAGCGGCGTCGTCTCGCGGCTCTGGCGGCTCGACGCCGAGTTCGGCGGCGCGCTGACCGAGGAGCTCCGCGACGCGCAGCTCCTGATCGCGGACGGGCACCACCGCTACGAGACGGCGCTCGCCTTCCACGAGCAGGACGGCTCCGAGGAGTCCGCGTGGATGATGGTCGTGATCGTCCCGACCGACCAGGAAGGGCTGACGATCTTTCCCACGCACCGCCTCGCGGAGTCCGCGGACGGCGCCGCGGGTACGCCGATCGACCCGCCCTCGGACGAGCTGCCCGGGCCGGTGCTCTACCGGCAGGGCCGCTACGAGTTGCTCGAGGGCGAGGGGCTCGACCCGGAGACCGTCGACCGACTCGCGCCGACCGGCGTGACCTACACGCCGGACGCAGCGGAGGCGGTGGCGGCCGTGGACCGCGGCGAGGCGGAGGCTGCGTTCCTGCTGCGCCCGACCCGGATCGAGGACGTCTGGGCCGTCGCGCGCCGCGGCGAGGTGATGCCGCAGAAGAGCACGTTCTTCTATCCGAAGCTGACGAGCGGCCTGCTCTTCCACCCGCTGTGAGCGGCGGCGACCCGGACTGGCTCGAGGTCTGCCGCGCCGCGGTCGCGGACGTGCGCGGCGTGCTCGCCGAGCTGCCGACCCGGGCCGAGCGCGAGCCTGTCGTCGGCGCGGGGCTCGGCGGCGACGACACGACGGCGATCGACCGCGCCGCCGAGGAGGCGATCCTCGCCCGCTTCCGCGACCTCGGCGTGACGATCGTCTCCGAGGAGGTCGGCCGGCTCGGCGAGGGGGAGACCGTCGTCGTGATCGACCCGATCGACGGCTCGCTCAACGCGAAGCGCGGCATTCCGTTCTTCTCGCTCTCGATCGCCGTCGCGGAGGGCGAGACGATGGACGACGTCCACTTCGGCTACGTCTACGACTTCGGGTCGGGCGAGGAGTGGACGGCGCTCCGCGGCCGGGGCGCCCGGCTCGACGGCGAGCCGCTCGGCGCGGTGCGCCCGAAGGACGAGATCGAGATTCTCAGCTTCGAGGCGACGCTCACCTCGCTCGTCGCGCGCGACGCCGTCAAGGTCGCCGAGCTCGCCTACCGGCTGCGGATCATGGGCTCCCTCGCGCTCTCGCTCTGCCACCTCGCCGCCGGCCGCGTGGACGCGGTCTGCTCGCTCAAGGGCGCCCGCTCGGTGGACATCGCCGCGGGCCAGCTCCTCTGCCGCGAGGTCGGGCTCGCGATCGACCTCTTCGACACCGACGCCCCGTTCGGGAGCGCGCCGCTCGATCTCGAGGGACGCTCGCGCGTCGCCGCGGCCGGAACCGAGGAGCTCTGCCGCAGCGTGGGCGCGGCGCTCTCGGGCTAGGCCTGCGCGAGGTCCGTAGCTTCCCGCAGGCCGGATCCGCAGCGGCGGCGGATGCCCGCCGGTCTCGGGCCCGTCAGCGTCTGCACATGTCCACGCCCTCGCCCCTGCCGGCGCCCGAGCGGCCGGCCCCGCTCGGGCCGGTGCTCGTCACGCTTGCGGCCGTCGTCCTCGGCGCCTACCTGCTCCTCGGCGGCCTCGCCCTCGCGGAGCGCGCTCACGGCCGCTGGGGGCTCGCCCTCGTCCCGGTCGCCCTCGCCTGCTTCGCGGTCGCGGCCGTCGAGGTGCGCGGGCTTCTGCACCGTCGCGACTGAGCAGTACGATCGACGGGTGCGACGCGCCCTCGCGCTGCTTCCACTCGCCCTCGTCGCCGCCTCCTGCGGCGGCGGCACGAAAACGGCCTCGACCGCCTCGGCGACCGTGCCGCCCGCGGCGCCCGCTGCGAAGCCGACGCTCCGCGTCTCGCTGACCGCGCAGAGCCACCACCCGCAGCTCGGCCACGCGTGGACGTACACGGTGCGCGTGACCGATCCGGCCGGGAAGCCGGTCGCCTGCCGGGTTCACCTCCAGTTCCTCTACGGCGGCATGCCCGTCGGCGAGGTGGGCCGCCACGCCCTCGCGAACGGCGTCTGGAAGGAGACGATTCCCGCCAAGGGCAAGGACGCCTTCCCGCCCGCGTCGGTCGGGCAGCCGCTCCTGCTCCGCGCAACCGCCACCGCGGCGGGCTATCGCGCCGGCTCGGCGGGCTGGAAGGTGCAGGTCGTGCGGTGAACGGCGCGGCCGTCGTCGTCGAGCACGTCGGCAAGAGCTTCGAGGGCGGCCGGATCCGGGCGCTCGCCGACGTGTCGCTCCGGCTCGAGCCCGGCGAGCTCGTCGCCCTCACCGGCCCGTCCGGGTGCGGCAAGAGCACCCTTCTCAACCTGATCGGAGCGCTCGACCGGCCGGACGCGGGCGAGATCCACGTCGGCGGCGCCGACGTCGCCCGTCTCGACGACCCCGCGGGCTATCGCGCGGAGGTCGTCGGATTTGTCTTCCAGGGCCACAACCTGATGACGACGCTCACGGCGCTCGAGAACGTCCAGGTGCCGATGCTCGGCCGCCGCGGACGGAGCGAGCGGGAGCTGCGGGCGCACGAGCTGCTCGGCGAGGTCGGTCTCTCCGAGCGCGAGAACAGCTACCCGCCGACGCTCTCGGGCGGCGAGCGCCAGCGGGTGGCGATCGCCCGGGCGCTCGCCAACGAGCCGCGGCTGCTGCTCGCGGACGAGCCGACCGGGGCGCTCGACTCCGTGACCGGCGCGCAGATCCTCGACCTGCTGCGCCGGCTTCGCGACGAGCACGCCACGACGATCCTGCTCGTGACGAACGACGACGCGATCGCCGCGCAGGCCGATCGCGTGCTGAGGATCCGCGACGGCGTGCTCGACACGCCGCCCCTAATCGCGTCCTGACAGCTTCCCGGCGCGGTCGGCGAGCGTCTTCGCCGCCGCGTCGAAGTCGGAGATCGCGGCGCCGAGATCGCTCCGCTGGGCGCTCAGCTCGTCGAGCTGCTTGGTGAGATACGCCGTCTGCGCCGCGACGTAGCCGGCGTCGAGCTGGGCCGTGGGCGTCGTCGTCAGGTACGAGGTCAGCGTCTTCAGCTCGCCCGCGAGCCGGTCCGCCCCGCCGCCGAGCGTGGCCGCGCCGACCGAGACCGAGTCCGCCGCGCGGCCGCTCGCGACGAGCGCCTGCGCGAGGCCCGAGGCCTCGCGCGAGACGGCCTGCGCCGAGGCGGCGGCTGCCGCGCGGCCCTGCCGCGCCGCCGCGGCGGCGCCCAGCGCGCGCCGTTCGGCGGAGCGTGCCCCCGCGAGGGCCGTGGAGAGCGCGTGGTTCCGGGCCGTCGCGGCGGCGAGCGCCACCTCCGCCGAGGAGCCGCGCTGCGCCTGGTGCCGCCAGCCGGTGGAGAAGACGGCGCCGCTGACGAGGGCGCCGGAGAGGAACGCGGAGGCGACGAGCACCCACACCACCCGCGGGAGCGGCCTCGCCCGGCGGGCGGGCGCAGCCCGGCGGTGCCGGACCGGCTCGCCGGCCGGCCAGCTCGAGCTGTGAGACATGGACGGCGCTTCGACGCCGCCTCGGCCGCTCCTCCCTCTAGGAGTCGAAGCCCATCCCGGCGGCGTCGAGCGCGCGCAGCCAGAGCCCGCGGCGGCCGGTGCGGTCCTCCCGCGCGAGCGCCCGGCGCGTGAGCGTGATCCCGAGCCAGCGCAGCGGCTCCGGCGGGAACGGGCGCGGGCTGCTGCGGACGAGCTCGAGCCGGGTCAGCTCGGTGTCGCGGCCGTCCACGAGGTCGAGGGCGACGCGTGCGCCGAAGCGGCTCGCGCCGACGCCGAGGCCCGTGAAGCCGACCGCGTAGGCGACGGCGCCGCCGTGGGTCGTGCCGAAGGTGACGCAGAAGCGGCTGCACGTGTCGATCGCGCCGCCCCAGCGGTGCGTGAAGCGGATCCCCTCGAGCTGCGGGAACGTGGCGAGGAAGTTGCGGGCGAGGACGGCGTGCACGAGCTCGCTCTGGTCGCGGTGCGGGCCCATGTCGTTGCCGTAGTGGTAGACGGCCTCGTAGCCGCCCCAGAGGATCCGGTCGTCCGCGGTGAGGCGGTAGTAGTGGAACCGGTTCCCCGAGTCCGCGAGGCCCTGCCGGCGGCGCCAGCCGATCGCCTCGCGCTGCGCGGGCGCCAGCGGCTCGGTGACCAGGACGTAGTCGTAGACGGGCACGACGAGGCTGCGGATCGCGCGCACGAGCGGCGGGAAGGCCGCGGTCGCGAGCACGCAGCGCCGCGCACTGACGCGGCCGCCGCCGGTGACGACGTCGACGCCGGCCCCGCTGCGCTCGATCCGGATCGCCTGCGTCTGCTCGTGGACGCGGACGCCTGCCCGCTCGGCCGCGGCCGCGAGGCCCCAGGCGAGGCGGGCGGGATGCGCGAGCGCGCAGCCGTCCCGGTCCCAGACGCCGCCGAGGTAGGTGGGCGAGTCGACTTCGGCGCGCAGCGCGTCCCGGTCGAGCTCGACGACGTCGCGGCCGCGGCGGCGCAACGCCTCGGCGTGCTCTGCGAGCCCGGAGAGCTCGTGAGGACGCGTTGCGACCGCCAGCTCGCCGGTCTCCTCCCAGGCGGCGTCGATCCCGTGGGCGCGAACGGCCTCGCCGATCGCGGTGAGGTTGTCCCGTCCGAGCTGCTCCAGCCGGTCGATCTCGCCCGGGAAGCGCGCGGCCCCGTTCGCGATCCCGTGCGTGAGCGAGGAGGCGACGAAGCCGCCGTTACGGCCGCTCGCGCCCGAGGCGAGCCGATCCCCCTCGAGCAGGACGACCTCGCGGCCCGGATCGGCCTCGCGGGCGAGCAGCGCCGTCCAGAGCCCGGTGAAGCCGCCGCCCACGACGACGAGGTCGGCCTCCGTGTCGCCCTCGAGCGGTGCGCGCGCGGCCGGGCGCGTGGGGTCGTCGAGCCAGAAGATCGAAGGCTCGGCGTTCCGGAGCGCGGTCTCTGCGGCCTCCACGGCGGCCATTCTCGCTACTCGCGCCGCAGCGCCTCGATCGGGCTCAGCCGCAGCGCGCGCCACGTGGGGTAGGCGGCGCCGGCGAGCCCGACGCCGAGCGCGAACGCGAGCCCCCAGGCGAAGACGCCGGCCGTGAGGCGCGGCGAGACGAGGCTCGAGAGGCCCGTCCTCGTCGTGAAGAGCTGCGCGGCGAGCAGCCCGAGCCCGAGCCCGAGCGCGAGCGCCACGAGCGAGATCCCGATCGCCTCGCTCACGATCAGGGCCGCGATCCGGCTGCCGCGCCAGCCGACCGCGCGCAGGATCCCGATCTCGCGCACGCGCTCGAAGACCGACATCGCCATCGTGTTCGTGACGCCGATCCCGCCGACGATCAGGGCGAGCGCCGAGATCACCCAGCCGACGTCGATCACGAGCCGCGAGGAGGTGTCCACCTTCACCGCCTGGCCGGGCTCGACGATCGCCGAGATCGCGAACCGCTTCTCGAGCCGCGCGGCGACGTCCTTCGGCCGGTGCCCCAGCGCGACCGTGACGGCGATCGTCGTCACCTCGCCGGGGCGCTTGGCGAGCGCCTGCACCGCCGGCAGCGGCAGCACGACTCCCTGGTCCTCGAAGCGGTCGCCGCTGTGGAAGATGCCGGAGACGGGGAAGCTGCGCCCGCTCACCTCCAGCGTCGAGCCGGGGCCGACGCCGAACGTGCGCGCGGCGACGTCGCCGACGAGCGCGCCGCCGCGGGCTCCCGAGAGCAGCGTCAGCCGCTGCGCCGGGAACTCGTCCGGTGCGAGCCCGAAGACGAGCGACGACTGCCGTCCCTGGACGGTGGTCACGAGCAGGAAGACGCGCGCGGTCGAGGCGACGCCGGGGTCGGCCGCCACCTTCTGCTCGAGCGCGTCCGGCAGGAGGGAGCGCGTCGCGTCGGTGACGCCGCTCTGGAAGAGCCCGAAGTCGGAGCGGCCGATGTGGATGAGGTCGCCCGCGGTGCGCTCGACCCCGGCGGAGATGGAGAGCAGGGCGACGATCAGGCCGACCCCGATCGCGACCCCCGCCGACGTGAGCAGCGTCCGCACCGGCCGGCGCAGCAGGTTCTTCCGGACGAGGCCGATCCAGGTCACAGGCGGATCATCGCCTGTTCGGGCGACGGAGGAGTGGCCGCCCGGGCGCCGCGAGCCGCGACGCCTCGCCGGCGGCCTTGCGCCGGGGGTCGGGCCGGCTCCGCGGCGACCTCTCCGAGGCGGCCGGTACGGCCCGCCCGAAGCCGGTGCAGCAGCCGCTAGTCTCGGCGCATGGAGCCGACACGCGAGGCCGTGCTCGAGGCCATGGAGCGGGTGATCGACCCCGAGCTCCGCCGCCCGGTCACCGAGCTCGACATGGTGCGCGACGTCGAGATCGCCGACGGCGTCGTCTCGCTCACGATCGTGCTCACGGTCGCCGGCTGCCCGCTCCGCAACTCGTTCGAGGAGCAGGTGGACGCGGCGCTCGCGCAGGTGCCGGGCGTGACGGGCGTCGCGCTCTCCTTCGACGTGATGACGCCCGAAGAGCGACAGGCTCTGACGACGAAGCTGCGCGGCGGCGCGCCCGAGCGCGACAACGTGATCCGGCTGCCTGCCGACTGCCGCGTGATCGCGGTCGCGAGCGGCAAGGGCGGGGTCGGCAAGTCGACGCTGACTGCGAACCTCGCCGTCGCGCTCTCGCAGCTCGGGCACCGGGTCGGCGTGCTCGACGCGGACATCTACGGGCACTCGATCCCGCACATCCTCGGCATCCACCAGAAGCCGGTGGCGGTGGACGAGATGATCGTGCCGCCGGTGAAGGGCGACCTCAAACTGATGTCGATCGGCTTCTTCCTCGACGGGAACGAGCCCGTGATGTGGCGCGGGCCGATGCTGCACCGCGCGCTCGAGCAGTTCCTCACCGACGTGCACTGGGGTGACGTGGACGTGCTGGTCGTGGACATGCCGCCCGGCACCGGCGACGTCTCGATCTCGCTCGGGCAGCTGCTGCCGCGCGCCGAGGTCGTCGTCGTCACGACGCCGCAGAAGCTCGCGCAGGACGTGGCAGCCCGCGCCGCCTCGATGGCGCGCAAGACCAACATGCGCATTTCCGGCGTGGTGGAGAACATGCGCGGCGACGTCTTCGGCTCCGGCGGCGGCGAGGCGCTCGCCGCGGAGCTCGGCGTGCCGCTGCTCGGCACGGTGCCGCTCGACCCGGCGCTGCGGGAGCAGGGCGACGCGGGCGAGCCGATCGTCAGCGCGCGGCCCGAGGCGGAATCGGCGCGCGCGATCGTCGCGATCGCCGAGACGATCGACGCCCAGCGGCCCGCAGGCGCGATCGTCAAGTCCCTCCCGCTCGTCGGCTGAGCCATGGCGAGCGGCGCCGTCGACGCGGTCAAGGACGCCTACGAGCTGGCGCGGCGCGGCGACCATCGCACGCTGCGCACGCGGATCGTCGACGACGCCACCTGGCACCCGGCGCGAGAGGGCGCCTGGAATCCGTGTCGCGACGCCGACCAGATCGTCCGCACGCTCCTCTGGCGTGCCTCGATGAACCGCCTCCGGCCCGCCGAGACGATCGACCTCGGCGACCGCGTGCTCGTCCGGCTGAGCGGGCGGCGGCTCGATCGGCTCGGCGGCAAGGGCTTCTTCCCGCGCCTGTTCCAGATCGTCGTCGTGCGCGACGGGCTGATCGTCAGCATGCGCGACTACCCGAAGCGCGAGGACGCCCTCGCCGCCGCCGGGCTGAAGGCCTAGGCGCGGAGCGCCGGTGGCCGCCGCCGCCTTCTTCGACCTCGACCGGACGCTCCTGCGCCGGTCGTCGGCGCTCGCGCTCGCCGGCTCGTTCCGCGACCGCGGGTTGATCTCGCGCCGCACGCTGGCGAAGGCGGCGGCGTGGCAGCTCCTGTTCGTCGCGCGCGGCGCGAGCCACGAGGCGGTGCGCGTCGCGGCCGAGGACGGCCTGCGCGTCCTGCGCGGCTTCACGCCGGGCGAGATGCGAAAGCTCGTCGCGGAGGCGATGGAGCCGGTGCTGCGGCCGCTCGTCTACGCGGAGCCGCTGCGCCTCGTCGAGCAGCACCGTTCGCGGGGCGAGCCGGTCTACATCGTCTCGGCGGCGCTGCAGGAGATCGTCGACGAGATCGCGGACGATCTCGGCTTCGACGGGGCACTCGGCACGGTCTGCGAGGTGCGGGACGGCGCCTACACCGGGCGGGCCGTGCGCGCGCTGCACGCGGAGAACAAGGCGTCGTGCGTGCGGGAGGTCGCCGAGCGCGAGGGCTTCGACCTCGCCGAGTGCACGGCGTACTCGGACAGCCACACCGACGTGCCGTTCCTGGAGGCGGTCGGGCACCCGGTCGCGGTGAACCCGGATCGCGAGCTGCGGCGGGTCGCCGCGGAGCGCGGCTGGCCGGTGCTCGAGTTCAGCGACCGCGCGTACCCGCACGCGCGGCGGCGGCTGCCGCGGGCGCTGCTGGCGCTGCCGCTCGTCGCGGGAGCCGCAGCGGTGCTGGCGTCGAGGGCGCGTGGACGCTGAGCAGGGCCTGCGGCGAATCCGTGCGCTCGGCTTCGGCGAGCGCGACGCGCTGACGCTCTAGGAGCACTTCGACGACGCCGAGCGGCGGGGGAAGCTCGGGCACGGGCACTCGAGGATCCCGTGGCTCGAGGAGCTCGAGGGCTACGACTCCGGGGCCGCTCCCGTCGAGCGGGTGGAGACCGACGGGTACTGGCGCTGGGACGGGGGCGGGGCGATCGGCTACGTCGTCCTGCGCGCCGCGGTCGAGCGGTGCATCGACTCACCGCCGGCGCACGCGCGGCTCGTCGTCTGCGACCGCACCTTCCCGACCGGGATGCTCGGCCACTACACGCGGCGGCTCGCCGAGGCGGGGCTCGTGTCGGTCGCGACCGCGACGTCGCCCGCCCGGCTCGGTCATCCCGAGGGCGGACCGAAGCTCGCGGGAACGAACCCGCTCTCGATCGGGATCCCCAGCTCCGGCGGCGACCCGGTCGTCGCCGACGTCTCGATGGGCGCGGTCACCTACGGCGACGTGCTCGCCGGCCGCGCCTCGCCGGAGGAGCTCGTCCCCTTCGGCGGCGAGAGCGCGCACAAGGCGTTCGCCCTCGCCGTGGGCCTCCAGCTGCTCGTGGACGCGCTCGTCCGCGAGCCGGGCCACGGCGCCGCGCTCCTCGTCGCCCGCCCGGAGTCCGACCCGGTCCCCGCGTTCCGCGAGGCCGCCGGCGGCATCCGCCTCCCCGGCGACGCCTGAGACCGGACGCGGCCCGTCGAGACCCTCCGCGCGTCCGTCTCCGGCGCTTGTAACAGACTGTTACTTGGGGAAGCGGGGGTCGTCGCGGATCGAGGCGAAGTCCTCGTCCTCCCGCGCGTAGGCGCGGAAGCGCTCGGCGGCCGCGACGGCGAGGTTGACGTGCTCGAGCGCGGCCTCGCTCTCGCCGGCCAGGGCCTCGGCGCAGGCCAGGTGGTAGAGGAGCGACGGGTGCCCCGGCTTCTCCTCGAGGCCCTCGTGGATGACCCGCTTCGCCTCCCCGTAGTCGCCGGCGCGCATGTGCGGCAACGCCGGGAAGAAGTACTCCCACGCCGAGACGTCGTGCAGGCCGGGACGGCCCCCGATCGCGAGCACGGTCGTGCCCGGCTCCTTCGCCACCGCCTGCCGCGTCTGCGCGGGGTCGTCGAGGAAGACGAGCGTCCCCGCGGGCGCGTCCACGTTCTCGCCGTCCACCGTGAAGACCGCGTGGCCGGAGACAACGGCGTAGACCTCCTCGTGTCCGAGCGCCGTCTCGTCGTGGCGCTCGACGACCTCGTCGCCGGCCGCCGCGGCCGTGTACGCGTTGATCCCGAATGCCGTGACGCCGAGCGTCTTGCGCACGGGCTTCCAGAGGAGCGACCCGAGGACCGGGATCCCCTCGAGCTCGTCGAGGCGGAGCGTCTTCACGCGGACGCCTCTCGCAGCGCCTCGAGCACCACCGGGTCGACCTCGTCCGCGCCGTCCACGCGCTCCTCGAGGTTCTCGACACCGGCCCAGTGGTCGAGTGCCGCCGCGAGCCCGCCCTCGTAGCCGAGCCGCGCCAGCCGCTCCTCGAGCTCGGCGGCGAGCGCCTCGTCCACGGGGATCCAGTCCTCGCGCGGGCTCACGCCGAACAGTCGCCGATGGATCGCGTAGATGCGCCCGAGCTCCTCGAGCGGCCGCTCGTGGTCGTCCACGCGCAGGTCGACGACGACGTCGGAGAGCCGGCCGTAGCCGCCGTTGCGCTCGACCACCAGGAGCGAGGCGGACTGCTGCCCGCGCCGGTCGCCCCCGGCCGCCTGCGCCGCGAGGAGGCACTCGAGCAGCCGCTGCGCGAGCGGCAGCTGCGGGTTCCCCTCGAAGGTGAGCGCGAGCGCGTCCACGGTCTCCGGCCCGACGAGAATGTTCCCCTGCGCCGCGTAGCAGCGGCCGTTGCGGTGCCCGGCCCAGTCGAGGCATGCCGGCCCCGTCCAGCTCGCGCTGCGCCCCTTCGCGTCCACGACGCCGAGCTGCCGCTCGTCGCTCCCCTCGTCCGCGGCGACGAGCCGCTCGACCACCTCGTCCGCCGGCAGCTCCTGGCGGAGGAGCGAGAGCCCGTCCGGGCCGTAGCTGGGATTTGCGTACGCCTGGGTCGCGAGCGCGCCGGCCCCCGGCTCCGCCCACGGGACGACCGAGCCGACGGCGAGGAACTTCGACTGCACGGCGACGCCCCACTGGCCCGCCTCGAGGTCGCAGGCGGCGATCGAGTACGTCGAGACGAGCGGCGGGCGGCTACCCATACGTCAGCTTCGTCAGGTCGAGGGAGAGCAGCCCGGGACGATCGGCCGGGACGAGGACGCACGCCACCTCGGGCCGCGCGAGCGCCGCGTGCACCTCCTCGGGCGAAGAGGCGCGCACGACGACCGGCGTGCCGGCGGCGAAGGCCTCCCGCATCCGCTCGACGTCCGCGGCGCCGTCGAGGACGAGCGCCTCGTCCACGGGCACGGCCTCGTCCCCCTCGGCGGCGAGCTCCGGCACGCGCCGGCCGCTCGCGCCCCACCAGCGCTCCCTCATCCGGCAGGGGTGGTCACAGCGATACCGAGTCTCCCGGCTGGATCTGCTCCACCGTCACGCCCGGGGCGAGCTCCTGCAGCTGCTGCGGCGTCCCCGTCAGGACGGGGAACGTCCCCCAGTGGCACGGGACGCAGCGCTTCACGCCGAGCAGCTCGAGCGCGACCGCTGCCTCGCGGGGGCCCATCGTGTAGTGGTCGCCGATCGGCAGGACGGCGACGTCGGGCGCGTAGATCCGCCCGATCAGCTGCATGTCGCCGAAGACGCACGTGTCGCCGGCGAAGTAGAGCTTCGTCCCGTTCTCGACCTCGACGACGATCCCGCAGGGCTCGCCCGCGTAGGTGCCGTCGCTGGTCGAGCTGGAGTGGTGGGCGTTCGTGAGCGTGAACTTGACCCTCGCGACCTCGACGGTGCCGCCCTTGTTCGGGTCGTGCGTCTGCTCGACGCCCTGGTTGCCGAGCCAGCCGGCGAGCTCGACCTGCGCGACGACGGGGCAGCCGTGCTGCTGCGCGAGCGCCACCGTGTCGCCCACGTGGTCGCCGTGCCCGTGGGTCAGGGCGATCAGGTCCACGCGCTCCGGCTGCAGCTCGGGCTCGGGGCACTTCGGGTTCCCGTTCAGGAACGGGTCGACGTAGATGCGCCTGCCTCCCGGCGTCTCGATCCGGAAGGCGGAGTGGCCGAGCCAGGTGAGCGTCGTGTCCGCCATCGTCTCTCCTTTCGTCCTCTGGTCGAGCGAGCGTAACCGAGTCGCGGAAGGCTCCGCACGCGGGAAGGAGCCTCGGCGCGCGGGGCGAATCAGGCGACGATGGGTTCCCGGCTGCTTCCGCTGACGCTCGCGCTCGGCGTGCTGCTTGCGGACGGCGTCGGAGGCCACCGCGCCGCGTTCTACCTCGGCCTGCTCGCCGTCCCCGCCGCCGCCGCGGCCGCCTTCGTCTCGATCAGCGACGCGCTCGAGGGCCGGCGCGCCCTTCTGCGGGCCTCCACGAGCGGCTTCGCCCTGACCCTCCTCGTCGTCGCGTCGGCGGTGCGCGAGAACGCCGCCCAGGGGGCGGCCGTTCCGCCGCTCGTCTCCTACGCGCGCCGCGGCCGCCGTGCTCGCGTACCTCGTGCCCGACGCTCGCCTGGTTGCTCGAGCCTGTCTCGCTCCGCCCGCGCGCCCGCCCGCGGCACCGCCCCGCCGCGGTGCGCATCAACGCGACGCCCTGAGCTCCCGGTAACAGACTGTTACTTGGCTCGGCAGGCTTCGCCCTGGTGGGCGTGCGCGATCGCCGGGATCGGGCGCTGCGCCTCGAGCGCCTGGAAGCACTGCTCGCACGCGCCCAGCAGCGCCGCCGCGGCGTGGTCGATCATCCGGTTGCGGACGAGCGGGTCGACGGGCGCGGTCGCCACGTCGAGCAGGAAGCGGTCGGTGGCGTGGTTCACGGCCGCGTTGCCGTGCAGGGTGTCCGGGCCGGGGTGCGCGGCGGCGCGCCGGAGTGCGGCGACGTCGGTGCGCAGCTGCGCGAGAGCGCGCACCTGCTTCGGGCTCGTGCACGTCGTGGACGTCTGCGCGCCGCCGCCGCAGCCCGCCATGACGATCCCCACGAGCACGAGTGGGAGCGTGCGCACCTAGAACGGCAGCGACCCGGCCGCGTGCCGCGCCAGCGTGATCAGCGGACCGACGGCGACCAGCGACCCGACCGACACCCCGACCGCGAGCCCGACCGAGACGTGCAGCAGCGCCTCCCGCGGCGGCGCGCCGCCGCTCACGGGCGCCACCCGCAGCTCGGCGCTCGGCCGCATGTACATGGCGCGCACGATCCCGAGGTAGTAGTAGAGGCTCACGAGCGTGGCGACGACGCCGACGATCACGAGCCAGGCCCAGCCGTGGTCGTACGCGGCGGAGAGGACGTAGAACTTCCCCACGAAGCCGCCGCCGACCGGCAGCCCCGCGAAGCCGAACATGAACAGCCACATCGCGACCCCGAGGAAGGGGCGCTCCCAGCCGAAGCCGGCGAGGTTGTCGAGCGTGACCGGCTCGCCGAGCTCGCGCTCGCGCGCCGCGACGACCGCGAACGAGCCGAAGGCCATCGCCGCGTACGGGATCAGGTAGTACATGAGCGCCCGCCCGCCGAGCGCGGTGCCGGCGCTGAGCCCGATCAGCATGAAGCCCGCGTGCGAGACGGACGAGTACGCGAGGATCCGCTTCACGTTCCGCTGCACGAGCGCCGCGAAGTTGCCGATCGCGAGCGACGCGACCGCGATCCCGGCGAAGGCCCACGTCCACAGGTGCGCCTCCTGGGGGAACGAGCTCTCGAGCACCCGCAGCGCGAGCAGCAGCGCGGCAACCTTCGTCGCCGCGGCCATGAACGCCGTCACCGGCGTCGGCGCGCCCTCGTAGACGTCGGGCGTCCACATGTGGAACGGCGCCGCCGACGACTTGAACGCGAGCCCGGCGACGATCAGCGCCAGCCCGAGCACGAGCAGGAGGTCGCCGCTCAGGTCGTTGACGCCGACCGCGGCCGCGATCTCGGTGAAGCCGAGCTGGCCGGTCGCCCCGTAGACGAGCGCCGAGCCGAACAGGAGCGCGGCGGAGCCGAACGAGCCGATCACGAGGTACTTCAACCCCGCCTCGAGCGAGCCCTCGAGGTCGTAGTCGATCGCGCACATCACGTAGAGCGCGATCGAGAACCACTCGAGGGAGAGGAAGAGCGTCATCAGGTTCGCGGCGCCGACGAAGAACGTCATCCCCGCCGCGGACGCGAGCAGGAGCGCGAAGTACTCCGCGATGTGGTCGTCCCGCCTGGCCGGATCGGCGCCGCGCCGCCGGCCGGGCACGTGCTCGGCCGAGAGCAGCGCCGTCGCGAAGCCGGTCGCGCACACGATCACCTGTGCGAGCGCCGTCCAGCGGTCGCGGTAGAAGGCGTTGGCGATCACGCGGTGCCCGCCGGCGCTGTCCACGTAGAGCCAGACCGAGGTGACGGTTCCGCCTGCGAAGCCGGCCGCCGCGACCGCCGTCGCGAACGCGCGTCGCGCCCCGCTCGGCACGAGCACCGCTCCGAGCAGCGCGATCCCGGAGGCGCCGAGCAGGACGAGGATCGTCGAGATCGCGAACCAGTCGACGTGCGGCGCAGGGATCGAGGCGGCGAGCGTCGTCATCGGAACTGCCCCTGCACGGCCTGGGTCGGCGCGTCGCCCGCGAACGAGTGGTGGCTGATCCCCGCCGGCCACGCCGAGAGCACGAGCAGCAGGGCGACGAGCGGCACGACGAGTGCGAGCTCGCCGGGGCGCACGTCGAGCGCCGCGTCGGTGACGACCGAGCCGCGCGCCTCGTGCAGCACCGCGGAGATCAGGCGGAGCATGTACATCGCCGCGAGCACGACCCCGGTCGCGCCCAGCACCGCCCACCACCAGGCGCGCTGAAACGAGCCGGCGAGGATCAGGAACTCGCCGGCGAACGAGGCCGAGCCGGGCACCGCGAGCGAGATGATCCCGACCGTCATCAGCAGCGTCGCGAGCGCCGGGCGGCCGCGCGCCATCCCGCCGAGCAGCGCGAGCTCGCCCGTCGTCGTCCGCCGCTCGACCGCGCCGGCGATCAGGAAGAGCGAGGTCGAGATCGAGCCCGTGCGCCACCATCTGCAGCACCGCGCCGTCGAGGCCGAGGTTCGTCCCGGAGAAGAGCCCGAGCGCGATCAGCCCCGACTGCGCCAGGGACGAGTACGCGACGACGCCGCGGAAGTCCGCCGAGCGGAACGCGAGCAGCGAGCCGTAGACGAGCGCGGCCGCCGCGAGCGCGAGCACCGCCGTCCGGTAGTACGCCGTCGGCTCGGGGAACTTGGCGATCGCGATCCGCAGCATCCCGTAGACGCCCGCCTTCGCGATCACGCCGGACAGCACGGCCGTCACCTCGGGCGGCGCCTCGCGGTAGGTGTCCGGCAGCCAGCCGTGGAACGGGAACAGCGGCGCCTTGATCAGGAAGGCGAGCATGAAGCCGAGGAAGAGCCAGCGGCTCAGGCTCGCCGGGCCGTCCACGAGGTCGAAGGTGCCGGCCTGGATCCCGTAGACGACGATCGCCGCGAGCATGAACAGCGAGCCCGTCATCGTGTAGATCAGGAACTTGATCGTCGCCCCGAGCCGCCCGGGGCCGCCCCAGACGCCGATCAGGACGTAGAGCGGGATCAGCATCGCCTCGAAGAAGGCGTAGAAGAGGAGCAGGTCCTGCGCGACGAACACGCCGACGGTCGCGCCGGTCAGGAAGAGCATCAGCCCGAAGTACGCGCGCGGCCGGTCGCGGCCGACCCAGAACCCGTAGCCGATGCACGCCGCCATGGCGATCGCGGTCAGGCCGACGAGCCAGAGCGAGAAGCCGTACTCGCCGACGTGGTAGGAGACGTGCAAGTCGGGGATCCAGCTCGTCCGCTGGGCGAACTGGAGCCCGCTGCGCCCGAAGTCGAAGCGCACCGCCTGCTCGATCCAGAGGCCGACCTCGACGAGCGAGACCAGGACCGCGAGGCTGCCCGTCGCGAAGCGGGAGAGCGGCAGCACCCAGACCAGGAGCGCCGCCGCGATCGGCAGCCAGATCAGCAGGGAGGTGATCGTCGCCATCTAGTGCACCGCCAGGAAGATCGCCGCGATCACGGCCGCGCCGCCCGCGAGGAAGAACACGTACGTGCGCAGGAGCCCGGTCTGGAGCCGCCGCACCGCGCGGCCCGTGTCGAGCGCCGTCTCGCCGAACTCGGTGCCGGTGGCGAGCACGACGGGCTCCTCGAAGTCGCTCCGCAGCCGCGCGGCGAGCGCCGACGCGGGCCGGTAGAAGACCGCGTCGTACGCCTCGTCGAAGTAGAACTTGTGCTCGAGCAGCCGTCGCAACGCGGGCACGCCCGCGACCGCGACCCGGTGCCGGGAGTAGATCGCCCACGCGACCGCGATCCCGGCGAGGCCGACGAGCACGGTCACCGCGGAGGTGACGTACTCCTGCGTCGAGCTCGGCTCGGCGACCGCGAGCGTCGCCGCCGCCGGGTGCAGCCAGTCGGTGACGTACGCCCACTTCGGCGCCCACTGGATCCAGCCGCCGACCGCGGCGAGCACGGCGAGGATCCCGACCGGCACGAGCATCGTCCACGGCCCCCTCCGTGCTGGGCCTCCTCCCCTCCTTCGGCGTGCGAGCCGAACTGGCGCTCCACGAACTCGCTCGGCTTGCCGGGGAAGACGAGGAACCAGAGCCGGAACGTGTAGACGCCGGTGAGGAACGCGCCGGCGACCGCACAGGCCCAGAAGATCCAGCCGTACCAGCCGAGGTTGAGCGTCGAGGCGACGATCGAGTCCTTGGAGAAGAAGCCGCTGAACGGCGGCACGCCCACGAGCGCGAGCGCGCCGACGAGGAAGCACCACTTCGTGAACGGCATCAGCGAGCCGATCCCGCGCATCTTGCGGATGTCCTGCTCTCCGGCGAGCGCGTGGATGACGAGCCCGGCGCCCATGAACAGGAGCGCCTTGAAGAAGGCGTGCGTCATCAGGTGGAACATCCCGTTCGCGTAGCCGCCGACCCCGACGCCGAGGAACATGTAGCCGATCTGCGACATCGTCGAGTAGGCGATCACGCGCTTGATGTCGGTCTGGACGAGCGCGACGAGCCCGGCGACGACGAGCGTCAGCGCGCCCGTGCCGGCGGCGATCAGCTCGACCGCGCGCGCCTGCTCGAAGATCGGATGGGTGCGCGCGATCAGGTAGACGCCGGCGGTGACCATCGTCGCCGCGTGGATCAGCGCGCTGACCGGCGTCGGGCCCTCCATCGCGTCCGGCAGCCAGGTGTGCAGCGGGAGCTGCGCCGACTTCGCGACCGCGCCGCCGAGCAGGCCGAGCGCGACGAGGTCCACCGTCGTCTGCGAGAGCGTGCCCGCCGTCTGGAACGCGTCGCCGAACCCGAGCGAGCCGGAGTGGGCGATCAGGACGAACAGCGCCAGCGCCATCGTGGCGTCGCCGAACGCGTTCATCACGAAGGCCTTCTTCGCCGCGGCGACCGCGCTCGGCCGCTCGTGCCAGAAGCCGATCAGCAGGTACGAGGAGAGGCCGACGAGCCCCCAGCCGACGAGCAGCAGGAGCAGGTTGCCGCCCTCGACGAGCAGCAGCATCGAGAAGACGAACAGCGACATGTACGCGAAGTAGCGCCGCTCCTCGTCGTCGCCGTGCATGTAGCCGATCGAGTAGAGGACGATCAGCGCGCCGACGCCGCTGACGATCAGCATCATCATCGAGCTGAGCGGGTCGACGAGCACGGACATCCCGGGTCGGAACCCACCGGCCTGGAGCCATGTCCAGGCGGTCGAGACCGTGCCCTCGTGCCCCGCCTGCGAGCGCAGCGCGAGGAACGCCCAGACCGCACCGGCGAAGGCGACGAACACGCTCCCCGTCGAGAGCCAGGCCGCGGCGCTGCGCGAGATCCGCGTTCCGCCGAGCAGGATCAGGATCGTCGCGGCGAGCGGGGCGAGCAGGCAGAGCCAGGCGCCGCCGGCCATCGAGTCGGTCACGCTCATCCGCGCAGCTCCGAGAGCCGGTCGACGTCGAGCGCGAGCCGGCGCCGGTGGATGGCGACGACGAGCCCGAGCCCGACGCACACCTCCGAGGCGGCGACCGCCATCACGGCGAGGGCGAAGATCTGGCCGGCGCCGTTGTGGACCTGGCGCGAGAACGCGATCAGGGCGAGGTTGGCCCCGTTCAGCATGATCTCGAGCGAGAGCAGCACGATCAGCGGGTTGCGCCGGACGAGCACGCCGAGCGCGCCCGTCCCGAACAGGAACGCGGCCACGCCGAGGTACCAGGCGACGCCGGGGCCGGTCACCGGGCCTCCGCCGCCTCCCGCGACTTCTCGGAGCTCGTCGGCCCCCACCGGGCGCCGCGCGTGCGCGCCGAGGATGACGCCCCCGACCGCGGCGACGAGCAGCACGATCGAGGTGATCTCGAAGGCGAGCAGGTGGTCGGTGAGGAAGAGCCGCCCGATCCAGCCCGGCGAGCCGAACGCCGAGCCCACCGGCTCGGCGTGCCGGAGCGAGCCGCCTGCCTTGAGCGCCACGACGACGACGATCTCCACCATCAGCGAGCCGGCGGCGAGCACGGCGCCGAGCGTCTGCCAGCTCGGCCCGCTCGCCCAGGGCGTCTCCACGCGCGGCCCGACGTAGGCGATCACGAACAGGAACATCACCATCACCGCGCCCGCGTAGACGAGCACCTGCGCCGCGGCGACGAACTCCGCCGAGACGAGCAGGTAGAGCACCGCGAGCGAGCCGAGGTTCCCGATCAGCGCCAGCGCCGAGAAGAACGGGTTCGAGAACGAGACGACCGCGACGCCCGAGCGAGGCAGGCGAAGCCGGCGACCACCCAGACGGCCCAGACGAGGATGTTGCCGGCGGAGGCCGCGAGGATCACGAGTCGCTCTTGTAGTAGGGGATCGGGGTGTCGTACAGCGCCGGGTCGGCGACCGGCACCCTCTTCACCGGCTCGGCGAGCAGCATGTCCTTCGTGTAGATCTGGTCGTCGCGGTTGTGCTCCGAGATCTCGAACTCGTTGCCGAGCGTGATCGCGTCGAAGGGGCACGCGAGCTCGCAGTAGCCGCAGAAGATGCAGCGGCTCAGGTTGATCTCGTAGATCCGCGCGTAGCGCTCGCCGGCCGAGACGCGGTTGTCGGGCGTGTTCTCGGCGGGAACGACGCGGATGCAGTCCGCCGGGCAGGCGGCCGCGCAGAGCGAGCAGCCGACGCACTTCTCGAGCCCGTTCTCGTGCCGCCAGAGCCGGTGGCGCCCGCGGAAGCGGGGGTAGAGCGGCCGCTTGTACTCCGGGTACTGCTGCGTGATCGGCTTCTTGAAGATCTGCTTGAAGGTGACCCCGAAGCCCTTCAGCGTGGAGGTCGGCTGCGGGCTCATCTAGAACGCCACCACCAGGAGCGCGGTGACCACCGCGTTGATCGTCGCCACGGGCAGCAGCACCTTCCAGCCGAAGCGCATCAGCTGGTCGTAGCGCAGCCGCGGCAGCGTCGTGCGCAGCCAGATGAAGACGAAGAGCACGCCCATCATCTTCAGCACGAACCAGACCGGGCCGATGTCCCACGGCCCGTGCCAGCCCGAGAAGAAGAGCGTCACCATCAGGCCGGAGAGCGTGATCATGTTGATGTACTCGGCCATCTGGAAGAGGCCCCAGCGCATCCCTGAGTACTCGGTGTGGTAGCCGGCCACGAGCTCCTGCTCGGCCTCGGGGAGGTCGAACGGGGCCCGGCTCGTCTCGGCGATGCCGCCGACGAAGAAGATCAGCATCCCAACGAACTGCGGCGCGACGAAGGGCAGGAACTCGCCCTGGCGGTGGACGATCTCCGACAGGTTGAGCGAGCGGCCGAGCATGACGACGCCGAGCACGGACAGCGCGAGCGAGACCTCGTAGGAGACGAGCTGCGCGCAGGTGCGCATCGAGCCGAGCAGCGAGTACTTCGACTCGGAGGCCCAGCCGCCGACGATGAAGCCGTAGATGCCGACGGAGCCGAGCGCGAAGATCAGCAGCAGCCCGATCGAGACGTTTGCGACCTCGCCGTTGATCCGCCAGCCGTTGACGGTCCAGCCGGGGCCCCACGGGATCACCGAGAAGGCCGCGATCGCGGTGAACGCCGAGATGACCGGCGCGAGGATGTACGGCGCGGCGATCGCGCTCGACGGCGCAAAGGCCTCCTTGCGGACGAGCTTCACGAGGTCGGCGATCGGCTGGAGGAGCCCGAACGGGCCGGCCCGGTTGGGGCCGTAGCGGAGCTGCATCCGGCCCATCAGCTTGCGCTCGATCAGCGTCAGGTAGGCGAACAGGACGAGGACGACGTTGACGATCACGACCGCCTTGATGAGGGAGATCCACCAGGGCTCGATCACGCGCCCGCCTCCTGCGGAGCCGATCGCGCCAGCTCGACGCGGCCGCTCAGGCCCTGCGCGTGCTCGAGGGCGACCAGGGCCGTCCCGGGGCGCACATCCTTGGAGAGGCTCGCGCTCAGCTCGACCGAGGTGCCGTTGCGCGACACCGTGACCGTGTCGCCCGATGCGATGCCCATGGCGCGCGCGTCCGCGTGCGCGAGCCGGACCTCCGCCGGGGGACGCTGGAACTGGAGCTCCGGGACGCGCTCGACGGCGGGGCCGGAGAAGAGCGGCCTGTAGGCGACGAGGCGGAGCGCGCCGGCCGGCAGGGCCGGATGCGGCTCGGGCAGCGGCTCCTGGACGACGTGCACGGGCGCCTCCCGGTAGCCGCGCAGCGGCGCTCGCTCGCCGACGTCGCCGAAGGGCAGGCCTCCGTAGCAGCGCTCCGCCACCTCGGCGAAGATCGCGGACGAGTGCGGCGCGAGCTCGACGCCGAAGCGGGCGGCGAGCTGCGAGATCCAGTCGAGCTCGTCCGGGCAGGGCGCCGTCGCCGTCCGGCGCAGCCGCTGGAGGCGGCCCTCGAGGTTGACCATCGTCCCGTCGCGCTCGAGCGGGCTCGTGCCCGGGAGGGCGAGGTCGGCCCAGCCGGCGCTGAGCCCGTGGAACATCGAGACGACGATCACGGCCTCCGCCTGCTCGGCCAGGGCGCGGACGTTGGGGTCGTTCGCCGCCTCGTCTCCGGACACGAACAGCAGGCCGATCGGCTCCGGGTTCGCCACGTCGTCGTCGCAGCAGGCGGCCCAGGCGTCGGCGACGCCGCGGCCGTTCGGGGTCTCCGGCAGGTAGAAGGCGCCACACCCCTCCTTGCCGGCGAGGCCGAGGCGCTCCGCGTGACGGGCGACGGTCGCGCCGGCGCGGCCGCCGGGGCCGGACCAGATCAGCACCGCGCGGTCGGCGGCCTGCACGGCCTCCTCGTCGAGCTCGGTCAGGATGCGGGCGCCGTTGCGGCGCGCGGCCCGGATCCAGAGATCCACGACCGGCGCCCGCTCGACCACGGGCACGTCGCCGAGCACGACCACGACCTGCGCGTCGCGGATCGCGGACAGCGGCAGCCGGTACGCGTCGAGCGCGCCCGAGACCTCCTCGGCCAGCACCGCGGCGTGCGAGTCGAGCCCGTGTCGCAGCAGCATCCCGAGCGCGTACGCCTGCTCGACGGTCTCGGTGCCCGAGAGCGCGGTGACGATGCGGCCGTGCGCCGCGCGGAGCAGGCGCTCCGCCTCGTCCAGCGCCTCGTCCCAGGTGATCGGCTCGAAGCCGCGTCGCCGCACCCGCTTGAGCGGGTCGACGAGGCGGTCGGCGGCGCGCAGGTGCGTGAACGCGAAGCGGCCCTTGTCGCAGATCCAGCCCTCGTCGATCTCCGGGTGGTTGCGGGAGAGGATCCGCTTCACCTTGCCCTCGCGCACCGTCGCGTGGGTGTTGCAGCCGACCGGGCACATGCCGCAGACGGTCGGCACGTTGACGATCTCCCACGGGCGCGCCTCGAAGCGGTACTGCGTCGGCAGCAGCGCGCCGACCGGGCACAGCTCGGTGACGTTGCCCGTGAACGCGCCGGTGTACGGCTCGTCCTCGAAGGTGGCGATCACCGACAGCGCGCCGCGGTTGCGCGCGACGAGCTGCCCGTCCTCCGAGACCGTCTCGCTGAAACGGGTGCAGCGGTAGCAGAGGATGCAGCGCTCGCGGTCGAGCGAGATCGCCGGCGAGATCGGGATCGGCTTCTCGAACGTGAGCTTCTCGAAGCTCATGCGCGTCGAGCCGGGGCCGTACCGAAACGTCAGGTCCTGGAGCGGGCACTCGCCGCCCTTGTCGCAGACCGGGCAGTCGAGCGGGTGGTTGACGAGGATGAACTCGAGCGTCGCGTTCTGCGCCTCGGCCGCCTTCTCCGAGGTGCGCGCGGTCTTCACGATCATCCCGTCCTGCGCGGTGAGCGTGCAGCCCGCCTGCGGTTTCGGCATCCCCTCCACCTCGACGAGGCACATGCGGCAGGCGCCGACCGGCGGCCCGAGCCGCGGCTCGTAGCAGAAGACCGGGATCTCGATCCCCGCGGCGAGCGCCGTCTCGACGATGCCCGTCCCCTTGGGCACCTCGACCTCGCGCTCGTCGATCGTGACCTTGACCGTCTCCGGGGCGCTCACGCCTGGGCCTCCGTCGCCATCGGGGTGTGCGCGTGCTGGTCGACAGGGGCGAAGAGACGGTCGAGCGACGAGTCGTGCCCGAACGGGCAGCCGCCGTGCTCGAGGTGTGCCCGGAACTCGTCGCGGAACTTCGTCACGCAGCTCGCGACCGGCATCGCCGCCGAGTCGCCGAGCACGCAGAGGCACTTGCCGATGATCCGGTCGCAGACGTCGAGCAGCAGCTCGAGGTCGTCCTCGCTCGCCGAGCCGTTCTCGACGGCGCGCAGCAGCTGGACGAGCCAGCGCGTGCCGACGCGGCACGGCGTGCACTTGCCGCACGACTCGTGCATGTAGAACTGCGCGACGCGGAGCGCGAACTGGACGATGCAGGCGCGGTCGTCGATCACCGAGACGACGCCGGAGCCGATGAAGTAGCCCTTCGTGCCGAGCGAGTCGGCGTCGAGCGGCGTGTCGAGGTCGGCCGGCGTCATCACCGGGAACGACGAGCCGCCCATCATCACCGCCTTCAGCGTCCGCCCCTCGGGCACGCCGCCGCCGATCTCCTCGATCAGGTGGCGCGCCGTGATCCCGTGCGGAGAGCTCGTACGGGCCGGGCCGGCGCACGTTGCCGGAGAGGCAGAAGACCCGTGTGCCCGTCGAGTTCGGCGGCGCGCCGATCTGCGCGTACTCCTCCGGTCCGATCTCGAGGATCTTCGGCATCGTCGTGATCGTCTCGACGTTGTTGATCAGCGTCGGCGAGGCGTACACGCCCGAGATCGCCGGGAACGGCGGCTTCGAGCGCGGCTGGCCGCGCTTGCCCTCGAGCGACTCGAGCAGCGCCGTCTCCTCGCCGCAGATGTAGGCGCCCGCGCCGCGGTGGATGACGTCTCGACGTCGGCGAGGATGCCCGGCCGCCCGCGCCTCGTCGAGCGCGCCCTGGAGCGCTCTCGTACTCGGCGAGGTACTCGCCGCGGATGTAGATGTAGACGCGCTTCGACTCGATCGGCGTGCGCGGCGATCAGGCAGCCCTCGAGCAGCCGGTGCGGGACGCGCAGCATGATCTCGCGGTCCTTGAACGTGCCCGGCTCCGACTCGTCGGCGTTGACGGTGATGTAGATCGGCTTCGCGACCTTGTCCGGGCTCGGGATGAAGCTCGCCTTGCGGCCCGTCGGGAAGAACGCGCCGCCGCGGCCGCGCAGGTTCGACTCGATCAGCTCCTGGGTGACGTCCTGCGGCGACATCGCGCGTGCCCGCTCGAGCTGGAGGTAGCCGCCCGCCTCGCGGTAGGCGGCGAGATCGCGCAGCGGCGACTCCTCCGCGCCGGCGAGGACGAGGACGGGGCCGTCAGCCACCGCGCACCCCCTCCACGATCCCGGGCGCGTCCTCGGGCCCGACCGACTGGTGGTAGCGGTGGTCGACGGCGACGATCGTCGGCGTCGAGCAGCCGCCGAGGCACTCGACCGCGCGCAGCGTGATCTCGCCGTCGGGCGTCGTCTCGCCCGGCCCGATCCCGAGCTCGCGCTGGAACGCCTCGAGCACCGCCTGCGCGTTCGACGAGCCCGCAGCAGACGTTCGTGCAGACCTCGATCGTGTGCCGCCCGGCCGGCTCGAGCAGGAACATGTCGTAGAGCTTCGCGACCGACATGCAGTACGCGGGCGTCAGGTCGAGCGCCTCCGCGACCTCCCGCGATATCTGCGGGACAGCCAGCGTAGCGCTCCTGCGCCAGGCGCAGCGCCGGCAGGATGGCGGAGCGCGTCCCCTCCGGGTAACGGCCGCGCACCTCCTGGATCTCGTCGTACAGGCTGCGTGCGCTCACCTGTCGGTGTCCCCCATCACCGCGTCGAGGAGCCGACGATCGCGATCATGTCGGCGACGTAGGCGTCGTGCATGCAGGTCGCGGTCGCCCCGAGCGCGCGAACGACGGCGCCCGGAAGTGGACGCGCCACGGCTTCGGCCCGCCGTCGGAGACGACGTAGCAACCGGACTCCCCGCGCGGCGACTCGACGGCGGCGTACACCTCGCCGGCGGGCACGCGGTAGCCCTCGGTGACGATCTTGAAGTGGTGGATCAGGGACTCCATCGAGGTGTGGAGCTCCTGCGCGCGGCGGCAGCACGACCTTGCGGTCGTCCGCGATCCACGGCTTGCCCTCCATCCGCTCGAGCCGGTCGAGGCACTGGCGGACGATCCGCACCGACTCGCGCATCTCCTCCATGTGGACGCGGTAGCGGGCGTAGACGTCGCCGCTCGGCGTGGACGGGGCACGGAAGTCGACCTCGTCGTAGGCGAGGTACGGCTGGTCGCGCGCGGAGATCCCAGTCGACGCCCGAGGCGCGCAGCACCGGCCCGGACTGGCCGAGCGCGATCGCGTCGTCGGCGGAGAGCAGCCCGACCCCCTGCGTGCGCTCGAGCCAGATCGCGTTGCGGTTCAGGAGCGCCTCGTAGTCGTCGATCGCCTTCGGCATCCACTCGACGAACGCGCGGCATCGGGGAAGAAGCCGGGCGGGATGTCCTCGGCCAGGCCGCCGACCTGGAAGTAGCGGGTGTGCATCCGCACGCCGGTGACCATCTCGAACAGGTCGAGGATCTGCTCCCGCTCGCGGAAGCAGTACCAGAACATCGAGATCGCCCCAGCTCGAGCGCGGAGGTGCCGAGCCAGACGAGGTGCGAGTGCAGGCGCACGAGCTCGCCGAGCATTCGCATCCACGTCGCCTTCTCCGGCGTCTCCAGCTGGAGCATCTTCTCCACGCGAGACGAAGGCGAACTCGTTGTACTAGAACTGACGTAATCCATGCGAGCGAAGTACGTGACGCCTTCCACCACGTCTTGGGCTCCATGTTCTTCTCGACGCCGGTGTGGAGGTAGCCGATCACCGCCTCGAGCCCGACCACCTCCTCGCCGTCGAGGTCGACGATCAGCCGCAGGACGCCGTGCGTGGACGGGTGGTTGGGGCCGAAGTTGACCTGGAGGATGTCGTCGGTGTCACGCAGCCCTTCGGGGACGTCGAGGATCGTCGGCACCCGCGCCGGGATGCGCGAGCCCTCGTAGGGCGGGTCGCCGACGATCGGCCAG